>CP006915.1:0-600000 GCA_000503915.1 Candidatus Saccharibacteria bacterium RAAC3_TM7_1
TCACGGCAAGGTGTAAGTATAGGTACACGTCGTTCCGCTCAGCGTCCCTCCATCAGCGCAGTAGTAGTAGCCGCTTGATTGAGTGGCGGTATAGGTATTTGTACACGTTGATCCGCTTAAACTACCGCCGCTAGGACAGTCATAGTATGACCCGCTGTACACTGCCGGGTGAGTACACGTGCTGCCACTCAGCGTGGCTCCGGATTCATTACACCAATAGTATGTTCCTGTGGGCTGCCTATCATAGCAGTTATATGTGCCGTTCGTATTCAAGTAAGAATAGTTCGTTCCCGATGGACACTGTGAAGAAGTATTGGCGGTCCCCAGAGATTTCATACAGTAGTTGGTCCCTCCAATATTCTGGACGCTATAACTGGAACTCGGACAAACTTGCGCAGTACCGGGATATGTACAAGTTGCGCTACTTCCCGACCCGTTCATTGTCTCACCATAGTGACAATAATAATATGCCGCGTGGTAGGTGGCAGCGTAAGTATTTGTACAAGTCGTACCACTCAATGTGCCACCACTCGGGCAGCTGTAAGTGCCGCTCTGGTAGGTAGCAGCGTAGGTTTTGGTACAGGTATTGCCGCTTTGGGTTTCACCGGCGGCACAGGTGGCGGTACCGGCGACTGGCGTGAAGGTATCGTGCAGGCTTTTGGCGATGACGATACTGTTGTCGCTTTCTTTCTGGTATTGGAGCTGGTAGCCATCACAGTAGCCAGTCAGGCTGGTCTGGCACTGGGTGTTTTTGGTACTGTTGGTGGTGTTGGCACTGTAGAGCAGCCGGGTGGGGCTAGGACTACTGGTGACGATGGAGTTCTTGGTGGCGTCGTCCGCCAGGGGGAGTTTGAAGGTGCTGGCACTAACGACACCGAGCTTTTGTTTGAGGGTTGCCACGTCTTGGCTGGTCATAAGGGCAACCGAGGGGTATTCACCGTTTTTACGGTAGTACTTTTCTAGAGCGGTCGAGAGAATCTTGACGTTAGCGTCACGGGCAGTATCGCGGCTGCTCTTTTGGATTGATGCGGCTGAGAGAGAGACCAGGCCAGCCAGGAGGCCGATGACGATGACGACGATGGTGAGTTCGACAAGGGTGAAGGCGGGGAGGAAACGATTAATGCGTTGTTGTTTTAGTGTTTTTGCCATACCACTTTAAATATAAGCAATATTGTTAAGAAATGCAATGATGCAGGCTAGTTTTTACTGGCGCGTTTACGCTCGGTAGGGTTAAGGTAACGCTTACGAAGGCGCAGGCTCTTTGGCGTCACTTCAAGTAGTTCGTCATCATTCAAGAAATCGATCGACTGCTCAAGACTAAGTTCGGTATACGGCGTCAGCTGCACGGTACCATCACTACTCTTTGAGCGCATATTAGTAAGGTGCTTCGCTTTACAGACATTGATTTCCAAATCTTCCTGGCGGTTGTAGAGCCCGACAATCATGCCGCCGTAAACCTCTACGGCTGGGCCAATGAAGAGTTCGCCGCGATCTTCGGCATTTTGCAGTGCGTACGGCGTAGTCGTTCCAGCTTCAAAGGCAATCAATGCACCGCCGCGTGTATTTTGCAGTTTTGACCCCAGCGGCTGATAGCCGTGCGGGACACTGTTCATAATCACTGTTCCCTTGGTCGCCGTCAGTAGCTGATTACGCAGACCGATCAGACCGCGCGTCGTAATTATATACGTCTGTCGTGCGCTCCCGCTACTCGTCGAGTCCTGATGCGTCAGTTCAGCACGACGCGTGCCGAGCTCTTGACTGACCGCGCCAACAAACTCCGTACCGACTTCAATAGTCAGCTCTTCGACTGGCTCTTTCGTAACACCATCTTCCTCAATCGTCACGACTTGCGGTCGACCAACTTCAAACTCGTAGCCTTCGCGGCGCAGCGTTTCGATTAGGACGGATAGGTGTAGCTCACCCCGACCGGAAACGACAAAGCCAATACCGTTATCCTCAACCCGTAAGCTGACATTGGTCTCCAGTTCCTTTTTCAGACGGTCACCAATCTGACGACTGGTTGTAAACTCACCTTCCCGACCTTTCACCGGACTGGTGTTTGGGCCAAGATACATACTGAGTGTTGGTGCTTCAACTTCGATTTGTGGTAGGGCCTCCGGACTTTCGCTATCGGCAATTGTTTCACCAATATGTGCGTCCGAAACACCAGTAATCGCAACGATGTCGCCGGCGATCGCTTCACCGATCTCTTCTTTATTCAGCCCTCGATAGCCAAATAATTTATCAATCTTCGCGTTTTTTGTCACCCCGTCACGCTTCATCAAGACTACTGCCTGATTCTTCTTGGCTTTGCCCCGCGTGATGCGCCCGATCGCATATTTACCAAGAAATGAGTCGTACTGCAGGCTCGTCACGAGGAGTTGCAGCGCACCGTCAGCATCTACCTGTGGTGCCGGGATATCATTCACAATAGCATCAAAAATTGGCGTCAGGTCGGCGTGTTCGGCAACATTCGCTGGCATCTCGTGCCAGGCTTTGCCATCGCGACCGATTGCATAATACGTTGGGTAGTGGAGTTGACTGTCGTCGGTGGCGAGTTCCAGGAATAAGTCAGCGACTTCATCGACTACCTCTTCAATACGACGCGACGGTTTGTCGATCTTGTTGATAACGACAACTGGTTTCAGCCCAAGCTCCAGCGCTTTCGACAGCACGAATTTCGTCTGCGGCATCGGCCCTTCCTGTGCGTCGACGATCAGTAGCACGCCGTCGGCCATATTGAGCGTCCGTTCGACTTCACCTGAAAAGTCCGCGTGTCCGGGTGTATCGATAATATTGATTTTGTACTCGTCATGGTAGATCGATGTCTGTTTGGCCGTGATCGTGATGCCACGCTCATGCTCCTGGTCACCACTGTCCATAATGAGTTCCTGACTCATCTCGGCCTGGTTCTGACGGAAGGTGTTAGACTGCTTCAGTAGACCATCAACCAGCGTCGTCTTACCGTGGTCGACGTGCGCAATAATAGCGATGTTACGAATCAGTGTTGAATCTTGCATAAAAATATCCCTCATCTATGAGGGTTCCTCAGTTACGAGTATACCATCTTGCCCTCAAGTAAGATAGTGTTTATAGTAATAAGCATGAACATGAACAATACACCCCCCTACAACAACTACCAAGTGTCCCCCACTGGTGAAGGAAAATCGAAAAAGAAACTTGTCATATTTATCACCCTCCTCGGCCTACTTTTGGTGGTGGCTGGAGCAGGGGCATATCTTGCAGTTGCCAGTGCTCAAGGGTGGTGGCCGTTTACTGTTGATAGTCCGGCCGAAACTACCAAAACCGTAGAGCCACCTATTAAGATTAAAAAGGTGACGGTTTCCACCAAAGATGGCAAGCAGATGCTCGACATCGCCCTCAAGCTGAATTCAAAAGACAAAGGCCACTGTGTGCTGGATCTTTCGAGCAAAATAGCTCGACTGACAATTGACGATTCAAAGGCAAACAAACAGCCAGAAGGATCTAAACCTGTCAAACCTTGCTTCGGCTGGAACGTCGACGCAAGTGCGCTACCTAATGGCACCTATACGATCAACGTCAAGTTCGTTGGAGCAAAAAGCACTCTCACCACTTCGGACAAGGTGACGCTCAAAGATGGTAAAACGCTGACCGAAGACAGCGATACAGATCACGAGTAGTACCTAGGTACCTAGTAAAAAGTAAGCGAAGTTCCTAAAGATGACCCGCCACTACTACCTCCCACTGCTAAGTTTCCAAACTTTACAAGTGTAGGAACGTAGCGAGTTGCAGAGGTGCCATCGCCTAATTGGCCACTGTCGGTGTTCCTACCCCAGCAGTAGGCTTTGTCGTCGGAGCCGATCGCGCAGGTATGGTACCATGAGGGCGAAGCATAGATTGATTTAAATGTCATAGTCGTAGATACGGCTACTGGCGTACTACGATTGGTAACAGTACCGTCGCCTAATTGACCATATCCGTTATAGCCCCAGCAGTAGGCTTTGTCGTCGGAGCCGATCGCGCAGGTATGCGTATACCCGGCACTGATTGACTTGAACGTAACTCCCGCAGGAATAGCACCTTGCGCGACAGCAGCTGGTATGCTGCTATTACCGCCGCCAGTTCCAAGGCGATAAAGAGTGCCATCGCCCCAGCAGTAGGCTTTGTCGTCGGAAGCTATTGCACACGTATGAATCTCCCCAGCGCTGATAGACTTTATCGTCGCGCCTGCCGGCATAGCCCCCTGTACAATCGCCTGTGGTCTAGACAGATTGCTGGTTGTATTGTTTCCTAGTTGCCCTGAAGCATTATAGCCCCAGCAGTAGGCTTTGTCGTCGGAGCCGATCGCGCAGCTATAACGCTCACCGTTCGTGATCGCCTTGAAAGTTACGCCAGAAGGCATGTAAAAAGAATCGACAGCAACGGGTGTAGTACGCGAGGTTAGTGTGTTATCGCCTATTTGCCCAAACGCATTATTTCCCCAGCAGTAGGCGTTATTGTCGGATGCAATTGCACACATATGAACACTGCTATTGCCGCTCACGATCGACTTGAGTGTAGCACCCGAAGGCATAGCGCCTTGAGCAATTGCCACCGGTGAACTGCGATCAGTTTGCGTCCCGTCAGCCAGTTGGTAATTACCATTATCTCCCCAACAATACCCCTTATCATCAGAGCCGATGACGCAGTTTTGGTAGTCGCCGCCACTGATAGATTTCACAGTAACACTTGAAGGTATGGCTCCCTGCAAGACAGCAGCTGGCACATTATGAGCAGTGATTGTACCATCACCAAGCTGGTACTGGCTATTATCTCCCCAGCAATACGCTTTTCCGTCGGTACCAGCAAAACAGCTATGTTTTGTACCCAGTGCCATTGTCGTTGGCTTAGACGGCCAAGGTCCCTCGCCAGCCAACGTAGCAACCGGCGTACTGTTTATGCTAGTCGTAGTGCCATTGCCTAACTGTCCATTACCGCCAAGTCCCCAACAATACAGGCTACCGTTAGCAGCAGCACACGTGTGGTTATAGCTGCTCGTCGCGTTATCGGTTGCGGACGAGACTTTCGTCACGGTCTTGCCGGCCAATGGACTTATGACCGCAGTTGGTGCGGTGAGTTGGTTAACTGTACCATCGCCGTTTTGTCCATGGATTCCGTAGCCCCAGCAGTACAAACTGCTGTTAGCAACGGCGCAGACGCCTCCGTTACGAGTAATGACATCAGTAACTGTCTTGCCGGCCAGTGCACCGCCTACCAGTACCGGCGTACTATTGGTAGCGGTGACAGTACCGTTGCCGATTTGTCCATTGCTGCCAAGTCCCCAACAATACAAACTACCGTCGGCGATGGCACAGGTATGGTTGTAGCCATTAGCTGGATCGCCATCACTCGATGACGATACCTTAGTCACGGTCTTGCCGGCCAATGGACTTATGACCGCAGTTGGTGCGGTGAGTTGGTTGGTTGTGCCATCACCATTCTGCCCATAAACTCCATAGCCCCAACAATACAAACTACCGTCGGCTATGGCACAGGTACCAACACTGCGAGTAATGACATCAGTAACTGTCTTGCCGGCCAATGCACCACCTACCAGTACCGGCGTACTATTGGTAGCGGTGACGGTACCGTTGCCGACTTGTCCGTTATTACCAATCCCCCAGCAGTACAGACTACCGTCGGCGATGGCACAGGTATGGTTGTAGCCATTAGCTGGATCGCCATCACTCGATGACGATACCTTAGTAACTGTTTTACCGGCTAATGGACTAATGACCGCAGTTGGGGTAGTGAGTGAGTTGGTTGTACCGTTACCATTTTGTCCATAAACTCCGTAGCCCCAACAATACAGTCTACCCTCAGCGATGGCACAGGTACCAACACTGCGAGTAACCAGTGATTTGTCATTATTGTTAGTGGCTTGCGCTCCCCCTGGAACTGCTTTTAGTGTACTGTCGCTCCTTGAAAAGGTGTCCCCACTTGTGGTGCGTACCTGGTCAGTAATCCCTTTCGAATTGAGATTAGTCAGCTTACCACTGCTATTGGTATCGAAGGTAACTTCAAACTTCACACGGTAGTTGCCGTCCTTCATCACAAAGCAACGAGCATCAGTGCTGGTGTTCGTACAGGCTACGACTTCATTGCCGCTACAGTCGGTATTCGGCTTGAGTGGCTTGGCATTTGTCCATTGCGGCGTGTTACTGCTGGCTTGAAGGCAGGCATTCGCCATAATGAGCCCTGATTGGCTACCTTCTTTAGTGAGTTTTTCGGTATACTGATTTGTCAACGCGACATCGATGGAGCTGACGGTCGCAAAGGCTGCCAGCAGCGGGATAAAGAGCACGACGGCGGCGATCAGAACGGTCGGCAAAGCAAAAGCACGCGTATACCCCCCTGTAGTGATCCATTGCCTAAACTTAACCATATGCTTGATGGTATTGTAGCGCGTTTTAAGAATAAGGAAAAGTCAGAATATGTGGTGGAGCATATATCAAGATATATGCTACCGGTGCTCATAAAACTAAATACGAGCATTCATTTTCTTCGCTTGGTGGAGCATATCGGATTCGAACCGATGACCTCTTCCATGCCATGGAAGCGCGCTAGCCAACTGTGCCAATGCCCCAAAGTTTACCCACACTATAGCAAATATTCGCCCCTATCGCTAGGGACGAATATTGTTCGCTGCTACGCGCCCACCCGGGGCACGGTGCTGTTTTCGGCTGTGTTTGTTTTAAGCAACAGGGCGTAGTCCCCGTTAGCGTACCAGCTGTAGTTTATTATCTCCTTCTCGGGCAAAAAACGCAAGCGCTTTGCTATACTAAAACTACATGAAGCAAACGAATAAAAAATCCATAGACGCACTCTACGAAACAGTAGGTTGGCTTGGTGCCGGCGGTGTACTCCTCGGCTATGCGCTGCTCAGTCTCGCTATCATGCCGGGTGATTCTATCTTGTATCACTCCCTGATGCTCTTTGGCTCGGCTGGGCTGGCTCTCATAACCTACAAACGACGATCCTATCAGCCTATGGTGGTGAACCTTGTTTTTTGCTTTTTCGCCATCGTAGCACTTATCCGACTTATAACGCTCGCATAAAATCCCATTATGTGCTACTGTATATAGGTTCAGAAGCATACGTGAATCTTTCTCTCCACCAGAGAATGTGAAGCTGCATGGTCGATCTGGCAACACATTAGTAACCAAGAGAAAGAAGCATATGCAAAAGCAAAATCTTTTCATCGGTAGCCTCGCCTACTCTACGACTGACGACAGCCTCAAAGCGTTTTTTGAGACAGTTGGCCCAGTCGCTAGCGCACGCGTTATCACCGACCGCGACTCAGGTCGTTCAAAGGGCTTTGGTTTCGTCGAATTCGAAAACGACAGCGACAACCAAAAAGCCGTTGACGAACTGAATGGTAAAGAGCTTGACGGTCGCGAGATCAATGTCAGCCTTGCCAAGCCAAAAGAAGACCGTCCTCGACGCGATTCAAACGGCGGCGGTTCATTCCGTCAGCGCAGCTGGTAATCCAGCCTAGCAATAAAATGACCTCTCAAAACGAGAGGTTATTTTATTTAACGAATGGTGACTTCAGCCAATCAAAGCCAAGATTAAAGAGTTCGTTAATGAGCCCATAAGTGTTGAGCAGCCATAGGGTAAGAACGACGATAAGTGCCGTGCCAAGCAGCGTCAAGACACGAATTGACCAGTGCTGTCCACGGATCCAATCGTTCCAGCGGTCATACTGCTCTCTTGCATAAACGTTCAACCGATGCGCCCAAGTAAATTCCTGCGCCAGAATCGTTAGTCCGGCAAAAACGATCAGCCAGCCCGGCCCGGGATATGGAATGGCGACCACGCCTGCCAGCAGCACGATACCGCCCGCCACGCCGATGATTATTCGACGCGTGCGTGAGCTTTTTTCTGTCTCGTTATTTTTCATCGATTTTCTCCATAAAGAACTCGCGGATAACGGCAAGCGGCCTCGCTTCAAGATAGCTTTTCCCGTCGTCCTCCTTGTTCAGCTCTGCGCGCGTTTTGCCACCGTAGCCATCGACACACCATATCGCATCGTAGCCGTAACCACCCGTCCCGCGCGGACTAGTAGCAATTTCACCGCTAGCTCCGCCTTCAAAATGTGTGAACGTCTCACCGTCAAAGTATGTCGTCATGACGACCGTATGTGCTCGTCTATTCGAAAATCCATCCAGCATACGGCAAAGCTTCTCAAGTCCTTCTCTCTCTTCAACAAAAAATTTGATAAATGGACCTGGTAAATTGCCGAGAGCATTAAAGAACAACCCGACATCCTCCACTAAAATCGGCCGCCGTAAGATGTCATATGCACGACGAGCTTTATCCTCGGTGATTTTTCGTAAATCGGTCGACTGGATCTCACCAAGATCCAGTTTGTGATGGTCAAATTCAATACCAATGAGTTTAGAGAAATAAGTAGTTTTATTCGGATTGCCGGTGACGAATACGGGTTTTACCATGTTGTTTAGTATAACACTAGGAAACGAGCGAAAAGCGAGCCGGTTCGCTTTTGTACAACAACGACGTGTTATATCAATACGGCCGAGTATTGATATACTTGATATCATGTCCAATTATCCATCGATAGACCGGCTCGCCGAGCTGCAGCAGCTCATCGCCGATTTTGCCAAAGTCGAGCGCGTACCGCACCTCGCCGACAATGGCCGACCGGAAAACGACGTCGAGCACAGCTTCGGTCTCGCGCTTACTTGTTGGTATTTGCAACCAAAAATCGCCCCAGAGCTCGACTTACTCAAAATCCTCCAGTACGCTCTTGCCCACGACATCGTTGAGCTTCACGCCGGCGATACTTATGTCTTTGATCTGGAAAAAGCTGCGTCAAAAGAAGAGCGTGAACGTGCAGCACTCGAGCAAATCTCCAAAGACTGGCACGACTTTCCTGAGTTAGTTGAGCATGCGAAAGACTACATGGATAAAGCAAACGAGGAGGCAAAGTTCGTCAAAGCCGTTGACAAGCTTCTACCTGTTATCATGATTGATATCGGCCAAAAGCAAGTTTGGTGGCATAAATATAATGTCACACTTGAAATGGAACGCGAACATAAGAAAAGCATCCGAGTTTCCGACTATGTTTCACCGTATTATGAACAGCTTATCGAATGGCTCGACAAGAACGGCAATATTCCAAAATCGTAAGTTATTTCGTCCGGCGGCGCAGTGTCAGCGAGCCCAGCACAACTGTACCGACTACAAAAGCGAAGACCATCCAGACGTCCCGCCAGGCTTCGTTGGATAAATCAGCCTCGACTGCGACACGGTTGAGCGCATCGACGGCATATGTCAGCGGTAACCAGTAGGCGATTTTCTCCAGTAGATCCGGCATCTGACTAAGCGGTAATAGCAAGCCACAAACGAGGAACTGTGGGAAGATGAGTGCCGGCATAAATTGTACAGCCTGGAATTCGGTACGAGCAAAAGCGCTGACAAATAGTCCAAGCGTTACTCCCATCACAGCATCGGCTAGTGCTACCAAAACTACGAACCATTCTGGCCCGGCCACGTCCATACCAAGCAGCCAAATTGCTACCGCACTGGCGACGAGCGACTGCGCAATTGCCAGCACGCCGAAGGCAATCGTATAGCCGACGATAATATCGAGCTTTGCAACGGGGGTTACCAGCACCCGCTCCAGTGTGCCACTCGTGCGCTCGCGCAGTGTGGTGATACTCGTTACTAAAAACATGATGGTGAATGGAAATAATCCAAGCAAGGCCGGCGCGATATGGTCAAAAACGGTCGGATTATCGCTAAATAGCCAGTACAGTAGGCTCATCAGAACCACTGGTACAAGAAATATTAAGGCCACCGAGCGATGATCATGTGACAGCTGCCGCAAGATGCGATAGGCGGTAGCGAGGATAGCTTTTAAATGGTAGAACATTAAGCAGCCTCCACCAGTTTCAAAAATGCCGCCTCAGTCGAGCGTGTTTTGGTGTGTCGTAATAGCTCTTCACGCGCCTCAGTCCACAGCAGCTTGCCGTCTCGCACCAGAATAACGTCATCGCAGCGATCAGCCTCATCCATAACATGACTCGAGATCAATATCGTCTTACCGCTATGCGCAAACCTACGAAACAGTTGCCACAGGCTATGGCGCAAGACCGGATCAAGTCCGACTGTCGGCTCATCAAGCACCAAAATATCGGGTTCGCCAAGCAGGGCTATCGCTAAGCTAACCCGCGCACGTTGACCGCCCGATAATGTCGCCGCGACTTGATTACGTTGCCCAGTGAGATCCACATGCTTGATGACTGTATCAATCGCCGCACGAGACGCATTGATAAGTGACGCGAAATAAGCAAGATTCTGGTACACGGTCAGGTCTTCGTATACCGATGAACTCTGGGGTACATAACCTATGCGTCCACGTAGCTCAGAGCTTCCTGCCGCTAGATCGTCAATGGCCAGACTGCCGGAAGTTGGGATCTGTATGCCGACAATCGCGCGCATCATCGTGGTTTTGCCGGCACCACTCGGACCGATTAAACCAACTAACCTGCCTGGTTTAACATTAAAATTAATCGCTTTTAAGATCTTATTGCCATTTTTTTCAACGACTAGCTTCCGTCCGACAATGCCACTGTTCATAGGATTATTGTACACCCGCCTCAACCACGTATTCAAAGCGTGGCCTCGTTTCTCCATTCAGCTCAACGGCTTGGGTAAACATATCGTATGGGCGAACAAACAATTCATATTTCGTATCGTAGAGCGGCCGATACACCACCAGCTGCTCCGATGTTTCACTGTGCAGCGCAACGCCGATCACTTCATAGAGGTTTCCCGTTTTACTATGACGATAGGTTCCTTTTTGAATAACTTTCGGCTCAGCGTCACTCATACATCTTCCTCGTCACTTAACTCAGGGTACTTGTTCGGTTCACCACGATAGTAATTTATCCATTCATCACCCTGCTCAAGCATAATTTTCTCAACAAATATCCCGCTCGAGAAGCCGCCTTTTTCCTCCAGCTTTTCGAGGCGGCGACTCTCGATTTCTTCCTCTGAGATACCGGCAATCGCCGCAAAGTCGAGCGCAATCTGTCGTTTATCGGCCAGCTCATCGGTCATTTTTACCCTATCACCAATAGCTGCGCGTAGTTCCCCCGTCTCCTCATCGTCTTTATCGAGCAGTGCTCCAAGCAACGCTATCTCACTAAGCTGACGCGACATAATACGTTGATGCAGCGAACCATACATTTCTGGAAGTTTGTCGCGGATTAGTTTGTTGAACTGGAATATCGGCATACTACAGATCCTCTTCATCGAATAGCGGATAGATATCAAACGCGACTTCTTCGTAAGGGTGAGTTTCTTTCATAGCAGCAATCACATTCTTTGCATCTTCACGCTCACAGACGACTTCGATACGCTCTTCTTCGACCACCTCCGACTTGCCGGGCTCGCCAATGTGCGGACTTGCGTTCGCACCTGGCACAAACCTTCCCTTGCCAACCACGGAGTAACTACAGAAGCTATATTCACCGATCTTACCGGCACCCGCCACGCCTAATGCGCGGCGCACCTTGTCGGCACTCTCTATTGGCACGAAAGTGACAACCTTAACTCTACTCATAGTAGTTCCACCAGTTCTTTTTCATTAATAATCTTCGTTCCGTAGCTCTCAGCATTTTTCAATTTCGATGCTCCTACTTTGCCACCAGCGACGAGGTAGGTCGTGTCTTTGGCCACCGAGCTCTGGAAAGTACCGCCAAGCGCACGAATTTTTTCAGCGGCCTCATCGCGGCTCATTGATTCTAGCGTACCGGTAATGACAAAACTTTTGCCTTCCAGTTTGCCCGTTTTCTTTTCAAACTGCGGCTTAACACCGAGCTTTTTAAACTTGTCGAGCAGAGCGAGGTTGTCTTCGTCTGCAAACCAGGCGGCGATGCTTTCAGCTACCACGTCACCAACGCCATCGACATTTCTCAGCTCATCGATAGTCGCATGTGCCAGCTTATCAAGATTGCCAAACGTATTCACCAAGTCAATCGCTGTCTGAATGCCAACGTGACGGATACCGAGCCCGTAGACGAAACGCTCCAGCGGCGGCTGCTTTTTATCAGCAATCCCATCGATCAGCTTCAGGGCAGAAATCTCGGCAAAGCGTTCGAGTTTCAGTAAGTCATCTTTCTGTAATTCATAAATATCAGCTAAATCGTGCACTAAACCAGCATCAACCAACGCTTCAACATTTTTTTCGCCGAGCGTGTCAATATCGAGTGCACCTTTAGACGCAAAATGCTGCAAGGCACGCTTTAAAAGCAGCGGACCAGTTGCACCTTTCACACGGTAGACCGCTTCACCTTCCGGCCTTTCAAACTCGAGCTCCGGATACTGGCGCTTTAGTTCCGCTGGATAATCAAACGGCTTGGTGCCTTTTGGTCGAAGCTCCGAAAGTACTCGCTCGACCTGCGGTATGATATCGCCCGCCTTGAAAATAATCACCGTGTCACCAACGCGTATATCTTTCCGAGCAATTTCATCGGCGTTGTGAAGACTGGCGTGCTGCACCGTCGTGCCGGCGACATTGACTGGCTGAAACACCGCCACCGGCGTGGCGGCACCGGTCCGGCCAATCGAAATAACGATGTCTTCGACAACAGTCGTCGTTTCTTCAGCCGGGTACTTATAGGCAATCGCGCCACGCGGACTCTTGCCGACAACACCGAGTTCGTTGAACTGGGCACGGTTATTGATCTTGACGACGAGGCCATCGGTATTGAAGCGAAAGCCCAGCCGCTTGTCATCCAGTTCATCGACATAGCCCATGATCTCATCGACACTCGTCATGACGCGTGTCTGCCCACTGGTTGTAATCCCAAGCTCAGCCATCATGGCATATCCGACCGCGTTTGTCGGCACATCATCCGGCTCATCGCGCAAAATATCATAGCCGACGAAATGCAGCGGCCGCTCGGCTACCAGTCGTGGATCGAGTTGACGAATCGTCCCGGCCGCCAGATTGCGAGGGTTTTTAAACAGCGGCTGCCCGGCTTTCTCACGTTTCTCGTTGAGGCGAGCGAAATCGTCTTTATACATGACGATTTCACCGCGAATCTCTGTGCGGCCGCGTAAGAGATGAGCGTATCTTTGATTGCCACGAAGCCGCAAAGGAACATTTTCAATCGTGCGCACATTCATAGTTACGTCCTCACCCACACGACTATCACCACGCGTCACTGCCTGGACGAGCACGCCGTCTTCATAAATCACGGCACATGCCAGTCCATCCATCTTGATATCACAGATGAACTCGTGCTTTGCGCCGGGCAGGAGCTTATCCATCCGTTTTATCCATGCTTCGATTTCTTCGCGATTAAAGACATCGTTCAACGATATCATCGGCACACGATGTGTCACCTTTTGAAATTTATCGAGTGCGATACCGGCGACACGCTGCGTCGGGCTGTCGGATGTAACCAACTCCGGGTGCGCCTCCTCAAGCTGTGATAGCTCGTGCTTCAAACTATCGGCGGCCGCTTCACTCATGGTCGATTCGTTGAGTACATGGTAATGGTAGCGGTAGTCATTGATCAGTTTTTTTAGCTGATTAATCCGTTCTTTAGGCTGGTTTTGCGTCATCGTCAACAACCTTTCGATACAATAGATAGACATAGCTAGCACTCCAGACCGTTGCTATCGATGTGACGACCAGAATAGCCAGCGGCACGATCGGAACATTATCCAGCCACGAAGCCATCGACACCAGCCAATGGTTGAGCAGGATAATCGGCAGCATGATGACGATCCAGCCGATGCCAACCAGTAATGCTAGCCACACAAAACGCAGTAAAATGCGAAGACGACGCCCCACCACGAGGTCACCTGCCGCACGTACCGCTTGCATCGGATACATACCAGGAAGCGTTACGATAATCAGCGCCAAGATCGTACCCGAAATCCAATAGAGCGATAGCACGGTAAGTAGCCCAACCACCAGCCAGAAAATCATGCCAATAATACCGTTCGATAAGAAGTCTGTGGCGAAGGCCACGCTGACACCGAGCGCCGCCAAGGCAAAGGGGGCGAGCTGGAAAAACAGCAGTACGAGCACTAAAAATGTCGGCACGATCGGCGAACCGCTATTATAAATACCTTCTCTTAGCCTCGGCGTATGGCCGCTCAAGATAGCCCGGATCAGCCATACCGTTGTCAGCCACGTCACTAGCACGATTAACACACTGTAGACTTGCTGGGCATCGGTGAGCTGCGGCGCGAAACTACCGCCAATCGCAGAGATTAGCAGCAGGCTCGCCTTGCCTATCTCCCCCCATGCGCCCGTCAAAATATCGGCGCCGGTCTGCTGAAGCAGGTCGCTCATCTCGGCGTAGGTTGATTGCAATGAGATGCCGACGAAGACACCAGAAATCACGGCATAAAATAGTACCAATAGGCCAAATAGTTTTTTGTAACGCCAGAGCAGCCGCCAAACCTCGATAGTAAATGCAAAATAGCCCGGCAACGCGAATGAGCGGACATAATCTCGCCGACGAGTTCGCCGAAAACTACGGTGTGGCCGACGCACCAGGAAAGTGCCGATACGACGGTGTAGCTTCTCGTAAGGGCGCAGGAAAACCTTGTACCAGCGCTGCGAGCGGCTTAGCTTCTTCTTGACGACAGGCCTTTTCTTTGTGGAGGCAGCGCTACGGTCCGACATAGCGCTAGAACTTACCGGTCATTTCCCGGAGACGTTTTACACGGTCTTCAATCGGCGGATGTGTACTAAATAGTTTTGCGAGACTCGCACCCTTCAGTGGGTTCGCAAAAAACAGATGTGCCGATGAACTGTTTTGTCGCTTCAGTCCCGACCCAACCTGGCCGATCTTTTCAAGTGCCGTCGCTAGCGCCTCTGGATCCCGTGTCGTCATGGCACCAGTAGCATCGGCTAGATATTCACGTTGCCGGGAGATCGCAAACTGGACAAGCATAGCAATGATCGGCGCTACAATAGCAGCCACGATGCCAATCACCAGAAATATTGGCGACGAATTACGATCACGACTGTCGCTAAACCACAACATGCGAAGGAAGATATCAGCCAGTAGCCCGATTGCACTGACAAGTCCAAAAACAATCATCATGACACGAATGTCAAAATTCTTGACGTGTCCCATCTCGTGCGCCATGACCGCTTCAAGTTCCCGGTCGCTCATCAGCTCGACGATACCAGTCGTAGCCGCAACATAAGCATGCTTCGGATCACGTCCGGTTGCAAAAGCGTTCGGAGCCGGATCATCGATCAGATAGACCTTTGGCATCGGCATGCCATTGGTGATCGACAGGTTTTCAACGATACGATACAGCTTTGGGTTATCACGCTTTGCTATCTCATGAGCTCCGTTGACAGCCAGCGCTAGTTTCGCTGCCGCAAAGTACTGAATGAGCGCATACACGCTGGCACCAACCAATGTACCCCAGAAAATTCCCGTACTGCCGTAGACCTGAGAAAATACATACCCCAGGCCAGTGACAATCACGATGAAGACCAGCATGATAAACACCGTATTTCGTTTGTTAGCAGCAATAGCGTTATACATAAGGCCCGCGAATACCCTCTACAAAAATAATGGTTAGAATTTTACGTCGACTGGTTTTTCAACGCTTGCCATGTCCTCAACTTCAAAGAACTCACGTTGTTTGAAACCAAACATACCAGCAATCACATTGGAAGGAAACTGCTGAATACGAGTGTTGAGGTCACGTGTGCCACCGTTGTAAAAGCGGCGAGCTGCTTGGATTTTGTCTTCGGTGTCCACCAGTTCTTCCTGCAGCTTCTGGAAGTTTTCACTGGCACGAAGCTGTGGGTAGGCTTCCGAAACGGCAAATAGGCTTTTTAGAGCACCCTCAAACTGGTTTTCAGCGGCCGCCGTCTCTTTTGGACCTTTCCCTGTCGCCGAAAGCACATTGGCACGCGCTTCGGTAACGTCTTGGAACACCTTCTTTTCATGAGCCGCGTAGCCCTTGACTGCTTCAACAAGATTTGGGATCAGGTCAGCTCGACGTTTGAGCTGCACGGTGATATCGCTCCACGCCTCTTCGACGCGGACTTTGAGTTGTACCAAGCCGTTGTAGGTAAGCCACACAAACAGCGCTAAGACAACTACTACTGCCAGAATAATCCACCATACTACCATTTCAAGACCCCTTTGCTACTTAAATTGCTGCTTGCATTATATCATTTTTGACGAAAAAAATCGACAGTGTTACTACTGTCAATTTTATATATTTTGGTGCGCGGGGCGGGGATCGAACCCGCACGGCCTTTTGGGCCAACAGATTTTAAGTCTGCACTGTCTACCTAGTTCCAGCACCCGCGCTCACTTTAATAGTATAATTAAGGTCTGCAAATTCTATAAGTGATATAATATGTTCATGAAAACATGCAGTAAGTGTAGCGAGAATAAGGATGAATCTGATTTTTTTGTAAAAGATAAAAAAAGCGGACGTCTCCATGCTCACTGCAAGGAATGCTACAAGGAACATAGAAAAACATTTTACGCAGCACACTACGCAAAATATGGTAATCTGTATCGCGAGCGCGCTCGTTTACGACGAGAGGCCGTAAAAAAGGAGTTCCGAACAAACATGTTGGCTCTACTTAAAAAAAGTGCATGCGAAGTGTGCGGGGAAAGTGATATAAGAGTACTCGAATTCGATCACCTCGACCCTACGACAAAAACATTTTCTATATCTCAAGCTGTGAAGTATGGTTATTCCTGGAGTGAAGTTCTGAATGAGATTAAGAAGTGTCGTATTCTTTGTGCGAACTGTCATAAAAAGCATACTGCAGCACAAAGCAAATGGTATAAAAATATTTAAATGCAGCTTGGAGGCACCGAGCGGAATCGAACCGCTGTACGAGCTTTTGCAGAGCTCTGCCTAACCATTCGGCCACGGCGCCACTAGTGTCATTATAGCAAATTTTCTCGCCGTTTCGATGGATGAGATCGTTAGACTATAATTAAGGAGTATGCAAAAAATTGGTATTTACTCTGGTACGTTCGACCCTCTCCATGAAGGGCATCTTGCTTTTGCGCTGGCTGCTCTGGAGCAGTGCGAGCTGGAGAAAGTAATCTTTATTCCAGAATCATCGCCACGCGGGAAACAAAACGTTTCGCCATTTGTCATGCGGCTCAAACAGCTTACCGAATATCTTCGTGCGTACCCCCGTCTGGATGTGCATAGCTTGAAGTCGACTCGCTTTACAGTACACGACACTCTTCCCGAACTACAACAGCAATTCCCGCAAGCTACCTTTACCTTTCTGGTTGGATCAGACGTTGCACTCGGGCTTAAGGACTGGCCGGATATTCAGCTCCTGCTGAAGACGAACACGTTCGCCATCGGCATGCGTTCCGACCAGACGGATGAAGAGATCGAGCGTAGCCTTGAGCAACTGAATAAAATATATGATCTTACGATCGAAGCGACGATCATTCATACCGACAAAGCTAATCTTGCATCGTCAAACCTTAAATAAACAACAAGCCGACCAAAAGGTCGGCATATTATTCTGGTGCGCGAGAGAGGACTTGAACCTCCACGAGCGCAATGCTCACCAGCCCCTCAAGCTGACGCGTCTACCAATTCCGCCACTCGCGCATATTATTAACTGTAAAGTACATGGCAGCTTAGCGCCATCTCGGACTTTCCCGCGCCCGCGTCTACGATTGATTTACGTTTCACGTAGCCGCCACTCGCGCATAAGGACTTCGGCTATTATAGCTCGAACTAGGGTGTTTTGTAAACTGGAGTACGCACGGCCGACCAGTATAAAATATCACTGAACCGTTCGGGCGACGACGGTAGTCCCGTCGAGGACAAAACCGGCTGCACACTAGGGCGATAGGCGTAGCGCATGACCGACTGATAAAGCCCTAAGGCTGGCGCGTCTTTTAGCCATTGTCTGGCAAAAGCTTTGTATTTTTCATTTCGCAGCTGTGTATCGTTAGTACTGCGAGCACTCGATAAAATATCGTCGCCGATCTCACTCTTGTAATTCGAGAAGTTGTACCCCACGCTGGTCGCCTGCGAAGAGTGCCAGTAAACATAGACATCTGGATCGGCACCGATTACCCGCTCGTAGAGCAAAACGTCATAGGCGCGCGGCTGCAGGACCGCCTGCACAAAATCCTCCGTTGGACTCTCGGGATCTTTGACAGTCGTCTTTACGTCGATTCCAAGCTTACGCCATTGTCCTGCCAGGCGTTCGAGTACTTTTTCATAAACGCTATCTTTTACCGTTACAACCTGGAGGGTAAGTGGCTGCTTTTTTTTGTTCACTCGCACCTGAGCGCCTTTTGGCAACGTCCACCCCGCCTTTGTCAGTAGCTTTTCGGCTTCCCCGATATTATGACGCGGTGGGGCGGGGATACCTTTGCCGCTTAGTTGCCCATTTACAAATGGCAGATAAAGCGCAGGTACTGGGTAGCCGATTGCTTCACGAACCCTGTTCACATCAGTACCAACCTGAAGCGCCAGGCGTACCTGCTTATCTTTTAATGATCCTGTCGTCGTATTAAAAAGGCTGTAGACCCCGCTGTTGATCGGTGTATCAACAACCGTGATACCTTTTGGCAATGATACAGCCGAAGCATCGATGTCACTCGCGGCATTTACTTCACCAGTACGCAGGGCACGTACCATATCATCCTGGTTTTTGTAGGCGTGCAGCTCGAAGCGGGAGAGTTTCGGCTTTCCCCCATAGTAGTGATCCGATGCCGATAAGTTAACGATCTTGTGCTTCCGATCGGGGGATAATTGGAGCAATTTCAGTGTGAATGGTCCACTGCCGACAGGTGCAATACTAAATGTGTTCTGTCGTAGCATACTTGGTGAGACATCCTCCAGCACGTGCTGTGGCAAGACGGCAAAAGTGAGTGCATGAGGGAAGGGTGCAGTCGGTGCGGGCAAAGTAAATTGCACGGTATATTCATCGAGGGCTTTTACGCCCACATTATCCCAACTGCCGCTTCGGTACATCACTGACTGCGCTTCAGGTGATTTCATTAGATTGACAGTGAAAACGATATCATCGGCTGTTATTTTCACATTGTCACCCCAGTAAGCGTCGTGACGGAGCTGTAAGGTGTACTGCTTGCCGTCCTTGCTGCTTGTCATCGAAGTTGCCAGATCGGGAGCGAGATGACCCGTATCGTCATACCGGTACAACGACGAGAAAATCAACCGACTTGCCGATAACTCGGCGTTCGTCGAAGCATAGAGCGGATTAAGTGTATCAATCGGACCGATCGAAGCCTCAGCAAACGTACCGCCATCTTTCCATGCCATCGTTCGATAAGCCTGTTGATACCAGATCATCTGCAGTGCCACCGCTGCAATCAAAACGCCGACGATGACAAGCCAGAGGATAATATGCTGTTTAGCATTACGAAGTGAGTCAAGCTTATTGAGGACGAAACGGTGCGCATGACGCGTCGTTGTCGTCTCTGCCTTGTGAGCCCTACGATAGAATTTTTTACTATCAAAACCGAGACGCCGAAACCGTTTCCAACTACCTTTTTCGTCTGCCACGATTCGTTTGCCTTAACCAGTAATCGACGGCAATAATAAGCCAGCTAAAATCGAAAGTACAAAGACGACCGACAGGACAACGGTCGCTTCAAACAAGCTTTTGTCCAACCCACGACGCGTTGTATAAAGTTCACCCGAGCTACCGAAGCCCGCACCGAGACTGGCGCCGCGTTGCTGCAGTAGGATACAGATAATCATCAAAACACCCGAGCCGAGGGTAACGTATTGTAATGCGATCGCAAAATCCATTGTTGTTTATATCTCCTTCCGCGTGGGTTCGTGACTCAGCTCCAGCACGCTGCTTACTATATAGTTTATCAAACTTAGGATAATCCCGGTAATGACCGAGTACCAGAACGTCATGGCCAGCCCAGGGGCTAACGCGAGCGATATATAGACCATCAAGCCATTGACAATGAAAGTGAATAGACCGAGCGTCAATAAAATTGCTGGCAGCGACAATACGATAACAACCGGGCGAAGCAAGCTGTTCACTATCGAGAAGATTAGACCAGCGAGCAAAAAGACCCTTACTCCGGCATCAATCGTTGCTGTCGGGTCATAGCCTGTGCCGAAAACACGCACCGCAACCCAGAGGCCAAATGAGTTCAGCAGCCAGCGGAGCAAAAAGACCGTAAATTGTTTTCTCATATCGTTTACCTCTAGTATAGCGTTTCCCTACGGGCTTGTCGATAAGCGCTGACTCAAATTACGGTGGCCGCTCTCCGTTATTAAGATGCCGTCTTCGATGCGCACGCCAATTCCCTCTTCAGGAATATAGATGCCTGGCTCGACTGTTAGTACCATCCCCGACTTGAGATAGCGAGTCCCCCCGAGGCTATCGTGCACGTCGATACCAAGTCCATGACTGACGGCGTGCGGCATGTAGCGCCGAATACTTTCTTCGCCATTATAAAGATCGAGTTGTTTTAACGCTTCATTCATGACTTCATCAACTTGGCGCTGATACTCTTCAACGTTTAGCTCCGGTTCGAGAAGAGCAATGATTCGGCGCTGCGCCTCCTCAACCGCCCGGTGAACAGCCAGTTGTCGTTTCGAGGCCGTACCCTTCTGGATCGTACGCGTAATATCAGCTGCGTAGCCACCGGCTTCCGCACCAATATCCATCAGTATCAGCGCGTTCTTTTTGATTGAGCCACTGTTGGCAATGTAGTGCAATGTACAGGCATTTTTACCCGCTGCCACAATCGGCTCGTAGGCATGTCCGGTCATCCCACTTCGACGGAAAGCATGAGTAAAGTCAGCTTCGATCTCGTATTCATACCGGTAGCTTTCGATATCATGCCGTATCGATTCAAACGCCGCGGTCGTTACATTAATAGCTCGTTGTATGGCCTTGATTTCCTCCGGCTGCTTGATGGCGCGCATTTTTGCAAGGTCTTTACGACAGTCGATCACGTCATCAAAAATCCGCTCTAGTTTCTGCTGGTTTTTCTTAAGGCTAGGATTGAGGACAAAATTGAAATACCGTGCTTCTGGTGGCGGCCCAACTGTATAGACAGCAGCGTGCTTGCGCCGTAGCTGGCGAAGCAATGGGTCGAAATCCTTTGCCGCAATGATCGTTGATATACCACTTTGTTCGGCCGCTTCATCTGCACTAAGGCCGCCTTCGAACACTTGGTGCACTTCATCAGTTTCCGGCATCACGAGCCAGCTTTTCCTTTCGGTGCCGTCGATAATCACCAGCCAATCCGGCTCATCGATCCCGGTCAGATACCAAAAATTCGGCTCCTGCGAAAAAGCCGCTGCCATGTCGCTACGGCGCTGTGTGCGATTATAGGCCGACAAGACAATAAGCCCGCCACCCAATCCCTGTATTAAACTACTCCGATTACGCGTAAAAAAAATAGATTTCATTTGCTGTCTATTATATCAAGCGAATCACCATAATCCGCTATTGCGGACCCGCATTGTATACAGCTTGAACCTCAGCGTCCGATAGCGCTCTACTATAGAGACGAACATCGTCGATTTTCCCATTAAAATAATAAGAGCTGGCGAACCGTCCGATGTCTATCGTGCCAGTTCCATTACCGATTGCCGTACTTCCTGTATCGGAATCACACTTTATCCCGTCGATGTAGAGGGCTGTATTTGCGCCGTCCTGCAGCCCGACAATATGGTGCCAGTTATTCGCTGAAGGAATAGTACATACCGTATTGTTATTGTACGGAGCGCCGCCTCGCCAATACATTAAGGTTCCAGAAAAGAATATTTCCCACATTTGGTTAACTGGATTTTTTCCGATCACAAAACCAAGCTGAGAAAAGTTAGCACTGTATACCCACGCCGATGTCGTGATAGTAGTTGCAATACTTATCGTCGGAACCTGTATATAGGTATTGCTGCCGTTGAAGGCATACGCCTGGTTTGTGCTGCCGTTCTTGTCAGTAGTGGGTGATGCATTTACCACGAGTCCGTCGTGTCCACCACCGCTGGTATCATTACCGTTGCCATTGAGCGGCCACCAGCCGACCAGCCCTTGCGTTGGGCAACTGCCAGCTTGCGGTGACTGATTGATACCATCGAGATAATATGTCACGTCCGCAACTTTTGTACTGCCACCTTGCAGGCAAAACGAACTGCCGTCGCTACTGCCGCCACCAGCAATCGCCACACTGTCGCCACTCTTAAAACTTGACGGCACGGCGAACGGATAGCCGCTGCCAAAGTTTTTTGCTTGCTCCAGCGCTGCAGCGGCTGACTTTAGGTCGGCCTGTACCGAGCTTTGCGCTAGTCGTGTCTGCCAGGATCCATAACCTACAACGGTAATACCTGCTAATATAGCCACGACAGCAACCACGATCATAAGTTCGACAATCGTAAACGCAACGTTGAAATATCTATTTTTACGTGCCCACTTCATGTTCATAACTATAGCATTTTATACAGACGTGGAAAACTTTTTTATCTGCAGTGCTTTTTGTTTACCAACCGCCTGCACCAGCTCTGCCTCAGTCGCTCTACTGACGCCACGCATACTACCGAATGTTTTAATAAGCCTCCTTCTTGTAGCCGGACCGATACCGGGGATTTCTTCGAGCATATTTTCGGTCTGACGCTTACGCTTCAAGACGGTGTGATACGAGATAGCAAAACGATGTGATTCGTCTCGAATACGCTGAAATAGTTTGACGACATCACCGTAGGGGCTTAGCGTTGTGCCAGCACCTAAGTTCCGTGAATGTGACCCGGCATTACGTTTACCGACGTGGAGGTTAACTATCACGTATTCTTTTTCCCTGTATACCCCTACACCGGATATAGGATTTGCTTCTAGGCCGGCCAATCTATCAAGAGAGATATGCGAACGAGTAGTGTGAATAATAATCTCTTCTTCACGTTTAGCGATGCTGACGGTCGGCACAGCCACGCCCCGCTCGCTCATCGCCGCCAGTGCCGCGTCGAGCTGCGCCTTGCCGCCATCGATCAACACTAGCTCTGGCATGCCCCAACTCTTAATGTTCTTTTCAGAGAAACGCCGCAGCAGCGTCTCGTGCATGTTACCGACATCATTGTTTTGCTCGATTTTCGTTTTGAACTTGCGATACTGTGCTCGGTCGCTGACACCATTGGTAAACACTACCATGCTCGCCACGACATTAGTGCCACCCATATGAGAAATATCATAGCCTTCGATCCGTCGTGGCACGTTCGGCAGACTCAGCAGCTCGGCTAGGTCAGCAAGCGCGCGATCTTTGGAGATATCAAGAAACTCCCGATCACCAAACATGACGCGTCGCTGCAGCTCGCGCATAGCACTTAGTCGGTTCCGGAGCAAAGCCGCCTTTTCAAAATCGTGTGCCTTCGCCGCCTGTTTCATTTCCTGCTCTAGCTCACGAGCTAAGGCGATACGGTTGCCTTTTATATAGCTGATCAGCTTGCGAAGATTTTGTTTGTACGCCTCTGGTCCGTCAGCTCGGCGCGGGCTTAGGCCAAGATCTTCATCGAGCCGCGACGTTTGCTTGCCTGGCTCACGCGTGTAATAGGGAAAGACCTTACGTAAGTATCTGAGCGCTTTTTTCAGCGCATAGCCGTTATAGAACGGTCCGAAATACTCCGCTCCGTCATCCGCCGGGTTGCGCGTAAAGCAGACGTACGGCCAATCGCTTTTCATGTCGATACGAACGAACATCTGGCTTTTGTCGTCACGCAGCAGCACATTGTAGCGCGGCTTGTAGCGCTTGACCATCTCGCTTTCGAGAAATAGTGCGTCGATCTCGCTTTCCGTTTCCAACCAGTCGGTATCGTAGATTTCCGCCACCAACGCAACGGTTTTTGCATCTTTCAGACGCGTACTTTGAAAATACTGACGGACACGGTTTTTCAGCACCGCTGCCTTGCCAACATAAATTATTTCACCACTACGGGACTTGTGAAAGTACACGCCGGGCGAGCGTGGCAAGTCTTTTAGTTTGGTTTCGAGCGCTGTGTTCACTCCTACAATTATAGTCTACTCGGGAAGCGAGATCGAAAAACTCGTTTTCATTACCGGCAAAAAGGCCACCAACCAATCAAGCGTATAATAGAGGGAGAAGGAGGCTTTATGAATATACCGACAATCACCTTAAATAACGACGTCACCATCCCACAGCTAGGGCTTGGAGTCTGGCAAGCTAGTGATGCCGAGGCCGAGCACGCCGTATCGGTAGCTATCGATGCTGGCTATCGTCTGATTGATACCGCGGCCGTCTACGGAAATGAAACTGGCATTGGGCGGGGGATCGCAAAGTCCAGCGTACCGCGCGACGAACTTTTCATCACGACCAAGCTTTGGAACTCTGACCAAGGCTATGAACAGACCTTGCACGCTTTCGTTGCCAGTCTCAAGCGGCTCGGACTTGACTACATCGACCTCTACCTCATCCACTGGCAAATGCCAAAGATCAAGCGCTACAACGATACCTGGCGAGCGTTCGAGGAATTACATAAGGCCGGCAAGATCCGCGCCATCGGCGTCAGCAACTTCGACGAGACACACCTTGGCGATCTCATGGAGCACGGGACGATCGTACCCGCCGTCAACCAAATTGAGATCCACCCCGATTTTCAGCAGAAGCCGCTACGCGACTTTTGTACGCAGCATGGTATCGCTGTCGAGTCATGGAGCCCACTCGGCGGTAGCCGTAGCCGTAACGCCGTCTTGCAGACCGAAGCTATCAGATCGATCGCAACCAAGCATGGCAAGACACCAGCCCAGATCGCCCTAAGGTGGCATATTGAAAACGACCTGATTGTTATTCCAAAATCAGTTCACAAGCAACGCATCAAAGAAAATAGTGAAATCTTTGACTTTACTCTCGATGAAGCCGACCATGCACTGATTGCTACCCTCGACGGGGATAACCGCCAAGGCGGCGACCCACAAACCATGAACATCCACTGAAGGGTCAGCGTAGTTAACCCGCTGGTTCGTATCGGTTCATTTTTCCGGAAGATATAGTATACTACTCGTAGTATATAAGTCCGCACCAAGCACGAGGCCTACCCTGAAGGAACAACTCGTCACCGGCATTACCACTAGTCTCAGGGACTTTTATTAACTATAATAGGAGTCTCATCATGTCGAAAATGACAAAAGAGGAGCAAGACCAGCTCGGTGTCGAGTGGTACGAACGCACGCACAAAAACTGGCGCGCGTGGGGGAGCTGGTTCAGCTGGGGAAGCCCAGTCGGACTCGGCCTTTTCTTTATCGAAACGGCCGCGGCTATCTGGGTCATCGCCCAGACGTTCTAATAAAAAACCCGCCGCGATCGCGGCGGGTTTTTTATTATTTATTAGCGAGAAGTGAGAAATTTCTGCAGCACCGCCGCTTGGTTAGATTCGGTGTCTTTGGCACCATAAAGCAGTGTAATGATCTTTTTATCTTTCGTCCGACGGCGAAATTCGTCAACCGCGGGATTAGCAGTAAGCTCTTTTTCGTAGCGCGACGCAAATTCTCTAAAACGTTCCGGCTTGTGGCCAAACCAGGTTCGTAGCTCTGAGGACGGCGCCACATCTTTATTCCACTCATCGAGGGTAGCGTCTTCCTTCTTCATGCCACGCGGCCAGAGCCGATCAACCAACACCCGATAGCCGTCGGCCTCGTTTGGGTCGTCATAGACGCGCTTGATCTGAAACTTTGTCATGTTTCCTCCTCTATTACCTACCTCTAGTATAGCAAGCTACTTACAGCTCAAGTACACCGTGAACCCGATATGCCAGTTGTGGCACTACTTCTTCTTCAAACCATGGGTTCTTTGTCCGCCAACGGAAGTTCAGCGGACTTGGGTGTACCAGTGGAAAATAAGTCGGTAAGAACTCCTCGTAGGCACGAACCGTTTCGGTCAAGTTCAGTTTGGCGGTTTTGCCGAGGTAATATTTCTGTGAGTACGCCCCGATCAAGATAATCAGCCGCGCTTCCGGCATCAGCTTAAATAGCCACGGATGCCACTTTTCGGCAAAACCTTTCCGTGGCGGCAAGTCACCGTGCCGACCTTTTCCCGGATAATAAAAATCCATCGGAACTAGCGCAATAATATCTGGGTCATAAAACTGCTCGTCACTTACACCCAGCCATTTACGCAGCAGTACACCGCTGGCGTCATTCCAAGGTTTCATCGTCGCCTGTGCCTTACTACCCGGTGCCTGTCCGACGATAACAATCTTTGCCTTTACGCCAGCTGTATAAACCGGCGCATAACCTTTCGCACTCATATCGGCGTTCATTGGGTCGTTCACGATGGCCTCATAGATAGCCGCCATCGTACCTAGACCACCGAAGTCTTTTTTCTCTAGTGCCATAGATTTATTATACAGCCTACCTCACGCGTTCTATTGTGCCAGTAATGCGTCGAGTCGGTTGAGCTGGCTCGAGAAGCCTTCGATCATACCCATCTTGACAAGTTCTTCGATCTGCTCGGCACTTTCAGCGATACAACGACTAACAATACGTGTCGCATTGCCTTCCTGGGTGAATTCGTTGCGTACCGTTTGCACCGGCATGCCTGTATTCAGTACGCCAGCTTCATCGGAGAAGTAGTCGACGTAGCTAAAGCTACTGCCTTCGTCGATCGTCTGAATCTCCATTACACCCCATGAGGTTTGGCCAAACCATTCGCCTTGGTTCTCATCGACACACTTCATACCATAATGCACGCGGCCACCCGGTATAAAGTTAAACTCTTTTACGCTGGTCACCCAGCCTTCCGGCCCCCACCATTTTTCAAACCAATCTTTATCGGCGTAAGCCTTCCAGACTTTCGCCTTCGATCCATTTGCCACATATTCAATGATAAGGGTTTTATTTTCGAGATCCTTGGTTACTTTTACGTCTGTCATTTGCTATTCCTCCTTTATCAGTGCGTCTAATTTATCGTAGCGGCTCTGCCACATCTGGCGGTACTGCTCGAGATACTCGTCGGCGGATCGGAGAGTGTCAGGAGCCAAGCTCACCATATGCTTTTTCCCCTCCTTTCGTTTGTATATGAGATGGGCGCGCTCCAGAACTTTCAAGTGTTTCGATATGGCGGCAAAGCTGACGTCATAAAGGGCGACTAGCTCGCCGACAGAGTATTCGCACATCGCCACACGATCCAGTATGTCGCGTCGAATCGGATCACTCAGTGAATTGAAGATAGCATCGAGTCGATATGTATATTCAACCATTTGGTTAAATGATACTACGAGCATAAATACCTGTCAACCTTTTTTACCACTTATCTTTATAGATTTGTTGTCGTATATGCATCATGAAAAGCAGGGAAGGGCGTGACTATTTTTAAATGCCCGTCCCTTTTTGAATGTATCTCGTACATACTCTATACTTTAGGTATGAGTTTTAGTGATGCTGAGAAAGTACTTATCGATCAAGATCCGATATTGGGAACTCTCATTCGCTCGCAGCATACTATTACCCTTCGGCCTGAGCGCGACTACTTCGAGGCTTTAGCGAGCTCGATCGTCTCGCAGCAGATTTCTGTCAAAGCCGCTGCCAGCATTTTTGCCCGTTTTAAAGGAAGCACTGACCTAAAGCCCGAACGAGTCGCTCTGCTCGATGACGAGCAGACAAAGGCCATCGGCTTGTCTGCTCAAAAAACAAAATACCTAAAGGATTTAGCTAATCACTTTATGCAAGATTCGGCGGTCTTCAACCATCTTGATAGTTTGAATGATGACGAGGTCATTTCTGAACTCACCCGTGTCAAAGGTATTGGTGTCTGGACCGCTCAGATGTTCCTGATCTTTACCCTGCACCGTGCCGATGTCTTCGCACCGGACGACCGCGGCCTACAGCTTGCTATTCAAAAACTATACAAGTTTTCGGAGCTTCCTGGCCGAGCGGAGCTAGAGGAATTCGCCACACACTGGACACCCTACCGTTCCACCGCTTGCCTACATTTGTGGCGCTCACTCGATAACGAGCCTAAGTAAGTTACGCTATAACGCCGATTTTTTGCTGATGAGCCTGCTTGCACGCTTTAGTGTGAAAAAGAAGGTCTGGGACTTTTTTACAGTCCTCGCAAATCAGCACAAGGTCATTACATTCCATGTGCGCGCAGTTTTCAAAATTCGACGTTTTACCACCGCAATGCGTACACTCACCAATCGTCTTGGCTTTGTCAGAAAAGTTCATGGTCATGCGCTCATCAAACACGCGCAGTGCACCTTCCCATAATCCGTCGTCGCCGTAGGCTTCGCCGTACTTTACGATACCGCCGTCGATCTGGTAGACATCGTTGAAACCGCGCTTCTTCATCATCGCCGAAATAACTTCACAGCGAATGCCGCCGGTGCAATAAGTGATGACTTTCTTATCTTTGATGTCGTCGTACTTGCTGCTTTCAAGTTCGGCAATAAAGTCGCGCGAGGTATTGGTGTTTGGCACAATAGCATTCTTAAATTTACCAATCTTTGCCTCGTGCTCGTTGCGGCCATCAAAGAACACTACGTCATCACCGTATTCTTCAACTAGTGCATGTACCTCACTAGGTTTCAAGTGCTTACCACCGCCAATCACCCCGTTCTCATCAACCGTGAATTCATCATCCGAGTTTTTAAAGCCAACCAGCTCGCGCCGAGTTTTTACGCTCATACGCGGAAAGTCCTCGCGCGCACCATCACTCCACTTGAAGATGATGTCTTTGAAGCCTGGGAATTTCTTGGTGTCTTTGATGTACTTCTTCAGGTCATCCATCTCGCCGCCGACCGTCCCATTGAGACCGTGCTTGCTCACTAAGATACGCCCGCGCAGGTGCAGGCTGTCCGTCAATGCTTTCTGCCATAGCTTGACGGCCTCCGGGTCGGCAATCGGGGTAAATTTATAGTAGAGCAATATCTTTTGCATAACAGATACATTATACCGTAAAATAGGATACATTCATGAGGATAAAACTTTTTAGTCGAACAGATAGCGGAACGGTTCAAAAGACTATCGCGATATTTCGCGAAGAGGCCGCTCAGGAAAAGCATATTGTTTGGTTATTTTCTACGTTAATACCGTTTAGTCATTTTCTCTACATTGTTCTCCTCCCACTCCTAATTTCATTTATTGTTCAATCACTTATCCAGGACCCTCATGACCTAGCCACACCACTCTGGCTCGTTGGCGGCATTATCGTAAGCGGCGCTTTATCTTTGTTTATTCAGCATTATGCATTTATCGGCTTTTTTAATCATGAGGAGCGCATGACAACCCGCCTCGCAGAGCGAGCAATGAATGGGCTTTTGCGCCATAGTCACTTATTTTTTAGCAATCAAAAAGTCGGCTCGCTTGCGGGGGATGTAAATACTTTTAGTCGCTCCTACCTGTCACTTATGGACACTCTCTTTTTAAATGCCAGCAGTATCGTCGTCAGCTTCATAACTAGCTTACTTATTATTGCGATTATTTCACCTCCGTTACTAATTCCGCTCCTTCTTCTGACTGGGTTTATTATCGGAGAGTCAATTTTATCACTTCAAAAACGTTCACCCTACCGTAATAAACGAAAGGAGATGCAGTCTAGGTTATTTGGATCAATTGCGGACGTTCTCGGCAACCAGACATTAGTCCGCATGTTCAGCTCGCAGCAACGTGAAGTTGCCGCTATCGTCAGGGAGCGTCAGGCAATAGAAGGAGTAGCCAAAGAAGAAATAGACATCTTGCAACGCTCGGCGGAAGTTCGCCAAGGTGGACTCTACGTTTTTCAGGCCATCACCATGATCGTTGCTATTTACCTCGTCACGCAGGATCAAGTATCAGTAGCCGCACTCATTTTTACAGTAACCTATCTTGGGCGTGTGACCGGTGCTATGTACAATATCAACAGTATTATTCGCACCGCCGAACAGGCATTTCTTGATGCATCAAAAGTAACAGAGATACTCGCTAACGACATCGAGGTTTTCGACATACCTCATGCAAAGCCTTTAGAGGTAACTCAGGGTGACATTCAGTTTCATAACGTTAACTTTTCTTATGGAACAAAAAGGAACGAAGTAGTTTTTCAGAATCTAAGCCTCGTCATTCCACACGGTCAAAGTATTGGCCTCGTGGGACGTAGCGGTGGAGGCAAGTCGACCTTTACACAGCTGCTCTTACGATATATGGATATTCAAGATGGAGAAATTACCATCAATAAGCAAAATATCGCAGAAGTGACCCAGAACAGTCTTCGTGAGAACATTGCTTACGTACCGCAAGACCCGTATTTGTTTCACCGAACATTGCGTGAAAATATCACCTACGGAAATGGCCACGCGACAGACACTGAACTTCAACAGGCAATCAAAAAAGCACACGCCAAGGAATTCATCGACAAGCTTCCTCACGGTCTTGATACGGTAGTGGGCGAGCGTGGCGTCAAACTCAGCGGTGGCCAACGACAACGAGTGGCAATTGCTCGAGCAATCTTAAAGAACGCCCCGATTCTCATCCTCGACGAAGCGACTTCAGCGCTCGACTCAGAAAGCGAAAAGCTTATCCAAGAAGCTCTTTCAAACTTGATGAAAGATCGCACCTCTATCGTCATCGCTCACCGCCTGTCGACGATTGCCAAGCTCGATCGAATTATTGTACTTGATAACGGCAAGATCGTCGAAGACGGCACGCACACTGAGCTTCTTAAGGCGGGCGGCACGTACGCCAAACTGTGGAGCCACCAGAGCGGCGGCTTCATCGAAGACTAGCCACTCCCTATTGCAAGGATTATCCTTGCAATACTAGTGACCGCCGTTGGCGAGCCGGTCTTCAATCTCTACTAGCGACTTCCTGTAATCTACGTAATCTTCTAGGTACGTAAGGTACTTATCTGAACTCATTGTTTGTAGCCGCTCCGGATGTATCCATCCGATTTGACGATACCCCAAATAGGCACTCAGACTTGACCATTTCCATCCCAAATAGTCTTTTGGGTTGAGATGTATGTACCGCGTAATATGATGAAAATAGCTGTCATCCTTAATCTGGATTGCCTTATACGTCCCTTGAAACAATCGTCCCTCTCGATGGTATTTATGGTTGAAATAGGTACTGTACGTCGTAGCGAGCTTGCGCATAAATCGTGTCATGGCGTCAGGCTCATTTTGAAAGAATAGCAAATGGAAGTGGTTGGGCATAAGACAAAATGCCACCAGTTGCAAACTGTCATCGAGCCGTTCATATTCACGACCAAAGGCATCGAAGCTCGGCTCAGGATAAAGATAGCGCTTCATAATATTCATAAACACCGCATAATCATCGTCGTCCTGGAAAATAACGCGTTTTTCTACGCCACGATTATACGCGTGGTAATATGCCGGCGCATCAAACAGTTTGACCGTGTTTTTTGATGGCATACCATTACTCTAGCCCTCTGCACCCCCTATTGCAAGGATGATCCTTGCAATAGGGGTGGGCGACGACTTCACGTTACTATTCTCTGCCCAGACCTTCCACCCATTGCTGCGGCGTTACAACTTATTAATGACTTTCCTCTTCAAATAAAATAACGGCCACACCGTGACCGTTATTTCACGTCACAGTTACTTATTATTTGTTGGCGTCAACGTTTGACTGCTTTGGCTCATCCTGCGCTTTTCCGCCCGGCATCGTTTCCTCGGCCTGAGAGGTCTGGTCGGTGTCTTCACCATTTTCAGACTCGACTTCGCTTTCGTCTTCGGCATCACCAGCCGCTGCTTCGTTGGCTGCCTGCAGCGCGCTCGGCTCCCAGACGCTAGCGATTACCAGCTCAGTTACGCTGTGCTGTTCTTCGTCTTCGTCACCATGACCGGATTCGTGCTCAACAAGCTCTACTTTCTCAGGTAATGTTACGTCGCTAAGTAGCAACTTCTCGCCTGGCTCTTTCAGACCACGAATGTCAGCGTGCAATGCATCCGGCAAGTCCATCGGCAGTGCTCGCACTTCAATCTTGTCGATTGTCTGCAGGACGATCAGGCCGTTCTTTTCGGCCTCTGACTCACCCTCGCCATCGAGTTGAATAGGCACTTCAGCCACCACTGGGTCGGATGCTTTCACCGCGTGGAATGATACGTGACGGATAGTTCCCTTCACTGGGTCATGATCGACTTCTTTAATCATGGCGATCCGCTTTTTACCGGCTACCGTAATGTGAACCGGCGTATAAGTACCGGCCTGTCGGTACAGCTTTTCCATGACATTGGCTGCGATTTGCACCGCCACTGGCTCAACGCCTGGACCATACACAACAGCCGGCACAATACCGTCTTTACGTAGCCCAGCAACTTTTTTGCCTTGGACAGTACGTTCATCTAAACTAAGTGACAACTTATCTCCCATCTCTCTCCCTTTCTGGATACGTTTACGGAGTTTTTACTCCTTTTAGTATACCATAAATCACCCTTAGGCTGGTACAATAGAGCAGATGGAAGCCTTACTCAACCTGATCACCGGCCTTGGTATTTTTGCCATTTTATTTGTGATCTACGCCGAGTCTGGACTGCTGTTTGGCTTCTTATTCCCTGGTGACAGCCTGCTGTTTACCGCTGGGTTTTTGTTCCAACAAGGTATCTTACCGGGGTCACTGCCAATCTCAATCCACCTCTTTGCGTTTTTACTCTTCATCTCGGCATCACTCGGCCAAAGCACTGGCTATATATTCGGTAAAAGAGTCGGTCGCAAACTGTTTGACCGCCCAAACACTCGGCTGTTTCGCCGGGAAAACTTAGAGCGAACCGAAGCTTTCTACGACAAATACGGTCCGCTCGCTATTACCTTAGCCTGCTACGTACCATTTGTACGCACCTTCGTACCAATTGTCGCCGGCATCAGCAAGATGACTTACCGCCAATTCCTGCCGTTTAATATCCTTGGTGCCTTTACTTGGACGTATAGTTTTACGTACCTTGGCTATTTTGCCGGCAAGGTCTTACACGACGCGGGCGTCAATATCGAGATCGCGGCACTGATCATTATTTTCTTGTCGATCTCACCAATGATTTATCATTTGCTCAAAGACGGCAAGCGCCGTAAAGCACTCTGGGCAAGCACCATGCGTGAAATCAAAATTCTACTTGGCCGCGAAAAGCGGTCGTAAGTACTGTCCGGTAAATGACTCCTTGGTTTTCGTCACCTCTTCAGGCGTGCCTTCGGCTACGATTTGCCCGCCACCATTACCACCTTCCGGACCCATATCGATCAAATGATCAGCTGTTTTGATAACATCAAGGTTGTGCTCGATGATAATCATGCTGTTGCCGCCCTCGACCAGTTGCTGCAGAATCGTGAGTAGTCGTTTGACGTCTGCCGAGTGCAGGCCAGTCGTCGGTTCATCGAGAATATAGAGCGTTTTGCCAGTGGAGCGGCGCGATAGCTCGCTAGCAAGTTTGATACGTTGCGCCTCACCGCCCGAGAACGTTGTGGCTGGCTGACCGAGACGAATGTAGCCAAGACCCACGTCAACGAGGGTGTCGAGTTTACGCGCGATACTCGGTACGTTAGCAAAAAATTCTGCGGCCTGTTCGACTGTCATTGCGAGCACATCGGCGATCGTCTTTTCCTTATACTTAATCTCGAGTGCTTCGCGGTTATAGCGTTTACCCTTACATTCACTACAGGTGACGTAGACATCGGGTAAAAAGTGCATCTCGATTTTGATGACGCCGTCGCCTTGGCAGTTTTCACAGCGTCCACCCTTGACGTTAAAGCTAAAGCGGCCGGCTTTGTAGCCGCGAATATTGGCTTCCGGTGTACTGGCAAACAGTTCGCGAATCGGCGTAAAGACCCCCGTGTAGGTCGCCGGGTTAGAGCGCGGCGTCCGGCCAATCGCTGACTGATCGATGATGATCGCCTTGTCGAGCTGGTCGATGCCTTCGATATTCTCATGCTTACCTGGCACGGTTTGAGCTCGGTGCAGACGCGCGGAAAGTTCTTTCGCTAATATGTCGTTTACCAAGGTAGATTTACCGGAGCCACTGACGCCACTGACGACCGTTATGACGCCAAGCGGAAATGCCACGTCAATGTCTTTTAGGTTATTCTCGGCTGCGCCGCGAATGACAAGCTTACGATCTTTATTGATCGCTCGACGCTTCTTAGGAATCGGGATCGACTCTTTGCCACTCAAGTAGCGACCCGTAATACTCTTATCATTCGCCGCGACCTCGTCGGGTGTGCCATACGCTACCACTTCCCCACCGTGTACGCCGGCGTGCGGTCCGATATCAAGCAAGTAGTCAGCGTGACGAATCGTATCTTCGTCGTGCTCAACGACCAGCACAGTATTGCCAAGATCGCGCAGGTGCTTGAGTGTGCCGATTAGACGGTCATTATCGCGCTGATGCAGGCCGATCGATGGCTCGTCGAGCACGTACAGCACACCCTGAAGACCCGAGCCAATTTGCGTCGCCAAGCGAATACGCTGCGCCTCGCCGCCAGAAAGCGTATTAGCCGCGCGTGACAGCTCCAGGTACGTCAGGCCGACGTTGCTCATAAAGCCGAGCCGGGCGCGGATTTCTTTCATGATTTGAGCAGCAATAAACTGCTCTTCGTCGGTCAGATTCAGGCCGTTTGTAAAATAGTCAAGCGCTTCATCGACCCCAAGATTACAAATATCCATGATATTACGCTCATGAATCGTTACTGCCAGTACCACCGGTTTGAGACGAGCGCCACCACAAGCATGACATCTACGCTCACGCATGAAACGCTCGATGTCGCGGCGCATAAAGTCGCTGTCAGTTTCTTTGTGACGGCGCTCCAGGTTTGGGATCACGCCTTCATAGGTTGACTGGTAACTACGGCCAGCACCGATATCAACAGTGTATTTCTGGCTGCCGGTACCGTAGAGTACCATGTCGAGTGCTTCTTTTGTGAGGTTTTTCACTGGTGTCGTAACTGAAAATCCATGTGCTTCGGCGACTTTTGCGAGCCGCTTCATATACCACGCATCGGAATTGACACGGTTGTACGGACGAATCGCGCCCTCGGAAATCGTCAGGTTAGGGTTAAACACCAGATCGGGATCAACCTCCAGTCGGCTGCCGAGTCCGGTACAGACCGGACAGGCTCCGTGTGGGGCATTAAAGCTAAACAAGCGCGGCTCTAGCTCCGGGATATCTTCGTTTGGATGATCAACGCAGGCGTAGCGCTGACTGAAGGTGCGTGTGGTCTCATCATCTACGTGGTGGATTTCCACGACGCCATCGGCAATCTCGAGCGCCTGCTCGACGGACTGCGTAATACGCGTAATCTGTGCCGGAGCCATAACAATACGATCGACCACGATCTCTATGTCGTGCTTATACTTTTTATCAAGCTCTGGAAACTCATCAAGTGCATAGACGACACCGTCGACACGGGCACGGGCAAACCCAAGCCGGCGATACTGTTCCGGTACATGAGCAAACTCACCCTTTTTGTCTTTGACGATCGGAGCGAGAATCATTAGTTTTGCGCCTTCGTCAATTTTCATAACTTCATCGATAATCGCTTGTGGCGTGCGTCGTGAGACTTCTTTACCACATACCGGACAGTGCGGTACGCCGATACGAGCAAACAGCAGACGCAGATAGTCATAGATCTCTGTCACCGTAGCCACCGTACTACGCGGATTGCGGCTGGTTGATTTTTGGTCGATCGAAATCGCCGGACTGAGACCATCGATCTGGTCAACGTCCGGCTTTTCCATCAATCCTAAGAATTGGCGTGCGTAGCTCGACAAACTTTCAACATAGCGACGCTGCCCCTCGGCGTAAATAGTATCAAAAGCTAACGAAGATTTTCCCGAGCCAGACAACCCAGTAATAACCACCAGCTTGTCGCGCGGAATTTCGACACTAATATCTTTGAGGTTGTGCTCTCGGGCGCCAACCACACGAATTACATCAGACATAACATCCTATTATAGCATTTTTTACCCTTCTCTGCCCAGACCGTATTGATGGGCCAGCTACCGGGTGCTCCCTCGTAAACTTGTTATGCTTGCATCTATTTGACAAACCTAGTATATTCGTATGAAATTTATACGTTCAAGGAGTGGCGACGTGCAAAAAGTTATCATCATCAGCTGTCTTGTCGGCTCGGCAACTATCATACTGATTACCTCAGGTTTTTTTAATAGTCTACTGCTCTTTCTACTCATCGGAAAACTACCTGGCCTTACTACGACACTAACTGCTGAAACGATGCAAGTAGTCACCGCTTTTAGTACAGTTCTCTTTGCTTTTATAACGCTAAACCGTAACCGTCAGCACCTCGCATCACTCGCTATGCAGCTGGATAAATTACTCCGAACTGTCGGTAGTGTCGTCGTCAGCCGGCAAAATCGCCTCCGCCCATAGTTGCAGCTCTTGTAGAAGAAACTGTTTTTTATCGTCTGTTGTCGCCGCGGCCAATCGCTGCAAGGACGAGGCAAAACGCGGTAGCTGTGCCTGCAAGCGACTGGCACGCCAGGCTTCCCACTGCTTGACCTCATCTTCACTGAGCACACCGGGAAAGCTGCGTGCTTTGTAGTGAAGCAGCAGCGGACTGAGCCGTTCATCGCTAAAGTTCGGCTGGAAGTCAGCCAGCTGCTCAGGCGAAGCATTGCGTACGGCTTCGATACGTACTTTGTCGGAGCCATCAATAAAGCCATCATAAAGCTGCGCCTCAACGTCGGGACTTGGCGGATAATCACGTGATTTTTCGTACAAGCTGCGCAACTTTTCGGCAAAGTCCGGCCGCGAGAGAAGAATTTTCTTGTGCGCTTCAACTGTCTCAATATCAAGACTAATCTTTTGCCAGCCTCCAGCCTCCTCGAGCACTCCTAATGGAGCAACTGCTGGAGTGCGGTTGTACTGCAATACCTTAAGCGGCACTGGCACGAAGTCATCTGCCTTCCTTTGTTCCCATGTTGCAAAAAGCCGTTTCTTCAACTCATCTACCGAGAGATCAATGAACGGCGTCGGGTCATGCCGCAGATCATAAACGACGACATTACCATTCGGTGCCGCTGTCAACGGAAAAGCTACTGTCGTTTTGTTATAGGCGGTCTCATAGCGGCCGCTGGTATAGACGAACGGCTGTTTTTCGTCGAGGTTGACCAGCTTTTGCACCGCCTTTTTGTCGCGCATGGTAAAAAGATAATCAAAGAGTTTTCGCTGGTTGTCGCGGATCAGCTTTGCCACCGCGATGAGCGCTTCAACATCCGATAAAGCGTCATGGGCTTTCGTATGCTCGATGCCATTCACCTTACTGATCAATTCCAGGCGATTAGTTGGCTGACCGTCGTTATCGACAGGCCACTCGATGCCCTCCGGCCGAAGTGCTCGCGTCATACGCACCACGTCTAGTATGTCCCAACGTGATCGGCCGTTTGACCATGCCCACTCGTACGGGTCGTGGAAATTACGCCATAATAGATGGCGGATAAATTCATCGTCAAAACGGACATTATTGAACCCGACCGTCACCGACTCTTCAGTAAATACGTCGCTCATCAAGAACTTGGCAAACTCGGCTTCTGTCAGGCCATCGCGCTGCGTATCTTGCGGTGTAATACCCGTCACCATGATGGCATCTGGACTCGGCAAGGTGTCGTCATTTAGTCTCACCAGTACATTGTGCGGCTCGCCGATAGGGTTCAGTTCTCTATCCGTACGAATGCCGGCAAATTGCATGATACGGTCGTCACGTCCGCTCAGCCCGCTCGTCTCTAGATCGTAGAAATAGAATGTTTGCATCTACTATCTAGCATAACAAATTTTAATTCTTTCAGCTGAAAGAACAGAGAAAACCTGTCTCGACAAGATAAAGGATTAATCTTCTCTTTGCTCAATAAGTGTAAATTCGGCTTTGCCAATACGAATAATTGAGTCGCCGACAGCGCCCTGCCGGGTGAGTTCGTGCATGATGCCCATCTTTTTCATAATGTCACGTAGGCGATTGACGTTCTGAAAGCCGCTGAAATCGGTTCGGCGAGCGAATTTCTCAATCCGTGTCCCGGTGACTTCAAAGTATTCCTGTTCATCTTCGTCCTTCTTGCGCTCGACGCGCCAGGCCTTTTCATGCTCGACCCTCGATAGAGTTATGCGTGGTGTCGCAGCATCCTCCGTTTCCTCGGAAGCAATAGTCTCCCGAGCATCCTTGACGAGCGTATTCAGCGCTCGCAAAAGATCAGTGATGCCGATATGAGCAGCTGAAGAAATTGCGACAATCTGTTGATCCTTGGCTACTTTTTTCAGCTCGTCCTTTTGCATCGTGAGTAAATCCTCGTCGAGTCCTTCAACTTTCGTGAGCGCAATAATCTCCGGTCGCTTGACGAGTTCCGGGCTATAGCGTTCCAGCTCCTGACGAATTGTCTGATAATCCTTAGCAACGTCATTCGAGTAGGCGTCGATTAGATGGAGAAGCACCGACGTGCGTTCAACGTGGCGAAGGAAGGCATCACCGAGACCTTTTCCTTCACTGGCGCCTTCGATTAGCCCCGGTATATCCGCAATCAGGAGACTGTCTTCATCGATATCAGCTACACCTAGGTTAGGGGTTAATGTCGTGAAAGGATAGTCGGCGATTTCCGGCCGGGCGTTACTGACTACGCTTAAGAATGTCGATTTACCAGCGTTTGGAAAACCCACCAAGCCAACATCGGCGAGCAATTTTAGCTCCAATTCTGCCTCAAAAGTGTCACCCGCTTCACCGAGCTCGGCGATCTTTGGCGTCTGCCTGACCGACGACTTAAAGTGGGCGTTACCAAAACCGCCATCACCACCTTTGGCGATAACCGCCTGCTGGAAGTCTTCAACCAGATCGGCAATGACACGACCATCGCGCTTGACCACCGTCCCGATCGGCACTTTGACGATCAACCCCTCGCCCGATCTGCCACGACGGTTTCGTTTTGCTCCATTTTTACCCGGTTTAGCCTTCAACTCCGGCTTATAACGAAAGTCGAGTAGCGTATTTAGGTTCTTGGTAGCTTCGAAAATGACATCGCCGCCACGTCCACCATCACCACCATCTGGACCGCCTTTATCAATATAAATTTCATGACGAAAACTGACGGCTCCATCGCCGCCCTTGCCTGCTTGAATAAATACTTTCGCGGTATCGACAAACATCTTCCCCCAGTATAGCAGTAAACCACCTCAGATAACAGAGGTGGTTTACTGACCATGATATTTTATCTAGTGAATATACTGGTAAGCACTGGCCTGACCAGCCGAGATTGTGCGCTGGTCAACGATATTAAACCCACCATAGGCGTAATTATTCATCTCGGTGATCACAATATCGCCGTTACGTTTGACGCGCTCAACGACGGCGACATGGCCAAAGTAGCCGGCTGTATCAACCAAGACCGCCCCTGTTGACGGTGTCCCGTCTACTCGGTACCCAGCAGCGCGTGCATTGATTGCCCAGGTATTAGCGTTGCCCCAGTTGCTACCGACCGGCATGCCAAGTTGCATACGACGCTCATAGACATAGTAAGTACAGTTACCAAACGCGTAACCATTGCCGGTGGTTCCGCCGATACCCCTGCGGAGGACGCTACCACCTAAATCACCGGTCTGAAGTGGTGCGATAGTTGGTGCCGGAGCCGGTTTGACACCATCGGGAATAATTAGTGCGCCACCCGTTTTTACACCAATAATCTCTAGGTTATTGTATGTCTTGATGCGGTCAGAACTGGTGGCAAACTTATCGGCGATGCTTTGCAGCGTGTCACCGCTCTTGACGGTATACATAATGCCGCTGGTTGGCAATATCTTCAGTTTCTGTCCGGCGGTCAGTGCGTCGCTATCAGGTAGGCCATTCGCCCAGCGAATTGTATCGGAGGTAACACCGAATTGAGCAGCAACCGACGGGACAGTATCACCTCTTTTGACGGTGTACGTCTGAACGATGCGACTGAGTGAACTGTCTGCACTGATAATCTGTGGTTTAGCACTCGTCGTCGAGCTAGCTTGCGCAAGCTCACTCTTTACGGTGAGCGACGTAGAAAGGTTAGCGGCATTAAGAGCCACTGGTAAATTAGTTCGTTCTGCTAAATCAGCGGCAACACTAGTCGCCACTACCTTATCCACTGATGGAGCGGTGTCCTCGGCAGTAAGCGATGTATCAACCGCACTACCATTGACGATAGCGGCTTGACCGTTTGCTTTTTGGGGTGACTCGTAGCCAATTGCTACGACGGTAACAAGGAGAAGGAAAGCACCAACATAGGCTGCTATACGGCTAGCGGCTGAGTGCGGAAAGTACCGTTTATGTCGCTGTTGATGTTTGGTAAGTGCCGGCCGGCTAAGGCTAGTGGCTGATGCGTGAGCAATGCTCGATGCAATCTGGGTACGAATTATTGTTCTCCTGCCACCCGGATTACTCCATGGGGGCGACTACCATACTATGTCTTACTTCTCGCAGTAGAACAGGACACGTGTCGACCGTTTCATTAGTTACTATTTCATAGCTGTTGAAGCTGTACTTTTTACGCGTGTGTCCGTAGCGACAATTCTGGTAGGCGCATTTACTGAGATCCGGGCACCCACTCGCAACACAGATCATATCTGTTGTCGTGCCGTTTTCCCGTAAATGTGCTGTCACCCATTGTACCAATGCTTATACGCGGTGTCAACGCGAAAAGGCTTAGTTTACAGAGGTAGTAATATTTTTCCACCTCTGTTAAGGTTACAAAATTTTACACTTCTCCTGACAGTGGTGCTCGATATTTGCCTCATGTTCGGTATTGGTGTGGGCAAAGTAGGTTTTACCGTCGTCACCACTGAGAAAATAGAGGTATTCCCCTTTTGCCGGATGTGCGACCGCGTAGAGTGCCGAAGCACCCGGCGAAGCGATTGGCCCGGGCGGTAGACCAGGGTATTTTCGCGTATTATAGGGGGAGTCAAGGTTGGGGCTACGTGCCTGACCGGTCTTATCGGCGATGTATTGATAGGTAACGTCCGAGCCAAGCGGCATGTCCTTCTTTAGCCGTAAGTAGAAAACCTGCGCCACCTGCTGTTGGTCGGCAGGCGAAGTAACCTCCCGTTGGATAATAGACGCAAGGGTAATTCCTTCATATAGTGTCAAGCCTTGCTTTTTATAGAGTGTAGCTAGATCGTCTTTTTTGACGATTGCACTAAACTCTTCAAAAGATCGTATAAGCACGTCCTGAGCGCTGGCATTAGCCGGAAATTCATACGTCTCACCATAGATATATCCCTCTAGATTGGCCGATGCCGGTTTGTCGGCAAATAGTGGCAGATCGTATGTCTTAGCAAAAGCTGCTGCGATAGCCGCTTCGCTAAAGCCGGCTTTTTTGAGTGCTTTTTCGTGCCCCTCAAGCGTATCACCAGGCAGAAACGTCACCGAAAACGTATCGACATCACCAGAGGTCAGTTGGCGGACGAGCTTTGGTACATCGTCGCCCTTGCTCAGGCGATATGGTCCCGCCTGGAGCTTATCTGCCACTTGGTGCAGGCGAACATACCAGTTGAAGGCTGCCTCACTGCGAATCAACTGCTTATCCTTGAGAAGCGCAGCGATACCAGCAGGGCCGGTGCCCGCCTTAACCGTCACCGCTATTTTTTGATCGCTGCCGGGCGAAACCGCCTGTAACTGACTCGCATACCATAGCCATATCGCTCCAACAGTCACAATCGCCAGCACGAGGAGTGCCACCAAGCCGATAGCCATATACTTTAGCTTCGAGCGTCTCGCTGGCGCAGGAGACGGAGCTGGCAATACGGGTACCGGAAGCGGCTGACTAGCTGGCTGCTGCGACGACTGCGGCTTCGTGGGCGGCGTAATATCATTCATCATACGCGCTGCTCCAGATAGTCCTGCAAGATAATGGTCGCCGCCTCGGCGTCAATATCACCTTTTGTATAGGCACCGCCGCGTTTTTTTAGCCGATCTTCCGCTAGTACACTAGTCAGCGATTCGTCTTGGAACTCAAGATGTGGTGCCATATCTTTAAGATTTTCACTAAACGCTTCCACCAGGCGGCTCTGCGCCGTCGGCTCGCCCGCTTGATTGCGTGGATAGCCAACAACAATATGGCTAATGTTATTATCGATGACTAGACGGGCAATTTCTCTTAGTTCATTGCCGTCAACATCGAGCGTACCGTAGGGAATGGCAATACGCACAATGTCGTCAGCCAATGCAACACCGATCCGTACTGTTCCTACATCGAGTCCTAAATACGCTTTAGTGTGTGTCATTGACCTTGAATTCTACGGTTATTTTCTTCACGTCATCTGGCACGGTATTGAGCCAGAAAGGAAAGAATTTCACATCAACATTTTCGATGCCCTGAATATCCTGGAGAGCGCTTTGAATATCACCGAACTGTTTACCTTTTGATTGCGCTTTGATCGCCGTTTCATCGAGCTTCGGGCCTAGTTTTGCGGTTGCTATCAGCGTTAAGTCCGCCCCTGTTTTTGTACCTTTTACATCCTGGAAGTTGGCAGCGCTTGCTCCATTCTCGTAGATGCGCTGATCCGGACTATCTTTTAGATGATTCTTGAGGTAGGCATTGAGGTAGCCGTCCAACTCTTTTTTATTGACACCAAATAGGCTGTAGGTCACTGTACTGGTTAAGGTGGCCGACCCGGCGCTCGCATCGGCACCAACAGCCGGTGAGCTCTTGACGTCGCTATAGTCCTTCCTGAAGCTGTCATCAAGCACTTTCACGTCGCTATCAAATTTATTCTTCAGCTGCCCCTTCATACTGTCGGTAGTGTTTTTTACCAGTTGTTCTTTCGCCGTCTGAACATCAGCGGCGGTAACGACTTTAACGATATTGTCCGTACCACCAGCGGTCGGCCCGTCGAAGCTGGCATTAACATCGCTCGGTGCTCCACTCAAGCTACCGGTCTCACTGTTATATTTTGCTCCCGCTTCGGCAGCCTTTACCCCACCAGAACCCTGACCAGACGATGGGCAGGTAATATTACCGCAGGGAAATGAGGCGGCGGGAACCGTGACTGACTCGGTCGTCACGAATACCAGACCGCTTTCCGAGGTTAGTTTCGTACCGCTGCTGACAGTCTGCTGACTCAAACTATTATTTGTAAAGTTCACCGTCCCGGTGGCGGTGTTGCCAATATTTTTTTTACCGGTCGGGATAAAGTCGACTGATTTCTCCTCCGCTTCCGAGACCTTGATAGCCTTGAGGGTTCCCTTGGTGCTGTCTGTTGTCAAACCCGTCCCGGCCTTCACGGCTTCATTGACCGAAGAATCGGTCGTCTTGGCCGATACGATGACCGTGGCGTGTGGCGCAAAGACGATCGCCCAAACAAAAAATACAATCAGGAGGGCGAGACCAGCGATACCGAGAATGAGTTTTTTCCGGAAGCTATTGAAGTTGGGTACTTTCACGCCCGATTTGACTTTAGGTTTCTTGACGGGACTGGCGGTCGACGAAAGCGGCTCCGAAAGATCGATCGTCGCCAGCGACGGCGCGACGGCCACCGCTTCAGCCGAGGCTTCTTTGGATGACTGTTTGGCGTGCTCACCTATCGGTAATGAGCTACCATCGATAATATCGTCCTCATCGTCAACTTCCAGGGCAGTTACTTCTGGTACCTCTGGCTTGGATTGGAGGTTCTTTGCTACCGGTAGATTAGTAGAAGCTGCCAGGCTCATCAGGGCGCTGTTGTTGGTGATCAATACTAAACGTTTGTCGGCTTGCTTGGCTGCCCGTTCTAGGAGACGTAGGTTAACCGCACTCTGCAACACGCCGACGCGCTTGGGCGGCACCAGGGCGACAACTTTCTCTTTGGTTGCCTTGACCTTGCCGATGATGGCGGTGATGTCGTCTTCGACATCAATGTAGATTACCTCTTTATGCATTGGCTAAATTCGTAAGATCCGGTTTAATTTTTCTTTCACGCTATCAGCGTCGTCACTCCCCATAATTGTATCATAGCCTACCCGGAGCAACCCCATGGCGGTGATAAAGGTGTGGTCGGTGGCTTTACCTGTCGTATCGTCAATACCCAAAACTTCGTGAGGCGAGATGTGATGGACGGTTGGCCGCTTCGTAAATGGTAATTCTTTATACCACTCGCGTTCCGACAATGCCTCCACTAGTTTTTTCAAGCTGGCGCCACCACCACAGAGTAGAATACGGTTTGGCAGATGGTCGACCGACTCAAACTCACCGAGTGCCAGTTCGACGCCAGACAGCCAGACATCGAGCGTCTTGTCGATCGCTGCTTCCGCCTGATGTTTGACCGCAGCCTTGATTTGTTCGTGGTCAAGGTGGACTTTTAGTTTCTCGGCATCGTTGTATGTCAGATCCATTTCACTGGCAATGGTGCGCGTAAAACTGCGACCGCCGATACCGAACATGCGCGTACCTTCAACGCCACCATCATTGACGACAGCAATATCCGTCGTACCGCCACCAACATCAGCTAAGATAGCCGTAAACGTACTACTGGCATCGTTACCAAGCACACTTCTGGAAACGGCAAATGGCTCCGCAGCGACAGCAACAAGTTCGAGCGCTAGCTCGTCGGCGACGCGCTCCAATGCACCGATGTGTACCATTGGCGCAAAAGCCGTATAGATCTGTACGGCCACATCTTTTCCTTGAAAACCGATCGGGTTTGAGACCTTATAGCCATCAATATGAATACTGACGAGTGCCGAGTTGACAAGCTTGATCTCAACTTCTTCGTTGCCGGTTTCAAGTGCAATTTGCTTCTGCGCTTTGGCCTGGGCGCGCTCCTGGACTTTCTCGATGATAAATTCCATTTCGCTGACGTCGAGTGGCCGGTCGGGTTGTGGACGACGATAGCGAATCGTATTCGTCAAACCTTTGACCAACTCACCAGCGATACCAATCACCACACGCTTGGCCTGCAAACCAGCTTGATCCTCCGCTTCGGTTAAGGCTTCTTCGCAGTTCTGAACAACACCAGCAATATCAGCGATGGCACCAGAGTGCATGTCACTAATATTTTGGCGTTTGCGGCCGACGCCGACGATTTTTAGCTGGTCACCCTCAATGCGAGCGATCAGAGCTTTGACGAATTCTGTTCCGATGTCGAGCGCGACGATATGTTGTTTGTCTTCCGACTCTTGGCGAGCCTGGCGTAACTGACGTAATTTTTCTAAAACCATAAGTGCTTCCATTATACTACTTGTTGAATATTTTAGGCAGCCTTCTTCCTATTGCATTACCATAAATAATATGATATAATTGAGCTTGATATGTCTCATGATTTTGATGCACCGGCTTCCTCGCGCGAAACAGATCTTTTGCGTCTAGAGCTTGGTGATGACGTCAGACAATTTCTCGATACCGTTGAGCAAAACGGCTTCGACAGAGATGAAGCGACCTACACCTTTACTGACCAGGACTTTTTGGCACATACCTGGCTACCTATCGACCTTGCCAGCCTAGTGGCGACAAATAACACGGCTATGAAACGGATTGATGTCAGTTATAGCAACGAGCCAGGTCAAGCACGACCGGGTACAGCCGTGGTACTCTACCTAGAAAACGGCGAACGGATCACCCTCACCAAACAAGCTGGTGATCCAGCGAAAAGCGATTTTGGGTTTGACTACACCGACGCCGAAGACACGCTCGAGCCGATCACACGAAGTGACGTCATGCGGCTTATTACCTCCCTGCTATCCCCTGACATGTCCCAGGAACGAGCCACTATGTCGTACATTCTTGCTGAAAAGAAAGATGAAAACGACCTCGACCCCACCCACCCCTACTTGGCTCTCCTTATCACGCAACTTCTGCCCCAGCGAGCCGATACCTGGAAACGAGAAGAAAGCGTTGAACTACCAATTGAAGACGACCGAGACTCTCTAAAAGTCGTAAAAATGACCGGAACCGAACAGAGTGTAGCAAAAGTAAGCTTTATTCAGGAAGGATCAGAAATATCACCTGAGAGCTATTTTGAAGCAACCGCTACCCAGGATATCGATAGCCCCGAAGCGTACGTCAGTTTTGAACGAGCGTGGTCGATGGATCAAGCGCCCGAATTCGGCGATGCCGAACAGCAAGTGCATGTCTACGACTTCATGAGGACGGTCGTCAGATTGGCTGAAAAAGCTATCGGTACCTCCTCCCCCCTCTCTTCCTACGAGATGGAAGCCGCTCGAATCTTGCGAAAAGAAGCTCGAGAAGAAAAAGCTGACGAAGAAGATTTAGACTAAGACTGCTTTAATCCGGCGAATACCGGCGCTGGAGGCTTCTTCTTTTAGAATCTTGAATTTTTTGCCATCTTCGAACAGTTGTAAAGTGTGATCGACATGCGGACCGCCGCAGATTTCAAAGCTAAATGGTTTGTCTTCACCGTCCGCAATCATCTTGTAGACTTTTACTGTCTCGCCGTAGCGATCACCAAACTGACCAAGTGCACCCATTTCCTCACGGGCGACTTGCGTCGGATATTCCGCAAAGTTGACTTTTAGATCTTTTGCGATCTGCTCGTTGACGATTCTCTCGACTTCATCAAGCTGCTCACGAGTGACTTTTTCCGGGTGCGAGAAGTCGAAACGCAGACGTTCTTCCGTGATGTTGCTACCCCGCTGCACCACGTGATCGCCCAGCACGTCACGCAGTGCCTGGTACATCAAGTGTGTCGCGGTGTGGTATTTCTTGTGTTGCAATGTCTGCCCGCCGAGGCCGCCCTTGAAGGTACCTTTGGCTGCAGTTTGTGAACGCTCTCTTTGCTCCTGCATCTTTTTATCAAACTCTTCTTTTATCTGAGAGCTATTCCAGGGTATTTTAGCGAAATATCCTAAATTTTCTAACTTACTAAGCTCTTCATATAGAACTTCAAGTCCAAGTTCATAGGGGTATCCATGAGTATCATAAAGCGTAAATAATAATCCACCAAAATATTCTGAGCCAGGGATAGTAAAGTCACCGCCATGTGTTTTCGGATCATTAATTATGACTTTAGTTTTCTCAAAGACTATCTCTAGTTCTCTGCGAAGATAATGTGATCCTTTACGCAGCGTCTGGCGGAAGACTTTTTCTTCTTTTACCAGCACTGCAATAACTTCCTCGCGCTTTTCAGCCACTTCCGGAAAGTCATCATGATAGAGATCGGCGATCACTGGCACGATTTCTTCCATAAAGTTCTGCTCGACACCGAGTTCAAAGGCAAAGCGAATCGCACGGCGCAGCAAGCGGCGCATGACATAACCCTGCTCTTTATTGCTCGGTACGCAGCCGTCAACCGCCAGGAAGGTAGCAGCGCGTAGGTGATCGGCAATCACGCGCATAGCATTCGTGTGCGAGTCGTACGTCTTGCCGCTGAGCTTTTCGAGTTTCTCGATGATCGGCCACATTAGGCTGATTTTGAAAACATCCGGGTCGTTTAACTTCGCAGCAGCGATACGCTCCAGACCGGAACCGTGGTCGATATTCTTTTGCTCAAGTTCTTCAAACTTTCCTTCCGCGACTTTGCGATACGCCATGAAGACGTTGTTGCCGATTTCCATGAAGCGGCCACAGTCACAGTTCGGGTGGCAGTACTCACCGTACTCAGGGTTGTGCGGCGTCTCGAAATCATAAAACATTTCACTGTCCGGGCCGCACGGGTCGCCGACTGGCGTGTTCTCTTCGTTACCGTTACGACTCCACCAGTTTTTACTACCATCGTAGTAAAAGATCCGTTCGCCGTCTTTAATTCCTCGCACGTAGCCGGCTTCTTCCGAACCGATTTCAGCCACGTCGTTTGAAAGGCCGGCTTTTTCAAATAAGCCTTGCCAGACTTTCGCCGCTTCTTCGTCTTTCGGTATATCGTATTTTTCGTTGCCACCGTAGCAGGTCACGTAAATCTTGCTCATGTCGAGCTTCACAATGTCGGAGAGAAACTCCCACATCCAGTCGATCTGCTGCTGCTTGAAATAGTCGCCCATGCTCCAGTTGCCGAGCATCTCAAAAAATGTCGTGTGGCGATTGTCGCCAATGTCATCGATATCCTGAGCACGCAAACACGTCTGCGAGTCAACAATTCGCCTCCCTTCTGGGTGTGGCTCACCGAGCAGGTACGGAATCATCGGCTGCATACCGGAGCCGGTGAACAATGTCGTAGGGTCGTCTTTTAAGACCAAGGGCGCGCGTTTGATTTGTACGTGTCCCCGGTCTTCAAAGAATTTCAAATAAGCATTACGGATTTCATGAGCATTCATCTCTGTAAATTATAGCAGAAGTTCCTGTCGGATATTATAGGCAGTTTGTGATTGGAAAATATTCATTGATACCTGCTCCGCTCTCCTTGAAATATCCTATGCGTGCATTTGGTGTTGCCGGCAAAGAGCCTGAACCTTGGTTGTAGCAATAATAAAAATACACCCGGTTTGAAGGATCTGGGCCATTCGCCGGATAGGCTAAGTTATTCGTAGGGTCGAGTGGTACATTTCCGAATTCATTTTTCAAAAATGCCAGCCAGTTCGCGTCCGTGCTCACATCCCAGCCGCCATGGCTGCTTCCACTTGAGTTGTACGAAGACACTTTTTTCACTCCGCCGTACGCTGCATCGTACGTCAACAGCGCCTTCTTAATTGTCGCTAAGTCCTGGCTCCGTATGGAATCTCGAGCACGCTGTTGGATACCGTTGTATGCCACGATTGTGATGGCGGCGAGAATTGCAATCACCACGATGACAATGAGAAGTTCTACAATCGTGAAACCCTTATGCCTTTGACCCGCTAGCATATAAAGTTTCCTAGCCTAGCAGACAGGAACACCGGTGCCCCACCAGCCTGTATTTACGTTTACACCGGTTTTGCAGTTTGGTTTCGACAGATAGTCAATCAAAATGGCATACGACGGCTCTGTCCCCGACCCCCGCACATAGTTTAATGTTGTTGGCGTAGAGGGCATTGTATCGAGATAGCTCGGGACGAGATAGGTGGCAAGGTTTGAAACATTGCAGCCAGCGTTATCAGCCCCGCAAGCGGGCGGATAGACACCCTTTTCTGCCAAGTATATTTCGAGCGATCCTTTCAAATGAAAAATCGCCGAATCAAGCTGTGAATCCTTAGCCCTGTTCTGCGTACCGTTATAGGCGACGATTGTGATCGACGCGAGAATAGCGATCACGACAATGACGATCAATAATTCGACGATAGTGAAGCCGCGCGAAAGTCTGGTCATGGCCTAAGTATAGCAAAAAGCGTAAGCGTAACGCAAACTACCCGACGATGCCGCCACCGAGGCAGATATCACCGTCGTAGAGTACGGCAGACTGACCGGGTGTGATAGCGCGCTGCGGCTCGGAAAGAATCAGTATGTCATCTTTTAATTTGCACCTCACAAGTGGAGCACGATGCCGGATACGCACCTGTAGCATGGAAGATGGTAGGTGGAAGATGGTAGGTGGTCCGTCATTAATCCAATGGATATCCGTAAGCCGAACCTCACTGCGCCACATGCTCTCATCGTTGAGGTTGGTGCTGACGTAGACTTCATTTTTTGCCATATCTTTGCCGACGACATAGTAGGGCAGCCCGCCTCCAATATCAAGCCCATGCCGTTGTCCAAGCGTATAGAAGATTGCTCCATCATGACGACCCAGTGCTTTGCCCGATTGCTTGTCCACAATATTACCCGGTGCGGTTTCAGTGTATTGACTCAGAAATTCACGCATGCCAATTTGTCCGACAAAACAAATGCCCTGGGAATCTTTTTTGCCAGCTGTATATAGCCCACGCTCTTTGGCCATTTCACGCACTTCTGATTTTTTATAACCGCCAAGTGGAAATAGTGTTTTTTCCAGCGCTGCTTGGCTCACCCGATAAAGGAAATAGGTCTGATCTTTGTTGTTATCCTGAGCTCGCAAAAGACGACCGCCTTCGGTTCGCGCATAGTGACCGGTGGCGATCATGTCCGCGCCTTGCTCGAGCGCCGTTTCGAGGAATAGCTTAAACTTCACTTCCTGATTGCACATGATATCCGGATTTGGTGTGCGGCCAGCCTCATACTCGGCCACCATATAGTCGACAACTTTGTGTTTATACTCTTTCTCGAAATCAAAGACCCTAAAATCAATGCCCAGCTGTACCGCCACGCGCTTCGCGTCAGCTAGGTCATCCGCCCACGGACAGCGCATACCGGGTAGATCCTGCGTCCAGTTTTTCATATAGACACCAGTAACGTCATGCCCCTGCTCCTTCAAAAGAGCGGCGGTCAGACTGGAGTCTACTCCACCGCTCATACCGACAAAGACACGCACTACTGGCTTTCTCCAGCGTAAAAGGCTCCAATCTTTATCAGTTCGCCACCGGCGAGCCACCAGCCGCGCGGTGTCAGCCACCACCACACAGACCAATCAGGGTCGCTATCGGTCGGATGATTAACGATCGTGACATCACCACCGGCTCGTGCTCGAAACTCGAGGCTCGCGCGGCGTTGATGGTACGGCGATGTCACCAAAATAACCCGATGAATACCACGCGCCCTTAGAAGCTCTTGTGTCTTGTCAGCATTCTGCTTGGTTGTCTGCGCTAGACTTTCAGTGATAATGTCACCGCCCGGTACGCCCGCCTTGAGTGCCTGAGTGCGCATTGCTTCAGCATTACTCGGACCTGACGTATCTTTTGCGGCACCCGAAAATACCAGCGTATCGGCCCAGCCGTTTTCGTAGAGTTCAACAGCAGCCGCCGTACGAGCCGGGGTATGACCGCCGCTGATCGCAATGATGGCATCTGCTTTCTGGCAACTTGTTTTTTCTGACGGTACCTGGTCACACTTGCCGAGATCATCGGGAGCCAAGTAGGCGCCAACACCAGCAACTAGTAGGAGGGTTAGGCCAAGAATAATCACAATACTAACGCGCAGCATGGCTCGTCCTTTCGTATTCATGACGGATCTCTTCGATGAGGATTGACTGAGCTGATTTCACCGCAGCCTCATCTGACAAGCGCCCAAGCGTCAGCCGTAGGCTACCGTCGGCGACTGCCGGTTTCAAACCGATAGCAGTCAAAACATGCGAGCGAGTACCCTTGTTTGCCGCACAGGCACTGCCGGTTGCGACAAGTACGTTACGAGCTTCGAGTGCAAACACCAAACGTTCAGCATCAAGCCCGGTGAATGAGATATGAAGCGAGCCAGGCAAGCGCTTTTTGGGATAGCCGGAAACCACCGCTTCAGGAAACTCTGTAAGCAGCGTCTCCTGCAAGCTATCACGAAGTTTCGCCAGCCGTTCGCTTTCGCCCCTGCGGTGTTTATCTGCCAGCTCGGCTGCCATAGCAAACCCTACGACACCGGCCACATTCTCCGTACCACTTCGCAGCCCGCGCTCTTGGCCACCCCCCACGATCAGCGGAGATAATTGTACACCAGGCTTAGCCCATAGCAATCCAATCTGTTTTGGTCCGTATATTTTACCGCTGTTCAGTGTTAGTAGATCAACAGCAAGACGAGCTGTATGTACATCGATCTGGCCAAAGCCTTGCGACGCGTCACAGTGAAAATATAGCGGCGTCTTGTCATTTTTGTTACGACGGCGTTGACGTTCAGCTTCGACAACATCAGCAATTGCGCGAATTGGCTGAATAGTGCCAATCTCGTTGTTAGCTAGCTGCACACTCACCAGTTCAGTCTCCGGTGTGATAGCGTCAGCAATAGCTTCCGGCGTAATGATACCTTTCGATGTTGCGCGTACGATCGTATGCGGCTTTAGCCTCGCGGCTTCAAGCACGGCCGGGTGCTCGAGAGCTGATGTCACAACATGTCCGGCGGCCGACCAAAATGCCAGATTAATCGATTCGGTCGCTCCGGCAGTGATAATAACTTCGTCACCTTTCGCACCAAACGTCGCGGCGAGGCGTGCTTTGGCCGTTTCATAGGTACGACGTACCTCGACCGCTGGCGCGTAGGGACTCGAGGGGTTAAAGAACAATTCGGAAAAATACGGCTGCATTGCAGCCGCCACTCGTTCATCCACCGGCGTTGCCGCCGCGTGGTCAAGATAAATCAATTGACTCGACATTACTTATAGTATTATACCATCGGTGACCCGAGAGAAGTCACTGAAGCTTTCGACCTGTCTCTGGATCACGCTTGTACAGTTCACGCGTCACCTGTTCGTAATACATTTGCACCGCGACGACCAAGTTCTGAAGTTCCACACCCTCGATATAACTGTAGCGTGCACCGTCCTGTGCCTTCAGCACTCCTTTTTCCTGCACTTCATAACGAGTCGTTGATGATTTCTTCTCGCCACTCTCATCGAGGTATTCTTCGTACCAAATCCAGGTATTTTTGTCGAGATTAAAGAATTCACGGCGGTGATTTTTTGGGATCGGACCAAACAGCTGCTTTCCGATTTCACTCTCGAGTTGGATAAGCTCGCGCTCGGTCAACTTCTTGAATGGACGTCCCTTGGGTATCCGTAAAAAGCCGGTAGTATCTGGCCCCGTCAGAAGCGTCGTTGCCTTTTGAAATAGCTTGGACATCACTTCTCCTTTAAGGTTTACGCCGCGTTAAGCTTGTCGCGACGGATAGCATCAAGGTTGATACCCACACTCGCAATATACTGAGCTGCCTGCTCTTGATACGTCGCTTCCTTTTCCTGCTCGGGAACAGCATACGCCTCATCAACTAGGCGTAGGGCACGCACAGCCTCAGGAGATAGCATCCTTTTATCGGCACGTTGAAAATCAAGCTGGTCGCCAGAAGCAAATTCGGTACCTTCGGGATATCGATCGAAGGCACGGTAGATGTAGTCTTGCTCGGTCATACTGAATGCTCCTTTCTTTCAGGCCAATGAATGGTTTTAGAACTGTTTATGTGAGAGATGCTATTCTATAGTGAGAATAGCGTTGAAGCATTTGCGGATGTAGCTCGCGCAAGGTGTTCGAGTAGTATTCCACGCTGGTTAGCGTGATACTCGGCCACATGCCTCACAAATGCCGGTTCATTTACTTTACCACGATGAGGGGTAGGCGTCAAGAATGGCGCATCTGTTTCGAGCAAGAGTCTCTCGAGAGGAATCATAGCAAAGACCGCCTGCTGACGCGCGTCTTTCGTAAACGTACTGATGCCATTGACACCAATATACAGCCCCTCGGATAAGCCTTTCTCGAGATTAATCCTGGTGTCGGTAAAGCTGTGCAGCTCACCGCGTAGGCCAGGAAAGTTATGAAAAATCGGCCAGAAATCATCGAAGGCTTCACGGACATGAAAAACTACCGGCAAGTTATAGTCATGTGCTAATTGGAGCTGTGCTTCCAGCATCTCAATCTGTCTCTCGCGCGGTGAGTTATCGTAAAAGTAGTCGAGACCACACTCACCGATTGCGACGATCTTGCCTGCCCTTTTATCGAGAAGATCTCTTAGTTTGTCGATTGCCACCGTCCCACGTGTGGCGTCGTGCGGGTGAAGCCCGATGCTTGCCCATACGTTTTCATACTGGTCACTAAATTCGACCGCTTCCTCACTCGTCACCTCGTCGGTACCAACACAAATCATCCGCGTTACACCGGCTGCTTTGGCGTGTGCAAAGACCTCATCTATCGGAATCGGAAAGTCGGCTTCGTGAATATGACAATGTGTGTCGGTAAGCATGGCTTAAACCTTGGTAACGGTGCGAGGATCCTCGGTATGATAGTAGACCTTCGGGTACATGACACGATCAGCTGGACTAACAACTCCGCTTTCGAACATATCGTGGATATATTTGGCCGTTGCGGGCATAAATGGCACGAGGAGGTCACCGATCTGCAGTAAATTGCCGACGCAGTGCGCCAGTACTTCCGCCAAGTGTGCTTCACCATCAGGGTCTTTCTCGCGCTTTTTGGCGATCTCCCAAGGCTTGACGTTGTCAATGTATTGGTTCAGTGAGCGAACCATGTGCCAGACTTCATCAAGGGCTTTATCGAAATTCAGACTGTCCATCGCCTCACGGTAGAGCTGCATGTCGTGCTCGCCAAGCGGTGCGTCGCCGATAACCCCAGCCTGGTATTTTGTCAGCATGTTTGCCACCCGCGCCACGAGATTACCGAGGTCGTTAGCAAGTTCCGTATTGTAGGCCGTCTCAAATTTTTCCCAAGTAAAGTCACCGTCGTCCTGGGTTGGAATGTGACGGGCAAAGTAGTAGCGAAAGGCATCGAGCCCGTATTGATCGATGATCTCGATTGGATCTATCACATTACCGACCGTTTTACTCATCTTGGCACCAGCGACGTTGACAAAGCCGTGCACCAACAGCTTTCGCGGCAAAGTCAGACCAAGTCCGAGGAGCATTGCCGGCCAAATACCGGCGTGAAAGCGCAGGATGTCTTTACCTACTACCTGGACATCTGCTGGCCAATAGTCCTGCCAGCTCGCTTTATCGGGGTAGCCGAGTACCGTAATGTAGTTTGAAAGTGCATCGAGCCAGACGTACATAACTTGGTCGGGGTCACCAGGCACTGGCACGCCCCAGCTGAGGGTTTTCTTCGGCCGCGAAATACTGACATCGCGCAGGCCGTCCTTCATCAGTTCGAGGAATTCTTTCTTGCGGAACTCCGGTACAATCTGCATCTTGTCTTTTTCGATCGCTTCACGTACTTTATCGCTAAACTGGCTGGTTTTTAGGAAATAGTTCTCCTCACTGACTTTTTCATAGGGCGTTTGGTGATCTGGACATGTTCCGTCGGTTGCCTCAACTTCTTTATCGGTAAAAAATGCTTCATGTCCAGTACAGTACCAGCCTTCATAGGTTCCCTTGTAGATGTAAGGCTGTAGTTGTTGCCAGATATACTGGACAGCGCCCTGATGGTGCGGCTCGGTGGTGCGGATAAAATCGGTGTACTCGGCGTCAACCTTTTTCATTAAGGCTTCAAAGCTCGTATACATTTGGTCAGTGTAGGCTTGCGGCGTGAGGTTTGCTTCAGCGGCTTTGGCGGCAATCTTGTTGCCGTGCTCATCAGTACCAACCTGAAAACGAACTTCGCGGCCATTTTGCTTTTGATAGCGACTCCAAATATCAGCCAGTAGATAGTCAAGCGCGTTACCGATGTGCGGTTTGGCGTTGACATACGGGATGGCAGTGGTGATGTAAAGATTTTTTCCCATTAGATACTAGTATAGCAGAGGTTATTTCATCATGACTACTACGGCTTGACGACCGTCGCTCGGACGGTTGCCTTTTAGGAATTGGCTGTGCGAAAAGAGCGTCAGATCAGTGGCAGTATCGCGCCCGTCAATCTCGAGGTTATCATTCATGACACCAGCATCGAGCATTTGCTGCAAGGCTACCTCCTGGAGGCTACGATTATTGAAGTCGTAGAGCGGGTACGACTCCCGGCCAGCGGCCGGGCTAAACCAAATACGCACGGCAGCCGGATTGGTACCAAATTCCTGCTGCATATACGTAATAACCTTACCGGCGCCGGTCTGCACGAGGTTGTGACGGCCGAGATGCGCCAGCCCAATCACTTGGTTTTTCGGATCATACAGTACTGCACCGATACAGTCTGCTACCGGCAGGAAAAGCGCTAATTTGTGGTCGCGCGTGAACAGTGCGTCAGCCACTAGGCTGGGCGAGGTTACCATACCGTCGCCAGCTTGCGGACTACCAACCGTATAGTAGCGGCAATAATCATTGCCCTCGTACTGTAGGTGGACGAGAATTGATTGCTTGAGACTAATACCCTGCTCTTTCAGAAATCGCTCGCGATTGCGGCGACGCTCCTCGTCATCGACTCCTTTTGACATTGAACCGTCGGCCAGCCCAGAAAACCCAAGCATGAGCACGTCTTGCTTTGCAGAATCAGTCAACTTCATGTCTACTTATAGTACCAAGCTCGTGCTTAATCCGGTAGAGCCGAGCTGGTCATTCTTTGAGAGTATCGAGTGTCCGTTTCCATTCAATGATTGATAGATCCTGTGCTCGCAGATCTGGCGAAATACCTGCACGTTCAAGCAGTTGCTCGACTTCATCTTTATTCTTAGCCAATCCTGCCGCCAAACTAGAGCGAAGTTTTTTGCGTTTGGCAGAAAATCCTGCTTTAACTAAGCGAAAGAACATCTTTTCTTGCTCTGGGATAACCAATGGCTGTGTACGAGTCTTGAGAATAACGACTTGCGAATCAACTTCCGGAGGTGGCACAAAAAATTCCCGTGGCACCTCGATACCAAGCTCGGCTTCGGCGTAGACCTGAGCACCGATCGCAAGGATACTCATATCGCCAGGACTTGCAGCGATACGCTCGGCAACTTCCTTTTGCACCAGCAACACCGTAATGCGCGGCTTATTGACCGCTGTCATCAGCTTTTGGACAATTTTACTGGTAATGTAATAGGGCACATTGGCGACAACGACATAGCCCTTTGGTAATGTAGCCAGATCGAACTGTAGGATGTCTTCGTGAATAACTTCCAGATTTTTTCCCGGAAACTGCCCTGGTAATTTCCGTGCCAGATCCCTGTCAAACTCTACCGCCACAACATTCCCCGCGCGACCAAGAAGCTCAGAAGTTAGCGTGCCAAGCCCGGGTCCGATCTCAAGCACCGTATCACCGGCGTTAATACCAGCGGCATCGGCGATTTCGCCTAAGATGAAACGGTCGGTGAGCCAGTGTTGGCCGAGCTCTTTTTTCGGTCCGGCCACTAGAGTATGCCTTGTGCCTGCATTTTTCGAGCACAGCCGGGAAACTGTGTGTAGATGCTGGAACGAGACAGTAGGTTCTGGACGGCTTGCTTTTGTGCTTCTAGCGGCGCCTGATGCGGCATCCTTGAATTGTATGGTTCGGGAGCCACTGTTCGCCATGTCGACGGCACAAACTGGAAAGCACCATAAAACCCATTACCAGAATTCCGGTTGGCCGTCATGCCACTTTCACAATTTCCTAGCGCTGTAATCTGTATATTCGATAATGGACCACCGGTATACTTAAACTTCGCACCGACAACCTCCACTTGTTTGCTCGGTTGTTTGATGATAACAGTCTGGATCGTTTTTTTACTGACTTCACGGCCATTCTTCATGACGATCTCGTAGGTCACCATTTTTTTACCTTTTACGCCAGCTGCTTTTACCTGACGGTAACCAACTTTACGGTTCGCGTCCTGGATCTCTTCTGTCTCAAACGCCACCGCTTCTTCTTTGGTGACTGTCTGCTTTCCGTTGCGCCAAATCTCGAGTTTCATATTCGGAGTAATCCCGGCCGTGGCTGCTTTTGAGACCGTATCTTTCGCCCCAATAGTGATACGTTTCTCTTTCAGGAACTGCTCAATGGTTGTCGCCTGAGTGTAGACGGTACTTTCCTTACCATACAAGATAAGTTGCACCGGTACCGCCCGGTCGATAATCATTTCTTCGCTGGCACCGTCACGGAGCAGATTAGAGGCCATCTGAAGCGTGGCCGTATCCTCGTCTTGCAAGATTACCCCAGCGTGCTCGGCGATTTGGCTCGGTGTTTGGTACGCCGACATGACGAGCCGACGAGCTGTGCCATCAACGATTACAATCGGTCGAGCACGGTAAATATTCACCTGGTAGCTGTTGGTAACTAACGTCTCATCAAGCCCTGGCTCGACGATATCGTTCTTGTCTAGCGTCACCCGAGCCTCTTTGAAAACTGCGCGCAACGTATTCGCGTGCGTGATAATTCCCTTTTCCCGGCCACGGTCATGAATTGTAATCAAGCGTTCGCCGCTAGCTGGTGCGGCCTGGGCATGCGGTATCATCAAAAGCGCGAACAACCCCAACCCCGCAACGAGGCAAGCATAAAAGATAAGTAAAGGCGAAAACCGTTGTATTCGTATTCTCATAAAGGTGACACACTTCCACCAAAGTGTACTTGAACCATTATACCAAATATCCCTCTAAACCCAAGGCCGGCCTGGTGTGTTGCTGCCTCATAAGCGCTGCAGGCGGGCATACTCAACGTTGAGCTTTTTACGCTGACCTTGGTCAAACTGCACCGTTACGGCCAGGCCATCCACGTCCACGATTATCCCATCACCAAACTGGGCGGAACGAACTCGGTCATTAATGTCGAGTTCCGGTATTTCATCATAGTAAGCCGGTTCATCGTGGGATACTCGGTCAGCCCCAGCGGCCTGCAGGCTCACGCCATTACCCATATCTTTTAGAAAGCGTGATGGCGCGTTATAACCGCGTTCGCCAAACTGTAGGCGGCTGGCTGCATAGCTCAGGTGCAGCTCTTCACGCGCTCGGGTCATGCCCACGTAACAGAGACGACGTTCTTCTTCAAGTTCGCTTGGTCCGGCCTCGTGGACGCGTGCATGTGGGAAGATTCCTTCTTCCATACCGACCATGAAAACAACCGGAAACTCGAGCCCTTTGGCGGCATGCAGCGTCATAAGGGTTACTTTTTCTTCACTGCTGCTCTCATCGACGCTCGACATCAAGGCCACTTCTTCCAGGAAATCCGGTAGCGCTGCAAACGTCTTGGCGTCTGACACCAGTGAGCTGATGTTGCCCTCTCGCTCTTCGGCTTGCGGCGAACCATCACGGAGATACTCCAAGTAGCCACTTCGCTCCAGGATTTGCTCGATAATAGCACTTGGTTCACTGGCCATGTCGATACTCTGCAAGATATCTGCGAGTCTGATGAAGGAGTTTTTTGCTCGCGGTGTTAACCCATCGATTTCTTGCACGCGGCTAAGTGCCGTGACAATATCAAGGCCACTGCCCGCTTGCCAGATCATAAAACGCTCCAGACTACTGGCGCCAAGCCCCCGCGTCGGAACATTGGCGATGCGGCTAAAACTCATGCGATCTTGCGGTTGATAGAGGAGACGTAAGTAGGCGATAACGTCTTTTATCTCTTTGCGGTCGTAAAAGCGCACACCGCCGACGATTTGGTACGGGACTCGTGCCTGCAAAAATGCCCGCTCCAAGATATAGCTCTGGGCGTTGGTGCGGTATAACACCGCGAAATCGCCCGGCGTTCGTGCCTTTATCGCCGCCTGCGCACTGATACGGCTAGCGACGAGCCGAGCCTCTTCGGCTTCATCGTAGAGTTCATGAACCTGCACCGGTGTGCCCATGCCTTCGGCAGTCCATAGCTTCTTGTCGGTACGCCGGGTGTTCTTAGTAATCACATTGTGTGCTGCCTCGAGAATTGCTCCACTACTGCGATAGTTCTGCTCTAATTTGATGATACGCGCACCTGGAAAATCACGTTCAAAATTGAGAATGTTGGTAAAGTCGGCTCCGCGCCAACTATAAATACTCTGCCAGTCATCGCCGACAACACAGATGTTTCGTTCCGACCCAACTAAACTTTTGACGATCGTGTACTGTGCGGCGTTTGTATCCTGGTACTCGTCGATCATGATATGAGTAAATTTACTGCGCCATTTTTTACGCGCATCCGGCACTTCGCGAAAAAGCCGTACCGTTTCAAGCAACAGATCGTCAAAGTCCAGCGCACCGGCTTCTTTTCGTAGCTGTTCATAGCGTCGATAGACACTGGCGACTGTTTTTTGGAATGGGTAGTTAGCAGTGGCTTCAAATTCATCGGGATCAACCATCTCGTTTTTGGCGCTGGAGATGATATCGCTAACGACACGGGGTTTAATCTTCTTGTCTGTCACCCCACAATCTTTCATTGCCTGCTTGACGAGTCCCTGTCGGTCGTCCTGATCGTAGATCACGAAATTACTCTGAATACCGATCAGATGACCGTCGATTCGAAGCAGGCGCACACATATGCCATGGAACGTCCCCATCCAGGGCATAAATGATCGAGGAGGGCTCTGCCCTCCAGCTCCTCTGGAAATGAATTCCATAGAAGCTCCCTCCCGCTGAAGCTCGCTTGGGGCGCTCGTGCTTTCAGCTGGCTTCCGCTTTGGCGGCGCTTCGCTTAACAGTTTCCAAAGGCGCTCGCGCATTTCACGCGCGGCTTTATTGGTAAAGGTCACCGCCAGGATTTGCTCTGGCCAGATACCTTTTTCAGCAATTAGATACGCAATCCGATGCGTCAGCGTCTTCGTCTTACCGCTGCCCGCGCCCGCCAAAATCAAGAGCGGCCCGTCACCGGACGTCACGGCGCTCGCTTGAGCCTCGTTCAACCCCTCAAGTATATTCATTACTATCTAGTATAGCGGAGTTTTACGGGATAATGCCAGTCGCGTAGAGTAAGGCTGCGCCACCGCCACCAAGTGCAAGTAGCAGTACCACCCAGACGATCCAAAGCCAGCCCGCTTTCTTCTTTGTTGGGTGCGCAAGTGGTTGCGGTACACTGGCTGCATCGTAGATCGCCGCGTGGCTGTCGTCACCACTACTGGGCTGTTCCTTGTACTGCTGCGTAATCGATGTCGGACCGCTGGGTACCGTCATTTTCTCAAGCTCGGGCATCACCGGCGCGTGAGCGGCGGTCAGTTCTTTTGACTCAATGGTTACGAGATCATTGGCGAGCTCGGCGGGAAGTGGTATCGGTGGGTTGCCGTCGTCTTTATCGGTTGACATGATTTCGGACGAAAGCAGATCTTTGTCTTCGCCTCCAGTTGGCGGTTGATTGCCAAGCGGACGTTTTTCTACTTTGGTGTCCGGCAGAAAGGGCGAGTCGGCAATGGCTGCCGATGCCTTTTGGTCATCATCTTTAAGCAGTACCGTGCTACCAGAACCAGACATTGACAGAGGAGTAACTGACGGCTTGGCTGACTCAGCCAGTGAAATCGGATCGGGCATAATATCGTGTGATACTGGCGGCGCGGCGGCTTCACTCGGCTTGGCCGACTCTACGGCAGCAGCCACCGATGGCCGCGGTGTGATAGCGATACCTTCGCGTGAGGGTGGGGTTAGAGAGCGCGACTGCTTCATGTCACCCGATGGGTGTACAACATCCATGAAACGGCCAGATGAACGTTGCGTCGGCACGACTACCCGTGACGAAGGACGTTCCGTAGTACCAGGGGATGGTTCGGCGCTCGGCGCTTCGGGTACGACGACCGTAGGCGACTCAGAGTTGATAGATGCGGCTAATGGCACCGATGAAGTCGTCGGTGATGATAGAGTAGCTGCCGGCTCCTTGTCGCTATCATCACTAGGTTTTGCTACGCTGCCCATCAGATTACTCACCGCCCTGTCTAGTTCATCGAAGTCAAGTTCTTTTACCATTATTCCCTACCCTTTTGTATTTGCCTTAAACGCTTGTTCTACCATCTCACTAAATGCTTCCGCCTGCAGACTGGCGCCGCCGATCAGCAAACCGTCAATACCGTCTACCGTCAAATAATTCGAAGCGTTGCCTGGCGACACACTGCCACCATACAATACACAAATATCTTTGGCGATCTCTTTGCCGTACAAATGCTCGATCTGGCGGCGAATATGTCCAATGATCATTTCGACGTCTTTTGGCAAGGCGTTGTTGCCGCTGCCAATCGCCCAAACCGGCTCGTAAGCGATAACAGCCTGGCGTAGTTCTTCGCTTGTGAGGTTGGCTACACCGGCAATAATCTGGTCGTGCAATACCGCTGCCGTTTCATTTTCGCTACGTTCGTGCGCCGTTTCGCCGACACAAAGGATCGGTATGATGCCGTGACGGACAGCTGCTTGTACCTTGGCACGGATATCTTTGTTATTTTCATTAAAGATATGGCGCCGCTCACTGTGGCCAATGATGGCATAGTCTACCAGGCCACGGAGCTGGTGAGCCGAAACTTCACCGGTAAAAGCGCCTTCGTCGCGCCAGTACAGATTCTGAGCGGCCAATTTGAACTGACGGCGGTCGACCTGCAAACTAAGTGTCGGCAGCGTGAGCATACCTGGAGCCAGTACTACCTCAACATTGCGGTGCTTTTTGACCACTTTTGCCAGCTTATGAACATATAAACTGGCCTCATGAATCGTGAGGTTCATCTTCCAGTTGCCAACTATCAATTTTTTTGCCGTCACCCTAGATACATTCGCTTACGCTTACTATTGTTTTTAGTGTAGCAGACTGCCCTTCAGGCGTCTAGCAGATGTTCAATGCCTGGCAGTGCTTCACCCGACATCAGTTGCAGGCTTGCACCACCCCCAGTCGAGATATGATCGAAACTACCACCATGTTTCTTGTCCCAGTCGAGCACGAAGTCGACCGTGTCACCACCACCGATAACCGACTGTTTGCCGGTCTGCTTCGTCAGTGCAGCCGCAAGCTCCGCCGAACTTTTCGCAAATGTCGGTAGCTCCGCCAGTCCAAGCGTGCCATTCCAGACGACGGTCTTGGCACGGCGTACGATCTCCACATAGTGTTTAGCTGAGGTGTCACCGATGTCCAGACATAGATCGTCATCGGCAATATGGCCAACTGTTTTGACGGTTCTTACCGCCCCCTTGCCAATTGTTTTTGCCGTCGCCAGATCGTTCGGAAGCACGAGGAACTCATCGACGTTGTCACTACCGACTTTTTTCGCCGCCGCCGCATAAATATCCTTGAGAACACTCGTCTGACCAGTTTCCCGCTTGCTTGCCCCAACACTGCTACCCTTATAGGCCAGAAACGTATTTGCCATAGCCCCGCCAATTAGAATACGATCGGCCTTTTCTATTAAGCGCTGGACAAAGGCAATCTTGTCACTCACCTTTGCACCACCAAGCACCGCTACAAACGGCCGCTCAGGGTGCTCCATTGCCGACGTGATCATGGTATATTCTTTCTCAACTAGCAGGCCGGCAACACTTGGCAGCCAGGCGGTAATCGCCGAGGTGCTGGCATGGTCACGATGAACGACACCGAAGCCGTCCTGCACGAAATACCGTGCACCGCTATCGCGTGCCAGCTGACGAGCGAAATGATCGTCGTTCGCCTCCTCCTCCGGATGGAAGCGCAGATTCTCTAGTACGGTTACACTCCGTTTTGGCGCACGCTTGATAGCCATGCGAACTTTTTCCCCGATCGTTTTATCAACAAAGCGGATTGGCTCACCGAGCAGTTCTGCCAGCCGCTGGGCAACCGGCTCAAGACTAAGCGTTGGGTCGACGCCTTCCGGCCGACCTAGATGAGTGATGATAACAACTTTACAACCTTCTTTGAGCAGCCAGTGAATCGTCGGCAAACTGGCACGGATCCGATAGTCATCCGCAATCGTGCCATCCTCATGAAGCGGCACGTTGTAGTCTGTCCGCACCAGTACCGTCCTTCGTTCGAGCGGCACGTCACGGATCGTTTTTTTGGATAATTTCATGTGTCCCACCAGCTTATTTCTGAGTTTATTGTATCACCCGCACGCGGATCGTGTCGGTCGCACCGATTACTCCAGGCTGGCGGCCGCTCACGATGACAATTTTCACCGGAGCTGTCGTCCCAAAAAAGCCGTCCTCTTTTAGTTGAGTCGCGAGTTCAAGTCCCGCCTTCTCTCCATCTGGGCGGACAAAACTCTTATTGCCGTAACGGAGTGCCAGCTGCTGTGCGGTACGCGTCACACTAGTGACGCTGACAATCGGCAAGTTTGGCCGAAAGGCGGCGATGTCGCGCGCCGTCGCACCCGATTTGGTCTCGGCGACAATAGCGTTGACGCCCAATTCTTCGGCAAGTTTCACCGCGGCGGCGCTGATGGCAGTGCGCTGAGCAATGTCCTGCTTGAGAACCTCGCTGATCGATGCCGGCGGAGTGTGTTCCTGTGTATAGACAATCACCTTTTTCATGGCCGCGACTGCTTCAAGCGGAAACTTGCCCATAGCAGTCTCATCTGACAGCATGACAGCGTCGGTACCGAGCACCACTGCTGTAGCGACATCGCTGACTTCGGCGCGGGTCGGCTCGGGGTTGTCGGTCATACTTGCCATCATCTGTGTTGCGACGATACTGAGCTTGCCATGCTTCCGGCAAAGCGCAATGATACGCCGCTGAATGATCGGTACCACCTCGGCACCAACTTCAACGGCCAAGTCACCGCGCGCCACCATCACGCCGTCACTCTCTCTTACGATTGCCTCCAGTGTCTCCGGCTCAATCGCCGCTTTCGTTTCCACCTTGGCAATAATACGGGCTTCCGACCCACGCTCCGTCAGCAGCTGGCGCAAGGCGTAGACGTCGCGTACCGACTGCACAAAACTGAGTGCCACGTAGTCGATATCCTTCTCGGCACCATAGGTAATATCGGCGATATCTTTCTCGGTGATAATATCGCCGCCAAAATCGGTATCGGGCAGATTGATACCTTTTTTACTAAAGAGTTCGCCGTCGTTTTCAACTTTCACCGTGATCGCGGTATCGGAAATCACGCCGGTGATCGTCGTCCGTATCTTGCCATCAAACAGATGGAGCGGCTGGCCTTTTTCAACTTTCGTAGCTAGATTATACTGCACCGGCAGCGTAAAGCCGCCATCATGTTCGGCCGCATAATCAAGTGTCAGCTCGTCACCCACTTTCACCAAAAGCGGTTGGGTCTTAAGAACACCGAGGCGAATCTTTGGACCCTGAAGGTCTTGCAAGATCGCCACTGGTTTACCGGCTGCCTGGCTAGCGGCACGGATCATCGCGATATGACGATCGGCTGCCTCGGGTGATTCATGACTGAAATTGAGCCGAAAGCCGTTGACACCAGTTGTGATTGCTGTTTTTAGTTGTTCTTCTGAGTCGATCGATGGTCCGACAGTTGCTAATATTTTGGTACGTTTAAAGATAACATTCATGCTCCTACCATTGTAGCAACATTTCCTACTCGCGTCTTTAGACGTAGTATCTTTATCGTTGCAAGGCTTGATGAATCTCGCGTACTCGCTTCATCGTCCGGACAAAATCATTTTTGTCACTATTGGACAAGTCGATAATCCGATAAGTAATGCGGGCAATCGTCGTGTCGAGTTCGTGGAGTTTACCGATGTCCTCGTGACCGGCGAAGACGATGCGCCGCGCAATAAAACGCCCGTGGTACTGCTTTGTCAAACGCTTGTACAGCTCAAGCTTCGCTACCGGATCGGCGTATTTCTTCAGCGAAGCACGGTGTATCCGGCCGTAAAATGCCGTCCGGATTTCCAGTACTTCTGCGTAGTCTATGCCGTGGTCGAGAATGTCGCCAACCAAGCCACCATAGCGCTGACGTAGTTCAAATAGTTCATCTTGCAACTTTTTAGACTGCTGCCGCAGGTTTCTGGTCGCGAAAATACTTGGTCGCTTTAGCGTCTGGCCAGTTCTAGTAGTTACTGTCGCCGTTGTCATTACGCGAGGCTCCCCTGTTGATAACCATAGGAGAGCTGCGGCATAAGCACCGCCTCAATATCCTGTTGGTCGTAACTGCGTTGCCAACGCCCGGCAATCTCATTAAACCGATAGAGCTCGCGAAAATGCGGGTCAATCTTTGCCATAGCCGCCTGGCATGGCGCCAGACTGGTGTAGTAATTTTTTTCAAGCTCAGTCCAATGGGTGCGGCCTGGATATGCCTGGAGGAAGATCTCCCGGCCTCGACGCACGAAGTACTCTTGGTCGTTGTGTGGCGGGTACATTTTGAGTACTTCGAGACCAGCCGACTTTAGATACTTCCTGAGGTCACGATACGGTTGAGGACGTGAACCAGCGACCACGAGCGCATAGGTATAACCCTGCTTATCGGAAAGTATACTGATAAGCGCCTCGTGAGGGGCATTGATATCATCAAAATGTAGATCTGTTATCTCGAGAGCTCTGCCAAAATATTGCTCACTCGTGTCAGTTAGCTCCCGAATGCGCCGCTGGGTATATTCCAGGTTGGTCATAATAAGCATTATTATACATTGTTAGTGTATAATGGTCAATATTATTATATGCTTGCGGTTTCGTCCTTTTGGACTCATCAGCATAACCACGCAGTTATGAACCGAGTGACAACAAACAAGACAGACCAATACATGAGCTTCACGTATTGGTAATCTGTCCCGTTCCTTTCCACCGGTGAAGTGCCCTGTTTTTGTTCTGGCTGAACGCAGACCGAGAGGGCGCCAAACGCCCTCTCGGTCATAGCGTCTTTTGTCTCATGGTGAGTTCACCAGTGGTAGTAGGCCGCGAGAGCCATGATTACTACCATGGCTGCGGCTAGACCAAGGAATGGAAGCATCCATCCCGGTGGCTTTTCTCCTTCTAACGATGAGACAGACTCCCAGAAGTAAGGAGACCCTTCCTCTGAGAGTTTTACCGGATGGTTTGGTTGCACTGAGGGTACCTGAACTTCAGACACCCTCAGTGACAAGTTCGACGTCGTGGTGCGCACTGTGATGCGAGACACTGGCGTCGCAGGCTCTACGCCATCCAACCATCGGCGGTGCTTACGTCGCGGCTGGGCCGTTTCGAGCGGCATAACTCCTCCTGGGGGGTGAGGATTCATTGGGACAGAGAGGCAAATATATTCACCTCTTGTCTTGTCGTTGTCATGTACTACCTTTCGGCTAATTATAGCATGCAACTACCCTTAGTATTTGTCAATAAGCGACCCCTCCCAAAGTGGCACCCGCACTGCGATGGGTTCGATTCATTCCGCCTGAGTAAAATTACCTCCAGCATACGACATTCGCTGTAGTCGTGAAGCCGTTAAATAAAGTTTAATAGTTCGTTTACAGAGTCGTGCAAACTGAACTTATTGATTGCCCGGGTACGCTCTTTTTTGGTAGCAGAACCCAAGAGGGCGGCTGTTTTGATGCCTGAGATTAGAGCCATGGGATTACGCTGCTCAACTAGTGTGAGTAAACCACAATTTGTTTCAGGTAACCCGCCGAGACTGCTCGCGATAACACGGCAGCCCGCGTGTTGAGCCTCAACAGACAGCATCCCAAATGGTTCCTCGAATACAGACGGCATAAGTAAGACGTCAGTTCTGGATAAAAGATCAGCCATTGCTTTAACACTTTTCGCAGGCTCTCGTAAATTTGCATATGGGTAGCTTTTTAGCATGCTAGCGATGACCCTCCCTTCTTCAACATGCTGACCAGCCATGACAATCGTCATTGTTGCTTCAAGTTGATTCATCTCGTACTCATGCATCATTTCTAGCACTGTATATATACCTTTTTCTGGATGAAGTCTTCCGGCATACAATACGCGAATGTTCTTGCTCGGTTTTGAGCGTTTCACATTTCCAAATATTGGATCTGCAAAAGGCATAACTACGTTAATATCACTACTATGAACACCGAGATAAAGCGCCCATTGCTGGACATTGTATACGCTTGTTGCGACGATAGTTTTGCCTTTAATATCGGCCTTTCGCTCCTCGCGTTCCAATTCTGATGGAATTGCACAATGTAGTATTATTGTGGACTTTTGCTTTGTTGGTACATTGTAGGCTCGGTTCACGAACACGACCTTACCGACTAGTTCACTAATCTCATTTTCGTTATTAAGTGCAATAAATGGTATGTCGGGAAAATCTTTACGACTTTTTCTAACGCCACTATGGAGAACTACTACCTGCGCTTCAATCCCTCGCCGAAGTAGCTCTCTCACGTGCCCTGCGGTAAAGGTTTCAGAGCCTCCGGTACCTGAAAGCATTGGCTCTCCAGGGGGCCAAATGAATGAGATCATAGTACTCCTTTAGATTAATTCGTTAAATTGGGGAAAGCGAATTTGCTAAAGGCGAATCCTATATTTAAGCTACTTTAGATTATATCATTAAAACTGTAATTATTCAAATAAATGATTCCGTGAACCAGACCACTTATCTCTTAATAAAAATGTGAGGCCTACTCTAATCATGTGAGTCTCTATCCGTTATTTCAATAATAGTGACCTTACCGATCCAACGCAAGAGATGACATAGCTATTCTAGCTTACCATCAGCTAAATTCTGTCAAATCAATAGATTATGACAGAATTCGAACCCTGCAGCGTTCGATTCCAGCGAATGAATTCGCTCATAGAAAATAGCTCTAGACAAAAGCCTAGAGCTATTTTCTATGGCGATCCCACCGGGAATGTTGCCCGAAGCAACTGCCGCTCGTTTATTCTGGCAAAAGTAGACTTTTCCAGAATTGCACTTCGCTCTAACGAACCCGGATTTCGTTTTGTTTCACAGAGTATCCGGGTTCAATCCGCGCGGGAAGATCACCACGTAAATACCCCTGCTTTCGCAGGGGTGCTTACGTGGTGACCCACGTTGACCAAACATGGAACTCTTTACTCGAGGGACTAGTGCGGATTGATGCTTTAGTTGAAGAGCTGATGCTCGATGAGGAGCAATAATATGTCACGGTATTCACGTCCGTGTGATAACAACGCATTATTCGCTATCCTCGTCCTCGTAGGTGCTTGCGCGTGGACACATCGAGAACAGGTTGTCTCTATAGCATATATGATTCTTGGGGTGATGGGTTGCCTACTACTTCTGCGACTAGGCTTGAAGTTCGTAGTTCGCCGACGTTTTGTGGCAATCAGAGATGTTGATAGGATGAACGGTCTGGAGTTTGAGCAGTATATTGCAGAGCTTTTGCGGAAAAACGGCTTCCATAATGTTTGTTTAACCGAAAAATATGATCTTGGCGTGGATATCATAGCCGAAAAGGACGGTACGCGCTGGGGTATTCAAACTAAATGCTATACCGGACTAGTCAAAGCTGATTCAGTTCGGCAGGCAGTGACCGGACTACGACTTTACGATTGCGATCGAGCGATGGTTATTACGAATAGTGTTTATAGTGCCGTCGCGCAACGACTAGCTGTTAGTAATGATTGCCTGCTCATTGATAGATCGGGATTGAATCGACTAAAAAATAACAGGGGTGTTATACTATGAACATGACTGGATACATACCAACTGATGAAGATATCGCTGCAATGGTACGCGACCTGGAGAAAAATGATCCAGAAAACGCAAATCCTGAATACGCACGCCAGATGCTCATCAAGATGAAGCTAATGTACCGTGAGCTCGGCAAGATCGACGAAGAACTCCTCCATAAAGAAATGGAAGAGTTCAAGCACCAAGATTCCGAAGACTAGAAACCGACGATATCAGTAGCGGAGACTTTGAGCGCTTTTGCAATCCTATAAATCGTTTTTAGCGACGGTATGCTGTCCCCGCGTTCAACTTTTGCGTAATAGTTTGGATTGAGGCCGGCCAATTCAGCAACCTCACGCTGTGTATAGCGCTGTTGCTTTCGTATCTTCGAAAGGTTCGCGGATATTTGGTCCAGAAACTCAGTATCACTCATTAGACAATAATACCATGAAGAACGCTAATTTTTTACAGGCACGAATAGCGCCTGGCCGTCCTTCATAGTGATCTTGAATAATTTTTGCATAATTATTCGCCTACCTATCTTAGACTCACTCATGTAAAGGTCCGAGAGCGACGCTGGCCTATCGTTTGCAACTGGGGTTTGTGATTCTACTTGCTCGAGCCTGTTAAGGCGCATACGTAAGTAATCAAGTTCGTCGCGTAGCTTATGGGCCTTCTCTTCATACCTTTGCTCGCTTATGAGATTCGATAGCTTATCATCGTACAGAGTGTCCTCCATGCGTTCCATTCTATTTATCTGTTGCTTAATCGTCTTCATAACTAGCAGGCGATGTTTTCCAATGTAGGGCTGCTGCCTGAACTGCAATGCTACGGTGAGCGCGACTAAGTGTTTGCGACGACTATGACCACTCCTATCAACTTCAGCTAAACAGATGAGAAGACTCTCCTCGAGCCTATCTTCGCGCAGCAGTCGTCGTCCCTTACAGTCTCCCGTACGACGCTGACAGCTTCCGTAATATCGGCCTTTCTGACATTGCCAGGTGACAACAGCACCGCAGTCTTCGCACCTCAATACGCCTTTAAACAACGGATCGTGTCGAATTATCTTTGTCTGATGTCGCTCACCAAGCTTTAACTGAACCTCTCGAAATAGATCAGTGTTCAATAATGGCTCATGTGCGCCTGGATACTCCTGACCATTAAAACGGATCGTTCCTATATAGAATGGGTTTCGCAACATTTTATGAATTGCACTCGTAGTGAGAGGCTTGTTTTTCCGACTAACCAATCCTATAGATGTAACCTCCTCGGTTACCGTCTGGATGTTTTGACCCGGCTCGAGGTACAGCCTGAATGCCCGCTCAACCAAAAACGCACGTTCCTCGTCTATTACATGAATTTTCTTGCTGTCTTCAATGGCCGTTTTGTATCCAGGAGGAGGCACTGCTGGCATCCAGCCTTGGGCAAGTTTCTCTTGCCAGCCTTTCATTGCCTCTTCTCGCAAGTTGTCGGTATATTTCTTGGCAAACGACAGATAGATATTCCACATGAGTTTTGTGTCGGATCGTGAATATTTATGGATAACCAATCCTTCCTTAACCATATGGAGTACGCGTCGCTGGTCGGCCTCTAGCCAATCATCAACAACAACCGCATCCCTGAAATTCCGAGTAAGCCTATCCGTCTTTTCAACCACTAAATTCATCACGTTATTCTGCTTTATATAGCGCAGCATATCGTGGAACACAGTTCGCTGTTCATTCTTTGATGCTGTTTCAGATATACGAAACTCTGTGACAACATTGAGTTTGCGTTCACTACAATATTGCCTTAGTAGCTTTAGCTGTGCGTCAAGTGAATAGCCCTCTTCTTCTTGGGATTTGCTTGACACCCGAGCTAGCGTAACAGTTTTTACATGCGCCATTATTCCTCCTTCAACCTTAGTAACTCGTCCATAACGATTATCCTCCCAAAACAAAGACCTTTGCCAGCGGTAGACAACCAGTTACTATAGGGATAGTCAGCAGACTGTTGATACCGGGAGACGAATGGATACACAGCAACCATCACTACTCGTTAAGATTTTCGGAGATACTCCATTCGAGGCGGCTGTTAACAGCGTCCTGATAGTAATTATTTTGATTGTCTTGTGGCGGATTGTTATTAAGCCCATTGTCGCTATCACGATAAATGTTTATGCGCTCATCAAAGTAAACAAGCTAGCAGCCCTAGAAATTATTCCACCCAAAAGATCAGAAGTAAGCCCGTCAAGCACGCAAGATCTTATATCCATCCTTCAGCAGCAACTCGGCAAGTATGATGTTATATCGCTGGAAATCACAGGCAGTAAGAAAGCCGGTATTAGGTACCGCATTATTGCAGATGAGCAAGAAATTGACAGTATCCAGAAACATCTCGCGTCCTATCTGCCTGAGCTCAAGTTCAAGCGATTATCAGCAGAAGTCAGCAAGGACCTCAGCGTATTCAGCATCAGGCAATCCAGACATTTTGCATATCCGTTGAAACCTCATGAAGATTTATCTACCACAGATCCGATAGCATTTATCGCTGGTTCGATGACGCAGCTAAAAGAGGATGAGAATGTTACTTTACAGTTTGTCGTGCGAAGGTATTCTTCCAGAAAAGCCATGCGAATATATAACCTGTTACTTGGTAGGGGTAAAGCAAAGATCGATGGGAAGCTTCGATACTATGTCATGGCGTATGCCTGGGTCTGGATCCCATCGCTCATCATTGGATTGTTTACGCACAGCTGGCAAGTTGGCGTCGCAGTAGCGCTTGTACTCTGGGTGCCTAGTCTTTTCGCAGAAAAGGAAGAGAAGGAACTCACACAGCTAGAAGAAAGGATCTACGGGGAGATTGCAGCCAAACTCGAACAGCCACTGCTACAAACTGATATTAGATTCGCCGTGTACTCACCCAAACGCACAGATAAACTCGTAGGTGATTTTATATCATCACTTGAGCCACTGAACACTACAGGCTTCCAATATCTTACATTGCGCAAAGCTCACTTTAGCGAGTGGCTTCAGGGCTATCGCAACCATATTTTCACCCGCCGATTGTCATCGATCTTCTCATTCAACAGTTCTGTGATGAGCGCTAGTGAACTTGCGGCATTATTTCACTTCCCGCATGGAGTCATCAAGACAGAGGGCATGGTGCGTTCTCATAGCCGCACCCTACCAGCGCCGATCAGCATGCGGAGCGCTGACGAATTCGACGTAGTTATTGGCACAAATAAACATCACGGTGTTGAAACACCCATAGGCCTCACCGGGGCTGAGCGTGAGCGCCACATGTTCGTTGTCGGTGGAACAGGGAGTGGTAAAACCACGATGCTCAAATACCAGATCATCCAGGATATCCGCAACGGCAAAGGTCTGGCTATCGTCGACCCTCACGGTGATCTTGCCGAGGAATTACTGGAATATATCCCAGAGAATAGGCAGAAAGATCTTATCTACCTAAACCCAGACGATCTCGATCATCCAATCGGCGTCAATCTGCTCGAGTTGCCTGACGGGCTCGAAGGAAACGACCTGCTGCGAGAGAAAGACCGTGTCACAGAGTCAGTCATATCTGTTATGCGCAAGATATTTTCAGAAGATGACAGCGGTGGCCACCGCATTGAATACATCCTCCGCAATACAATCCAGACAGCGCTCACGCTGGAAAAACCAACACTGTTTACGATCTTCCGTCTATTGAATGATGGTAAATATGCAAAGACAGCTATAAAGAATCTGGAGGACGAGGATCTAAAAGCCTTCTGGAAGAACGAGCTCGGCAAGGCTGGTAGTATGCAGAAGGTCAAAATGGCCGCGGGTATCACTGCCAAAATCGGACGCTTCCTGTTTTCTGCAAGCGCTCGTGCGATGCTGGAACAAGAAAAATCTACCATTAGTTTTGATGAGATCCTGGATGGTAAGATCTTAATCTGTAACTTCTCCAAAGGCCGCCTTGGTGAGGATACATCCATGCTATTTGGTATAACTATCCTGGCCAAGCTACAGCTTGCAGCCCTAAAGCGATCCGAAAAGAAACAAGCAGATCGCAAGTCGTTCTATCTCTACGTCGATGAGTTCCAGAACTTCGCAACCTTATCCTTCACACAGATGCTCAGTGAAGCCAGGAAGTACAAAGTCTTCCTAACGATGGCCGAACAAAGTACTCAGCAGCAGGACGACCAGAAGCTGGTAAATATCATCCTGGCGAACGTCGGTACGGTTGCAGCCTTCCGCACTGGCAGCCCGAAGGACGAAGAACTACTCTTGCCGTTGTTTGAGCCATATATCGAACGAGGCGAGATATCCAATCTCTCAGCCTATAATTTCTACTGTCGTATCTCGGGCGTTGAGACACAGGAGCCCGTGAGCGGCGAAACGATCATCTCGTAACTTAGCTATTCTTTAGTTCGTCGAATTTTGCCTGCATTGTTGGATTATTTTTCGTCAGTCTTTTGACTGTTGTTTGCTGTAGCTTGTCGTTTGCCAGCCGGAAGTTGTTCTCTGATGACAATAGGGCTTCTTTGGTTTTCTCGAGCTGTTTGATAGTCTTGTCGATCCCTTCAATGGCGGTTACGAACTTTTTGCCAGCCAGGTCGTAGTTACGCGCAAAGGCGTTCTTGGCAGTCTCTAGGCTTTCTTCGAAGTTGGTGATGTCGATATTCTGGGCTTTGACGATTGCAAGTTCGGATTTGTATTGCATTGAGTTCATGGCGGCATTTCGAAGCAAGGTAATAATAGGTATAAAGAATTGGGGTCGGACAACGTACATCTTGGGATATTTGTGTGATACGTCAACAATACCGCCATTGTAGAGTTCGTTGTCGGCCTCGAGCAAGCTCACGAGCACTGCATATTCACATTTCTTTTCGATACGGTCTTTGTCGAGTTCCTTTAGGAAATCTTCGTTGCGCTTTTTCGTTGCCGTCTCATCACCTTCGTTTTTCATCTCGAACATAATGCTGATAATTTCATTGCTAGCCTCATCTGTTTCGCGGTAGATGTAGTCGCCCTTGCTACCGGTTGAGGAGTCGTTGTCTTTTTCAAAGTATGCGTTCGGGAAGGCAGTGGCGCGCAAGCGATTGAATTCGTACTCACAGTGCTGCTCTAGCGTTTCCCCAACCATCTTGGTCGATAGCTTGGCCTTCATGTCTTTATAGTAGGCAATCATCTCGTCCTTTGTTTTGATCTCATTCGCGTGCTTATCTTTGAGAGATGATTCGAGAAGTTTATTCTCTATGTCTTTATTTTGGAGCTTGTTTGCAAGCTCATCACGTTCTTTCTCAATTTTATTGATAGCTTGAGTAAGTGCGAGCTCTTTTTCCGTTTCAGCCGAATCGAGTTTTGCGACAAGTTTAGCAATTTCTGCATCTTTCTTGGCGCTTTCAGTCTGAAGTTCATTTTTAGTCTTTTCCTCCGCTAGCTTGACGGCGCTTTCTTTATCGCGCTCGAGCAGCGTGATACGATCATGAAGCTCTTTTTCGAAGGTATGGTCCCGTACTTGCTTTAGAATATCAGCAAAGCCGGCTTCATCAATCTTGAAGGCTTTTTTGCAATGTGGGCAAATAATCTCGTTCACATCTATCCTTTCACAACCGCAACGACTCGACCGTTGATCATGTAGTCATCATCTTCGTGAATAATTATAGGTGGATATGCAGCTTGGTCGGTTGATTCTGACATAAGGGCGATATCGTACTGTCGCATGGTTAGCTTTTTTATGTTAGCCATACCATTAATTATTGAGACAATGTATTTACCTTCATTTCCATCCAGCTCGGTGTAGCCGGTATCGACAATGGCGTAATCTCCGTCCTCGAGCGGCGCGACCGAACCATTAGGGGTTGGGATTTCGGCTCTATTCATTGATCCGCCAGTAGCACGCACCGCAAAAGCATCGCCTTTGATTCGAGGCACGCTATTCTTTGATATGTTGATATAGCCCTCTATTGACTCGTCGCCGAAACTATTCGCAGGGCCACAGCTCGCTGCCCCTACGATAGGTATTTTATAAAATCGGTCATCATCTACTCGAGTTCCCAATCGTTGAGTCTTGGCTTTTCGATCAATATAAAGTAGACCTTTCTTTTCAAGCTGGGCAAAATGGTGCTGTAAAACACCCGGACTCATAGAGTCCTTACCTAGCATATTGGCCACCATCCTGAGTGGTATTCGCGATAGATCGTAGTCTTGGGCCAGTTCTACAAGCCGTTCTTGTATCTCGTGCATAGACTTATTATACATCGTTAATCGTTATTTTGTAAATATTTGCGGCATACACTAGACAAACTAGTAAATCCGCTTTATAGTGAGGGTGGACATATCCTCGCAGGTGAAAGCGAAGGAAATCCAGGGGATTGCGTTTACTGCGAGAAAACACAAACCTCAAAAAAATATTAACTCATGCCGGAAAGGACAAAAACATGGCATTTTCAGATCAAACAAAGTATCAACGCTTTCAGGTGTCTCGCGGTCAGTGCGAGTGCGTGCGGCAAGCTTGCGGCCATCTAGTGAGGTGTGCAGCGCAGCTAGTGCAGCCAATCAAGCGGCAAGCATTAACAACCTCAGACCTAAGCAGGCTGTTGTTCGGACAAGAGCCTGCCTATAGCTACCCAGGATTCGAGTTTAACCATGTACGGTCTCAGGTTTCAGGCGGTGCTGACTCACTCTCCAATTGCGAGTTTTTGTGCACCAATTGCCATCAGAACACCCGTTCGCACGGGACTAACTTAACAAGAAACTAAATCAAGGAGAATAATATGACAACAGAAGATATCATACATGAAGCAGGTCAAAAATTAGTAACGATCACTTTCGACTACACCGAAGCCGACGGGAGCAATGAAGGTACTCGTGAGGTAGAACCATATAGCTACAGGGACAAAAACGGTCGGAAGTTTATGGGATACGATCTTCGAAAAAGCGGAATTCGCGCTTTTGTACCAGAAAATATTCACAACATTGCGCTTACGAATAATTCATACACGCCTCGCTGGCCAGTTGAAGTTTAATGAAGCTTGGAAAAAGCATCTTTAAAGGCCTGAGGTATCTGTGATGCGTCGGTTATATGTTTCTTTAGATCGGCCGCCAGAGCCTCTCCCTTAGAGTTCAGATAGTTGCTTCGCCCTGTGTCCGCAGCAATGTAAGCTGCTATCTGTTTACATAATTTGGTGTCTTTTTTGCTTGCGTCTATCTTGCTGCGCATATCATTAAGTTGATCGGTTGTGATATCCACCCCGCACTCATTTTTAATAGCGGCGATCCATACATCGTTGGCTATTGAATCTTCAAAATCCGCAACCTCACCGACTAAATAAATGTTGTCTCCAGTTGCTCCGGTATCTTTATCTAGTAAATATACTATTGCATCGTCCGGCTTGCGATAGTCACCAATAATATCTTTAAGTACCCTCTTGTAGTGTTCTCGGTTGGACTCGCCGCCAAGGCTAACCGTACGTACGCCGACGTCCGACAAAGTCGTACTATGAATAAGTTGGTGAAAGTGATCGAGTAGATGATATTCCGTTGCGCCCTCGACGGCAAGAAATTTGTCATAGAATAAGAAATCACTGTTTCTCACGCCTAAAGTATTGAGGGCATCCTCTGTGTCTTCGGTTGAAAGAATCTGTGTATAGCCGCCCTTGAGCTCGGTTTTGTATACGTCCTTAAGCTTAGTCTTATCAACAAACGTTATCGAGTGCGTACTCAGGACAATCTGGAATTTATTGCCACTTAATTCTCGCAATGTTTCTGCGAGCTCACGCTGCGCCTGCGGATATAGATGAGTCTCCGGCTCGTCGAACACCCATATGTATTTAGTGTTGTCGCTATCGTCATCTACACTTTCCTCGGCAATGGCACGTATAAGCCCTAGCCCTATCTGCCGTTTTATGCCGTCACCTTGATCGGCAATATGTATCTGCTTATCGCTCGTGTCTTTACTGACAAATACCTCGGTGGTATTTTTCGCTAGCGGTATATTAATATTTGCACTAAGACCAGTAATTGACTTAGGCAGATGATCAGAATATTTCTCGAACAGCTCAGACAATTTATCATTGGCAACCTTATTTACATCATCCTGCTTCTTATTCACTTCTGCCTGGATATCCTTAATCGACTGATCTATGGATGGGCCGATAGCAGTCGTGATAAGACTCTGTAACTGGTCGATACTTATATCCCAATCCAGATATTGAAATGAGGGGAAAAAGCCACGGTCTTTTTTAAAATCGTACCGAGACCACATGGGCTCGACTGTCATAGATTCATATATAACGTTTATGCGTTCAATATTCTTTAAGCCACCGCGTCTATTTTGGTTAGGGATACTACTGTCATCGATACCAAGCGTAGACTGTAGTGCCTTCAGATCATTCTGTTTTTGATTCCACAACTGTCGTGGCTCCCCGTCGTCTCCGTGCGAGTCATTGCAAAATACAAAATATTCACCGATTGGATTCAGCTTTTTTAATATATAAACACTATCATTAACACTTTTCCCGTTTAATACATGCTGTAGATGTTCAGATGGGCCTTGCGTGTCGATCTCCTCGACTGTCAAAACATGCTCAATCTTGAATTCGCCTAATAGGTATACTGATTGACTGTCATACTCTGGTGCAATAAGACCTAGGTCTGTAAATACTTTTTCAAACAGTGACTGCTCGAGCGGCGTATTGGACACTGAACTAATCCTGCTAGTCTCTGTGGTTTGCGGTAGACTCTTGCTCTCCGAGAAGAAAAGATCGATCGATTTGAGCAGGGTACTTTTACCAGCATCATTCAAGCCAATGAGTGTCACATACGAATCCTCGGCGAGAGGAATAAGAACATTCTTGAGACTCTTATGATTCATGATCGTGATATTTGCAAGTCTCATGGCTATATTTCCTGTTTCCTACCTTGATGTATATCGATGAACCTCATCGGTTTACTAATTTCCCAATCCATCACTTTCACATATTTACCGTTGTGCTTGGTTGGGCGGCTAAACTTACAGCCTTCACACTCATAACTTTCGACTGCATCAGGGGTCTCGCCAAATAGCGTTAGCTCGCCTGGAATTAACTTAGACTCGTGGCGACAGCTCATTGGTGTTACGTATTTGAGCCCGTCCATCTGGAAGATATTCCAGCTAATAATTTTGGCGAAGGAGCGCAGAACATCCAATGATGGTTTGCGTCCGAATTTATCTTCGTAGTAATCGATTAGCGTATAGAGCAAATTTTCTCTGGCAATAAGGAGATTGTCACCTTGCCATTCGTAACCATAGCTCGCTTTATAGGCGTACTTTGCCCATATGAGCCACTCACGCGGGGTATCGCAAAATTGCGACACAACCCGCAGTTTGCGATCAAGAAACCCAACGCGATTTGATAGTTTTATCAATTTTCCGGTATGTGATGTGGGGTTGTAGCGGCTTACAATAAACGGTGCTTCGCCACAACTAATCTCGAGCATTGTCTTTGATACGTAGTCCTGCCAGTTTTCAGTAGTTGTGAACCTAGTATCACTCGACCAATCAACGAGTTTGTTCATCTTGTCGACAATTTTGATCGGCGTGAATACCTCAGCTTTATCGCGAGTACGTTGCTTCTGCTCGGCAATAGGCTTTGCGGCACGAGGTTGAATAAGCTCACCGAATTGCCCGGTAACAAGTTCCTTTTTAATTTGTTTTTTAGGTGCGAACTCTCTGCCAATTGCTTCGTATGAGTCTGTTGCCCAGATGATATTTCTGCCAGTTGTTCTATCAATCAGGAGAATATCTAATAAATCACTACGCCGGCGGAGGGAATTTTCTTGAATATCTATTTCGAGAGCAGAAGCCATAGGCTACTCCATTGCCCTGACACGAGTCTCGATAAAGTTAATTTCGCTTTCGTCCAGGCCGTACTTTATATAAAGCTGCTTGTCTATATTTGCTAAGCTTTGCGACCAATCAATGTCTGATTCTGACGTGAAATCCTGAACAGGAACATTGCACCAAGTGCTTCGAGGGTTGTGTTGTGTGATCTTTAAAGTACCGAGCATAGCACGACAGAATTTTGTTTTAACGTATTTCATACAATTCCGAGCCTCAGGCTCGGTATCAAACGCGCCGATCCTAATAAAGGACTCCGTACACCCGACTAGGGGCTCCCCAACTAGGGGTGTGCTCATGATTTCGCCAATCGCTCCAGTTCCATTTGATTCAGGTACGAATACTTTCCACTTTTCGATCGCCTTATCATTAAGCATCGAAGCACTCACAAATCGTCTCGAACGTTTGTTGCCACGCTCGAGTCCTACGATTTCAATTTGATGGGTTGCGTCCTTTTTATCACTGAACACATCAGGTAAATCAAAGAATGCACTAGTCCTAAAGTAGCTTCGCTTACGTCCGAATTTATCTTCATATCGTATCGTAGGGCTTCCACCAGCCGTGCTGATGATTCCGTTCAATCCACCTTTTCCTACTTTTGCTAAAGTCGTGCGCAATTCTTCATAAGAAACGAAGGATCCGCCTAGTCCACCACTAGGGTTGTCGCGATTCCATAGTGTTATCGCAACACCCCCTTTAATATCGACTTCTTTAAATACTTTTTTTGAGCTTGGCTCATAGAATGGAACAGAAAAATGTTTGTCATTAAGCATTTTTTTATTCCAGTCCTTGGGAGTTTTACCTGCATTAAATAGGAATCGTGCAGGGTGAATCAGTGAGACATAACTTGGATTCATCGCTTTTGCAGATTCAAAGAATAAGTGATAGATTGGCTTTTTGTCAGTTGCGGCACCAGATGACTGCTGGTCATACGGCGGATTGCCGACGATTGCACTAAACTTCACCTGACTAACCTCGCTCTCATTACTCTCTATTTTATCATCTATACCCTTGAGATCTTGTTTTGTTATTTCGCTTAGCGTTTTATTCTCTAGTAGCTTCGTGATTGCATCTGGATGCTTCAGCTCTAGAGTATCGTATGAGGTAAAGTGCTGAGCAATGTTATCGATATTAAGACCAAGTGCTTCATACATTTTGCGTGTGAATTCATAGGCGGCTGGCGAAGTTGGAATAGAGTAGAAGTGGTTCCTGACCTCGTCTAGTGCCGCACCGCTTTGCATGGCTCGTGCAACAAAACCATTTGCAAAGCTTCCTGATTTGCTCGCGACATCCAATACTTTTGCTGATGAAATATTTTGCCAGAAAGCGTCATCAAATGAGTCATAGACCTTGTCTACGATGTGGGCTGGCGTAAATACTTCTGAATCCGAAAGTTTTCCAAACTTGTTGATGGCAGTATTGATGTGCTCGACGGGAGTGACTGTGTCGTCGTTAGCACGGTAATCTGAGTTCTGAATTTTGTAATCGAGCGAGCTCAGAACCGACCAGTTAATAGTTTGGCGAAGAGCATTCAGGTGCTCTTTCTTAAGCCCCAAGCTACGAGCTATGCGACGGTTATCCTCGTTTGCATTAAGGTTGGCAACAACGTCAGTCAGTGATTTTTCTTCCGTAGTCGAGAGGAAAGCGAATAGCAAGATGAGTACGTAGTACATACGGAACTGCTTTTCGAAAGTCTTGATTGCGCTAGCTTCATCGTCAGTGGATGAACCATCTGTTCCGCCCGATGACGACCCATCAGTTTCTTCAGAGCCTTGTCTATCCTCATCGTCATCAGCATCAAGTTCCTGCCCGTCACCTTCATCATCTATCGGTGAAATGTTAAGGCCATTTTTACCGTTTATCTCCGCAAGAGTACTGATAAGTCCGTAGATATCTTCGTTGTCGCGGAGACTGATATCGACACCGATTTCATTAACATCTTCACTAATTGAGCGTTCGCTAGCGTATTTTCGAACCGCATCGATAATTACAGAGGCCTCGACTTCAACGAGTTTATTGTTTTCAGCGTTAAATGCAAGCACTGGTGATACTCTTAGTTCACGAGCTACAAACTGCTCAATATTTTCATTACCGATATTCCCGGTGTTAGCGCCGTAGCTCAGGGCTTTAGCCTCCTGCAGAAAGAAGAGCCGTGTTGGGTCAAGATCTACAAGGAGTGTCTGTGGCTTCATGTCGTATTTAATGACCTCACCCGTTTCAGAGGTGTATTGTTTAATCCACGGAGATTGAAGCCTAAAGATCGCCTGATCGTACTCTTGCGGACTAACCGTAGCCTTGAGGTAGATCATAGTATCCCACTGTGGAACCGTGGTACCGGTGAGCATTTTGTTCACTGTTAGCGTCAGTGTCTTCTCACCGTTCTCTTCCGCTTCGGCGATTGCTGTTTTTATTTGCTCGGGCTTTGTGAGTGACGCATTATGTCCGCTAATGTTCAGAACCTTGTGCTGAGAAAGATTCTTGAATAAATCGGCCCGTTCACGGATTAACTTTTCAAATGCGTCACAAGAGGCTCTTTTTGGCAGTACAATAACGACATGGCGAGTCAGCTTACCAGATTTTACGGATGGATGATCTAGCAAGCCAAGGAGCTGCGAATCTTCCTTTGAGCCGTCTAGTACCTGAAGAAGATCGACTGCTTCTTGTTCGTGAGCGAACGTCTCATAGTTGCCGCCCTTGTTCGTATCGACAGGCGCGAATATTTCTGACGGCTTACTACCGGGGATTGCTTCAAGTTTTTTGCGTGAACTTTCATTTGGGTTGAAAGCAAAACGAACCATCTGAGGAAACCCGTAGTATGGGTTGTTCCACTCATTTTTATCTAAGTTATTGGCGCTCCAGTCTAGCTTAGCTTCGTAAATGTCACTGAATTGCACAAAAGCAATAATATCTTCCTTGGCGAACTCGCTACCCATGAGGATGCGGTATGGTGTCCCGGAAAGGTGTAGTTTAATCTTGGCGTTGATCGGCTGCAACCCTTGTATCCTGCCCAACTCATCGATGCCGTCGGTATCTTTAAGAGACTCTTCATCTTCTTCGCTTAGTTCAACGCCAGCTAAGATTTTACCTAGAACTTGAGCTCGTGCGCCAAAGTGCGTTTCATCGATGACAAGCAGGTCTGGGCTAACGGTCTTAAGTATTTCGTGGCGCTTCTTAACCTCTACCGCCGACCCAGCTAGATCTTGCAGCGTCAGGAAGAGAACGACGTTAGTGCAAGTCTCTTGCTTGCCGTCGCCTGTGTAGAACTCGGCTCCGTATACATCGCTAAATTTCAGGTCTGTTGCTAGGTCTGAAATTTCCATGAAGCGATAGCCAGCAAAGTCTTTGTGGCTTTCAACGGTCTGCTTCCATTCCGATCTAACATCGGCTTTTGCAGATACGACTAGCGTCAATTTCGAATCTATTTCTTTAGCACACCACATAGAGGTAATTGACTTACCAAAGCGCATCACGGCATACATGAGAAGATTCGTGCGGCCGTTCGATACGGCGTTCGAGAAGTTATTAATTACTTCTTGCTGATTGTCTCGTGGCGCAAAGTCTTTTTCGCGCGCATAGTGAAGCTCAACTCTATCCCTCAAGCTATCGTAGTAAGCGTACTTACCCGGAGTACCGTAACTATCTATAACATCCTGAACAGCAACAGTGACATCTTCGCCATTGATACTATCGAAGAACTCATTTGAGTAAATGCCGTTTTCTCTGTCTATCTCTACGCGAGCCGTGCCGTTAGTCTCAAGATATTTATGCACGGAGTGGTCACGAAAAAACACATTGTCATTAACCAATGCCTTGTGCCGCGAAACCTCAACCAGATCCTTATAGTGCCTACGCCATTCATTGAGGCGTTCTTCAACCGAACGGTACGAGTCTCCCACCTTCAGTAGATTTGGCAGTGTATTTGTTTGAAACGAGTAAATATGAGGCTCGACTCGACCGGTAATTATTTCTTTGATTTTAGAGTCGTCAAAATTAGCCATATTACATAATATTATACCTTAAAAATAGATGTAGTTGTTGAACTTACTTCACTGGAATAAGGAATGAAACAAAAAAGAAGACTCCTGTTTCCTCGCAATGCGTGAAACACGAATCTTCTAAGGCTGATTATAGCAGTGAACTACTCGCTTTCTTCAATTCTTTGACGGCGTTCGTCGAGCGTCTCACCCTCGTATGACCAGTATGCTGTACCAGATACTGCACTGTTATAGCCGAGTACTTCCTGGGCGGCTTTTGATAAGCTTGTTCGCCGACCATTGAATTCAATCGTTTCGGATCCAGTACGACCAACGACGATAGCCTTCACCTCGTCATTCCGGCTAAAGTAGAGCTCCGCATTTAGGGGTATATTAACCATATCGAAGTTAAACCTACTCCGGATCTGGCGAGCTTCGTTTAGCGACCTTTGATCTTCGGCAGACTCGACAATATCGTCCTTGGGCGTGATGTTTTCAATCTCGGCTAATTTCAGTGCCGCAACCACTCGCTCGGGATCAATATTGAAGAACTCACGACGAGGGTTGACTCGGTTGTTATCAAACGCATCATGGAGCTGACGCTCAACAAATGCCGCATCTTTTACGGTACAGGCATATGAGACAGTGAATGGCAAAGGAACGCTAGTGGAACGGCTCAGTTCAGCAACGCGTTGCTCAAGGCTAGTATTTGTTTTTCCGATCTTCACATAGCCCGGCATGGCCTCGTTGGTTAGAACATAAATAATATCAATCATTGAATCTTATTATATTGGAAACTTCTACTTTACGTACTCTTTTATTGTACGTACCGAGCAAACCAGTAAAGGTCGTTCGTACTCTGGTAAACGTCAGGTGCGCTCCACCTTGACAGGCTTGCCTTGCGGTACCGTCAGCAGACTCCGTTACGTAAAGTAAAGGAGAAAGAAATGACAAACGTAGCTCAAGCAACACAAACTGTAGCCACCGAGTACAACGGGTGGAGTAACCGAGAGACGTGGATAGCGAATCTCTGGCTCAACAACGACGAGTACAGTTACGACGTACTCTGCAAGGCACTCAGAATCGACGGTGAGGTCATCGACCAAGCCGACTGGGTAGAACAGCATCTGCGCTGGCAGCTAGACGGCGAGATCGACGAGGCTTGTCTGTGGCAAGACCTACTCCGATGCGCCTTTGAGCGGATCAATTGGGTTGAGGTAATCGAAAAGAATACCGATTAGCCGAGCCGTCCTGAGCATGACGCTAAACTGCTCTTAAAGCTATGCAGCACGAAAGGTGTTCCTCAGACTATTGCTCCGTGAAAGGAGCTAGTATCTCGTCAGCATCGAGACCAGCTTGCATCAGGTAGCCGTAGGCAGTTTCAAACGCTTCATCAAATGGTAGTACGGCTATCTCAGCTCGGGTTTCAGGGTCAAGGCCGTCATCCTCGAATGGCGCAAGTGCATCGGCAATCTCAGAGCTAGCTAACAGTTCAGCCGCAACCTCGTCCATACCCATGTTCTCGGCATATTCTGCTGCATTTTTGAGATCCTCTAGGGCAAGATCAACCTTGCCGATATCTCGTCGTAGCGTTGCAGTAGCAATGATTAGGCCGATTTGCGCTGCTGCATAGGCTGAGCCTTGCTGTTGATCGACAATGGCTTCGCCTTGTGTTTGGTATTGTTCAGTAAGCAAGCGAATCGCTTCTTCGTCCCCGCGTTCATTTGCCTCAATAAGTGCACTGCGAAGTTGGCCTAGTTCGGCCGTTTCAATAAAACCGAGTTTTCCTGCAAGAGCCTCAAAACCTTCTTGCGATTGCGTTTCTTGTTCAGCTGACTGTGGTAATTGTTCCGGGAAGTTACCTTGTTCCATAATCCGATTATACCAAATATGAAAGAGTCTTCCTCCCTCTGTCTTCTCATTGTACGGGTGAACGAACCGCATCAAGGTCGTTCGTCCCATTGGTAAACGTCAAGGGGCGCTCCACCTTGACCCAGTTCGTCGCAGCCCGTCGCCCTCTGACAGAGAGGCAGGAAGTCCTCTCGATAAAGCAAGGAGGGTTCTATGAACACCGAAGAAATTACAAAGATAGCAGCACTGAACGACGAATACCGTCGTGGTACAAGATTCACTGTCACGCGAGGCGTGCAAGAAGTTATAGACTTCTTGGGCCTAATTCAAGCAGTGCGTGATTACGCGAACTTTAACGAAGATAACGATCCGTATGGAGAGCATGCCTTCGGCAAGCTAGATTGGTACGAAGAGACGATCTACTGGAAGATTGACTACTACGACCAGATGCTTGAGACATGGCATTCTCCGCTATCTCCGGACTGCCACCGGGTACTAACGATCATGTTAGCCGAGGAGTACTAGCTCCTACCGTCCTGAGCACGACGATAAAAGGCTCAAACAATCGGTTCGGGGAGAATAGTTACTGCACGGGGAACGATCTCAAAGACAATATCACTCTCATCGAGATAATTATCATCCATTTTTTCTTCTACGTAGGCCTTCAGTTTGTTTCTGTCACCTTTTAATCTTCGAACTATCCGTACGTTTGGATATGTATCCCATGACCAATCATCCGACTCGTAATGCTCAATATACTTCCGGATGCGTTTTTTTACTAAAAATAAGTGCTGATCGCCGGTTAGTTCTACAAAGAAGTGCGTCTTTTTATCACGTACGTAGAGCGCCGGATACGGCTTAAGCATGCCCTCTGTTTCGGCAAGCTCACTAGCCGTCTGGATCAATACGTCATCACCTAATGCCTGCCTGACGTCAAGATACGCATCATGTACCGCCACCTGGTAGTCCACAAAGTCCGACGATTTACCTTTTTCTCTAAGCCGGCTGCTCAGGATGTCTTCATCAAGATCTAATTGTAGCTGGCGCAGATATTTTATAGCTTGAGGAGTTAAGTAATATCGTGCCGACTTATTCATCAGCCTATAGTTCTTGTTATATTTTATTCCAAGGTAGCCATTTGAAAGCAATATCTTAAGTGCACTATAGGCAGAGTTCTGAGTTATGTTTTTGTGCCTGGCAAGGTTATCTGTTGTTAAGTATCTAAATTTATAAGCAGTTTTGAGGATGTTGATTTGTTTAGTATTGAGTTTTCTATCGCTCATCATATACGTAGTATAAAAGAGAGAACGTAAAAAAGTAAATACAACAGGGGTAAAAAGGTTATAAAGTTCTAATTTCGAAATTAGATTAAAAGCACAACGTTTTACTCTTGAAGCTATCCCTATTAGTGTACTATAATTATCCTTAGAAGGTAAGCTTACGAGGGTAGATATGAGCAGGCCGAATGGATCAAAAAACGTAGAGAAACCGCCCAAAATCATCGAAGCCGATGAGACGGAGCGACTTGAGTATATTGCAGCGTTACTCCTAGAAATTGCCGAGGAAGAACTCCAGCAAAGCGAGGGTGCGACATGCAGCCAGATCTAGCAGCTAAGAATGCCGTGGCGGCCATTCGCGTTTCTACTACCAAGCAAGGCACTGAGGGCGACTCCCCTGAGGCTCAGAAGGAGCAGATTGAGCGCTTTGCCGATACCAAAGGCATCACTATCAAAAAGTTCTTTGTATTCATGGAGTCAGCTAGCAAGGAACAACAGCCCATGCAGGAGGCTGTCGACTACTGCGCCGATGCAAAGAACGAGATCAATCTGTTCATTATCAAATCAATCGACCGGTTCACTCGTGGCGGATCCCTCAGCTACGATATGCTCAAAACCCAACTAGATACGGCCGGCGTACAGCTCGTCGATATATACGGGGTCATTAGTGCCCAACAAGTAAATACACTTGATCACCTAGGTTTTGAGTATAAGTGGAGTATTTACAGCCCGAGCAAGAAATCAGAGATACTCGAAGCCGAGCGTTCCAAGGACGAGCTGCGCGATATTATGAGCCGCATGATAGGCGCGGAGATCCGCTACACCCAGAACGGCTACTGGATGCGCCAGCCGCCCTACGGCTACCGTAGCGAGAAGGTAGATACCAATCAAGGCAAACGAACTGTACTGAAACCTCGCGAAGAAGAAGCAACGTTTATTCGTAAGATGTTTGAGCTCCGAGCTGAAGGATTACTCACGGATGCCGAGATAGTCGAAAAGCTTAACGAACTTGGGTACCAGACACGCGTTAGCTACGTGCGTAATAAAGACGATCTTAGCAAGGTGATCTCCAAAAAAGGTGGCCAACCCCTCACCATCAAGCGCCTACAAAAGATTATCCAGAGCACTATATACGCTGGAATTAACGTTGAAAAATGGACAAGCTACAGTGCGGTTAAATGTGTCTTTGATGGACTAGTGACGATTGATCTATTCAATAGAGCAAATAGAGGCAAGAAATACATAGCCTACAACCAGGCCGATGGCGAGTATGAGATTCAACGCCAAGCGCCCAAGAAACACCTCGTAGAGAAAGTCATGAACAACCCTGACTTCCCATACAAGAAGTTTGTACTATGCCCAGAATGCAAAGGTACGCTGCTCGGGAGCGCAAGCCGCGGCAAGACAGGCAAATACTACCCGGCGTACCACTGCAGCAACAAGGGCCACTACTTCCGAGTGCCTAAAGACCAGATGGACGAGAGAATCTTGCAGTTCATTAGTCGCATCAAGGTCAACCAAGAGCAAATCGACGCGCTGCTCAGTACCATCAAGAACGAGTTTGAACGCAAGCAAGCATTGTTAGGGGATGACGCCAAGGCACTCGAGAGGCACATACAGGCCCTTAAGAACGAAGCTGAGGCTGCACTTGGCAAGATTATGATTCTATCCAACCAGACGGCCATAGCCTACCTAGAGAACGAGATTGAGCAAATCCACCAGAAGATCACTAAGCTAGAAAAGGAGAAGGAACAAATGAAGCATAAAAAACCTATCAATATCGACCGTATCTTGTCACGAGTACGGTATTACCTGGAACACCTTGATCTACTACTGTTAAAACAGCAAGATCCACACAAAAAGGCACAGTTATTCGGTGTATTGTTTGATCAGCTACCAACCTATGATGATTTAGATTATGGAACACAAAAAACACCCCTTTTTACAGGGGTGAATTCTGTGTTTAAAGCCCTACAGCTTGAAAAATCTCTTATGGTGATCCCACCGGGAATCGAACCCGGATTGCCAGGATGAAAACCTGGTGTCCTAACCGTTAGACGATGGGACCGCGCGCTACAATCTGCCCCTTGGATGGCGCGCTTTGTAACTCGCCCATCATAGCAAGAAACCACTGTTTTGAAAAGGGTGCGAGGAGTGTCGTTGTCATAGTGTTTGTGCTTTCTTGACAAAGATTACATAAAATATTGACATCTGGTAGTTTTTGTGGTAGTTTTGAAGTAAGCACCTTGTGAGGAGGTGGGCGCCATAGTTACATTGCTATGGATTGAGCGAATCAATATTATTACAAACCTGCGAGGAGGTATGTGTAATGAAAGGTAAACTATTAGGGTTTGCGGTAGCCTTGCTGGCCGTCGCTACTATTGGCGTCGTACAGCTCCAAACCAAGGCGTACGTCGACACGACCCGCGACTGTGACAAGTACGCGGTTATTTACTGTGGAACGATGTCTGCCGAAGAAGCACGCAACAAATATGACCAGGCTTCGAGGATTTTCCAAGCCATGGGTATTCAAAAAGCAGAAATTAGCGGCAATATCAAAGCTGGTGTTGTTTACCAGGATGGCCGCGTTGTCGTCGATGGTAAAGTCGTAGCAACCAGCGCTCGTATGGCTGCTCGTAACCTCGGCGGTACACCGATTGCCGGTACCAACGCTGGTATCACCTCGGTTAGCCGCATGGGCAGCGCCCAGACCGCAATGGTCAAATTCGACCAGAACGGTCGCTTCCTTTTCGCCATCATGAAACCATGTGGCAACCCCGTCACCGCAACCCCGACTGCGCCGCCACCAAAGCCAAGCGCAATCTGTAAAGCACTGACAATCAACAAGCTTGACCGCACTCACATCCGTTTCAACGCAGCAGCCGAAGTCAAAAACGGTGCCAAGGTAAAATCATACACCTACGTCGTTACCCGTGGTGGCAAGACAGTACTCAACAAAACTACCGACGCTGCACACTACACCTACAACGCCTCACAAGCCGGAAATTACCATGTTCGCCTCACCGTCAATACAACTGTCGGCAAAAAGACCAGCAGCGACTGCGTCAAGAGCTTTACTATCAAGGCAGCTCCTGTCGCCGAATGTAAGGCGCTAACAATCGATACACTTTCGCGCACCCAATTCCGCTTCAACGCTGCGGCCTCGGCCGAAAACGGTGCGACCATAAAAGCCTACGTCTTCAAGGTTTACCGTGGCAGCACTTTGGTCACTACCAAGACGGTTACCTCAAGTAAGACGGCCGCCAGCTACGTCTACACCCAGACACAAACAGGTGCATACACCGTACGCCTGACCGTAAAGACGTCCCTCGGCGACAAATCTGGTACCAACTGTGTGAAGCCATTTACGGTCGTCCCGGCCGAAAACCCCGGTATTGATGTCACTAAGTACGTCGAGCACCTGAAGTACAAGCGCGTTGGTGTCAACGTCCAATTCGAATATGAAATCGCGGTCAAAAATACCGGCAGCAAAGAGCTGACCAACGTCGTCGTCACTGACACGCCGCAGTCCGGTATCACCCTACTTTCGGCAAGTGCCGGCAGTATCTCTAGTAACAAGTGGACGTACACCATCCCAAGTCTCAAGGTTGGCCAGACAATGAACTTTACCCTCAAAGCGAAGGTTCCCGTCTATCTAGCCGGTATGCTCCTAAATACCGTCTGTGTCAACGCGCCAGAGATTCCTGGCAACCCTGACGACTGTGACACGGCAAATGTCGATGTCCCGCCTAAGGAGGAACAGGTTGAAGTCTGTAACCCTACGACTGGTGAGATCATTACTGTCGACAAAGACCAGGCCGACCAGTATGTCTCGATCAAGAGTGAGCAGTGTAAAGAGATGAAGGTCTGCGTACTCGCAACCAACGCCGTCGAGACTATCAAGAAAACCGATTTCGACAGCAGCCTTCACACGACTGACTTTAACCAGTGTACGGAAGTAACTGTCTCCGAACTGCCGACGACCGGTCCTGCCGATGTCGCGCTGCAGTTGCTCGGTGTCACCTCCCTAGCCGGAGCTGGTGCTTACTACCTGAATAGTCGCCGCGAACGCGCCTAACCACAAGAGACTGACCGCTCACCCTTATATCTGAGCTTGTCTCAGACGCAAATAGTCTCCCCCTATCCAAGGGAGGCTATTTTGCTATAATGAGGGGTATCATGGCAAAGCAGAAGAAGAAGCGTAATAAAAAATACCAAGGCAATGATGCCAAAGCAAGCACGCCAACCGTTCTCCGTGTCTCAGCCGAAGAACGCAGCCGTTTTCGTGAGTGGTGGCTGACCTACCGCCAGCTGGTCAAGATTGGTGGCGCCATACTAGGTGTTGTGATCGTTCTTATACTCCTCACCATCGGCATTGTCGGGCTGTTTACGAACTAGCGGCTATCTTTAAGTGGTAGTTCAAACCCAAACGTGCTACCCTGATCTTCTTTTGAAGCAAAGATTAGTTTGCCGTTGTGACCATCAACGACCTTTTTTGCTAAGTACAGGCCGACACCGGTACCATCCGGTCGTTGCTTGCGAGCATTGTCGGCGCGGAAAAATTTAGTGAAAAGTTTCTCCTGTTGAGCAACGGGTACGCCAATACCGTGGTCAACTACCGTTACCTTGACGCTTCCCCGCCCGACCGTCAGTGTAATGACGATTGTCGTTCCTGACTTCGAATAGTAAATAGCGTTGTCAATAAAGTTCATCACTACCTGGCGTATCTTGCTCTCATCAAGGTTCAGTAGCACCGGCTCCGCTGGCAGAACAGCTTTCAACTTCAGCCCACGCACCTCAGCCACGCTTACCAGCGAATTTATTTCATCCCTAACCAGGCCCCCCAGGTCACACTGCTTCTTTTCGATCAGGAATTTCCCAGTCTGAATACGCGAAACATTGAGAAAATCGTGGATGAGATGGACCATCCGCTCACTTCCGTTGAACGCCTCACTCAAAAGGTGTCTTTGCATGTTGGTAATCTTACCGGCATCACCTTCAAGCACCATACTTAGGTAGCCTTTGATACTGGTAAGCGGCGTCCGGAGCTGATGCGACGCCATGCTGAGGAATTCATCTTTCGTCGCATCAATACGCAGTAGCCGGGCATTAGAGGTACGTAGCTCTCTGGTTGCTTCGCTGATACGCTGCTGGAGACTTTCGTTAATGTCTCTTACTTCCTGCACCGACAGCGCATTTTGTATACCGATTACCAGTTCGTCAGAAACCGTCGTAAGAACACGGATATCGCGGTTAGTGAATCCGCCTCCTTGATGTTCGCCTAGCATTAAGTAGCCAAAGATTTTTGACTCTCGCATCAGCGGCATCAGCACAGCAACCTTGTGGCTGATCAGTAGCCGCCGTATGGTACGGTCTTGAAGCAGCTCGGTTACGATCACCTCACTACTACCGATTTCGTCGATATAGTCGTTTAGGCTGCGAATATCACTCACCGGTACTGTTTTATACGTTAGGGTTCCGGCTGACATATAGTGAGTATTACTGTACTGGACAAAGAAGGAGGCGTGTTCGGCCTTCAGAGTAGTGGCGACCTCTTTTGACACCCGCTGGAGCAAGCTGCGCAGATCGGTCGTGGTGGTCAACACCTCGCTTAATCGAGCGTAGAATTCATCAGTATGATAGCGTCCTCGGTAAAATATTTTGTCGGTTACCCTATCAAAGAACCGCTTAACAGGCTGAAAGATAAATGCCAGCAGCAGCGCAAGCAGAATATTGATAGGGCTTACACTGACCGACGAGTCAGCCGTGCTGTGGAATAATAAGGTCGATACGACATAGGCGAGAAAGTAGTAAATAACAGAGAGACTGGCCAATGCTAAGATATAGGTAACCGTGCGTACTGCCGCCAGGCGAATATCAAACAGCCCGTGTTTAACGATGGAGTAAGCAATGAGGCTCACTAGGATGATAGTTGCGAGCGGGCCAAACTGGGTCACCTGCCAGCCGACAGCCATGACTGGCAAAACCAGGTTTATGATAAGCCCGACAGGAGCACTTATTCCAAACGCCAACAGCACCAGTACACTTTGACTCCTTTTTGTACCCGAATCACGACGGATGGTGCTAACGAGGTTTTTGACAAGTAATCCGACATTGGTAAGAAATGCCGCCATATAGAGCCATAGGAGCGGACCGATAGTAAATTCTAGGAGTCCGTCATGGCTTCTTCTTACTTCACCGCTCACCAGCGACGTCGCGGAAAGGAGCATGACGATAGCTGCCAGCAGATATACGAGAACAATCTCATAGGTATTCACTTTACGTTGCTTAGGAAAAACATACGTAAACAAAAGTCCGGCAAAGACGACACCGTACCCAGCTATAAAAGCGATGCGATTGGCTATGTCGTTGAGTACCAGGCTGTCACCGTTTGCATAGTTGGTGATGAAGTTGGAGAGAATCCATAACGCGATGGCGCCGCTCATAACACCAAATAGTTGCGACTTCCTCGAGGTGCGATCACGTAGGTAGATCAGTCCCCCCAGAAAACTATTGGTCACAAGTGTAATAATTACAATCAGAACATCCACGCTTTTATTTTAGCGTAAGCATAATAGTTTTTATAGGTTATTATCTAAAACTGCAGCGTGTTGTCTTCGGTTCCCTTAACAAGCCTCTTCAGTGCCTTACGTGCCAATAAGCCTCGAGGAGTTCGCATTTTTTGGCTCATTTTCTTATAGAATTCGGGTACGTATCCATATACCGCTTGGCTACGGTCGGAACCGAGGTATTTGAAGGGCTGTGTGCCAGCGAGTGGCTTGAACGGAATTCCCAGGTATCCCGTGAGTTTACCAAGAGGCTTTAGATCAACAATTGAAATGAAATGATCAATCTTGTTCTCTAATGCAGAAAGATACATTGCCCTATATAGCTGTACACTAACCGCACCTTCGCCACTGCGGTACTCTGGTGGAACCGCTACGGTACCGACATCCCACACCCTACTTAAGTCATCGATGTCATGATAGCCCATTACTACTTCTTTCGAAATGCCAATCGTAGATTCCTCTTGCAGATCATGGAGTGTCTTGAGTCCAGCAGGTCCGTTTTGAATTATTCGAAGCACGCCTGACGGAGCTTCTTTAGTAGCATCAAATGAGATGAAAAACATACTCTGATCTTCATAGGCAGAGTACTCCTTATCCATTTCTGCTGCATTATTCTTAAATGTTTGCTCTAAAACTAGACGCTCCACACCCCGCCCAATATCAGAAAAAGGCTCTTTACCTTCAAGTCTATAGCAAACAAAACGATCTGAAGTTTTTGGCGGATTTTCCTGCAGTAATTGATGGGTAAGGTTCACAACTTCGTCATGTGTAATCTCATACGGATTATCATGAAGTGGCCGCGGGTCATTGTCTATCGACATATTAGAATTCTCTAGATTCAAGCTCGGTAGTATTGAAAAATTCCTGTGTGTACCGAAGCGCAGTACTTGGTTCGAACGCTTTACAAGTGTAGATATCGACGCTAAAGAAAAGGCGCGGCTTGTCCCAGGCATAGAAGTGAGCACCGGAATTCTCCCAGTGTATCCACCCCGCCCAGCCATACTGATCACTTTGGTGGGTGACAGGAGAAAGCAGTTCTGTCATATCGAGTACGGCCGAGAGTCCGCTCAAGTACTCCTGTATATCCGTATCGGTTACGGGGCGTACTGGATAGCCTTCGATGACGAAGCGTTGTCGATAGATGTCAGGCGCGAGGTCTTTCATTTTGTTGCATCTTTAAAATATATTGGTTTGATGATCGCTAATGGATTACTTACATTGTACCACATTTGTCCGGACACCGGTGGATACTGTATGATAAGAGTATGACTAAGATTGCTATCATCGAAGACGACCAGACCATTAGCCAGATGTATCGAATGAAGTTTGAAGCGAACGGCTACGAGGTTGCGCTGGCCGATAATGGCGAACGTGCCGTCGCCCTGGTAGAGAGCTTCCAGCCCGATATTATGCTCCTCGACCTCCAGATGCCAGAGATGGATGGGACCGAAGCGCTGACGGAAATCCGCAAACATGATTGGGGTAAAGATATCCCGGTCATTATTCTGACGAATATGGGCGAAGAAGAATCACCAAAAGAGCTTAAGAAACTTGGAATCAAGAACTATATCGTCAAAGCTGACCTGACGCCCAGCCAAGTCGTCGAACGCGTGAAATCGACACTAGAGCATCAGTGAGGCAGCACTGAGAAATAGCTACGAGACAGACTAAAGGCGAAACGCAAGATGTGGTACAATCTTTTGACCACATCGAAAGTGGTCTGTCGAATAGCTATTTTTCAGTGCTGCCGAATTTTACGCGCTGATAGGCGGCGCGAATCACATTTTCAAACAATGCCACGACCGTCAGCGGTCCGACGCCACCCTTTTCTGGCGTAATGGTCACATCGCTGCGCTCACGAACCTCATCGGCTACATCACCGATAATCTTGCCGTGTTCGGCCGACGTCGCCGCGTCAATCACTACCGCGCCCGGCTGAACCGAAGCGGAGGTAATCAGTGCTGGTACACCGGCTGCCGAGACGATCACCGGATAGCGCCGGAGTTGCGCAGTCATATTTTTGCTATGTTCGTCGAAGACCGTCACATTGTAGCCGGCAGCTTGCCATAGCTTAGCAAGTGGCGCACCAACCAGCCGGCCATTGCCGACAATCGCGATGTGTTTGCCCTGTAACGCTACATTATATCCGTTTACTAGCCAGTCGATCGCCATCGGCGTGGCCGGAGTAAAATCTGAACCCTTCGACAAACCATCAACGTCTTTACTGCCCGCTACCATATTGACCGCCTCTTCAGTCTGCGATTCGTCCGCCAGCGGCAACTGGATGATGATGCCATGTACCGACTCGTCGTCATCGAGTAAGTTAATCGTTTGAAAAAGCTGATCCGAACTCACGCGGTGCAAGTCGACTTCGACTAAAAGATCGGCCCCATAGCGCTGCTTCATTCGAACATAGGTATCAATAACCGGATCGTCGACTGTCTGGATAATCGCTAAGCGAGGCACGATATCGTGCGCCTGACGCAGGTTGCGCACCTGACGCGCTTGCCGCTCCTTAATATAGTCCGCTAGTTCGGTACCGCTCAGTAATTTCATCTCTTCTTATTGTACCAAATGACTGTGCTACAATAATAAAAACTAAGGGAAGAAGGTGTTATGTACGATTACAACTATAGTTACGGCTATCCATCAACAAATACGGGAAATAATGAGATGACGGCTGCGGTTGTCCTGATGATATTCCTGGTCATCTTCCTTACCTTGATTGTCGCATACGCTGTCACGTCATTCTTCCTTGGCAAGATCTTCAAGAAAGCCGGCCAACCTGCCTGGGCAGCCTGGGTACCGATTTACAACAACTGGAAATTACTCGAGATGGGCGGTCAGCACGGCTTCTGGGCGATTCTCGCCTTCGTGCCATTCGTCAATATCGCCGCCATTATCTTCCAGTACATCGCCATGTACCACATCGGCTTGAAATTCGGTAAGGAAGGTGTTTTTGTACTGCTCGCTATCTTCCTGCCAATCGTCTGGATCATTTGGCTGGCGGTTGATAAAACTGCCGTTTGGCAAGGCGCTCCAACTCAGGCCGCAGCCGCGCCACCAAAAACAACGACCCAGTAATAATCAAATAGCTCGGCTTTTGCTCCAGTGCATACTGCAGCGCCGTAAAAGCATCCGGATGCGCGTCGCTATGGATACCGTAGTGGCGCGCTCTTTCTGCTACATTACTACTTACGAAGGATTGCCGAGCTTTAAAATCTTGTCCTACCTGAAAATCAGTCCATACGATTTTTTCCGCTGCCACCGCGAGTACTTTTAGGCTATCTTCCAGTTTTTGATTGGGAGCCTCGGCCATCGCCATGAGCCAAACCGCATCTTTCGCAGCTGCAGGCAGTGAGTCGATCAACGCTTGTAACTTCTGCGGATTATGTGCGCCGTCAAGAATGATAGTGGTCACACCGGCCTTATACCGTTCAAAGCGCCCCGGCGGCATTGACCGAGAGGCTTCCCATTCCTTATCATGAGTAAGCTCTGCTAAATCATCCCGCCGCTGGACATAGCCGAAGACGGCACACGCCAAATGCCAGTTCTGATACTGAAATTCTGGTAAGCGTAGTCCTGCATCCTTAGGTTCGCTATTGATAAACTCAAGCGAGGCCAATTGTTGGCGGCAAGCTTTTTGAAACAGGGCAGCTGCATCCGGTGCCTGCCTTGCACTAAACACAACATTCTGCAGCTGGATAATCCCCGCCTTCTGTTCAGCGATCTGTGTAATACTGCCGCCAAGTACATTCGTGTGATCGAGCCCAATCGGTGTCAGCGCGCAGACTTTATCCTGTCTCGTTACCACATTGGTCGCATCGAGTAATCCGCCCAGCCCCGTTTCAACCACCGCATAACCTACCTTTTCCCGACGAAAAACCCAGTAGGCAAAGGCGATCATTAGTTCAAAATAGGTTGGTTTCAACTGCGGCCAGTTTTCGAGCAGCAAAAAGAACTCCTGTAGGTACGTGACAAATACCGCGTCCGGTAGTGGCCGCCCGCCTATCTGGACGCGCTCGGTGATCGACGTGATATGAGGCGAGACCGTCAGCCCGGTTTTTTGCCCTGTCTCTTCAAGGAGCGCTCTGACAAAGTATGCCGTGCTTGTTTTGCCGGAGGTACCGGCGATATGTATTACCTTTAACTCGTTCTGCGGATTACCTAGCTTAGCCATCAGCTGCCGCATACGCCCCAATGTGTAGGTTGCTCCGTCTGGTTTTAATGGCGAGTAGCCGAGTAGGTAATTTTCCGCTTGTTGAAGTGTCTCAAACTTATGCATTACTTTCTATCTTACCGAACGTAGCGAAGAAGTAGAACCATAAACAGCACTATAACTCTCAGAGTATTCTCAGACTATAGTGGCATACTTATATATGAGGAGGTGGTTTATGGCAAAGTACGGCAAGAAAGCCCAGGAAGAAGTCGGCAAAACCATGCACGAGCATAAACATGAAGGCAAGTATACGAGCAAAGAGCAAGCGATTGCCGTCGGTCTAGACAAAGCTCGCCGTCAAGGCAGTAAAGCACCTAAAAAGAAATCGGATAGCTAAAGGAGGAAGCCATGGCAGATTCACCAGATGAATTAGAGGAGGAAGCAAAAGCCCTACAGGAAGAGGCTGACGAGAAAAGAGAAAAGCTCGCTGAAGCAGAAGAGAAAGAGCAAGAAGCCGAAAACTTGAAGGAAGAAGCCGAAGGACGCGGCGGCGGTTTGATCTAGGTTATTAACCAGCGGTACTGAAGAATATCGAGGCTTGTTGTCTCGGTATTTTTCATAGAATCGGTAGATAAATCAAATGGAGGGCCAGGAGGGGCTTGGTCACATTCTGCGACCCCGCGAGTTCACGACTGACGATCAATCGTCATCGGAACATCGCTCTCAAAGTGCCGCCGGCACTTTTCGCCCTCGACATCGCCTTCTCAGGCGACCTGTCGAGGATTCAAGCCCGCTCAACCATGAAAAAACCGCCCAAATGGACGGTCTTTTCATGGAGGGCCAGGAGGGGCTTGAACCCAGGACACCCTGCTTAAGAGGCAGGTGCTCTAACCAGCTGAGCTATGGACCCACGTTGATCTGCTGACCCTAGAGACTATATCAAACAGAGGCGGATCTGTCTAGAGTTGATCTTTTTTGACGCTGATAAACGCCGCCCATTGACGGACAAGTCGCAGCACAGTTTTAAGGGGCAGCTCGATCAGCATGTCAAGCGCCAACGCAACAATATTTACCTTGGCGTATTTTTCATTCATATAGCGACCGACGACAACAAAAGGCATGTAGAGAAAGTCTCGCACCAGCGTAATGCCGTTTTGAGTCGCTTCGACCGATTCAATCTCACGGATCATACGGCTGAGACGGAAGCCAAGGAAGCTGGCACCAGATAGGAAGACAAAGAAGATAGTGAGGTGAAGAATATCAAACGAGAAAGCACTCCACAACAACCACGCCACACCACCAAAGACGAGGATGAAAATCAAGGCGTAGACGAAGTTATAGGCAAATCCAAAGCTCTGGACAGACCGACGTTCAAGCTGGCGTACTCCGCCCTCCTCGTATAACGTGCGGTCAATCTGCTCCGACAAGCGACGCGTATTGGCAGCCCCAGGTAGGATCAACGTCGCGCGGAGCAGGAGCATGTAGACGGGTGGAAAAATGAGATTGATCAGCAGCGGTGTCCACAAGATCATTCCAGCTACGATATAGTCGTACGGCACCTCAACCGCAATACCGATCAAGAATTTGGTAATAACGAGAAAGATAACACTCCGAACAATACCCTTGTTGACACGACGATTGATCGACTGATAGTCTGTCTCAACCTGTGATTCGTACGCCGAGAGAAATTGTTCGCGGTGGGCGAGCGTTGCTGGCAACGAGGTGTCTTCATCCATCATATGACGCAAAACGCGCAGGTGTGCACCGCGCCGGTCGACGATACGGTAGAGCTTCTCGGTAGTGGCTGAGGTAAACAGCGTATCGAGATGCTTGTTGATATCGATATATTCTTGCAGGGCATCGACACTGCGCTGGTAGCGGCGTAGTAGCCCGAGGCGAACAACCGCCTCATCAGATTTCAAAAGTGCCCGATGGATTGCTACGTAGAGCGATGTTTCGACGTCCGCCGGCTGCGTACCAAAGAGCCGCTGGAAATCAATCGTATCGAGGAAGTAGCCATGCGCGAACTGAGTAAATGCCTGTAAATAACTGGCGTCATGAAGTAGCCACTCCACTTCAACCGCAAGCACCTCGTACGTCCACTGTTCGATTTGCCGATGAGACAAGCCACGCTTGCGATTTAGTGCCGTGTAGGCGGCATAATACCTCGTCGCCAATTGACTTATTTCCTGGACGGTTTTTTCCGAAATCGTATCGTTTGCTACATAGCCAGCCTGTGTCAGTTCGATCGCTAGCTCTTCCCCGCTCCGGGCAATATAGTTGGCGTCGTGTACGATAAACAGCCGCTTATAAAAACGACGGATAGCACGTTGGAGCAAGACGTGTTCTTCGGTATACTCGGCAGCATTTCGTAGTTGCTCATACGCTGCGGTCAGCGTACTCCCTGCGCCAACAACGTGAACTTTCTGCTCTTGAGCCAGCTGTTCTTCACGGACAGCCGACTGCTTGCGGGCAGTCTCAAGATGATGGGCCAATTGCTGGCTTAAATGATTTAGTTGTGTCATAAATTTTCAGTCTGGTACACCCGGTAGGATTCGAACCTACGACACCTGGTTCCGAAGACCAGTGCTCTAATCCACTGAGCTACGGGTGCTCACTACATACATTGTACTGCAAATACACGAGCCAGCGAACTTCGGAACTATAATACCAGGTAACAATCCAAGTCCACTGACCTGCCCGTTCTGTCGAACAGACAGGCGGGGCTACGGGTGCATAAATACAGGGGTAATTATAGCACGTATGACCCGAAGTGCGCTATACTCTTGTCATATGGACGTCCACACAAACATTCCTCTTAAAAACTATACGACCATGAAGCTAGGCGGCAACGCCCGCTTTATGACTGAGGTACATACTCCCGACGAGCTGGCCGAAGCGATCCGTAATGCCGGGAAGCAGAATATCGCTTTATTCATCCTCGGCGGCGGCAGCAACATCGTCGTACGTGACGATGGCTTCAACGGACTCGTCATCCGAAACCATATCCCAGGATTTGAGGTCGTCGAACAAACCGCTAGCTCCACCACGATCAAGATTGGTGCCGGCGAGAATTGGGACGAGATCGTCAAGCGTAGCGTTGAAATGGGCTTAAGTGGTATCGAAGCGCTCTCGGCCATTCCCGGAACGGCCGGTGCAGCTCCCGTCCAAAATATCGGTGCTTATGGGCAGGAAATCGCTGACACGCTCCAGTCACTCGAAGCGTACGACAGCCAGAAAAATGAATTTGTTACGCTTTCAAACAGTGCCTGCCATTTCTCCTACCGCAACAGTATCTTCCGCTCCACGCATCAAGGCCGCTACGCGATCATCTCTATCACACTCAAGCTCTACCATACTCCGCCACAGCCACCCTTCTACGCTGCGCTCGAAACCTACTTTAATGAACATGGTGTCACCCTATTTACCTCACAGGTTGTCCGCGACGCAGTAATCGCTATCCGAAAAGATAAGCTACCCGACCCAACCGAGCGGCCAAACGCCGGTTCATTCTTTAAAAACGCCATTGTCGAAGAGTGGCAGCTGGGTGAACTCAAAAAAAACTGGCCCGATATGCCTGCCTATGACCTCGGTAATAAAACCTATAAGGTACCGACCGGTTGGTTGATCGAACAAGCCGGCTTTAAAGGAAAACTCCTCCACGGCATACGAATACACGACAAAAACTGTCTAGTACTCATCAACGAATCGGCCGGAGGCTACGCTGACCTAGCCGCCGCCAAGCGCGAGATCGCTGGCGCCGTACGCGATACGTTCCGAATCTCTATCGAGCAAGAACCGCTGGAAATCTAACGCTTGCCTCAGGGCGTGAAACATCTTATGCTTATTACATGAGAAATCGGCCTGCCTTTACTATCGTCGAGTTACTAGTGACACTTGTCGCTATGACGATCCTGATGACGTTAGCCGTCGTCAGTTTCAAGAGCGTTCAGGTGGATGCCCGCGATACCGAGCGAGAAGCAGACGTCAAAAATATAGCTCGGGGTCTCGAGCAGCGCTATAAAGAAGGCAACCCGGTGGCCACAGCCCCCGCCCCTGATGTACAAAAAGGTTCGTACCCCGGCATTAATGAAGCCCTTCATATCGACGGCTGGGCGCGTGCGGGCTATACTCCCGAGTCTTACGGCGGCAACTATCGTCGGCTTGCGTTCCCAGGTACGGAAGAGTCGTCATTCACGAATCCAGAAGGCGAGTTCGCATGGACACAAATATGCGTCTATGGCTGCGCCCTTGCAGGGGATACCACTCAAATAAATAATGCCATGAATGGCGAAGATCGCTATGTCTACGAGCCTATCGATAAGAATGGTGGCGTCTGCTGCTGCGGTGAATGTATTCGATTTAATATCTATTGGCGCAAAGAAGTAGATGGTAGCCTCCAGAAAGTAAAGAGTCTTCACCAGCAATGAAAAAGAACCTACTTCATCACACCCAACAAGGCTTTACGGCAGTCGAACTGCTGATTACACTCTTTATTGCCGCCATCTTCTCACTGGCTGGCTATATGCTCTATGCACAGCTCAACGATAGCGGAGAAAACGCCAAACGTATCGCCACCATATCCTCTCTCGTATACGACCAGCTCAGCAACGCCCACCAATACGTCGCAGCCAGCGGCTGCACACCAAATACCAGTATCCCCGCCTTGACACCAACCGTTACTGGTTTTAAGTCAGTCCAAATTACCACGACTGTCACTTGTCCTTTTCCAAGCACTACGGGAGGTGCTGCTAACGTTTCACTAATCACCGTTAAAGCCACCTACAGTTATCGTTCTAACACGGATACCCTTTCTCATGCGCAATATGCCAGCAACTAAACGCATTTCGTCAGGCTTTACACTCGTCGAGATGCTCATCATCGCGCCAATAGTGATTTTGTTTATCGGCGGCTTTGTCAGCCTACTCGTCGCGCTGACCGGCGACAGTCTCAAGCGCCACGCACAAAATATCATGACCTATGAGACACAGGCAGCCCTCGAAGATATCGAGACAAATGCAGCAAAAGCCACCTCCTTCCTGATGACTACTGGCACATTGCAGGATAAACAGGGTAAGGGCGACACAGGCGGCACCGCCTTTACCAACACCTCATCAGGCGCGCCAGACACACTCATCTTTACCTCGCCTGCCACTACTAAAAATCCTTACGACGCCACACGAGGCCTTGTCTATACCGGCAGCGGCACCTGTGATAGTACGAAGCCAGTATATGCCTATACCTCAGTCTATTTCGTCAATTCCAGCGGCACAATTTACAAGCGTACGATTCTTCCTACCGGCAGTACATGTGCTACACCCTATCAGCAGGGTAGCTGTAGCGAGGCCATTATGTCCAGCTCACCGCCGGCATACTGTCAAGTAAAGGATGAGCAGCTCCTCTCTGATGTCACCGATTTTTCTGTGCAATACCTTGACAGTTCTGGTGCCTCGATTGCAAGTAGTAATGCAACTGAGGCGAAAGCCGTGAATATCTCTATTAGTACAAGTAAATCTGTTGCAGGAAAAGTAGTTAGCTATACCGGAAGCTCGCAATCAGCAGCACAAGGCTTGGCTCGCATTACGAACCTTGCAACTAATCCGAGCTTTGAAAATAATACTACTGGGTGGAATGCACTGGGCGGCTCAACATTTACCCAGGATGCCTCCTGGTCGGTCACTGGAAGCAAAAGTGCTCTATTAACCGCTTCTAGTGGCTCCAACGATAGCGCTGCTCAATTAGGTGGTTACGATAATGCAACCTTCGCCATCCAGCCTAATACGACATACACACTATCTGCCTACGGCAAGATAGTAAGCCCTGGAACAGGCACGCCCATTGGCAACGGATCAAGGCAGGTTACTTTCTGGGTAAATAATGGTTCGACATATACAGTCTACCGCGGCAACCAGATAGAAAATACAGCAGGTGCAACAGGACGATCCTCAGTTACTTTTACAACGCCTTCGACTATAACACAATCTTTTATTCGACTCTATTTCGGCTATACAGGCGGATCGATGCAATGGGATGGCGTAATGCTCTCATCGAGCGGTGGCACCTACACGTATGCCGATGGCAACTCGAATAACTGGGCGTGGAATGGCACAGCAAATAATTCTACTTCGACCGGGCCGCCCCTGACTACGAACCTCCACACGAATCCGAGCTTTGAAAGTAATATCAGTGGGTGGGGCCAGTCTGCGTATGCTTCGACCGCCAGGGTCACCGGATCGACCCTTGCCGGCAATGCTTACTTTCGCATAAGCAGGAGCGCTGCTGGCGACGCATACGCCTACTACACAGCACCAACCGTTCCGCCGCCAAATTCGGCATACACCTTGTCATTTTGGGCATGGGCAGACGCAAATGTCACCGTCACCGACCCATTAATGTTTAGAACGAATAACGACGGGGCATGCTGTGCGAATATCGCCACAAAATCTGGCCAGACGTTAACCACCGCACCCACAAAAATCACGCTATCTGGCATCACCGGATCAAATCCTACCAGTGGACTGCAAATTATTCTGCGAGCCACTCCGACCATCGGACAAAACGTTTATTATGATGGCTTCATGATGGTAGAGGGGTCGAGCTCTTACAACTACGCCGACGGTAGCTCTGCCAATTGGGCATGGAGTGGCACGGCAAATAATTCTACTTCAACCGGCCCGGCCTTCTAGCTGATCTTAAGTAAAGTATGCGCTTCATCATAGGAAGCAACCCCCATGACAAAATTGTACACATAGCGGCTTAACTTTCCTCTTTAGGCCATACAATCGGTGCCGATACCGGACTATCTGTAGATCCATTGATTGTTATCTGCATTGGTCGCTTGCACCTACAAAATCACCGAGATTACAAGGCATGGCCTCGCAAAATGAGAAATCTTACATAACTGTATCTTATAACTGTTTTTTGCCCCTTTAGCGATAATGTCTCCTGATTTATTAAACATTTCACTTGTGCTTATAAATCAACGCGCGTATAATTTGAAGCAACTAAGCAAGGAACGAAAAAAGACATGATACTCACCAACTATAGAAACCGTGGTTTTACCATCGTCGAGCTCCTCATCGTCATCGTCGTGATTGCGATCCTTGCCTCTATTACCATCGTTTCTTATAACGGTATCCAAAACCGTGCCAAAGCCACCAGCGCCACCTCGACCGCGGCCAACGTCGCTAAAAAAGCCGAGCTAGCCAATACCCTAGCGGGTTCTTACCCCTCATCTCTTGCTAATTTTGACGCCTACCCCGAGTCAAAAATGACCGGTTCCGGCCTCGGGCTGGGGACGCCGACCGCAGTAACTGGCGTCAACACCGTGAGCTATGAATACTGCTCGGCCGGTGCGGCGCTCGGCGGTGCTCGTATCCGTACCTGGGATTACAATACTGGTGCCCTCTCTGCAACCTACAGCTACATAGGCCCTGCCACTGGTGGTACGGCCTGCACAACTTGGGCTGCTACCCTAGCTCTAACCGCCGGTTCATAGGGGTCATATTTTTCACAAAATACTTGTGCTTTTCAGAGAACCACGCTAAACTTAATAGCATATAAGCATAGTCAGTTATTAAATAGGGGGCACAGGGTACCAGATGCTGAATAAAATAAAATCTAAAGAAAGCGGTTTCACCATCGTCGAACTCTTGATCGTCATTGTCGTGATCGCGATTTTGGCTGCGATTACGATTGTTGCGTACAACGGTATTCAGAGCCGAGCTCGCTTAAGCTCTGCTCAACAAGCTGCAAACACCATCATGAAAAAAGCTGAGGTAGCCAACTCATTGACAAGCTCATATCCTACTGCCGCAACCGGATTTTCTGCCAACACAGAGTCTGCAATTGCCGGACAGGGCATCTCGCTCTCCGCGACTGCTCCGACATCCAGTAATGGAACAAACACGGTTATGTATGAACCTTGTACCGCTGGTGCCTCTGGAGCACGTATCAACTACTACGATTTTGTGGCTGGTACGGCAGCTAGCAAATACGTGTATGTAGGTAATGCATCTACAGGGTGTACAACGTGGGGCGCTGCCTTCGCAGTTGCCGGATAGCAACCATAAATTTAATCTCTGTGAAGATAGGAACATCGATAATGTCAAACATCATCAATCAGGTAAAGGATATGAAAAAGTCTCAGCGAGGCTTCACTATCGTCGAGCTTCTCATCGTCATCGTCGTCATCGCAATCCTGGCAGCAATTACTATCGTTGCCTACAACGGTATACAGAACCGCGCCAAGGCCAGCGCCGCTCAAGAGCTTGCCTCGCAGATATATAAAAAAGCAGAGGCATGGAACGCTATTCAATCAAGCTATCCTAACTACTGCCAGCTAGCGACAAATACGGTCGCACCAACTCTTACCACTGCAGCTACGGCACCGACGACAGGAACAAGCGGCTGTACAAATGGTGGTGCGACCGGACCTGCCGAAGCAAAGATCGATGACGTAACAGAACTACGCTTTAGCGCAGCAACAGATCAGAACGCTGTACAGTACAAATACTGTAGCGGTGGTGGTGGCACAATCACCTGGGTGGGAGGTGGAAGCACCGGTACGATCAACGCCGGAAATGCAACCGGTACCTGCAACGCCGGTCTTGGTGGCGTATAGTTCACATATCTTAATACTAATAAATCGAGCTCGGATGACGAGCTCGATTTATTTATGTGCTTCTAGGCTAATAAGGCAACGGGAAGTCTTTTAGAAAATCTTCAACTTCCCCACGTAGAGCATTGAGTTGAGCTTCATCATCCCTACTATCGATCGCCTGCTTCATCCACTCAGCGATTTTAGGCATGTGTTCTTCCTTCAGCCCACGGGTGGTTAGAGCCGGTGTACCCAGCCGAATACCGCTGGGCTTAAAGGGCGGCAGCTCATCATCAGGTACCGAGTTTTTGTTGAGCGTCAGACCAATCTTGTCGAGCGCTTCCTCGGCAACCTTGCCATCGATACCGAAGCTCTTGTGGATATTGGCGAGTATAAGGTGGTTACTCGTACCGCCAGTCACCAGATTGAAGCCTCGTTGCTTTAACTCGTCGGCCAGCACGCTGGCGTTCTTGAGGATCTGCGCAGCATATTCTTTAAACTCCGGCTTTAACGCTTCACCAAAAGCCACTGCTTTCGCGGCAATAACGTGCATGTGCGGCCCACCTTGCATGCCCGGGAAAACGGCACGGTCGATCAGGGTCGGGATATTCTCAAGTGTTTTCTCTGGTGCTTTTAGCGGATTACCCACCACGCCCTTCGACAGAATCATGCCGCCACGCGGACCACGCAGCGTCTTGTGCGTGGTGGTGGTAATGACATGGAAACCATAATCAAACGGATTCTTGGCCACACCGGCAGCAATAAGCCCTGCAATGTGCGCCATGTCGGCCATCAGCAGGCACCCATCACCAACTTCACGGCCGATAGCCGCAAACTTTTCGTAGTCGAGCTCGCGTGGATAACCTGAGAAGCCAGCAATAATAATCTTTGGCTTTTCTTTGAGTGCTACCTCGCGCAGGGCGTCGTAGTCAATCTCGCCCGTCTCAATATCTTTCATCTTGTAGCGCACAAAGTTGTACAGCTTGGCACTACGCGTCACCGGGGCGCCATGTGTCAAGTGGCCGCCGTGGCTCAAGTCCATCGCCAGCACCGTATCGCCCGGCTCCAGCCAGGCACTGTAAACTGCTTCATTGGCCGGCGCACCAGAGTGCGGCTGGACATTGGCGTGGTCGGCTCCAAAGAGCTGTTTGGCTCGCTCAATCGCCAGCGTTTCAACCTGGTCGGTAAATTCCTGACCACCGTAGTAGCGGCGTCCAGGATACCCTTCAGAATATTTATTGGTAAAGACGCTTCCCAGCGCCTTGAGCACATCCGTACTGACATAATTCTCACTCGGGATCAGCTCGAGTCCGTCTTGCTGCCGCTTCACTTCACCGGCAATCAGCTGTGCTACTATATCGTCGTTCATACGTAACCCTCCTCCATTTGGTTCATAAAAGTAAGTAAAAAAGTCCTAAGAGTAATTACAACATGTCGTTATTATAGCATTGGCGAGCCGAATGTTGCGAAAGCTTGCTTTCATTACTGAGACGATCCAATGTTACAGCGGCAACACCGTTATAACACCCTTTACTCTTATATCGTATGTGATATAATCGTACGCATGACAGCAGTAGACTACAAAAAGCAGCTCGGTAAGCTCATTCAGCAGAACAGGCGACTCCGTCACATGACTCAGGCCGAGCTCGCTCGTGAGCTGGAAACGTCACAAAGTGCGATCAACCGCATTGAAAAGGGTGGCCAAAATATCAGTATCGAGATGTTGGCGCGTATCAGCGAGGTGCTTTCCTGCAACCTTGTCATGCTCAATAATACAGGGAAAACTAACTTTAAAATCCGCGGCGGCAAGCGACTGTCTGGAAGTATCGAAGTAAAGACCAGCAAGAATGCGGCCGTCGGCCTGCTTTGTGCCAGCCTGCTCAACAAAGGCAAGACAACCCTACACCGCGTGGCACGCATCGAAGAAGTTAATCGTATCATTGAAGTTCTCGAAAGTATCGGCGTTAAAGTTCGTTGGCCGGAGTCAGGCGACCTCGAGATTATACCACCAGCGAGATTACAGCTGGATCGTATGAATATCATTGCCGCCAAACGCACACGTACGGTCATCATGTTTCTTGGGCCACTACTTCATCAATATAGTGATTTTAAAATCCCGTTTGCAGGTGGCTGTAGCCTCGGTACGCGTACCGTCGAGCCACATCTGGTCGGTCTGAGCCAATTTGGCATGGATGCCGTCGCACATGCCGGAACCGACTACTACCAGGTAACGGTCGCCGAGAAAGCGCCGTCAAAAGCAATTGTCCTCACTGAGCGTGGTGACACCGTGACCGAAAATATCATTATGGCAGCAGCGCTGTACGACGGTGAGACGGTTATTCGTAATGCTAGTCCGAATTATATGGTGCAGGATGTGTGTTTCTTTTTGCAGAAACTTGGTGTTGAGATAGACGGCATCGGTACCACAACGCTCCGCATCAGAGGCAAACGACACATCAACCAAACGGTTGACTACTACCCAAGCGAAGACCCGATCGAAGCAATGAGCCTGATAGCCGCCGGTATTGTGACGAATTCAGAGATTACCGTAAAGCGTGTGCCGATCGAGTTTGTTGAGCTTGAGCTTGCCGTACTGGAAGGTATGGGTCTTCAGTATGAGTTATCTGACGAATACGTGGCACGTAATGGCCAGACCCGCCTGGTCGATATCAGCCTGAAACACTCGAAGTTGGTCGCTGCCAAAGATAAACTTCACAGTATGCCCTTTCCTGGCGTCAATATGGACAACTTGCCCTTCCTTGGCTTGGTCGCGACTGTCGCAAAAGGCCGCACACTGCTGCACGACTGGAGCTATGAGAATCGCGCCATTTACTTTACCGAACTAGCGAAGCTCAACGCCAACGTTGAGTTGGTCGACCCGCACCGCGTCTACCTAACTGGTCCGACCAAATGGAAGCCGGCTGATATCATCGCGCCGCCCGCCTTGCGCCCCTCGGTCGTCATTCTCATCGCCATGCTAGCCGCACCTGGCACCTCAGTCTTACGCGACATCTACTCGATTAACCGCGGCTATGAAGACCTCGCCAGCCGTCTCAACACCCTTGGCGCCGACATCGAAACTGTCCAAGATATCTAGCCCGGCAATCTCTCGGTATCCTTCTGAGACAGACTAAAGGCGAAACGTGAGGTGCGGTATAACTAATAACCACACCGAAAGTGGTCTGTCGAAGAAGTGGTCCGAGAGATGAACCGCTAGCTCTTCCCTCTCTGTTATGCTACAATTATCAACTGTACGGCGAGAGTAGTTCAATGGTTAGAACGTCGGGTTGTGGCTCCGAAGACGAGGGTTCAATTCCCTTCTCCCGCCCCATATGCGGGTGTCGTATAATGGCTAATATATCTGCCTTCCAAGCAAATGATGCGAGTTCGATTCTCGCCACCCGCACCAAAATAATTACTCCAGCTTGTCTGGGGTTATTATTTTGGTATAGGTTGTGTGGATTGTACTTGCATCAGCGAGCGCCAGCGAGCCGGATGCGAGTTCGGTGAAGTGCAGCGAAATTCTGGAAAAGCTTGCTTTTGCCAGAATGAGCAAGCGGAAGTTACAATGCAACATTCTCGCCACCCTAAGTCGCAGCTGGTATAATCAGGTTGTTCTTCAGCGAGAATACATTGACTACAGGGGTAACCTTACAGTCTGGTTCGTTAACATCTATCCTTAGGAGAAGTCATGTTAAGCATTAGGCGATACATGTTGCCTGGATTATCATTAATCCTTGCATCACTCGTGTTTCCTATCATGTTTTCAACTGGTGCTTATGCCGTGTCTCAATACGACAACGCCTACAACCATGTAGATCAGCTGAAAATCGTACAAAACAACTACAACGGTGTTACCTGCGACCCTCTCGACATCACCATGACGTACCAGTCGTATTTGAATAACTCTGCGAAATGGTACCCGACTACCAGTGCCTTTGCTACAACCATGCAAGCATACAAAAGCTCCTTTGCTCAGGCACGCCAAGCAGGGTCATGGACAGTCAGTGTCGTATTAGTAAACGACGGAAGTGGTGGCTATACGTCGATAGTGAGAATTAACTGGTTCGAAGATGACCCTGGCAAGCTTGTCTTCAAGGGCACATCACCTAATACGCAAGTTGAATACCAATCCACTACAGATACCCAGGGACACTATGCATTCATATCGACGATTGATTTTGCACGTCCCTATGGATCGACAGATGCTGGAAATTGCACTCCTCATGTTTACGCAGTCGGTGACTTCGTAGCTAACGCCAACGAGGAAACCTACGCAGTTGTTTCTACTGAAGGTGCATTTTCTTGGACGCCAACCAGCTCATCAGAAATGGGACACTGGGCAAACCTATTTGCTACAAGCACAAATGTTCAGTATCCTACAGGGTATGAAGGAGCGGCTATTTCAGCCAACTCACCCACGGCCACGTATGTGGCTATGGGTGATTCATTCTCAAGCGGTGAAGGGAACCCTCCATTTGAGTATGGAACGGACTCAGCTTCAGACAAGTGCCACCGAAGTCCCAATGCATACCCACGTTTACTGCAGAGTGATTCCAGCCTCAGTCTTGGATCAACTGCCTTCGTGGCGTGTTCGGGAGCAACAACCGATGATGTCTTAAATGGCGGAAGCGGTGCGGGCAACTGGGGTGAAGGTCCGCAGGTGGATGCATTGTTATCAGACACGGAGGTTGTCACGATTACGATAGGAGGAAACAATATCAAGTTCGCTGAGTTTGCACATGCTTGCCTGTTTGGGAGCTGCAACAGCTCATCCGATGAGTACCAGGAGTCCTGGGACGTCATGACGGATTTGACACGGAGCGACTACTTGCCAAGCCAGCTTGACTCTCTCTTTTCGGATATCGCTTTTCACCTCTGGCAAAATACAAGTGTCAAGGTCTATGTCGTCGGCTACCCCTATGTGATCACACAGGCGTCCTGGAACGACAGGGGAGTCGGAATTTGTTCCGATTTTGACGAGGATGAAGCAATAGCTGCCGAAACTATTGTCTCGAAACTTGACACCGTCATCGAGACTGCTGTGACAGATTTTGACGACTCACGATTTGTTTACGTAGATCCGCTAGCGACAGGAAGCCCATTCCTAGGCCACGAACTCTGCAGAAACGGATCATATTTCAACGGGATTGAGACGTCAGGCGCACTCGGCGGTGACGACGCTTACGTCTTCCACCCGGATACTAATGGTCAGCAAGCATATGCCGACTTGATTAGGAGCTACATGAGCTAGTGACTTACCATCGCTGAAGAACAATACCCTCAGGTTTCCTGAGGGTATCTTCAATCTGTGATATATTAACTTACGTAATGTGGTAAACTTACTTATATGACCAGTAAAAAGGTTTTTCCAAAACAAAAATCCAGACTAAAATCATTTAACGCTGTCTATAGTTTAGTGTTTATCATTTCTTTTTTTGTGATCTATTTAATTAGTCTTTTCCTGCCGTTCGCTAGTGGATACGCTGCTTTCCCTCTCAAGATTATCCAATGTGGTCATCAGCCATATATAACAAGTAATTTCATGGGAGACTACACCTATACCAAGCCGGGTGATGGACTATACGCGGGACCAGATATTTTTACACAGGGCAGTGATCTGTATTGCAATAAGCAAGATGTGGAGGAGCGAGGATACAGTTTACATTCTCGTCCTGAAAGGTGCCATACTAATGCGGATCAACTGACAGAATGTGCTAGCGGAGGTGATGGGTACTGGTCTATATTTACATTCGTTATGATAATAATCGTAATTTCTTTAGCAATAGCTTACCTGCTGACACCTAATTTACTCAAAGCAAAGCTCAAAAAGATTTAAAGTTGCGAAGTGGGTCGGTGAGAGGGCACCACAGCATGAGCGTTATAAAAGAACTACTAGCGAGAATGCTCGCGGAGATTGTTTATTAGCAGAACTGGCTGGTTAGTATTTATATGGCTACGTATATTTACCTTTTGTAGGAAATCCGGAAGCAAATCGCTTGTTGCAGGATCGATGAACGACACACGAGTAAGCTCACGGCCATGGCTAGTTGCGGATAAATCTATATCACGCTGAAAATCCGCCGTATTTGTGACATGGAATAATAGTTCCATTTTTTCCGATTGTTTACCATTCCTGTGTGTAAAGATAAATTGCTGCATAAATAACAGTCGTCCAATTTTTGGTTTAATACCTAGTTCTTCTTCAAACTCTCGGATCAGCCCGTCATTGAGAGATTCGCCAGATCTAAGCCTCCACCAGGAATTGCCCAAAAATCTGACTCTCCGTTCGTATCTCTATCGCGATGCTTTACCGCAAAAACATGACCGCTCTCGTCGACTACAATGCCACGTACATTAATTCGTCGTTCCATTGCTTGAATTATACCATGGAGGCTTAGTCGAGAAAGTTGCGAAGTGCGTCGGTGAGGGGGCACCAAGCATAAGCATTATCATCTCTGTTAATTCAGAGTTTTTGTTTTATTTGATATGATTGAAGTATGACCGAGTTACTCTATTTAGCTAATTTCAATGTCGAAATGTGTGAAGCAGAGGTTATTGCAATTGATACTCTCGAAGATGGACGTAGTGATGTAATTCTCGATAAGACCTGCTTCTACCCTAGAGGCGGTGGACAAGATTGGGATAAAGGTGAAATCCTTAGCGGCAACTCTTACTTTGACATAGACGAGACTCGATTAGATGAAACGGGCACTGTGCACCATATTGGTCACTTCACGAGTGGAATGTTCAACGTTAGGAACCAAGTTTCCGGTAAAGTTGATCACGATCGCCGATTAATTAATACACGCCTACACTCGGCCGGCCATGTCATCGATATGGCGATTAATAGTCTTGAGCTAGACTGGATAGCCACAAAAGGTCAGCACTATCCAGATTTATCTGCTGTGGAATATCACGGCACTTGGCAGCCAGAACAAGCTGAGAAGCTAAAATCTGGTATTGAGTCTCGCGTTAATGAATTCATCCGTGGAGCTACGGATAATGAGCTGAGGTTTATGCCGGTTGAGGAAATGCACACAATTTGCCGTCATGTACCCGATAATATTCCAAAAAACAAACCGGGGCGAGTTGTTGTCTACGCTGATAATTTTGGTATTCCTTGTGGTGGCACTCATGTGAAAAACTTGCAAGAAATCGGACTAGTCAAGATACCCAAGCTGAAAGAGAAAAAAGGCGTGATTCGAGTTACTTACACAGTTGATGAAATTAATTAATCACAGTTGCGAAGTGTATCGGTGAGGGGCATAAGTATAAGCGTTCTAGTATATGATATAATCAATTCGTTCTTCAGCGACGCTCCATAACCTCGAAGAAGAATCTGAGGTTTACGTTCATTAACAATCTGTCTTAGGAGAAATCATGCTAAATGTTAGGCGATATGTGGTATTGGGACTATCGCTCATTCTCTCGCTACTCGTATTACCTGCCCTGTTTTCAACTGGTGCATATGCCGCATCTCCATACGACAACGCTTACAATCATGTTGGCGAGCTGAAAATCGTACAAAACAACTACAACGGTGTTACCTGCGACCCTCTCGACATCACCATGACGTACCAGTCGTATTTGAATAACTCTGCGAAATGGTACCCGACTACCAGTGCCTTTGCTACAACCATGCAAGCATACAAAAGCTCCTTTGCTCAGGCACGCCAAGCAGGGTCATGGACAGTCAGTGTCGTATTAGTAAACGACGGAAGTGGTGGCTATACGTCGATAGTGAGAATTAACTGGTTCGAAGATGACCCTGGCAAGCTTGTCTTCAAGGGCACATCACCTAATACGCAAGTTGAATACCAATCCACTACAGATACCCAGGGACACTATGCATTCATATCGACGATTGATTTTGCACGTCCCTATGGATCGACAGATGCTGGAAATTGCACTCCTCATGTTTACGCAGTCGGTGACTTCGTAGCTAACGCCAACGAGGAAACCTACGCAGTTGTTTCTACTGAAGGTGCATTTTCTTGGACGCCAACCAGCTCATCAGAAATGGGACACTGGGCAAACCTATTTGCTACAAGCACAAATGTTCAGTATCCTACAGGGTATGAAGGAGCGGCTATTTCAGCCAACTCACCCACGGCCACGTATGTGGCTATGGGTGATTCATTCTCGAGCGGCGAAGGTAATCCAGCATTTGAAGCAGGAACCGACACCAACGACGCCAACGAGTGTCATCGGAGTTCGCAGGCATATCCGCACCTCCTTCAGAACATATCGAGTTTGAATCTGGGAACGATGGCATTCGTAGCGTGTTCGGGAGCAACGACAGCAAATGTCCTCTACGGAGGTACGTCTGATGGCAACTGGGGTGAAGGCCCCCAAGTGGACGCACTGTCTTCAGACACTGAAGTTGTCACGATCACGATTGGCGGTAACGACGCGGGGTTCCAGGAATACCTTCAGGGGTGCGTTATAGCTCCCTGTGGCCCCTCTACGGTTACGTACAACGCGATGATTGATCTGATAGATTCCTCATCATTCTTGAGTAATCTTGAAACGACGTATGAAGAGATCCTGGATGGTGCCACATCTACTAATGTGTACGTGATCGACTACCCCTACTTGACGGCAGACGATGCCGGATACTGCGGGGTGATCGATTTCTCGGGCGCAAGGGACATTCAGGTAGCACTGAATTCAACAATTGCGCTAGCAGTAGCAAACGTGAGAGCTGGATCTACCGACTACAGTGACAGGCTGCACTACGTCTCCACCAATTACACGGGGAGTCCGTTCGAAGGACAGCACCTATGCAACGGTGGTACGTCCGACTTCGGCAGCACTACCTTCCACCCCAACGTTCTCGGACACACTCATTACGCGGAGGTGGTAGCTGCAGCCATCGAGTAATTTTAGAATCACTGAAGAATATCCCCCGGCTCGGGCCGGGGGTTTTCAATTTAAATAAGTAACATCCGTACAAGGTGTGTTAGCAGAAAACCTACAACTACAGCTCCAAAGCCGATAGCTATAGCTTGAGTTAAGCCTGCTGGGGTTTTTGTAGTTAAACGAGTTGAATACGTATATGTGATAAATCCGCCGCATGCCAGCAATATTATTAATTCTGTCACTAGTCCCCCGGCTGACGGTAAAGGAGAATAAGATTGATCATTCGATAAGAATACGCCAAGTCCAATAGCAGCGATAAGGAGAACAACAAGGCTAATAATTATGTTGTTACTTTGTTTAGATTGTGTGGTATTTTTCATCATATCTATATATTAGCATAGCCTTTATAGTTTACCTGTCTATTATTCCATCGTGTTGCGAAGTGTGCTGGCGAGGAGACACCAAGCTGCTTATGCTTAATAACCTCTGGGAGGTTATTTGATATAATCAGCATATGAAATATAGAACTATAAAGTTTGCACGGATATCTTTAGCGGCTCTAGCCATTATTCTTGGTCTGCTATTTGTCCTTGGGTTTGCGAAAGACATATCGCATGAACGATGTAGCGGCCTTATGGGTGTAGAAACATCTTGTGTAGAGCAATATGCCATCATGCCATTAATAGTCATCGGTTTACCTCTTGGCGCTCTCTTTGTAGCAATACTTCTCACGGAGTACATGTCTAAAGATAATCAGAAGAAACCCAAAAAGCGTCGTTAGAGTTGCGAAATGTGTCGGTGAGGGGCACCAAATATGAAGACCTTCTGATCTTTTTATTTTGGCCTATTGCGAATCCAACTCGCATCAGCAAGCACTGGCGAGCAAGACTTTGCTATACTAGACGCATGCCCCGGTAGCTCAGTTGGATAGAGCAGAGGACTTCTAAGCCTAAGGTCGCTGGTTCAAGCCCAGCCCGGGGTACCATTTCTGTGGTCCATAGAAATTACTTAAATTCCTTTTATTTGCTAAACTAACTATATGGTCATTCTCTATTTAACTTGCGCCGACAACGAAGAGGCTCTTAAAATTAGTAACGCTTTACTGGAGGCAAAGTTAATTGTTTGCGCGCGACGCTCACCCGTAAGCTCATCATACTGGTGGGATGGGAAGATAAATCATGATGATGAGATCCTTCTTATGATGGAAGGTACTGAAGAGAAATTTGATGAGATAGAAAAAGTAGTCACAAATCTACACAGTTACGATGAGTATGTATTGACTATGATTCCAAATGTACAAACCACACCTGGTGTTCACCAATGGCTAAAAGAAACTCTCGCTTAGTTCGGTTCTAATTTCATACAATACGCCGTACCAGATTGTAAACTGCACAATCAATAGCTTGTTTTTGCAGGCTGTTTATTTTATTACCTCTTGTTATGCTATAGTGGAACCACAAGCCTTAAGCGAGGGAGACAGTACGTGGAAGAAGATAAGCAGACAACCGAAGTCCGTAAAACCAATGAGCGAGTCGGCAACACGACCGTACAGCGACAAAGTATCGAACAAAAAACAGCCGTTTCTGGTGTCGTGATTGCCCAGCGGGTCATCTACTACGTCGGTGGCGTCATCGTTGCACTCATTCTGGTGCGCTTGCTACTCCAGCTGCTAGGCGCCAACCAAGAAAGTGACTTCGTCAGTTTTATCTACGGCCTAAGCGGCGTCTTTGTCGCCCCATTCTTTGGTATCTTCGGTGAACCAACCTTTGGCACTTCCCACTTCGAGACATCAGCAGTTGTCGCGATTGTTATCTATGCCTTGCTCACTGTTGGTATTGCAAAGCTCATTACGCTCACGCGGCCTCACGAAGAAGTCTAATCAAAGCAAATTTATAAAATCATCTCCCAAGTCGCGGGAGATGCTTTTTATATAAACTATTTACAAATAATTATTCTTATGTTAGAATTAAACTAATAGTTCCCGCGTATCTCTAACGAAATATACTTAGGTGCTACCGGATGAATACCTGATCTTACTTTTCTTGTCATTCATCACCAACAACAATGATGAATGAAAGGTATTATTCTCATGCAAGCAACACGACGCTCTTTTAGCGCCCGAAAACAATTTAATGGTGGCCGCCGTAAATTTACGCCTAGTCGCCGCGCGCCCCGAGGCAAGCAGTATATCGACCCGGCGCGGTTTATCAATAAGCACATCGTCGAAGAGCGTGCCCCGGACTACAAGCCGACGCACCTATTTACCGATTTTGGTTTGCACCGCGTTATTGAAAGTAACCTTGCCGAAGCTGGTTTCAGCGCGCCAAGCGCGATTCAAGACCAGGCCTTACCGCTCGCACTTGAAGGACGTGACGTGATTGGCCTTGCCAATACCGGCACCGGAAAAACGGCGGCGTTCCTTTTGCCTATCCTGCAGAAACTATATAAGACCCGTACGACGCAGTCAGTGCTCATCATGGCACCAACGCGTGAACTGGCGCAGCAAATTGATGCAGAATTCAAAAAATTCTCACGCGACATGAAACTCTATGCCGCCATTTGCGTAGGTGGTGTCAATATCACCGGTCAAATTCGCCAGCTCCAGCGTAAGCCACACGTTATCATCGGCACGCCGGGACGACTGAAAGACCTGATCAACCGCGGCATGCTGCGGCTCGACACAATCGACACGCTGGTACTCGACGAAGCCGACCGCATGCTCGATATGGGCTTTATAAACGATATCCGCGCGATTGTGCAGCAGATTTCCTCTGATCGCCAAACGCTTTGTTTTAGCGCGACGATTACGCCAGGCGTCAAAAGCATCATCAACGACTTTATGCGTAATCCGGAGCTAGTATCGGTACGTGTTACCGACACTAATGACCATATCCACCAAGATGTCGTCGAATACCACGACGATACCCACAAAAAGGAGCTCCTGACCGAACTATTGCAGCAGAGCGAGTTTGAGAAAGTGATTGTCTTTGGTGAAACCAAATACGGCGTACAGCGTCTCAGCGACAACCTCGAAAAACAAGGTATCACTTCGGCAGCGATTCACGGCAATAAGTCGCAGAGTCAACGCGAACGAGCCCTAAGAGCCTTCAAAGCTGACCAGACAAAAGTCTTGGTCGCGACCGACGTCGCCGCCCGCGGACTCGATATCCCCGACGTTAGCCACGTGATCAATTTCGATCAGCCACAAAGCTATGATGACTACGTCCACCGCATTGGCCGAACAGGCCGTGGTGGTAAGACCGGTAAAGCCCTCACTTTCGTCCAAAAACGATCTTAGGACTTTTTGCTGCGCCTGATAACACGTCTCACCCACAAGGTGACTCGCTCAAGCTCACCTTTAGCGAGCGGTCCTTCATTGCCAGTAACAATGAAGCCTTCGGGACGCTCAACAATACACGTTGAACCGTGCTGAAACGAGTGGGCAATTTTTGGCGCAGCAAACCCAATCATTCTCATCAGGAGCTTTAGCCACCGTCCGACAGTTCTTGAGTTCAAGCGCGTATCGAACGGCGCAACGTGCAACGTGCTAGGCAGCGTAAGCGCGTAGGTATCGATGACTTCTTGCAGATGCTCTGTCGGTCGACCACCTTGTGTCGGCGTACCAATAAAGAGTACGTCGATACCGTCGAAATCACCACTCTCCACCTTATTGGCAAGCTTTCGGTGCGCTGATCCATACGCTGTGGCGGTTTCAACAATCCACTCAGCAACCTTGGCGGTATTACCGTACTTTGAGTCATATACTACCAGCGTTTTCATAATTTTACGCTAGCACATAACTACTGCACATGCCTGTGAGATCCCTCACAGACACCGCTACACTGTTTTCTAACTCAGATTGGTCTCTCTAGAGTAGATGCATGAAGCGATCACGCATTGTCGGAGCGCCCATATTACTGCCGCAGCCCGCTGGATCGCTGGAATTGTTCTCGTCTTTTGCTTTATTTTGGATACCCTTGTACTCAGCCTGGAGTTGCTCTGGCGTTTGGTTGCCATAGTTAATCAGCACCTTGTCCTGGTCGCCAATTACCCGGTTGGTGATACTATCAACTTTTTTGCCATTCACCATGAACGTTAGCTTTTTGCCTCCGGCTGTAGTGTAGACATCTTGCCCGGTACTAAAGTAGGTGTCGCCAACCCCCCAGTCCAACACAGCGAAGAAGTTACCCCAAGTAACTAGCTCATCCTCCACGTGCACGACGTCGCTAACCATACCGTGCATATGCACCCGTGACAGTGGTGTCATCTTGGCCTCATGCGGTTCAGCCGCACAAACAGCGGCGGCTGTTTCCTCATAATATTTTAAGCTTTTGAATGCTTCGCGCTGGCCATTGATGTAGACTGCAAAGTTAGCATGATAATGTGGTCTTTCAGCAGGATGGTAAGTGACAAATCGGACGCCCAACACTACAAGTACACCGACTAATAGGCTAGTGGTGGCGATGAACCAACGTTTTTTCATAACACTCGTAAGTTTAGATTTCATTAACTTGCTTCCTCCATTTTTTTAATTTCCTTCAGTAACATATCATTCCTATTTCCCATCTTGGGATCGTCAAACGTATAGCGAACAATACCTTTCTCATCAACCAGCACAAAAGTGTGGCCTGGTAACATGCCGCTATGCATCGATGAAGGCAGATTGAGCATATCGTACTGCCGCGAAACCGACTTGTCGGAGTCTAACAGGATTGTTCCCTTGCCGAGATCGGGCATCCTATCGATCGCTTCGCGCCAGCCATCACGGGCATCTCCGACAATACTAAGTGCCACCACGTCACCACTATTCAACTGCTCATCAGTGCCGAGCGCTGCAATTTGGTTCCAGCATGCCGGGTAACACATCAAACCTTCATTGAAAAAGAGAATCACCTTTTTGCCTTTCAGCTGACTGAGCGTGTAATCTTTGCCGTCATACGAGGTAAGTGTAAAGTCCGATGCCGGACGGCCAACCAGCGCGTCAAAGGAAGTACCGGGCTGAGCTTGGCCAGCGCCCTTATTCAGACTGTCACCCGTAAAGACAGCGACGCCGAGTAGTACCACCACCACGCCAACTATAATATATTTAATCATCTTTCCTCCCTTTCACAATTTCACTCCGACGTGCCTGTCGGTAGGCGACCCATGCCACCAGTCCAAACAGTAGCGTAAAGATGACTGCCCAGGCATACTCTGGGATAAGCTGCGTCACCTGACTAACTGTCCGCGTCACTTCGGCAGCCAGTAAGTTTAGCTTCAGCTGGTACACGCTCGTTCCTTCCGGACTTGCCCTCTCAAAGATAATGATGAAAAGTCCGATAGCAATAAACAGAAAACCGGATATCAAATGAGACAGATTGACGTTAATCGCCCTGCCCGCCAGCCGGTAGGATATGACGCGGCGAATCGCGCTAAACTTTTCCATGACATTGGCCTTGTCGATAAGAAACGCCATGATGAACAGCGGCAGCACCAGCCCAGTGACAAACGCCAACGAATAGACCGGACCCAACACCCACGAGCCTGGAATCGCCGATAACGCCAATACACCGGCCAGCACTGGAGCGCAGCAACTGGTTGCAATACCCGAGAAGATACCCAGCACATAGAGCGAGCCCGGGTCATGACCCTTTAGTTGCGGCTTAATGCGCATCGGCAACATATAGGATCGGCCGAGCACCAGAGCAACCCCGAGCGCGATCATAAACAAACCGCCGAGCGTGAAGATTATGACGTGATAGCGACTAAACAGCGCGCCGAGTCCAGCCATCCCCAGCCCCAGCGGCAAAAAGACCGTCAGTAGGCCTAGATAGTAGAAAAATGTCATTAGAAAAATTTTGCTCTTTGTTTTAAAGACCGACGCCAGATATGCTGGTAACAATACTCCTATGCAACATGGAGCAAACAAGGCGGCAATGCCTGCCAAAAAGGCGGTGACCAACGATGCCGTACTGACAATATCCACTACTTCTCTCCTCCACAACAGTCCATGACGTTGTCGACCAGCGGTTTCTTGCCTGGATCGTTACGATAGATAAATATAGCCCAAGCCACCACCCATACGACCGCCACCAGACCAAATGCCAGCAAAACTGTTTCAGTTTTAATGAGCGCGTAAGAAGCAGCGGTTAGCGACAAGAAGAATGGCAGAGTAAAGATACGTAGGCTTCTTGGAACTTTGTCGCGTAGCAAATAGAATAGCCCGCTGATGCTTTGTCCCATCAGCAGCGCCAGGATTACATCGTCATGAATACCTCCCAGTTTAGATAAAGCAAGTAACCCTAGCCAAGTGAGTGCAATGCCTGCACAGATCGCGCAGACTAGCCTAGGTAATCTCCCACGTGCTGCCAGTACAGCAATAAAGATTAGGCTGATCGTTACAAAGCTATAAAAGAGAATCATGACTAGTCGCTTCCTTGCCTCATGGGCGATTTGGTTACTATATCTAGATTACACGGTGAGAATAATATATGCAAGTATTCTAATATAGTAATACATGTGATATTATAAAGATATGTATGGCAGACTATTTCAGCTCCAAGAGGAAACACTCAAGACGCTCGCCAACCAGAAGCGTCTAGAGATCGTCCAGCTTCTCGGTCAAGGGGAGCTGACAGTGAGTGAAATGATAGAAATGCTCGGTATTAGTCAGTCAAACCTATCCCAGCACTTAGCTGTCCTGAGGCGTTACCAGATCGTCGCTACCCGCAAGGAAGGCCTCTACGTCTACTACCGGCTGACTGACGGGCATATTGCCGAAGCTATTAAACAATTGCGTGAGTTTCTAAAAATTCGCTATGCATACGAACCCGAAATCACTAAGCTTAACCGCTTGAACGACCCTGCTCTTTATCCGATCGTCAAGGATCCAGTCTGCGGTATGCGCCTCAGCGAGTCAGAGGCATATGCCTCAGTCATGCACAATAACAAGTCCTATCACTTCTGTGCCAGCGGGTGCTACGATAAATTCACAGCACATACGGCACGATACATTAATGTAAAGAATGTCAATCAAGGAGGTATACCCTATGCTCTATAACTATGACATGCTAGGCAGTTACAGTGTCTGGGATGGTATTCTCATGTTCCTAATGATGGTGCTGATAGTTTTTGCCATCATCTGGGCTGTCCACTATGTGAGCCGAAGTGGCAGCGATGATAATGCTCTTACTATTCTCAAGAAGCGTTATGCCCGCGGCGAAATTGACAAGAAAGAATACGAGGAAAAGAAAGCGGAGCTGCAATAGAGCTTATGGCTTTCCTGTTATAGCGATGCTACACTAGGGGCATGCAGTTAATTCTACTCACCCACATCATACTCCTCACCCTCTCGCTCGTAGCAACGGCCGGTATGATCGGCGCCCACTTACTTTCACATGCTATTCCCACAAAACTTATAGCACTTAATGCTGGCGGAACGCTGGTCGGACTGGGAGCCGGCGGCATCTTGCTGCTTTTCAAGCCGCTCGGGCTCGACTGCCTGCTGCTCCTTGGCTATCTGCTTGTCTTCAGTGCAGTCCAAGCGTTTCTCTACAAAAAGAATTTACCCCGCAATCTTGGGCTGGAAGTCTAAGTCGTCTTCTTTGATCGCTGTCACCAATTTTGTCAGGTTAACTATATAGTATTTACGACGGGTCGAGATGATTCCGTCTTTTTTGATGTCCAGCGTCTCGAGCGCCACCGTTTCACGGGTCAGGCCAGCAAAACTCGCTAAGTCTTTCTGCGTCAGCGGAATATTGATCCGAATGACATCTTTCATAACCGAGGTACCGTAACGGAGCGAAAAATTATACAAAGTATAGAGGAGTTTTAGGCGTGCACGTGACTGCTCCAACGCGGTAATGTGGAGCGACTTCGTCACATAGTCATTCACCATATGACCAAGCATTTCATGTGCCAGTAGCGAATCGGCAGCTAACGCCTGGTGGAAGGTATTTTTGTCGACAACATAGAGCTCACAGTCGGTATGGGCGACGTAGTAAAAGAGCGCGATGGTCGTTTTTGAGAATAGCCAGCCGACTGGAAATAGCTCGTTCTTCACAATGAAAGCGACGGATTTTTCCTCCAGCTCAGGCGTATAGGCAAATGCGCGTATGACGCCGGATTTAATGGCATAGGCGTGAGTTGGTTCATAGTCGCGGACAAATATCGTCTCGCCTTTTTTGAACTTTTGGGTGTGATAGCCTTCGTACAGTTGCTTCACTCTATCCACGATATGCTTACCTTCCTAAATCACTACAGTTGTATTATGACAGGTGTTAGCTGTATTTTATACAGCGAATTGTAATATTGCTCACATTATTGCTCGATGAATGATTGTATTATGAAAGGTGTACCGTTATGAACAACATCAACGCTAAGTGGAGGGTGAAGATGCAAGACTATAACGAAAGAGAACTTAAAAATAAGATCGATGCCTTTTTAACGCGTAAATTATCCGAGCGACTCGGTTCGCCGCTCGGGTTTAAGGCCGACTACCTCGACCGCACGAAGGCAGTAGCTGCGCTACTGCTAACTCATAGTCGTACCTCCGCTAGAATACGCGGGCTCTCCCCGTTTAGAAAAGAGCATCCCGTCTCTGGCTCTGCTTCGCGCTACCTCGCTACTTAGCGAAGGCTATACTCCCTAAGACTGATCTTGTTGTTACAAGATCAGTCTTTTCGTTACGGCTCCTCTGCTTGCAGCCAGAAGTTCTGTACAGTAAGATTAGAGACATGAGAAAAACCATAAGCATGTCCGGCAATGAGCTTCTGCCTGCAAGGAACCGGCGACCGGGCGGCTTTACGATTGTTGAGCTCTTGATCGTTATTGTGGTGATCGCGATTTTAGCGGCAATTACGATCGTGGCATATAACGGTATCCAGACACGAGCAAAAAATACTAAAACAATTAATGCAACCGCGGCCTGGATTAAAGCCCTTAGGCTGTACGAGGCAGATAACGGCGACTACCCGACGGTGACTTCTTGCCTTGGTACGACCACTACTTATCCCGACAATACCCAATGCTGGAACAACGCGAGCTGGACCGTTAAGTCAAGTTTCTTAACCTTGATGCAGCCATATCTTTCTTCCTTCCCCGAACCAGATACAACCAATATCGACACCGTTAATACTCCACGGCGAGGAGCACTCTACACCATCAGCGGCGCCGTTAAATATGTATACATGAGCTTAATCGGTGTCACAAGCTGCCCTACCATGAGTATTCCTACCTATAGTGGCGGCAACACCGATCAAGGACGATATTGCATTTACCAGCTCAATTGATACTTTCAGACTTTATAACCGGTAAACAGTTATACTTGTCGTTCAAGCGTATCTCTGACTTGATCAACCGTTATCGTAATGGCTGAACCAGGACTAACCGTGCTCGCAAGTACAGCTTTGGCTACGTTATTTTCGACAACCCGCTGCACCACGCGGCGCATCGGACGGGCGCCGAGGCGTGGGTCGTAACCCTCTTCAACCAGCAACTGCTTCGCGTCATCGGCCACTACTACCTTTAGCTTTTGGAGAGCCAACGTCTTGTTGACACCGGCAATCATCAGATCGGCAACTTTCAGTAGCTCTGCTTTACCGAGCGGTGTAAAGGTAACAATCTCGTCGAAACGGTTGATAAACTCCGGCTTGAACTGACCGGAGCTTATCAACTCGTCAATAAATTGTGCTTCGTAATGTTCCATGCTGTGGCCACGCTCGATGTATTCACGGATACGGTCGGCGCCAGCGTTGCTGGTTGCGATCACGATGGCATCTCGAAAACTAACTTCTCGGTTCTTGATATCACGCAAAATACCTTCATCGAGCATCTGTAGCAATGTCGTTAGTACGTTCGGATGCGCTTTTTCAATCTCGTCGAGTAGTACAACGCTAAATGGTTGTTTCATAACTTGTGCGGTCAGACTGCTTGAGTCACTGGCACCATCAGCGATCAGCCGGGCGACATCTTCATTTTGCACATATTCGTTCATGTCGAGCCGAACCATTCGCTCCTCTCCGCCAAAATAGACATCAGCGAGCGCTTTGGCCAACTCAGTTTTTCCGACGCCAGTGGGACCTAAAAAGAGGAAAGTGCCAATTGGTCGGTTTTCATTGCGTACTCCGGCGCGAGCACGACGGAGCGCATCGCTTACCACACCGACGGCACGAGTCTGGTTGATCATCCGCTCATGAATGTGCGCTTCAAGGTTGAGTAGCTTCTCGCGCTCGTCTTCACCCGACGCTACGCCAACTTTCACATCCATCGTCTGTTCGATGGCTTTTTGAACTGAGTTCATAGTGACGAGGCCATTTTCACTGAAGCTAGCGGCTGATTCAAGTAATTTCAGTGCACGACCCGGCATGGCGAGATCGTGTACATACCGCTCACTAAGGCGGTAGGCTTCATGTAGCGACTGGTAGGTAAAGGTTACGTTGCGTTGAAATTCGGTAACAATCAGCTGGTCTTGCATGACAGCAATCGTTTCATGTTTGCTAGCTGGAGCGACACTGATACGGTTAAGTGCGTTGACCAGACTGGCGTTGCGCTGGCCGATTTTTAAGAATCGTTGCTCGTCCATCGTCAGGATAATACGCAGACGACCGGCGTCTAAGATCGGTTGCAAGACATTTGAAAGATCGACCGAGCCAATACCTTCCTCAAAGAAGAGCTGCGCATCATCAAGACAGATGATGACATTTTTAGCCGCATAGGCTTCGCCAAAGATATTCATGATTAGATGCTCCAACTCTCCACGACCAGGCGCAGCCGACAGGAGCGATGATGAGTCAAGCATAACCACCTGACGGAACTTCAACGTACCGGGCAGATCTGACGAGGCGTCCAGCAGCCGCTCGGCAAACGCATGGACAATCGTTGACTTACCAGCACCGGTCGGACCCACCAGTACCGCATTTTGACGTCCCTTGTGTGAGAAGGTACTGACTAGCTGTTCGACCGCATCTTGGTGGCTTTCCAGATCAACCGTCAGTAGACCGCCGCGAGAGATTTGTTGACTAATGTTCTGGCCAAAGCGTCCGAGTAGCGGCGTATAGCCAAACGACCAGTCGCGGGCGATACCACCAGTACGACGTGGTTTTGTATGCCCCCGGATGAGCTGCTCCAGATGCTGTTGCCACATAATCCCGTCTCGTACATCGGTAAGGCTAAGATGGTTGTGCGCCAACAACGCCTCATGTTCGGAGAATTGCTTGATGAGTGCATAGACGAGCATGCCAGCGGTCAGTTCTGCCTGGCCCATCCGTTCGCGTAGTGCAAGCGCATCTCGCCAGACGGCAGCGGCCGCACCTTGGTCATCACTGGAAATCTGCTGCAAGAAATTTGGCGTCAGGCCAAAACGAACACCAAAGAACAATCCGCCGCGCACGCTCGAGACCGCCGCCGCAATCATCTGAGGCGAGGGATTTTTCGGCACATAGCCAAGTACGTCACCGCTTAGCAGCTCATCGATCGAACGAGGGCGCTTCGCTATAGGAAGTTTCGTGAGCTCCTGCTGCTGCCACTCGACGATCATCGCTGGCAACGCTGCCACACCGACCAGCAACCAGCCTAGTGAGACACCGACGCCGACCAGCAGTAGCCCGCCAACGATCAATACGATCGTTAGAATTAAGATTAGACGGCCACTAGCTCCACCAAGATGACGCGCCAGTCGCGCCTTGACTGCTCGCTGGCTACTATAATTAAACACTACGTCCATCGTGGTGCCCATCCGGCGATTGCCGCAATAAATCCGACAATTGGCAGCAGTGGTACAACGGCCCAAATAGCAATTGACACTATGCCAAACAGTGCCTGCACACCGAGCCAAACACTACCAACTAGTATGATGAAGCCGCGTACGAAAGCGCCGATAAAACGTGAGATGAGACGATCAACGAAGGCTCGCAATTTCAAACCGATCGGGCCATCAACTTTCCCGGCCGCTATCTGGCGGTAAGGAGCAAAGAGCGTCCGGACAAGCAAATTGATCGAAAAGTAATCCATTGTCCGCGCCAAACGTTCACGCACCCTCACGATATGTGCCTTCCAGCCAGCGCCATACCACCACGAGAGAACCCACACAATTATCATAACCCTTATTGTACCCTACTCGCCTAGCTTAGGCTATAATGGTACATATGTCCAAACCTCTTGTCACCGTGCTCGGTAAAGCCGTCCGCCATGCGGCCAGACTGCGTGGCGGCGGTTCAGCCCTACCCGGACTGGTCGTCGAACGGATTGACCCGCACTTTATCGAGCGGGCTCTCGCCCAGCTACCTCGTGGCGTCGTAGTCATTAGTGGCACCAACGGCAAGACAACCACCACGAAGATGGTCGTCGAGCTGCTCGAAAGCCAAGGGCTCAAAGTGTTTACCAATCGCACCGGCAGCAACTTTACGCGCGGCGTTGCCGCCGCCCTGCTGGCAGATATTGACCTCAATGGTAATCTCCATGCCGATATTGCCGTGCTCGAGCTCGATGAAGCGCACGCCGTCCATTTCGTCCGTACTGTCAAACCACGCTTTGTACTACTGCTCAACGTCATGCGCGACCAGCTTGATCGCTTCGGCGAAATCGATAAAACCGCCCAGCTACTGCAAAAGGTCGCCGAGACAGCATCGGATTCTATTGTTATAAACCGAGAAGATCCGCGGCTGCTAAAAATAGCAGCTAATTTACCAAAAGAAAAAGTGAAGTTCTTTGGACTCGATCCATCATTGACTCATCTCTTTCCAAGTGATGACGAACTTCGCAGTCACAAAACACCTGAACTAACCCGAAAACCAGCGGCTCGTGCTGTACTAGAAGAAGTAAACGATTCTAGCGCCGTATTCTCTCTCGGCACGAAAAAGATCACGGCCACACTAAAGCTTGAAGGGATCTACAATATTTTCAATGCCGTTGCTGCTGTCGCCTTAGTTGAGGCAGTCGTCGGTTCCACACTCGACCAACCAAAATTGCTTCGCCGTCTGGAAGTGATTACCCCAGCATTTGGCCGCGGTGAAAAATTGATCGTCGGTGACCTGCCGCTCGAGCTGGTACTTGTCAAAAACCCCGGCGGTTTCCGACTCGGATTAAAGTCATTTCCAGCTCATGGCTACGCCACCATGATCGCCATCAACGACAATTATGCTGACGGCCGTGACATGAGCTGGCTGTGGGACGTGGAGTTTGATAGCTTGAAAGAAACTGGTGTTGCCTACGTGTCGGGCGTCCGCGCTTACGACATGGCCTTGCGCCTTCAGTACGATGAAGTTGAGATTGGTTTCGTCGAACCGCAGCTTGTAAAAGCCCTCCAAGATTTTATTGCTAAACATCCCGACACGCCAAAACGGATCTACTGTACCTACACGGCAATGCTGGCACTGAGGCGGCGCCTCAGTAAAATGACGGAGGTCGAGGTCATCTCATGAACAAAGAGCTCGCCATCCTACAACTCTACCCGCGTGATATGAATATTTATGGCGACTGGGGGAATGTCCTGACCATCATGCGCCGCGCCCAGTGGCACGGCTATGAACCGAAGCTATACGAATACAATCCAGGCGACGTCTTCCCCGAGCACGTCGATATTTTGATCGGTGGCGGTGGTCAAGATGCCGGCCAAGATATAATCCAAGACGACTTGTTAAAAATTAGCTCAAAACTTCATGAACTGACCGATGCAGACACGCCGATGCTGCTCATTTGTGGTCTTTACCAACTGTTCGGCAATTTCTTTAAGACGAAGGACGGCCATGTTATCAAAGGCACCGGCTTGCTCGACATCGAGACATACGGTGGACCCGAGCGGATGATCGGCAATATCGTCATCAAAAGTGATGAGTTCGGTGAGATCGTCGGCTACGAAAATCACAGTGGCCAAACATTCCTCAGCGCTGGCATGAAGCCATTTGGCAAAGTCATCCGCGGCGCTGGCAACAACGGCCAAGATGATTACGAAGGCGCCCGTTATAAAAATGTTATCGGTAGCTACCTGCACGGTTCACTCTTGCCAAAAAATCCTGCCATCGCCGACTGGCTGATTGAAAAAGCCACTACTAAAAAGTTCGGCGACTTTACGCCCAGCGTTATCGATGACCGCTTTGCCCAAAAAGCCCGTGAAGTTGCCGTTCGACGCCCGCGTTAAGCGAGTTGACGCTTTAGTGCTTCCGTGACCTGCTGGCCGTGACCGAGTGGCGTCACGCGACCCCAGACTTTGACGACTTGACCCTGAGGATTAATGAGGAAGGTCTTACGTAAAATTCCCTCTTTGCCAAACATCTTCTTACCCCAAGCACCATATGCTTCGATGACCCTACTTCCGAGTCAGACAAAAGCGTAAAATTCAGTTTATACTTTGCCTTGAACTTTTCATGATCGGACGCCTGATCCTTGCTGATACCGACGACTTCCGCTCCCGCTTCCATCAGTCCATCACGCGCATCGCGTAGGCTACAAGCTTCAGTCGTACAACCGGGCGTATCATCTTTGGGATAAAAATAGAGTACTAGCCATTTACCCTTAAAGTCGGCTAGTGTTTTTACTTCGCCATTTTCATCTGGCAGTGAAAAATCTGGTGCCTGGTATGGTACTTGCTTCATATATCTATTGTACCACTGGAAAAATCCTCGTGCATCCGCTATAATCAGGCAAGCACACGACGGGGTGTGGCGCAGCTACAGTGAGACAAACCTACGGTTTTTCTCACCGCGCCGAGAACGAAGTAAATTCGTTCATCGGGCTGCTCTTTTCCCTAAGTAGTGCAAAAATGACGGGGTGTGGCGCAGTTGGTAGCGCGCGCGGTTTGGGACCGTGAGGTCGAAGGTTCAAGTCCTTTCACCCCGACCAGAAGATATTTCATCTAATTCCGTCATCAAATTGTATGGCGGTTTTAGTTTTATAACAGGGGTAGAATCATCTCCAGCACGTAGGTTCGCAACAAACTCACTGCATATAGTATCTAGAACCATGATGTCAGTAGTTTTTAGCATATTTAACACCTTAGAACGTGTAAGTTCGTAGAACTCTTGCTCAGTAGGTAATGCTGTATCAAGTTTAGCTAGCTCAGTCTTGTTACCTGTTATAGCCTCTTCGTCTAGGCGTATAAGCTGTTGATACTCCTCTAGCTTTCCCTCATGGTATTTCTTGTAGTCATCAGGACTGTTTACTTGAAACTCTTGATAACGTGCATACTGTTGTTCGTTATTCTTTTGTGACTGCTTAGCCTCAGCAAGTTTGCGGTTCAATATAGCCCTGTCAGAAGCAATACGCTGTTCGAGGCTGTTCTTGTACATACGGTATGCATGTTCACTCTTCTTAGTTAAGTGTCGTAGTTGCCACTCGATACCTGCTAGTACGTACTTGCCTCGGATACTCTTTGAGAGTGTTATATTGAGGTCTTTCTGCTCAGCTGTATTGTGTCGTAAACATGCCTTATTGCGACAGTAGAAACTAATAACCCATTTTCCAGTATTTTTACCACGCTTAATAGGCGTGTGTTGAAATCTCATAGCGTTATCGCAGTAATCACAAATAACCTTGTTGTGTAGCAATCCATAGTCTAGACGTTGTGAACGGTTCGTCTTTACGCTTGTAGTTTTACCAAAGTCTTTAGCGACATCAGCATTTAGCTGTATATATTCATCTGCTGTTATAAGTGGCTTAAAGTTATACAGGTCTATGAGGTTTGCGAGGTTGTCACCGTAGCTGTATAAGCCAGAGTAAAACGAATCTGTAAAGATGTTGCCGACCATCTGCTTAGTAACGTTTACCAGCTTAGGTTTGTCATCTTGGTCTTTACGCTCGGTTAGCTTAGCACTGTTCAAAAACTCTGCTATATCAGTATTATTCATACCGCCATACAATCGCATATCTACAGCTCTTCGAAGTAGATTCCAGTTGTATTCATCAGGTGTAAAGTATCCAGTTATCGAGTCTACATAGTAGCCCTTTTTCACTACGCCGTTATACTTACCCTCTACGATATTACCAAGAGTACCACGCTTCACATCTACTGCTAGTTTGTCCGAGTATTGCTTTGATGTAGCAAACAAAATACCTAACATCATCTTGCCGTTTGCTGTGTTATCAAACTGGTAGGTCACAAAGGCGAGGTCTTGAATATCTTCGTGGTCAATCATTTCAATGACCTCACCAGCCTCCTTCATGTTACGGGATAAACGGTCAGGCGACCACGATATAAGCCCGTGATACTTGCCAGTCTTAAATCCTAGTAGCATTTTGTCGAAAATAGGACGGTTGCCAGAAGTCTTGGCCGAAGCACTTTCTACGAATATATCCTCTTCACGAACCGTAACCTTTAACGTATTAGTGGCAAGTTTTATACATTCAGCTCGTTGGTCATCTAGTGAACGTACTTGCTTGGTTTCATCATCAGTAGACTTGCGTAGGTATATAGCGTAACGGCGTTTTTCTTTAGGCAGTATCTTTTTAGCCCCCTCGGTTGTTGCAGAGAAGTAGTCTAGAAGGTCATTGACACTACGTTCACTATTACCAAAGGCTTTATTGCGGTATTCAGATGTATATACATACTTTTCTTGTACACTTGCAAGCTCAGCCTCATCTGCGAGAACTTTAGTGCGTTTTTTACGATTAGTTGTACCTTTTGGCATATATTGATTCCTACTAATATTGTACAAAACTTGTGCGGTAATGTAAACTATTGTTATATGGAAAATGAACTACCAGAATATCTAACATTGCCCGAAGTGGTGAAGATATTAAAGGTGCACCCTAATACTTTACGTAACTGGGATAGGGACGGCACACTCAAGGCCATACGTATAGGCAAACGCAGCATACGCCGATGGAAAAAGTCGGATATTTTAAAGTTCATAGAGGCTGATAAGTAGTTATGGCAAATAAGAAAGACGACTATATGGCGACTAACTCTCAAGTAATGCTTGCCACTACAAAGCCGTATATTGCTGGTGCAAAAATCCAACTAGAACGCTACCTTGAAGCGCAAAGAATAATGAAGACCCACAAGATGGTTTTGGGCGGAGGAATAGATAAATGCACCTATGAACTATCTGCACTACTTGAGCATCTAGATAGTATAGAGGTGCAATTAAGGAACAGAGGCATATCATTGCCCGCGGGTGAAATAATTCGGCAATTCCGTAATCATTTGCGACACGATAGCAGAGGCGAAGAAGACCGCAGTAATGGCAGACGAGGTCAGGCAATAGGTTTGAACGATAAATTATTGGTGCAAATAGTGTTTACTGACAGTGGTGTAAAAATGGGCTCAAACGAACTGACAGCCAAACAAATAGACACCTACATTACCACCGCTGAAACGATAATGTGGGCAATGGTGCTGGGCGGCAAGCTGGACATTGACGGCGAAACAGTAACTGTCTATCAGCAGTCTACTGATATAACAAATAAAAATAGTCCTGAGGTGTAATGGACGGTCTATTTAATAGTAGAGAGATTGCGGTAGGGTTATGGTTGGCGGTGCTAATAATTTTCGTGGCTAGTAAAAAAGCTGTGCGTTCATCATTTGGAGCCGTTCTTAAAACGTTCTTCACACCAAAGATAATCATACCGCTACTGCTATCTTTTACTCCGAGTGTGTTGGTCGTATGGCTGTTGGCATATCTAAATCTTTGGGACTTATCTGTACTTAAAGAAACAATCTATTGGGTTATAGGTACAGGCATCATAATGTTCGGTAAGTTTGATGGTGTTAAAGATTTGAAGTCACTATACAGACAGACCGCAAAAGAAACCCTAGCATTAGTTGTTGTGCTGGAGTTCATTATTTGGCTCTATGTATTCCCCTTATGGGCTGAACTACTCCTAGTACCATTCGTAACTCTTATAGTGCTGTTGGCGACAGTGGCAAAGTATATGAAAACAGATGGCATAGAATTAACACGCAAGGTGCTAAATGGTACGCAAGTATTCATTGGTCTACTCATACTTTTATTTGCGCTCATAGGCTTCGTAAAGAGCCCCGTGGCGTTATTTACGTTTCAAAACCTAGAGCTATTCTTATTGCCTATAGTCTTATCGCTTACCTATGTACCCTCCGTATACTTCATAGCGTTGTATAGCAAGTACGAGCTAGTGTTTCTTCGTATTGACTACCCCATGAAACTCAATCGTAAAAGTAAACGAGCTATCAAACTAGCCGCAACAAGGCGTTGTGGTCTGAGTGTGTACGTTACGGGCGAAATGATACGACATTTGGCAATCAACTTAACTACCGACACCACAAAGGCTCAAGCTCTAAAAATCATAAAGACTTTTAACCCAAGACAACCGTAATTCCTTTAGCGTAGAGATTACCCCAACATTGCGAGAAACGCCCCTGTGACTGATTCGAATTAGGCGTTTTTATTTCTGAGATGACTTATACCTCAATCGAACTGATTTTATTGTATAATTTACCCTAGAATAGCTTGCTTATTTATTATGACAAAAATACCAGTATCTATCAGCCAACTAGCAAAATACGGACTTGATTATGTAAGCCTAATTTCAAGTAGTGCCTCCAGAAGCCGACCCGTTAAGACTGAGCAGATGGATACCGACCTACTCTCTATCCCAGACGTGATTTTCAAAAGCGAAGTTGACTCCATAACAATTGATTTAGTCACCTCTCTAGATAAACAGTTCGACCCGAGCATACCGAACGAGGAAAAGAGCGACGAGCAACGACAAGCTGAGTGGCGTATTGAACGGGACAGAGGTATCTTAAATAAGATTCAAGAAATAGATACAAAAATTAGAACCGATGAATATACGAAACGGGTAGTCCTGCAAACTGGCTTTATATCATTTGAGGCAAAACGCTACCTTGAGTCTGAATTCAATGAAGAGTACGAGAAATACGAGGCTCCGTTGTTTCAAATTCCAGTTGCGGCAATAAACTTCAAATATAATCCTGATGGCGTAACAGTAACTATCGACTTACCTGATAATTATGTAGAGATTTTAAACGGCCCATTAAAGAACTTCTTGCCTCAGCAGTATTTTGATAAGGTGTTTAAGTTTATAGCGGATTCAGAGGCGGAAGAGAAAACAATGCTTCCGCTTGCCGATGATTTTATCGAAGACTTGTGGTCGGCAATAAGAGTTCAGTTAGATGGATTAGATGCGAAGTCAATATCTGAAGCTCCTAGTTTTGCAACCAGCATTGTTGCAATCACGAATAAGACAAATCACTTCCTTGCCGAAGACCTTAAGGCTATAGCTGCACTAGAAGATGAAGACTTGCTAGAAACGTCATTAGGCAGTTGGGTGTCAGATGAAGATATGGCAATTGAACAGGTAGTTTCTGATGACGGTAGTACGGAAATATTCTTTCCGTTTGATTATGACAAGTATCAGCTAAAAGTCTTAGGCATTACAGCAAATAAAGCGGTTATTGTTGAAGGTCCTCCAGGAACTGGAAAATCACAGACCATCTCAAACTTACTTGTACATCTTGCAGCCACGGGTAAACGGGTGCTATTTGCTAGTCAAAAAGACCAAGCTATACGTGGAGTCAAAGATAAGCTAAAAGCATTGGATGTGCCATTTTTGTATGGGTATATTCCTGACAAAACATCTAAGCTGTACACAGAAGAAGATGAAAAAGACAGTGCCGCAAACACACTACTTGCACTCAATAGAGAGTTCCAAAAAGGAAAGGTCGGTGACTTAAAAGAACCTCTGTCGTTACTTGCCAACCGTTCAAATATTTTTGTAGAGAACTTAAATAACGAACGTTCTATCTATGCCCTACTAGAAGAGCGTAGAAGCTTGAGCTACCTTGATTCTTTTCATCCGTACGAAATTGATAGCGGATGGTATAGCCAGTGTGGCTTATTAGAAGACACTATTAATGGATTAGAGGCCAGTGTTAACAAATATGAAAAGGCTCATGAGAAGTTTTTAAGGGCAGCCAACAAGAAGTTTGAAAATCTAGAATTAGATTACCAGGCGACTATAGACTCAATTGAAAGTATCTACACATACTTTAAGGAAAATATGCCCGAACGGTCTGGTTGGATAGGTAGTAAGGTTAATGAAATGAAATTGCGTAATGCACTGAAAGAGAATGGCCGCAACCTATTGCAGGAAATTTTCGTAGAAGTTGAAAAGGTACTATTCTCTGACAATACAAAGTCTGCCCGATTGCAGCTATTAGATAGTCTGTCGGATTACTTTGTTTACAGTAGTGAGCTACAGGCAATAACTGAAAGTCGTTCTTCACTTAACGAATTACTCTCAGGCAAAGAAATATCACCGACTACGTACGCCTCTCTCAAAAAGGTAATCTTGGATAATGGTAGTAAGGAGAAGGTGTTCGGGGATTTAACTAGGTATAACGAAATCACCGAGCAGGTAGAAGAAATGTCGTTGTACTCGGCGAATGAGCTTAACCGAGAAATCAAGGATATTCGCAAGTTTTACAGAACCAATATCACAAATTACGTACGTAACCGTATCCTAACCAGAGTTGGTGAAGCGAATAACAGTAAGGACGTAAGGGCTACCCTAGCTCAGGTTGCCCGAAGTCTTACAAAGAGTAAGAAAGCCAATAAGACATTCGACAGATTGAAGCACAACGAAGACAATTTTAGTGCCATGTCTAAGGTCTTGCCAATCTGGATGATGAGCCTAGATGATGTTAGTCGTATAGTTCCACTCGAGAAGAATGCATTTGATTATGTAATTATCGATGAAGCATCACAGTGTAATTTTGCATATGCGTTTCCAGCAATGTTCCGTGCTGAACATACAATTTTCTTTGGTGATACTTTGCAGATGCGTGATGACAACATTATGTTTAAGTCGAATGACCAACTTAATGCTATTGCTAAGAAGCATAAGATACCTGAGGTTTATCAAATTAAGGCGGAAGAAGACACGGTAAAATCCGTTATGGATATTGCTCATCTTAATGGCTTTAAAACAACAACTCTCAAGTATCACTATCGCTCACCGAGGGAGCTTATAGGCTTCTCTAATGAATCTTTCTACGAACCAATAGGTCGAAAACTAGAGGCAGTTAACGACAATATCGTACCCTACAAAGATACTGGGCGTGTTCTTCTCAACCATATTGTTAAGCCAAATGCAGATGAAGAGCTGTCCGACAGGACAAATCTAGCCGAGGTACGTAAAATTCAGGAGTTGGTTGACGAGATTAAAAGTGACCCCGTACTGAAGGATAAGTCCATTGCTGTTCTAACCTTCTTTAACGAGCAAGCTGAGCTGATAAGAAACGCCATTAAACACGAAGATATTAAGGTCTCTATAATTGACGGTATTCAGGGTGATGAACGTGATATCGTAATCTATTCATTTGTTATTAAAGACCCTAGCGACAAGAAGCGTTACATTGCCCTAACTGGTGAAGGTGGCGAGATTCGTAAAGATATTGCAGCTGGTCGTGTAAACGTTGCCTTTAGCCGAGCTAGATTACAGGTTCATACCGTTACATCGTTAGCTCCTGAGCTATGGCCTGAGGGTATTTGGATTAAGCGATACCTGGAGTATGTCGAAAATAGCGGTATAGTGAACCGTCGTCACAGTAAGGCAGAGCAGCAGTTTGACTCTAATTTTGAGGAAAAGGTGTTTAGCTATTTGGCGAAAGAGCTGGATGCTAGCGAGTATACCTTAGAAACGCAGGTAGAATCTCTTGGGTTTAAAATTGATTTAGTAGTTTGCCGTAATGGCAAGAAACTAGCAATCGAGATGGATGGCCCTTCGCACTTTGAAGGTGGAGATGGTCAGGTATACGTAAAGGATGACTGGGACAGGCAGGGTGCTCTTGAAACTGCTGGATGGAACTTTTACCGCATTTCATACTTTGATTGGACGAAAGACCAACAGGCTGAGCATAAAGCACTCAGTGAATATATACAGCAGTACTTCGATGATGAAAGTGTTTCAAGCAAAACTACCGTCCTAAAAGAACTCGAAAAAGAAACAGTGGCACCAGAAGAATCGCCTAAGGATATGTATGTTACCGACTTTTCAGAAGAGAGTGTAGATAACGTTACTCCTGTCCAAGCTGTTCCTGTGACCAGGAATGTGAAGCGCACTAATACTGCCAAGACTACTCCCGCCAAGCCGACCTTCTCGATAGGAGACCGTGAGGTTAACCAAGAGGACTTAGAAAGATATCTTAGTACTCATCAACAGAGTTATATCGAAATACGATACCAGTCTATGCGTGCAGGGTCAGCAAAATACTGGAGAACTATACGTCTAGATAGCTACGATGGCACGTACATGTATTCCAAGCAGGATAACGCACCTTATCCAATAAAATATCGACGAGACCGAGTAATAGAGTTTAGATAGCCAGCATTAAAGGCAATGTTTCCTTGAATCATCCCCGAGCGTGATTTAAATTAGATGTTTTATTTCCAGAATAGGTGTAGCATCAACTTTTGATTTAGAATGCAAGAATCGAATCGCCCCCAGAGGCGTTTCTCCCAACTTTGATATATAATCAGAGAGTCTAGATTCAACAATTAGAGTATGAGGTCAACAGACCTTTCGTTTGAACCGTAAATACGGCAACTCCTTGCGAAAGCAGTTAGGTTCAAACCTGATTGTTGAGTCTAGACAACCCTAGTGAGGGGTTGTCGTTTTATTTTAAAAGGAGAAATAACAAAATGGTCACAAAAGACTCAAAACATTCAGGTGGTCAGGGCTTAGCTACGGCATCACTAACGTTAGGCATCATATCAATACCGCTACTAGGAGTAGGTGCAATTCTTGGTATTCTGGCGATTATCTTTGGGGCTGTATCATTGCGACAGAACCAAGGTCGTAAAAAATCCGTAGCCGGTATTATTACAGGAAGTATTGGTATTCTGATTGCCATCCTCTTACTGGTCGTATATCTTGCAGTTCCATCGTTACAAGCAAACAATAACGACACAGCACGTAAAGCAGACGTTACGAATTTAACAAGCGATGTGATTGACTACCAAGCAAACAATAGAGGCAAGATGCCTAGTAAGTACGAGCTATCGAAAGCTAAGTTAGTTCAAGTTTCAGACATTAAACAGGCTGCTTATGATGGCTACGGGTATGACGGTAACCCTAAGCCTACGCTAGATACAGCAGTCTATACAATTGGCGAAAATTGTAACGGCGAGAAAGCAAATCGTAACTTCTCCATAACAGTCCTACTAGAGAACAATACGGTATATTGCGTAGGTTCTTAGACGCTATATAAGCTATAGCTGTACATAACCAAAAACTGCTAGAAACCCGCCGATTTACAGGGGTATAAGGTATGGATTTTTCATTTCTGCTTATTGTACGCTTATGGTACAAAGTAGTGCCCCACTGAACAGAGCTTGAACTGTAGGCTTGGCTATCCCTACCACACCCCACCAATGTGTAGTTCTATATCTGCATAAACGTTATAATTACAATAATATGGCGCAAGAGACAATATTTTATTCATGGCAATCCGACAACTCGAAGACTCGAAGTTACGTAGAGCGTGCCCTAAAGAAAGCCGTAGAGAGCATTGCAGATGACCCTAGCATCGAATCAGCACCTCGCATAGACAAAGATACACAGGATGTCGCAGGAGCGGTTCACATTGTTGATACTATAAAAAAGAAGATTGATGAGTGCGGCATATTTCTTGCAGACGTATCGCTTGTTGATAAAGCAGCTTCTGGTCGAGCCATCGTCAATCAAAATGTAATGTTTGAACTTGGTTACGCTATCGGCAAGCATAGCGAGTCTAGAGTCATTATGGTGGCTAACGCAGACCTGGGTGATGTAAAGAACCTTCCTTTTGACATCTCACACCATAGAGTCATTCAATTCTCTCCATCCGCCGACCCTAAAGCAACAAAACTCCAGGCTTCACTAGAATCTGCTATCAATATTCATCTGCAAGCATTAGCCGTACAAAACAAAGAATCATTGGTGACTTCGGAAAAGGAAAAGCTACTTACTGCTATAGATAATGGCAAGCCAACTAGAACTCTCGCAAAGAAGTATTTTGAGACTGCGTATAGTCAGTATCTAGGTTTATCCCCAGGTAGGTATAAGGACGGCAACCACCAGCATTACGCCTCCGAGGTCTTCGAGGCATATGAGAAGACGAAACATATTGCACTAGAGCTACACGAAGTATTTGAGGTAGCAGCAGAACACAAAAAGGAAGATGTCTTACTGCAAGCATATAAATCTATTCAAATTGTTTCACAGTACTATGACGTTATGCCCGAGGATGGTGGACAGCTAAGTGAAGTATCGAAGGATTATTACATCCTCGTAGTTAATGAAATCGTCTCACTGTTAATGGGTAGTATTAGCCATGAAAAGCTCTGGGGACTCATGCAAGAAATAGCATCTACAAAGCTAAGCAGAGCGGACATGTACGAAGAAACAAGAACCTTAGACAGGTTATACGGGCATCCTCAAAACCTTCTCAACTACTACAAAGAGCTAAAGAGCGTAAACTATGTGATTCCCATGACTCCACTCATTGCAGAACGTTTCTCCGATAGTCAGGATGTTCTTCAAGCCTACATAGACGGAAGTATGCTGCGTTACTTCCTTGTAGGCAGCTACCCGTGGATTGTAGGCTTGCTATTAGGGAACTCTTGGACAAAGCATATCCCCGAATTCTTCGCCGAGTTTAAGAAGGTATCATTCGTTAATGCGATGATGAAAGTTACAGGCGAAAAAACAGTAGATGAATTCCGTTCAAACATATGGAAACAGGCATCTGCCGACCTTGCGAACTGGAGCTACCCCAATGACAATCTGCTGCCAGCACTTAAGTTTGTGGGCATAGAGACAGAGGGTGACATAGCCAAAAACCAGCAAGTAATTTCGGTATAAGTATTGAGAAAATGAAGCCTCATAAAAATATTGGGCTACATCCGACTAATGCACTTAAGATAGCATTAAAGCTCTTCGATAATAAGCAAACCACTAAGGAAAAAATTAGTCTACTCTTGAACAATCGCTCTGTCAGTAATCTAGAGTCGGTTGATACACCTAAAGATTTTGCGAGCGGTAAAACGATTGATATTAATGCTGGTGAATTACTTGGTATAGGTAGTGTTGCGGCGTATTACAACTGGATGAGTGAAGAGGCTGGAACAGGCAATACGTATCAAGCAGTGGTTGGTATTGAGGATGCTGGAAAAAACCAAATCGAAAGTCAGCTTTCGGATGGGGCAATATATCACGACCAAGTCAATGGAAAAATTCTGGCTCAGCAAGTAATGACCCAAGGCTACTATCCTGATAAATGGATAACTAGCCAAGATGTTATTGATGCAGTAAAAAAGAAGTGTGCAGAACGACACAAGTATCACGAGAATTGCATTCTGATTGTTAATGTCTTCGGAGACAAGGTTAATGTTGACCGCAAAGTAATCTATGACGAGATAAGCAAGCTCTCTGAACCGTTTAGCGATACATACATGGTAGTTTACGGCTTGCCATCGCTGAAAATGGCACACGTCAGTTTTATAAGTGAACCACCTGATACGCGTGGGTTAGCTCTCAAGCTGGAGCGGCACGAATACGAAGACATCTGGCATTTCAACAAGATGGACTAAAGGTATGGAGTTTTCGTTTTTCGTTTATTGCGTACAAACGGCATAAAGTAGTACTACCTCTAATAATACTTATACTACTAGGCTTGTCCGACCCTACCACACCCCACCTAAAGCTAATAAACCTATATATTTAGGTTCAACATATTTCTCGTTAATTAACTATTTAGATTTCTCTATACCTAGTTCTTTGAATGTAGGTCGTTTTTGGCGTTTACGCTGAGGTGCATTTAGTATCATCTCACGTCTTTCAACGCTCTTCTTAACCTTACTAACACTACCTGCAACAGGTGTACTAAACGTCCTATCGTCCCAGTTAGATGTATCTGTAGGTGATTCTTGAGGTGGTAGTTTTGTATCACTCATTAACTCTACTATAGCAAAAACTCCATACTAGAAGCACGTTCAGACTGTACAAGGTTATCAAGCCGTGAGTTTAATGACTCTAGCCCATTCTTTACGCTACCGAAGTTAACTAGCAGGGTATGCAGGCTTGTGAGTATAGGTTCGTTTGAGGACGCAGTACGCCGACCATATAAAATAAGATGCTAGATGGCATCTTATTTTATATTACTGATTTCTGGTTGTTTTTAACCACCGACAACAAAATCATATCCCCAGGCTGTTGGTCCATAAGGCGTGTTGGCACACAGAGTAGCACCAGAACTTGACCAGGTAATAGACACTTCACTCGCACCCTGACCTGAGACATATTTGTATTGTTTGCCGTATTGCTGTACGAGTAAAGCATAGCCTGTGCCTGAAGCCGCGCATAATATCACGTTACTCCCTACTGGGCTAAAAGAGAAGCGGGCTCCCATCGTGGCCGCTTGCGGCCAACTAGTTGGATACGTTCCGTTTTCAGCATTGTACAATTCAAGTTTTTTTGAGACGTTAGACAAGTCACTTTGCATCGATGCATCCCTAGCTCGTTGCTGGATACCGTTGTATGCAACAACAGTAATAGCCGCTAAAACAGCGATCACTACGATTACTATCAGGAGTTCAACAATCGTAAAACCTGTGTGCTTTTTTATAACACTCATGGCTATATTTTAGCAGGTATAGCCCTGAAATTTACGCTATTGTGTTTGCCAGCTCTTCTTTGACACTTGTCAGGCTTGCTTTATATCCCGCCTGGTCGTCGAGAAAGTCGGCATAGTGCGGCAGCGAGGGAAAGAGCGAGATGACCCGCTCTGGCTGAAGCCACTCCGGCCGGCCGATGCCATACCAAGCATGAATGCTTGAGTAAGGATGAGCCTGCCAGTCTTTTGGATCGAGATGGATATAGCGGCTGACAAGTCGCACCTGTTCATCATCAGATAAGCGCGAGGCTCGGTACGTACCTTCAAGCAGTGCACCGGACAAGCCGTATCGTTTATTAAAATAACGGCTATAGCTTGCTAGTACACTCCGCATCAGCTGCGTCATCCCACCTTCGTCTGCCTGATAAACAAGCAGATGAAAATGGTTTGGCATCAGACAGTAGCTAAGGAGTTCTACCTGCCCACGTAGATGAGGATAGGGGTGATGATTGCGGTCATATTGCCGCATCAGCGAGAGACTGCGACTAAAAAGCGTGAGAAACATCTCAAAATCGGCTTCATCTCGATAAATTTTCTGACGACCGCGACCGCGAGCATATACGTGGTAAATACTGTCAGTGATATCTATTTTGAGAACATTTCTCGAGGGCATATATGTATTATATAATAATCCAATAAAATAAGAGGTCTAACCTTTTGGCATACCTCTTCATTGTAATCTCAATGTAAACATCCTGTTATTGTTCGGATCATTGGAGTTGGGGGTGGTGGCCATTGACCACCACCCCCATTTTCCTTGCACCCCTCCCGAAGGTTCAGACCGCATTACACCAGCGCTTGTACGCCGGCAGGCGATTGGTGACGATCTGCCAGACGCCAGCATTGATCTCGCGCTTCCAGGTGCTGGGGTTGTCACCCTCACCAACAGGGGTCGAGCGCACCGATACATCGATGCCGCGCGCGTGCGCCGCCTTGATGTAGGTGGCGTAGCCAGCGTACTTGCGGAACGCGGCCCTGTAGAGCACGTTGGCCTGGTGGATCTTCTTGCCGAACTTGGCAAGCGGCGGCAGATCTTCAGAGAAGCCGATCCACTCCAGGCGCATGCCCGGAGCGAGCTTGGCCATCTTCAACAGAATCCAGCGCGACGATGAAGCCCAAGCGATCCGATCTTCCAGATCAGCCGCGATGACCTTCTCCGCCAGCGCCTTGAGCTCGCTGGGTTTCCAGCCGAAGTCCTTGAGTTCCCACTGGCCGTCGATTGCCTTGTGGTTCTTCATGAACTGGATCAGCTGGTCGTCGTACGGCACTGGGTAGCCATGTGTCGTGCGTAAACCACGGAGTTGCTTGTCCGTCATCTTGCCGACGACGCCGTGACCGCGGGTCGTGCGATCGACCGTCCGGTCGTGCATGTCCCAGGCCGTACCGCTCACGGAGGGCTGCAGGTCAGTTTCGAAGACCTCAGCCTTCGCCTGAGCGGCGACGCGAAGTGCCTTGAGCGTGTTCTCATCGATCCCAGGACCGATGACGCCCCTGTGCGCAACGATGCGCATGTCGTGGCAACTGTGCCACAGTCGTGAGCGATCCGGCTTAGCCGTCGCTCCGCTCGTAGCGATAGTCGTGAAGCAAAGCATCACCACCGTCGCCATCACCAGCCATATCCGGCTGAACCTGTTCATTGTCCCTCCTTCGGGGGGTGCTTGGATGTAAATATGCTCACTGATAAACCTGTCCGGCAATCAGCGGCTTGGACAAATAATAACATAAAAGTATGTTTTTGTCACTAGTTTTTTTATTCCCTATCCTGTCGGAGCTAGAAAAGACGAGTAATGCTATAATAGTTGTACGTAACGCACAAAAAACAACATGAAACATCCACTCAAACTACTCTTGCTTATCGGATTCATCACTATTTCCAGCCTCGTATGGTACGGGGTTCAGCTCGTACCCAAAGCATCATTGCCGAAGCCGACATTTATTACCGCTGATAGCACGCCTGAAAAGAAGCCCTCCCAGGATACTTCAAAGCCTGCAAACCCACCTTCAGCTGCCTCTCCTTCTGCAGTCAAACAATCTTCGTCTCCGTCTACTGCATCGTCGCAGATCACCGCACCAAAGCAGCTCGCAATCAAACAGACAGTCAAAAAAGAGTACACGTACCATGCGCTTGTAACCAGCAACGACCCTCTAACCCAAGGCAGCTGGGCGCTCTCCGCACTGAATGCCCAGACGGCTTGGGATACGACGACAGGTAGCGGTGTAACGGTGGCAGTGATTGATACCGGCTTCGCCCTGTCACACCAGGATCTCGCTTCGCAGTGGTATACCAATACTGGCGAAACAGGCGTGACACTCCTCGGCGACCCCTGCTGGACCGGCGTAGCAGCAAACAAATCCAGCAATAATTGTGATGACGATGGCAACGGCTATATCGATGATTGGCGCGGCTGGGATTTTGTCGCTCAAAATAATTCACCACAAGCCGGCCAGCTCAATCCAGACGGCGAGGCTGCGTGGCACGGTACTTCCGTAGCCGGACTGGTTGGCGCGGCTGGCGATAACGGCATCGGGATAGCCACGGTTGCGTGGAACAACACACTTATGCCCTTGCAGGCGCTCGACGACAATGGCGACGGCTACACCAGCGACGTCGTCGCAGCGGTGTATTACGCGGTTGATAACGGTGCGAGTGTTATCAACATGAGCCTGGGTGGGAGCGACAACGACCCAGCACTTGCCGATGCGATTAACTATGCGTATACTCACGATGTCGTCGTCGTTGCGGCCGCCGGCAACTGCGGCACTGGCCAAGAAGCTGGCTGTGACCCAGCGCAGCCTGGAGTAATGGGATACCCGGCACTCGACGCACACGTGATCGCTGTCGGAGCCACCGATAGCAATAATAACCGCGCCAGCTTTAGTAGCTATGGCCCGGGACTCGACATCACTGCACCTGGCTCCGGCAGCATAGTCTCTCCGGCATGGAGCCCGTCAAACGGCACCAGCCTGTACGCTACCAGCCTCTATGGTACTTCGTTTGCCTCACCCTTGGTTGCCAGTTACGTCGGACTTATAAAATCAGTACGACCGTCAACTAATGTCGATGATATTACCGCTATCGTCGATGGCACTGCACGCAAGGTCGCCGGTATGGGTAGCAGTCTCTATCTGGCGTCGTATGGGCATGGTATTGCGAACGCCGCCCAGGGCATCGGAATCGCTTCTGCTTTGAACGCTTCGTCCGCAATGCCAACCCTATGGCAAAGCGGTAACCAAAAGGCCGAACATCATTTTACCAGCAGTACTACTCTCACGAGTGGCTGCAGCGTAGACGGAAGCCTACCGTGTACCATCGGAGCGCAGAATGACGCTGGATATGACCGCTACCTACCCTACCAAACTACTGGAGCCTGGTCGTGGTCAGGTTCGACACTCGGCACGGGAGAATGGACTATACGAGCCAGAAGCGGTGACAAAACTTCGCCCGCGTACATCTTGCTATACAAATAGTCTGCTATGATAAACCCATGAAAGAATACCGCACGACACCAATAGCTATCATCGGCCAGGGTCTAGCCATTTTCGGCTACGTCAGTTGCACGTTGCAGTGGCTCTGGGCCGGCGTCGTCGGTCTGCCACCACTGCTTGAGAGCGGTTCACTCGATGCTTTTACAAAGCCAGTGCACTCCGATAGTCCTATTCTTATTTCGTCTTCTTTCGGCACGTCGCCCCTCGTAGTGGCTATTATCGGGTTTATCACAATCTGCATGTTGGCGCTGACAATCTATATATTGGTACGCCTTCCAAAAGCGGTAGCAAAAGCTGGCGAGACGATCATCCAGACCGCGGCCGAGAACGTACTTCCTGTCGTTACTCATCATCACAAACTTCCAGCCAAGAAAAAACGTATGCTGACAAAACGCCTGGCGTTTTATCTCCAGCTGACAGCCGCAATTTTGCCGCTTGCCATCACACTACTGCTGCCACCAATCGCCAGCCTGCCCCATGATATCGTTGTCTTTATCGCTGGCTGGCTGGCTATCTTCAGCACCGTCTTCTTTAGCAGCAGTTATCTATTCTCTAGTCATAAAAAGACTACAGGTAGACGTAAAGTATAATACTAGCCGAGGGATCTACTACTTGGCGTATTCGATTGCGCGGGTTTCGCGGATGACATTCACTTTGATTGTACCCGGGTACTGCATAGTGCTTTCGATCTTGTTGGCGATATCACGCGCCAGCTTGATACCAGACAGGTCGTCAACACGCTCGGGCTTAACGATGACACGGACTTCACGACCAGCTGAGATCGCATAGGCCTTATCGATCCCGTCAAAACTGATAGCGACGTTTTCAAGATCGCGCATACGCTCGGCAAAGTTTTCGGCCGAGATATTGCGTGCACCCGGACGAGCCGCCGACGCAGCGTCAACAACCCGGACAACCAGCGCTTCGGGTGTCGTGGCTTCGATGTCATCATGATGAGCTTCAATCGCGTGCACCACTTCCGGCTTCATGCCGTACTTTTTCGCCAGTTCAGCACCAATATGGTGATGCTTGCCTTCGATTTTGTGCGTGACGGCCTTGCCGACATCGTGAAGCAGGGTAGCAATCTTGACCGTACGGACATCAGCGCCGATCTCTTCGGCAATCATGCCGGCGATGTGCGCCATCTCGGTCGAATGCATCAGGACGTTCTGGCCGTAGGAGGTACGGAATTTCAACTCACCAAGTAGACGCAACATCTCCTTCGGAATCCCAACCACGCCAACTTCACGGGCAGCATCTTCACCAGCGCGGTCGACTTCTTTGTCAATCTGTTTCTCAGCCTTCGCGACCACTTCCTCGATACGTCCAGGGTGGATGCGGCCGTCTTTCATCAGCATCTCAAGCGTCAATCGAGCCACCTGACGACGGACAGGGTCAAAGCTGGAAAGTACAATCATACCCGGCGTGTCATCAACTAAAATATCTACTCCGGTGGCGCGTTGTAGTGCCTGGATGTTACGGCCTTCTTTACCAATAATTCGACCCTTCATCTCGTCGTCGGTCAACTTGATCGCGGTCACAGTACGCTCAGCCGTCACCTCAGAACTCATACGCTCCATGGCGGAAACCAAGATCTCTTGGGCGCGCTCTTCGGCATCGTGCATGGCGTCCTTTTGCAGCTTGTCAACCAAGCCAGTCAGGTCATGCTTGATATCGCGCTCGGTCATTTGCATCAGCTTGTCAGCCGCATCTTGTTTCTTCAGACCAGCGATCTTTTCCAGCTTTTCTTGCTGGCGAGTGCGAATATCACGAATCTCATCTTTGAGTTTTTCAACTTCATCTTCCTGGCCACGCAGTTTTTCAGCCCGTTTATCGAGCTCATCGAGCTTTTTATCAAGTGTCGTTTCGCGGTCAGCCAAACGGTCTTCGGTCTTTTTCCACTCACGTCGGCGTTCTTTCTCGATCTCGATCGCTTCATCTTTGGCTTTCAAGACGATGTCACTCGCCTTTCGCTCGGCCTGAGCTACCTCTCTCTCTAACTTTGTTTTGGCACTGCTCTTTTGCTGTGTGTCGTAAGCGAATTTTCCGCCCACACCAGCAATAATACCGACAATCGCCGCTAATAACGCTTCTACCATAGTGGTTCCTTTCTTAGCTCACCCCCGCAGCGTGTTCGTCGCTGCGATGAAGTTTGATCAAGAGTCAGCTAAATATTTCAAAAATTTTCGTAGTTAGTCTGCCATAAAACGGACTACTTCTATTGTAGCGCCTTTTTGCCAATCTAGGCAATGAGGTTTACTTAACAATATAATATTCAGACGATGAGTAGTTAGTGGGCTGTGGCCCAGCCGCACAGTCACCGTTGATGCTTCTCTCTTGCGAGCTGTTTTCAAGACGATAAGCTAGCAGGTAGCTCGGCCTGCCGGCAGGCGTCGTACACCAACCTGGATTGGCAACAATATCGTAGTTATAGCCACCCGATATACCAGCTGGGGTATCTGTGGATGCTCGAGGATCTTTTGGTACCTTCGATAAGTATTTCGGTACTAAATATGTTTCAAAAGTTGTCCAGCTCGCGTCGGCAGTAGTTGTCCATCCACTGTTAATCTTACACCCGGCACCAAGGGTGCAGCTTGTGGGAGGATAAGAACCGTTGTCGATATAGTACAATTCCATCGCTTTCGTAATTATTGCGATATCATTTTTTCGTTGCGCGTCCCGAGCTCGAGCTTGAATGCCGTTGTACGCGACCACAGTAATTGCCGCCAGAATGGCAATCACGACGATAACGATGAGAAGTTCAACGATCGTGAAGCCCCGTTTTCTAGCTCTCATATAATATTAATCCTTGCTTCGTCTATAGTTGCTACCAGCGTAAAGCGAGCCCGCATTATAACTACAGCTCCCCTCTAGTGTATTCGCTTGCGAGGTGACTTCATATTTATATACGAGAAGGAATGCTTGAGCAGTAGTCGCATTAACACAGTACCCTGGCCGACTATAGTACGAGTAGTCGTACCCTCCCGCATCATTCCAAGGATATGCACCCGCACTCGTTTGCTTACTGATAGGGTCTTTGGGGACGGATGAAATATAGGGAGTAAGCTGATTTACAAGATTTTGCCAACTACTGTCAGCCGTCGTACTCCAGCTACTGTTGATAGAGGTGGAGCCCGAACTTAATGGATAACTGCCATTATTAATGTAGTAGATTTCCAATGCCTTAACGAGTGCAGTAATGTCCGATTTTCGCTGTGCATCACGTGCCCGTTGTTGAATGCCGTTATACGCGACCATAGTAATTGCCGCCAGAATCGCGATAACCACGATAACGATCAAGAGCTCGACGATTGTAAACCCTTTTTGAGACCAGCGCGATTTCATAGTAGAAGTATAAGCCGGGAGAAAAGTAAGCACAAGCTACTTGCGTGGCTTGGTGATATTGGCCTCGCGGCCATACAGCGGCATGACCAACTGGTCATTCTCTCCAGCTGTTAGTCGCTGTTGGCAGGTCGCTTGCCAATCATCGCCGGTTTCGCCAACGATAGGAATCGCATTTGCGTCGGCAATCGTATTGCAGACAGTGATGCCAATACGTAAGCCCGTGAAGCTACCCGGTCCTTTGTAGACGCCAATACCGCGAACATCTGTCCAGTTCTTATCGCAAGCCGCCAGCTGGCCACGAACATACCCAATCAAGCCGTCCGCCATGCCTCGGTCAGCTTGCCATTCGTCACGCAATACATCCGCACCGTTGACGAATGTCAGTTTGCAAACTGGTGTCGAGGTATCAAGTAGCAGAATCACGCAGTTATTCCCTCCAGTAAGATGCGGCCTTTTACACCATGGGCTTTTGCTTCCACTTCTCGCTCTGACTCAGACATCGCCCGAAAGGTGATTTCGATATATTCTTTCGGCAATACGTCACGAATCACATCACCCCACTCGATCACAACCACCGTCTTCTCATCACTGGCCGTATCATGCAGCTCATCGGCCATAATGCCGGCGTCGGGTAGACGATAGAAATCGTAATGCGCCAGACGTAGACTATGCGGTGTCTCGTAGAGGCGGCTGATCGTAAAGGTCGGACTCTGCACAGTGTCGGTGATACCCATGCCATGAGCCAGCCCTTTGGTAAACGTCGTCTTCCCGGCGCCAATATCACCGACAAGTTCCAAGCATTCACCACCACGAGCCTGCGCACCAAATCGTGCGCCAAGCCGCTTCATCTCTTCTTCGGATTTTACCAGCCATTTCATCTCTAAAAAGTATAGCATTGATCGCCCAATGGTGCCTGCCTGACAAGATCGTCGTCATCTGTTTATCCACGAGAGAAAGCACTAGCGATTTCGGGCTCAGGCAGGTATAGTAGAAAGCGTACCTATTATGCGCATTGCTGATGTCACAATTGAAAAGCTCTTAGAGCAGGGTGGGAAGGCATCACCCGAGAAGATCGCCGAGCTACGCGAGACGGCGGCTCGTTCAAGGCGCCCGTTGCAATCGATCATCCTGCAGGATAATTTCGTTACCGAAACCGAGTTGGCAAAAATGTTCGCCAGCTACTCGGGTATTCCCTTTATCGAGGTTGACCCGCGCGCTATCCCGACTGAGGTTCTCAACAAAATCCCCGAGCGCATCGCTACACAATACATGGCGATTCTATTTCAGATTGACAAAGATGGCCTCATGCACCTCGCCATGGACGACCCAGATGATGTGCAGGCCGTCGATTTCATCGAGAAGCAAATCGGTGAAAATACCAAGATTTATATAGCTACCCGTGAGAATATCCTAGCGTGCCTCGAGAACTATCGCGGCGACGTCAACCAGCAGCTCAACGACGTGATTGACGTCCAGCGCGAGGAAGACGGTAGCGAACAAACCGTCAGCGAAGCCGATATTGCCGAAGATTCGCCCGTCGCCCAGACGATCAACTTGTTGCTTGAATACGCTATCCGCTCGAGTGCCAGCGATGTCCACATCGAGCCACGCGAAGATTTCGTGCAAGTACGCTACCGAGTCGATGGTGTCTTAAAGGAAGTAAACCGTTTACCACGTAACGTTCTTGGTGCACTCGTCAGCCGTATCAAGATCCTTTCCAACCTAAAGATTGACGAACGGCGCGTGCCGCAGGATGGCCGCTTCAAGATCAAAGTTGGCGGCAAGCAGTACGCCCTGCGTGTCAGCAGCCTCCCGGTTGCCGATGGCGAGAAGGTCGTTATGCGTATTCTCGACGAGAGCAACCAAGCCGTTACCCTTCAAGAGCTTGGCTACTGGGGTCCGTCTCTCGCCGTCGTCAATGATGCAATGACAGAAAGCAACGGAATCATCCTCGTCACCGGTCCGACCGGTAGTGGTAAGTCAACCAGCCTGTTCAGTGTCCTGACCCTCCTTAATAAACCCGATGTCAATATATCCACCATCGAAGACCCAGTCGAATACAAGATTCCAGGAGTCAACCAGACACAAACGAACCCCAAGGCCGGCATGACGTTTGCCAGTGGACTGAGGGCATTGCTGCGCCAAGACCCAAACATCATTATGGTCGGTGAGATCCGTGACTCAGAAACCGCCAACTTAGGCGTGCAAGCGGCTTTGACAGGCCACCTTGTGCTCTCAACACTTCACACCAACGACGCCGCAACTTCCCTACCGCGTCTGCTCGACATGGGTATTGAGCCATTCCTGATCGCAACGACCATACGAGCAGTAATCGGCCAGCGGCTGGTTCGCCGTCTTTGCCCGGTATGCCGCCAGAATTTCCAGCCGTCGGTGGAAGAAATTGACGCCATCAAGCGTACGTTCAATTTAGACGACACCAGCTTTACGTATATCCACGGTCTGGAGATAAAGGCCAAGGAGCAAGAGCTTGGAGAAGATCTTGCACTCGGTACGACTGATAGCGGTACAGTAACGAGTCTATGGCGGGCATCCCCAAATGGCTGCGATGAATGTAACAACACCGGTTACCGCGGACGTATCGGTATCTACGAAGGACTCCGCAATTCCCAGACGGTACAAAAGCTCATCGTCAGCCATGCTACCAGTCACCAGATCAAGCAGCAGGCGATCCAGGAAGGCATGATCACCATGCAGATCGATGGCTTGGTCAAGGCTCTCAGAGGCGAGACGTCAATCGAAGAAGTCTTAAGGGTGACAAAGGAATAAATCGATGGCCTCATTTAGCTATGTTGCCTTAAACTCTGGCGGTGAACGAATACAAGGCACGCTTGAGGCGCCCGAGCGAGGTGCGGTTCTCAAAGGCTTGACCGACCAAGGGCTCAGACCACTTAGCATCAAAGAGGTAGCTACGAGAGGCCTCCCGACGATTAGCTTTGGCAAATTCTTAAGTAGCGGCAAAGTAAAAAATGATGTCATCGTGATCTTTACCCGCGAGCTGAGTGCCATGGTAGGCGCCGGCGTTCCCTTGCTACGCGCACTCAACTCTTTACGCGAACACACCGAGAGTCAAAACCTGAAGCGCGTCCTGGAAGGCATCGTCAAAGACGTCGAAGCCGGTGCACCACTCGGTGAAGCGATGAGTAAGCACCCCAAGGTATTCAGTGACGTCTACGTCAACATGGTGCGGGCCGGGGAAGCAGCTGGTATCCTGGATGATATCTTAAAACGTATCGCACTCCAGCAGGAAAAGAATGCCACCATCCGTAAACGTATCAAGAGCGCCATGGCCTACCCGACCGTGTTGATCGGCATCACTGTGCTAGCCTTTTTCGGCCTGATGCTTTTTGTCATCCCACAGATCGGCAATATCATCACCGACCTCGGTGGTCCTGACGCTGAATTGCCACTTCTAACTCAGATCATGCTCGGTATCAGTCATGGCGTCATCAGTTTTTGGTATATCATCTTTCCTACCTTGATCGGCGGTGTCATCTTTTTGATCCGCTACCTCCAAACGGAAAACGGTAAGGCGCAGCTGCACCACTTCTCACTACGTGTACCAGGTGTCAAAACAATCATTACCAAAGTTGCCGTCGCCCGTTTTTCCCGTACTTTTTCGGCTCTTATCGGAGCTGGTGTGCCGGTACTTGAAGCGCTCGATGTGACTGCCCATGCCGTGGGAAATGTTGTCTATCGTGATGCACTCATGGAGGCGGGTGAAGCAGTCAAAGAAGGCGCCGCACTTTCATCGGTCATTGAGAAAAATGACCTGTTTCCGGCTATCGTGCCACAGATGCTTTCGGTGGGTGAGGAAACAGGGCAGACCGACACCGTGCTTATCAAAGTGGCCGAATTTTACGAAGAAGAAGTAGACGTGGCAATTGAAGGGCTGAGTTCGATCATCGAGCCGGTCATGATCGTCTTTATGGGATCGATGGTCGGTCTGATCGCCGCCAGTGTTATGCTGCCGATTGCCAGCCTGTCACAAAGCATTAAAGGCTAGGGCAATGCGGCGTGCATTTTCCAAACCGCTCATGTATACTGAGAAGTAAGAAATTAGTGGGCAATACTACCGGTGGCAAAATTATTTTATAAAGACAAACCCATAATCGGACTCGACATCAGCCAAACCGGCATGAAGGTCATGTCGGTCGATGTAAAAAAGTGGCTGGTGACTGGCTATGGCTCGATCGATTTAGACCCCGTGAAAGTTCAACAGTCGCTCGATGGTGACGGTAATTATCTGATCAACAGCCTCCGGTCGTTACTCCATGGGAATCTAGTCGGCACACTAGCCAGCCACCATGTTGTCCTCGGTATTCCAGCCGCCCGCACATTCACCCGCACATTCACTCTCCCACCAAGTTCAGAGAAAAACCTCAAAGATGCGGTGGAGCTGGAAGTTGACCAGTACATCCCAGTGCCCCTGGCAGCTCTCTATGTCGACTACGAAGTGATCGAGCGGACAAAGGATCAGCTGACCGTACTGATGTGCGCCGTTCCGCAGACCGTTGTGGCGACATATACCGCTCTGGTTCATGAAGCAGGACTGCGTGTCTGTATGGTCGAGACCAGCGCCAGTGCGGTTGCACGGCTGCTTGAGGCGACCGAAGAAGGACACTTGCCAACCGTTATTGTTGATATTGGTCCCGCTACCACCGATATTGCAATCCTCGATGGCTCAATTCGTATCACTGGCTCGCTCAGTATTGGTGGCAATACTTTCACGCTTGATATCGCCAAAAAGCTTCATGTCCCACTAGAGAACGCCCACCAGCTCAAGGTATTGAATGGACTCAATGCCGGTAGCCGACAGCTAAAGATTACCAATGCACTCAAACCAAGCCTTGACCGTATCATCTCAGAAACCCGTAGGGTTATCCGTTATTACGACGAGCGTATCGACAACCACCGCAAGCTGGAACAGGTACTGGTGGTCGGTGGTGGTGCCAACGTACCTGGGATCGGTGATTACTTCACGAATGAGCTTGTAATGCCGGCTCGTGTCGCAAGTCCATGGCAGCAACTCAACTTTGGTAAACTACCTCAGCCTGCCAAACAATTCCGCCCACGATATATTACCGTTGCTGGTTTGGCGAGCGTTGACCCGAAAAGGATATGGAAATGATCAATCTTCTGGCACCCGAAGAAAAACGCGAAATCCAAGCCGCCCGTACAAATATTTTATTGGTTCGCTATATTCTTCTCCTGGTCATCGCTGCTGCCTTCCTGGCAGCTTCGCTCGGTGTCGCCTTTTACTACCTGCAGACAATCCGGGCAAATGCCGAGACAACAATCAGCCAGAATACCGAGAAAGAGGGCACCTACAAAAACGTCAAGTCGAGAGCTGAATCATTCCAGAATACTATTACTAACTCGAAGGCCGTCCTCGATGGACAAATTGACTACAGCAAGGTGATACTCAATATTTCTCGTCGCATGCCAAATGGAAGCGCGCTCGAGAGCCTAAAGCTTGATAAATCGAGCTTCTCTTCTCCGCTCAGTCTTTCCGTCAAGCTCAAAGGCGAAGAAGCCGCGCAACGATTGCTTTCCAATTTCAAATCCGCACCATTTGTCACGAATGTAACCAAGGGGGCAATCAGCCTCAGTAGCGACAAGAGCTACCCGTACTCCATGCAGCTTAACATCACGCTCAACAAAGAGGCGGCACAACGATGATACGAGATAAAGTCCCTTCTCGGTTTACTGCAGCCACCTTCCGTATGGTACTTGCGACCGGTGTCGTCCTCTTAATCATCGGCATAGCTGCTGGCTACGGCTTCGGTATCAAACTGCTCCATGAATACGCCATAGAAGTCAGCCACAAAAAAGTCGACGCACTTGCCAGCAACAGTAATATACAAACACTCCAAAAGCTCGACCAGCAGCTAACAAGCTATAAAGACGCTCTGCAAAAAGCCGAATCGCTCAAAATAAGCGGCGAGTTCCCTGAGTTTCGTATTGTCGAAGAAGTCCAATCAGTCGCAAAGCAGAACGGTATTGGCATCTCTAGCTATAATTATGGCGGTGCCGGTGACACTACGACTGCCGACACGGGCATCTCTACCACCACTCCCGGTGCTGCTCCCGTCGCAGGTTCGACACAAAGCACGAGCGACAAGATCTCCCTTACTGTCAATCTAGTCAGTCCCGTCAGCTACAAGAATCTGCTGCAATTCCTTTACGATGTTGAGCACCATATTCCAAAAATGGAGCTTGACGGTATCAGTATCTCGCCGGCAGGTGCAGGAAATGACATGGTTTCAGTTCAAGCGGTTTCAATTCAAATGTATGCAAGGAAATAGGGTAGATCTATGGAAATATCACTGCCGGTCATTAAAGAAGAAGTAGCGCGCTTTTTAGGCCGTTATCACTACCTGATTTTCTTCGTATTTATCGTCAGTGGTCTCAGCGTCGCAATATTCGTCCTCAACCAAACCATTATCGCATCCGACGACGCGGACGGATACACATCTACTACCAATACTGTCCAGCTCGACACAGCAACAGTCAATAAACTGCGTGAGTTACGCAGCGATGATGAGACAAGCAGCCAACTAGATTTTGGTAGTGGTCGAATCAGTCCGTTTTAAGCATAGGCAGTACGACATTGACGGTTTATAATGAAACTATGCTCCTCTCTTTTGATCGATTTTTAAAACAACCCGTCATGAGTCTGCAGACTGGCGCCGAACTGGCGCGTACAAAGGATATATTGGTCGATCCGCGGAATCTCACCGTCGTTGCCTACGAGCTCGATGGTACTATGCTTGATGAGCGTCCCTCATTCCTACGTGTTACCGATGTCCGCGAAATCAGCAACCTCGGTATTATTGTCGACAGTAGCGAAGAATTCGTCGGCCTCGACGATGTTATTAAGCTCAAGGAAGTTTACGATTTCGGCTTCAATCTGCTCGGTCTTGCTGTCGTTGACGACAAAGAGCACAAGCTCGGCAAGATCACTGGCTACAACCTCGATGGCGATAGTTTCACAGTTGCCCAGCTTGTGGTGCGTCGCCCCCTCCTCAAGAGCCTCAACGAAACCGACCTATTAATTCATCGTACCCAAATCGTCGAGGTCAATAATGAGCGTATCGTTGTGAAATCGGCGAGCGACAAGTCAGTCGTTAAAGAATCGATCCGTGAATACGCCAATCCTTTTCGTGCTTCGCAGCGTGCCCAGCCGGAAGCGATTGAGCAACGCTAGTATGTTAGCGCCTGTTTGATGTCATCGTAGCGGAAGCCTTGGCGCGCGAGATATTGCATCAATTTCTCATCATCGTACTTATTACGTTTTTTAGCGATAATTTTTTGCAGCTCTTCCTCATCAGAACGCTCTGAGTTTTCAAGCGCCGTGTCGATAATATCCTGTGCTACTCCCTTAGCGCGTAGCTCAGCCGTCAGTTTACGTCGGCTTGTGCCTTTGGCCTGATTGCGGTTTTCCACCCAGAAGCGGGTAAATTTTTCATCGTCGATGTAACCCTTTTCCAGTAGCCGTGCATAGACGCGATCAGTGATCGCTTGGCTAGCACCTTCTCTCACGACAATTTCACCGGTCTTTTGATTGCGGCGCTTCGTATCACGTGTTTTGCGCCACAAGTAGTCGCGAATTTCTTTGGCCGAATGCGGCCGCATCAGCGTATATTCAAGTGCTCGTCCGTAGAGTTTGCCGAATTGACTTTCAGTCTCAAATGTAGCCAACTCTTCGTCGGAATAATCATTGCCGACCTTGATGCCCAGCTCGCCCACCTGAAAAACATCAAGCGAAAAGCGATACTTGCCGTCGACCGAGATATTGACGCGGTCTTTGTTTTTTGCCTGAATTGATATATCAGTAATCTTCATTAGCTCAAGACTTCAATGACCTTACCAAACTTACCGTTGTGGCACAGGTGAAGGCTAAACTCATATGCTCCATTGACAGCCGCAAGGTCTTTCAGCGGCGAGAAGCTAACACCTTCGAGAGATTCTTTGGTGATGCACCCTAGTGTAAGATGTGGAAAATATAGTTTCCCAGACCTTACGGCATCATCACTTATATATTCAGCTCGTAATTTAACCAATTCATCAGTTAATTCAACCCTTAGCCCTACCCAGACTCGGTCTTTCTGATCGACATCGCAGTAAAACCCTCTAATGTGAATTAGATACTTATTACCGCTGGGCGAAAACTGAATATCTTGAACATCATTTCCAGCCCAGCACAGAGTCACATGTGGTATATATTCCCCAAAATTCAGCCTTAAGTCTTCTGAAAGTGTTCGAGCCTTATTTGCAAGTACTTCCGGCGGGATAAGACTTAACGAGTAATCCTGCACATCATGCCTCGGCTTCGGCGACTTTTGTGCGAACGGTCTTTTCAATCTCGTCGAGCACTTTTGGATTTTCTTTTAGGTACTTCTTGACGGCTTCTCGGCCTTGCCCGATTTTTTCTTCTTTGTAGTCAAACCACGCGCCTGATTTACCTACTATTTCGTGCTGGACGGCTAGGTCGAGGACGTCGCCGGTTTTAGAGATGCCCTCATTGTACATGATGTCAAATTCGGCGAGCCTAAATGGCGGCGCAATCTTATTCTTGACCACCTTCACTTTGGTGCGGTTGCCTATAATCTCCTCGCCAATCTTCAGCTGTCCGATACGGCGAATATCGAGACGAACCGAAGCGTAGAACTTCAGTGCGTTACCACCAGTCGTGGTCTCCGGGTTACCAAACATCACGCCGATTTTCATACGGATCTGGTTGATGAAGATAACGGTGGCCTTACTCTTGTTGATAATACCGGTCAACTTGCGCAGCGCCTGGCTCATTAAACGAGCTTGGAGCCCCATGTGACTGTCGCCCATATCACCATCAATTTCAGCCTGTGGCACGAGTGCTGCGACCGAGTCGATGACGATCAAATCAACCGCATTGGAGCGTACCAGCGTCTCAGCGATCTCGAGCGCCTGCTCACCGTTGTCTGGCTGCGAAACAAGCAGATTGTCCGTGTCGACCCCCAGCTTCTTCGCATAGTTCGGATCAAGCGCATGCTCGGCGTCGATAAAGGCCGCTGTGCCACCTTGCTTCTGGATCTCAGCGATAGCGTGTAGTGTCAGCGTTGTTTTACCGCTTGATTCGGGGCCATAGACCTCAATAATACGACCTTTCGGATAGCCGCCGCCAAGCGCGATATCGAGGCTGAGTGCGCCACTCGGGAGTAGTTCCACATTCGCCCGCTTTTGGTCGCCGAGTTTCATAATCGAGCCATCGCCAAACTGCTTGGTGATCTGATCCATCGCCAGGCCAAGTGCTTTCATCTTGCCTTCATTGTCTGGTTTTTCAGTTGAAACAGCCGGTTTCTCTGCCTTTTTCGCCATTACTAATTCCCTCTCTTTCTCTTCACGTCTTATTGTACAATCTATCGGTAAAATATACCAATATCACCTCTTTGGTCGATTCTCGGCACTCCGTCATTCAGAAAAAGTATACAGGCTCATTTTTCTTGTCTCCTCATGCTATACTAAAAGTAATGAAACGACGTGGGTTTACCGTTATCGAGCTGCTAGTTGCGATCGTTCTGCTGACCATTATCGGCACGGTTTTTTGGTACCAGAAGAACAATATCGAGGTAGCTGGTCGTGACGATAAGCGGAAAATTGCCGTCAATGCTATGTACTACGGTCTTGAGGAAGTTTACTACAAGCAGCACGGCTACTACCCACAGAAAGTCGAGAAGAATACGCTTGCTTCTGTCGATAATTCCCTTTTAAAAGATCCTCGTGGCACCACGATCGGTTCAGCGGATTCAGACTATCGCTACGAGGCGAAAAACTGTACCGATACAAAATGTAAAAGCTATACGCTCCGTACAATCCTCGAAAACGAAGCGGACTACGTCAAAAATAGCCGCCACCAATAAGACATTCTCTAGGTTTCGTACGGGTCAATCGGTCGGCCGTTTTTGAATGACTCAATCGCGTTATTGATAACTGCAATTTGCTTGCTCGGGTCGGCAACAAACCGGAAACGATAGGTGGTCTCTTCGCCTTCCGTACTGAGCCTGACCAGTCCATAGTTGAACATCATTTGGATGATACCGTGCTGTTTGAAGCTGGCGTCTTCGATACTGCCGAGACTGACGGTTTGCTCGTGCTTTGAAAACAAGCTGTATTGGATCCGCTGAATAACACTCTCGTTAGTCAGAATCAGGTGATTCTGCAAATATACCCAAACGGCTACCAAGCCACCAATCCCGACCAGTGCCATGACAAGCAGTACAGGTAAGAGAATAATACTATACGGCAAGACATTGAAGCCAAGCGCCGTCGTACCTTCGGCCGGATAATACAAAAGTAACCCGATCAGAAGTGCCAGCAAAAAGCCGGTTACTGCTACCGGGATGAAAAGTCCGATCGGATGGCGCCTGATATCCAGGATGATAAATTCATTCTCGCTAAGGTTTAGCTCGGGATAATGACGCTTTGACTCTTCGTAGCGCCGCGCTACCTCGTCACTATGACCGCTGTCTTTACGCGTCGTGTGAACGACGTGGGGTTCATTCGCGAGTTCAACTCGGATACGTGGATCAAAGTTTTCGCCCGGGATTGACTCTGGTGCAGCCGTAACATGCGACTTCGTATCTTTCCAGCGTCCTGATTGGTTATTGGTATCATTTTCCATAGCTTCTAGTATATCAAGCCTTCCCGCCGACGTGCTTGTGTGCTTTATCAGTCACCTTACGGCCGCGCGGTGTGCGCTCGATGAAACCGATTTGCATTAGATACGGCTCGTAAAAATCTTCGATTGTTGAAGCCTCGTCACCAGTAAGGGCGGCGATGGTGTTTAACCCGACCGGGTTAGAGCCATAGTTGTCGATGATACTACGCAGCATTTGCCGGTCGGCCGGATCAAGGCCAAGCTCATCGATTTCCATCATCTCCAGCGCCTGGTGGGTGATCTTCGTATCAATAATTCCATCACCATTGACATCGGCGTAGTCACGTACGCGTTTTAAGAGTCGGTTGGCAATACGTGGCGTCAGCCGCGCTCGTGTCGATAGCAGTGTCGCCGATTCTGGATGGATTTTCGTGCTTAGGATAGTGGCGGCTCGTCGGATGATTTGGGCGATTTCTTCCGGTGTATAAAACTCCAACCGATACAGGTGACCGAAACGATCGCGTAGTGGTGCCGCCAGACTGCCGGTTCGTGTGGTCGCGCCGATAACGGTAAACTTTGGCAAATCCAGCCGCACACTGCGAGCTGCCGGACCTTTGCCAATGACAATGTCGAGCTTAAAGTCTTCCATCGCGCTATAGAGCACCTCTTCAACGGCTCGACTGAGGCGATGAATTTCGTCGATAAACAGAATGTCGCCGTCGGCCAGGTTGGTAAGAATACTCGCTAGGTCGCCGGCGCGTTCAATCGCCGGCCCACTCGTGACCCGGAAACTGACACCCATCTCATTAGCGATCACATTAGCCATCGTCGTCTTGCCAAGTCCCGGTGGACCGTATAGTAATACATGGTCGATCGGTTCGCCGCGCTTTTTGGCCGCTTCGATCGCGAGCTTCAGGTTTTTTTTCAGTCGTTCCTGCCCAACATATTCATCAAAGCGTTGCGGCCTAAGTGTTACTTCGATAATCTGCTCGTCAACATCACCGTCGCGTAGACTTGTGTCAATAATTCTATCGATCGCCATTTTAGCCTCTCAACGCCTTTGCCACACGCTGGCTCGTCGACAAGCTGCTATCGATTCCTTCGAGCGCCTTCGTTGCGTCACCTAGCGTGTATCCCAATGCCATCAACGCTTCGAGCGCTTCATCGCTAGTGTTCAGCTCAGTCTGGATAGGTACGCCCGTGTCGTAGTGTGTCGGCAAACCGACCTTATCAGCGAGATCAACGACGACTCGTTCAGCCGTCTTTTTACCAACACCACTTGCCCCTGCCACAAAAGCGCTATCACTATGAGCAATGGCGTTTCGCACTTGCTCGGCTGTGCCGAGACTGAGAATTGCCAGCGCAGCCTTCGGCCCAATGCCCTGCACGGTGATTAGCATTTCAAACAGCTTCTTAGCGGCGAGTGAAGAAAAACCAAACAGCTCCTGCGACTGTTCGCGTACATGATGATAGGTATATAGTTTTACCGTCTCACTTAGTAGTGCCGCCTCATAGTCTCCAAGCGGCACTTGTACTTCATAGCCAACTCCCCCAACATCAACGATGATGGAGTTTGCAAATTTTTCGGCAACGATTCCAGAAACATGGGCAATCATTTACGTCTATTATCTCATACTATGGTGATGAGGTGTTAGGCTGGTTTACAACCAGACAACCTTTATCATCAACAAGTGTGCCCTCTGGAGTATTCGGACACTGATCGGTATCATTCATCACGCCGTCACCATCATCATCAGCCGTCGCCGGATCAATGCAATTCGGATCATTCTGAGCGATGTCCCCGAGGCCATCATACGGACACATATCTACCTTACAGTCTGGATCACTGGCATCAAGGTTTTCCTTGCCCGTGACCGTACATTTCTCAGTGTTTTGCTTGTTTGTTTTGGTGGGGTCTTTTTTTTCATTCTCCACAGGCTTCTTTTTCTCACACTCTTTCGGAACATTACTACTCAAGAAAACATCGGTCAACACACCAATATCAGTACAGACCGTAGCCTTCGTAATACCGCTTGGCTGAACAAAAGATGGATTTTTGTTACCGATACTGTACCGCATTAGCTGACGCCAGATTGGTCCGGCCATGTCCGAGCCACCACTATACATTGCTGTATTGTCGTTGTTGCCTACCCATACGCCGACGCTGATTTCTGGCGTATAACCGATCGTCCAAGCATCTTTGCTGTCATCGGTTGTGCCGGTCTTGACCGCTGCCGTCTTTATCTGGCCGTCGGTGCCGTACACCGTTAAAGAATTACCAAAGATCCGGGCACGCGTTGTGTTGTCGGACAAGATATTGGAAATGAGATAGGCGCCTTGGACACTAATCGCCTTATGGCTTGTACGATCACTCGCAAAAATAACCTTACTATACTTATCCTGGATCGATTTGATGATGTGATGGTCGTACTGTTGACCCTGGTTGGCAAAGGCAGCATAGGCATTGGTCATTTCCATGAGCGGCACTTCAGCCGAGCCAAGCGCCAACGACAGGCCATAATCACCCGAGTCTTTCAACGTCGTGATGCCGAGATCTTTTGCCGCCTCAACGGCATTGGCGACGCCTTCTTTCTGCATAACTTTGATAGCCGGAATATTGAGCGACCAGTCAAGTGCCTGGCGCACGGTTACTTTGCCATGAAATGTTCGATCAGCATTTTGCGGCCGGTAACCACCGCCAAAATCAGTCGCTTTGTCGTCCAGCACCGTTACGGGAGTAACCGTACCATTTTCGAGCGCATCACTATAGTAAATCGGCTTAAAGCTCGAACCAGGTTGCCGCGGCGTCGTCGCCATATTTACCTTACCAAATTTTGTATTGTCATAGTCGGCGCTCCCCACGAGTGCCCGCACCTCGCCTGTCTTTGGGTCAATCGCTACCACGCTCGCGTTACTGCCGCCATAGGCCTGGATGTGCGCCATACCATCGCTGACTGCCTGGTTGGCTGCTTTTTGCATGCCAAGATCAAGCGTCGTCTTTACCTGATAGCCGGAACGAAGTACCTTCTCCTGGCCATACTTGTCGTAGAGTTCTTTAAGCACCATTTCGGCAAAATGGGGTGCCACACCCTTGTCTTGTTCGTCCGGTTTTTGATAATGGAGTGTCTCAGCTAAAGCTTTTTGCTTCTCTGCCTGGGTAATGTAGCCCTCCGCTACCATACGGTTGAGCACCGTCGTCTGGCGCTCACGGGCATACGTCGGGTTACCGAGGGTCGGCGAGTAGGCGTTTGGCGCCGGTAGGATACCGACGAGCATGGCACTCTCTGCCAAGCTTAGTTGACTCGGTTCTTTGCCGAAATAGAAGTCCGCCGCTTCATCAATACCAAAAGCCGTTCCGCCGAAGAAGACCGAATTAAGATACATATCGAGGATTTCGTCTTTACTATAGCGTTGCTCAATGGCGATCGAAATAGTCAATTCCTGATATTTGCGCAGAATAGTTTGCTGCTCAGTGAGAAGCGTATTTTTTGCCAGCTGCTGCGTAAGCGTCGAACCGCCGCCGGCTATTTTGCCCGATGACACGTTTTTGAAAAGCGAGCGGAAAATACCCGCAACCGAAAATCCCTCGTGGCGATAGAAATCCTTATCCTCTGACGCGATAAGTGCGTGTTCAAGATTGTCTGAAATCTTATCGAGTGGTACGAGCGTACGATGTACGGCTCGACCCGAGCTAAAAAACGCCTTACCATTTCTGTCTTCGAGGACGATTCCGGTATTATTCCGGTTCATCAGCCGCTCAGTGTTGCCGATATCGTTATAATAGGAGATGTAGGTCACCAGCGGTGTAATGATAAGAAATGCTAAGATCGGTGCACCGATCACCAGCGCTTTCTTTGGCCGACTCAGTTTCTTAAACCATTTCCAACGGCGATCTAGAAACTGTTTCGACGCTGCAAGCGGTCCGACTTTCTTCGTGTATTTGCCTTGGCGATACATAGTTTGCAATGTTTATTATATCATGCGCACTAAAAAGCGCTGCCCACCGGGTGGGTGGGCAGCGGGGTAAGGGGTAGGGTCACATCACTAAGGTGCGACTAACGCCCCCAGTGATGTTCCATATTAGCGGAGCCATGGTAGTAATAATTCTCCATCATATAGCCGCCTAGAAGGCTCATAGAAATATCCTGCTCCTCTAACCACGTCCGGAGATCGGTCGTTTTTGTCTTGAGTTCCGCCTTTATATCAGCACGCTGCTGATCGGTTGTCGCTTGGCGATAGTCGTCACGCAAACTGTCAATTTCCTTGACCGCCGCGACAACGTAATCGTATTGATCCTGGGTAATCTTGCCGTCACTAAGCGCTTGTTGTAGTGTAGCAAAATGCTTTTCATCGATTATCTGGGCGCGAACTTCATCGATTACACCCTTCACTTCATCAGTGTTCAGATCATACTTGGCCGCCAACGCACTGGCCAGTTTCGTATCAAACTCATCTTTCCAGCTGGCATGAACCGAGGTACTGGCCGAGGTACTTCCGCTCATTGCCGACGAGGTGGCAGCGAGGCTTCCGCCTCCGACTCCCACTGTCGCAACACCGGCTCCGATAATGAGAGCTGATTTTAGTTTATTCATACTAACCTCCTTCTTTTGGTTGGTTATTTGTGTGATGGTGCAGCTTGAATTTTTGCACGCACCCAAGTAACAACTATACGGCAGCTGACTGATAGGAAGCTGAGGATGACTTAGCGGGTGCGTGTCATCATTTGGTAGGTAATCGCTGCCGCCAATGCATCGGCGGCGTCATCGGGCTTTGGCACCTCTCTTAGCCCCAGTTGCAAGCGTACCATTTCCTGTACTTGCTTTTTATCTGCTTTGCCATAGCCGGTCAACGTCTGCTTAATTTGGAGGGGTGTATATTCGGCCAGTTCGAGCCGCGCCTTCTTCCCCGCCAGCATTGCGACGCCCCGGGCATGTGACACGCCGATCGCCGTCGTGACATTGCGAGCAAAATACAGTTTTTCGATCGACATAACTGTCGGTTTCGTTTCCCCTATGATTTCCTGCAAGCCGTCATAGATCTCTTCGAGGCGAACATCAAGTGGCGTGTGTGCAGGTGTGCGAATAACGCCGGCCGTCACCAGTACGCTCTTGCCTTTTATGACGTCGATAACGCCGAAGCCCAAGATGCCTGTGCCTGGATCAATACCGATAATTCTCATGTCTTTAGTATACGACATGCGTGCTGTCGGCACCTGAATCTTCGCGAAACAGACTAAAAGCGAGACGCGAGGTGCGGTAAAATTAAGAACCACACCGAAAGTGGTCTGTTGAATGAAGACTCAGATGCCAGCACTAACGTCGAAAAAGTGAGCTAGCCATTCTCATCATTGAGGCCAGTTCCTTGCGCCACTCCCAGCCAGCATAGCCGACCGCCAGACTGCCAACGCTAGCAAACGCCCACCAGCCGATCGTGTTTTCTGCCGCATCGGGAATCTTTTCGAGTGGAAAATCGGCGGCGGCGAGCACGGCTGCTACGGTACGGCAACGGTTAGTCTCTGGATTACGTACTTGGTTCGATGCGCACGGTTTCAGATCGCTAGTAGCGCTCGTCAGGGACTTGCAGCGATTGGTTTCCGGGTTGCGGAACTGATCTGGCTCACAGGCGGCCAGACTTGATGAGGTTGAAGAAAGCGACTTGCAACGGTTGGTCAGTGGATTGCGATATTGGTCACTACGACAAGGTTGAAGCGTCGATATTACTGCTTTCGCGCTTGGTCGTTCAAGCGGCTGAGTAAAGATACTAGGCTGGTCTGAAGGCGTCGGTGTCGATGTCCACTGCCATTGGCCAGTAGTATCGTTGTATGCCCACGCCCAGCCGATCTTCGTCACCGAACCAGCGCTCGGATACGCCACGACAGTCGTGTCGTACATCATAATTCCATAGCTATCTTCGAGCCAGAGCCAGCCGCCGTCTTTTGCAATCGAAAGCGGCGAGCCGTCTGATCGCGTAGCAAAAGTAGCGTAATGTCCAGCCGGAAGCGTCCCGCCTATGACAAGAGTATTACTGGTGGTACTAGCTTGGCCTTGATAGCCAACTCGTAGGCGCAGCCCATCGAGTATGGCACTACCGCCCGTCGGATTAAACAGCTTGATATAGTCCGCACAGTCCACCGCCGTTTCCAGCGGCGAACAATTACGAGCCCGCGGCAGCAGTTCGCTAATCCGTACCGCTGGCTCGACAAGCGGTATATACCAGCGACCGGCGTAAAATGACGTTCGTGAGTCTTCATCCATTGCCTCGAAATCTTTACTGAACTCACCACTGCGGTAGGTCTTGGTCGTATTTTTTCGTACCCACGCTCCAGCCTGACTTGGCGCGAGCTGCTCCTCTACTTCCCCGTTATGGAAGAGTGCTATGGCGCGAATCGTCCGCCCTTCCTGAACGCAGGGATCGAATAGACGTACATTCCCCGTACTGTCCGCCAGGCCGGCAGTACTACTTGCCATGACAACATAGTCATCGGGTAGTAACCAACCAGAGAGCGAGATCGTACAAATTAGTCCGTATTCGTCGCTCACCTCCACCGACCAATCATTCAGATTGATCGGATCAGAGATGTCACTGTGCAGCTCCACAACAGCGAGTAAATCAGTCGGCACATCGACGATAAGCGTCGGGTCATCAAGTGACGAAATAGGCATAACACTGCGAGAGGTTTGAAAGGCTGTAATGAACAGCGGTGGATAGTACTCAACCGGTGGCGGGCTAACACTTAGCGCGGCCGCAAAGGAAGACGATGACAGGCTGGCTGCCAGTAGCGCTGCAATGATCCCACGCACCCACCGCCCCACTCGCATAGTGTCTTCATTGTAGCGCGTGGCACTAGGAAATACTAGACAGTAATATCAGCGTTGGTGTGAACATTGACGACGTCATCTAGGTCGTCGATTGCGTCGAGGACTTTCATCACCTTATCGGCCGTCTCTTGGTCGTTGATTTCAACCGGTGCATTCGCAATGTACTGCAGCTCGGCATCTTCTACCTTGAGACCAGCGTCAGTGATCGCCCCGCGTACTCTCATAAGATCTTTTTGTTCGGTATAAACGATGATTTCGCCGTCTTCCTCTAGCGCATCTTCGGCACCGGCGTCGAGAATCGTCAGCAACGCATCTTCTCCGGTTGCTGCCACGCGGATGACACCTTTACGTGTAAATTGGAACATCACACTGCCAGCGTCAGCCAGACGACCGCCATTTTTGGCAAGCGCAGTTTTGACTTCTGGTAGCGTCCGGTTTTTATTGTCGGTTGCCGCTTCGACAATAATACCAATACCGCCCGGTCCATACCCTTCGTACGTCACTTCCTCCAGCACCGCGGCGTTTTTATCCGCCACGCGGTCGATGCTGCGCTGGATGTTCTCTTTTGGCATATTTGCCTGGCGAGCTTTTTCAATCGCCAGCGCCAACGCCGGGTTCATGCTTGGGTCAATTCCCTGCCTCGCCGCGATTGCGATCTGGTTGCCAATTTTGGTAAAGACAGCACCGCGCTTGGCATCGTTGGCACCTTTGTCACGCTTAATTTTAGACCACTTGCTGTGTCCGGACATAATAGAAAACTCCGAATATTATACTAGCTCTCCCTATATTTTATCAGAAAAAACGCTAGTTGCCGACCCCTACCCCCCCTGGGCTAATTGATCCAAAGAAGCCAGTTGTTTTCCGTCAGATACCACCCAAATGAGTAGTAATACACCCCGCCATCAAAACCACTACCACAGCTAGCTTGCGCTGTGCCAGAAGTCGTCGTTGAATTACCTGATTCGCTCCGATATATAAATACTGTCCCGGATTTACTTTTGGCCGCTACCGCATACGCGGGAGATCCTGATTTGAGACCTTCGCAGTACCATAGATTATCCTGAGTGAGAAGATAGGCAGATTTTGTCGGCGAGAAAGTAACGCCTTGGAAATACCGGCCGCTTCCGTTGCTTCGCATTCCGGCCGGAGGCACACCGTCAATTTCAACTTCACGAAGCTTAATCTTCTTCACTAATGAATTCACATCAGACTGGATAGCTGCGTCATTGGTACGATTTTGAATGCCATTATACGCCACGATGGTGATGGCTGCCAAAATTGCAATGACAACGATTACAATCAGAAGCTCGACGATAGTGAAACCCCGCGACTGGTGGCTATCTCTATAATCTAGAGTGCCCACGCAGCCCATACCCCTGTATTTGACAACCCCGTTTGCACGGTCGAATCAGTTCCGTAGGTGATTCCAACGACATTACAAATGGGCGTGGCACTCATTGAAATATTTCCGAGATTACCAATGCCTTTTGAAGAAGTGTAATATACTGTACCCGACTTGGAGCGACCGGCAAATACATACTTATCACTGGCACTGGTCTGGGTGCAGTAATAAAGATTGTAGTAACTTGTATTGTACGCTGATTGACTCGCCCGCACTCCAAGCGTAGATAGCTCTGAGACAGCTACTGGGTACCTTCCATTATCAACGTTGAACAGCTCGGTTTTCTTCGAATAATTTGCTAGGTCTGTCTGAACGGCGGTATCATTCGCTCGATTTTGAATGCCATTGTACGCCACGATGGTGATTGCTGCCAAAATCGCGATCACCACGATGACGATCAGCAGTTCGACGATAGTGAAACCTTTTTGATACCGCATGTGCTTATAGAATACCCTGTTCGCACACGGATGACAATCTTACTCCACAAGGTTAGTATCTCGTAGGCTCAGTCGCGTACGCCACCACATATACATTCCAAGGCATAGTATTCCCGCATACATCAGTAGCGCCTGCCAGCCAGAGATGCTTATTTCCGTCTTCGCCCATGGCAAGTCGGCCATATACGTCGCAACACTCGTCATGTAGTGAAGAAGGAGGGTAGCCGGCATGCCGACAATCACCGCGAACGCAGGAATTGTTATTACCCCAACGCCAGCAATAAATGTCAGTAACATAGCGAGCGGCACCAAAGGCAGCACCAGCAGGTTGGCGATAATCGCCACATTACTGACGTAGCCAAAAGTGATGATCAAGATAGGTAGTGTGCACAACCAGGCTGCCATTGTTTCGCCTAGAATTTGTCGGACAGTGCCTGGTTTTTCTGGGCCAAAGAAGTATGCCTGTAATAAAGGAGCGAGTAACATAACGCCACCAAATGCTGCAAAGCTGAGCTGCCAGCCGACGTCGCCCCATGCGTAGCTCGGGTTAAACAGAACAGTCGTAGCGACGGCGATGCTCAGCAGGATCACCGGGTGGAATTTACGACCGTAGTACCATGCTAGTAGGCCAAGCCCCGCCACTAACCCAGCACGACTCATACTAGGGCTAAGGCCAGTAACAGCGACAAAGGCAGCTATGAGACTGCCCGACATCAGTGCAGCCAGATACTTAGACACGCGGGCAAACAACCGACGGGCAAGCCGTACCAAGATCGTCAGGTTATAGCCACTAGCAACAACGATATGGGTCAATCCGGCTGCCTGCAGTGCGTTATCCAAATCCGAAGGCAAATTACGCCGCTGCCCCACCAAGTAGCCAACACCCAGACTAGCTTCTGGCTCTGGAATTGCTCTTCTGACTGCATCGCTGAACCAATTCCGCACGACAAGTGCCACATCGCCCGGTTCTGCTCGCTCGACTTTCTGTATATCTGTCCGGTACATTGCCCCAGCAAAAGTCCCGAAGCCCTTTTGCAATTTTCCTTCCGCTACTATGCGGTCACTACGCCAGATTTCTCCCTCGTCACTCACCGTTACCCACAACGTTCCGGGCAGCAAGTGATCGCCAAAATGTATATCTCTTAACCGCAGCACCGCGTTACCCTGCTTGTCGACATCCATATCTTCACTCACGGTCGCCGACAGTTGAATGGTCTTTTCGTATAGTCCGTCGTAAGCGTGCAACGAGACCTGCTCAATCTGCCCGCGCCATAATCCGACAAGCAGACCTCCCACTATTGCTACCGGCAGCATAAAGACTTGCTGTTTATAGATGGCAACCAGACCCAGCATGACGCCAGTAAGCAACCACGATACCGAGGTAAACCACCATGGCACCACGGGTGCAAGCACTACCCCGCCAAAGACACCGGCGCCCGCCAGACAGATGTGCCACGACGCATGAACCGAGCGGCGAAGGTAGTACCACTTCATGAAGTTAGTATACAGCCACAATACAAGAAAAATGACCTGCGATCCGCAGGTCATTTTTCTATGGAGGGTTCAGTGGGGCTTGGCTTTATTCGATCCTAAACTTTGGAGGGTCCAGTGGGGCTTGAACCCACGACACCCTGCTTAAAAGGCAGGTGCTCTAACCAGCTGAGCTATGGACCCGTCCAAAGTTTATTATCGAATTTTTAATGAACCTACGACTCTCAGAAGTCCACTGGACTTCTTCGCCCTGCTTAAAAGGCAGGTGCCCCCTATCTGTCTGACAGGACGGGCAGGTCTAACCAGCTGCCTGCCCGCCTTGCACGGCAGGCGGGAGCTATGAACCCGTAATACGTTTCTGCAAAGCATCTCTTGCAGTGCCACTGCGTTTTACAGTATGTTCACGTTTTATAGCAAGCTCTTTGGAATTATACGCTTCGTAGTAGATTAGTTCAAGAGGTCGCCTCTGTTTTGTAGCGGGAACCTGTCCAGTGTTATGGAGCTCAAATCGCCTTCTAAGATCCGTCGTTTGTCCGTAATACAATTTACTATCTTTTTGTGAGCGTAAAACGTAAAAATAATACATAACTTACACTATATTCTACACGAGAGGTAGGCCCGCCTGCCACGCATGGCGGGCAGGTCAATGTTTGCTGCTGCGCGGATAGCGTCGGCCGGTGTGCGTCGCCACGAGATCGAGCACCGCCAGGATAAGACCAATGGTCACGATATAGACCTGGTTTTCAGCAAAGAAATCATAGATAACTTTACCTTGCCCCTGTAACACAAGTGCCGAACCAAGTGGCTCGATCAAAAGTGCGAAGGCAAGCGCTGCAAATAGGGTTGCTCCTACTAGACGTAGTGGTGCTTCTCGGTAACTTGGCCCGCTAAATAACAGAACTATTGCCGGCAGCAACACTAATGCCACTGATACGATAGTGATTAGCGGAGGACGGGCGACAGAAAGCCCAGCTTCTGCAACAAGCGGTGTCAACTTGTCCGCCCAAAGTTCACTGAGCATCGAGCCGGCCGCAAGAGCGAGGCCAAGCGCCCCGAATTTCCGCTTAGTGAAATACGCGAGTCCAAAAAGTAGTGCCAAGACGACAACGAAGACGATTGCAACGTTCATGCCTTTAGTATAGCAGTATGGCCGATAAAACGCGGTAGCCTATGCGCCGATTTTGTCTTTTTTCGGACGGCGTTTGGCATTTTGCTCGATATACTCGATGATCTTCTCGGCTACATTGCGCTTAGTAATAAGCTCGGGGGTCTTAATGCTTGCACTCGAGTTTACTTCGAGCACCAGCGGACCACGTTCCGAGCGCATCATGTCGACGCCACAGATAGGCAGACCCATGGCCTTCGCAGCCTTCAGAGCTGTCTTTCGCTCTTCTTCGGTCAGCTTCACCGGCACGCCTTCACCACCTTGGTGAGTGTTGCTACGAAAATCGCCGTCCAGGCTTTGGCGCTTGACGCTCGCGACCACGCGGCCACCAACGACTAATGCACGGATATCGGTACCGGCTGATTCTTTGATAAATTCTTGCACCAAAAAATTCACGCCTTCGACATAGAAAGCCTGCATTACGGCCTTGGCTGCCTTCGGGGTTTCAGCTAGTACTACACCGTTACCGTGAGTACCGCGTGCTACCTTAATAATCAGCGGTGTACCGCCGGCAAGCTCGATAATGTCATCGAAACTAGCTGACTCACGGGCAAAAACGGTCTTTGGAATGCCGACTCCCGCTTTTGCCAGCACCTGATAAGCACGGAGTTTATCGCGTGAACGATTAATCGCCAGTGATGTCGCCGTCGTGAACGACCCTTGCGCCTCAAATTGGCGCACAATCGCGGTACCGTATTTGGTGTAGCTCTGAGCAATCCGTGGTATTATTGCATCAAAATGGCCGAGGCTCTCACCTTTGTAGCGCACTACTGAGTTATTTTTTTCAATTGCCGTATAGGCATCCTTATACTTGATGATCTTGACTTCGTGGCCTCGCTTCACCACCTCCTCTTTGAGACGCTTGGTGGTGTAGTTTCCTGGTCCATTGCTTAAAATCGCGATTTTCATTTATTCGTTCTCCAGTTCAGATTGTAATTCTTCAAACCGCACTTGATCATTCACCGATAATTTCTTCGAGCCATGCTGCACATCAACAATGAACTTACCAGCTAATGTATTACGTCCAATTAAAATCGGAAACGCTTGGGTTTGACGATTCGCTAACGTACATTTTGTACGAACTCTTCTTCCCTTTAATTGTAACGTAATAGGAATCAAATAACGAACTTCTTTGTGTCCAGTTGAGTTTGCAACAACACGTTTTTTATAGCTTTTACTATGAAATAATTGTCCTGTGTAGAATGGCGAGTCTTTACCAAAAAACGACCATGATAAAATGCCATCTTCTTCAGATAGACTGCTCGCCCATATAGCTGTAGTTCGTGCACCGGTGTCAATGCGTGCTGGCACCTTCTTTTGATTTGTTGGCACAATCCAAACGTATTCTAGGCGACCAATGATTAATTTAGATTTTTGCTTGCTCACCGATCAATTCCTTCAGCATTTCCGCATACTTTTCTAGCTTCTCTTCCATAAATGAACCTGATGAAACTTGTGGAGCTTGATTTACCTCTAAAATATACGGTGTCTGCGTCTTTGCATCCAAAATAATGTCAACGCCAGCCACTTCCAGCTTTTCTATTCTACTTGCCTCTACACACATATTGAGGAGCTTCTGGTCAAATGATGATAAGTCAATCAGCTCCGCCGTGCCGCCTTTTGAGGTATTGTTTAGATATTCACCCTGTCCGGCGGTTCGCTTAATCACTAATACGGGTCTAAAATTAAATACGAGCACTCGATAATCGCCTTTATTCGGGATGAGTTCTTGCAACACAAACTTCGTGTTGTCATGCTTTGCCAGAATATCCTGTAGCTCTGCCCGCGAGCTTACGGCATAGTTCTTCTCACCCTTAAATCCATGGTTGTCTTTGACAACTGCCTTTGGTGCAAATTCATCAAAACGCCGAATCATCTCATCGTGATTACCAAATAACGTGTGAGGCACAGGAAGGTTAACCGACCAGTGAAGGAAAGATGCACTCATCTTATCAAGTGTTGGGCGATTTAAGTACGAGTCTATATACTTTACCCCCTTCTTTTCGCAATATATCGTAATTGCTCGGGCTTCTTCGATGAAAGTACTGACATGGCGAAATACGACCAAGTCAAAATCTGCTACATCAAAAAGTTTAGTAGGGTGATAAATTCGTGCACTATCAGTAGACACATCAAAAAAAAGCTCGTCAATATCGCTGCATTCCACCTCTATAGCATCATGCAGTTGCTCCGCCAGACGTTTGGCAAATGTAAATGACTTTGCGTCATTACTCCTGTCTCTGTTGTGATGGAGCAATAGGGTTTTCTTCATACGTTTATTATAACATTTTTTGCATTAATATTCAATGGTCTACCTTTATACACGTAGTGATATGTCTTTGAAAAGCTCTGCAGCTTCAGGATCCATCGGGTTAAACTGCGCGGAAAGAACCCAGCGCAGCTTTTCTCGCCGTTGCTCTTCCGGTAAGGCCTTTATGCTATTAAGCCAGCTTTTCGACAGCTGATCGCCATCACTATATGACTTGTCGCGGGCATCGACTGCATTCCCTCGAGTTGTTCGCAACATCGTCTGATATGCTGAGACTTTTGCCTCTCGTATGTCTTTGGCTGTTTCTGCTCCCGATATCATAGCTTGTCGGGGCCACATTATCTCAAACGTTTCTCTGAAATCACGCCGTTCACCTCCTATGTCGAGCCCAAGTTGAAGACCAAGTGATACATAGTAGGCAGATCCGGCTTGAGTATCTTTCCCAGTAATAATTGACTCGATAGCCTTACATAGCCCCTCTTCGAAAGCAAGATTTGTTTTAGATGGTAAGCGATGGGCAGCATTTGGCTGCTCATCGGCGTTATTTGCTCTCAGGCAGTGTGTTGCTTCATGCAACGGGAGTGGTTTTAGTCGTGCCCCTGTAAACGGTGGTCTATTTCGACCTACATCTATTGTACGATGTGCATGGTTCTCCTCGGCTTGTTTGCCTTCTGTAAATCGGGAGCGCCATCCTTTTCCACTGAGAGAAACTGCATCCAGAGCATTGTCAAAGTATGGTAGTACCCTATCTACGGGTACAGACGCGGGGATTTCTTGCGCCAAGAATTTTTCTAAACCAGGAAGTATAACGGTCAGATCACCCTTGAACATTTCCATAGTTTCTGGGTCTAGCGTCTCGAATTCAAAGTCCACGGGGACTTTAACGTCTTGTGTACGCTGAAGAAATTGCGTTGCGACTGCTCGTTTTCTTCCGGTAATTGCAGAGTTCCGAGTCCATGTACGTGCCCGCGTATAGTCTTGGGAAAAGTAGTAGGCGAACCTGTCAGGATCTAGCTGACCAAATATCTCAAAGGTTACGTCCCCTGCCTCCTGTCTCAATACTTCAGCTGAATCAATCGCCGTTTCAGCCATCATCCTACGGATCTTCTGATGACGATTGAGCTCCATGAGTTTAGATTCTATGACCTCAAAAATATGGTCTTTCTCTTCTTCAGATCCCTCCACATACTCAACATCTTCAAGGAGGTTAACAAGCGAATATATATACTGGTGCAGCGTCTCCGATTCAAGCTGAGGAAACTCCAGCCGAGGCCACCGCTGGGATGAATACATAAAATCTTCGAGTGCTTCTCGACGTAATTTAGCATCTGATACAGAGTGCTTACGTACAGCATACGGCACATTCGATGGTATTTTTGTTATCGGAAATGTTTGATATTTATCAACAATCCCTGCGATTGTGACCATGTACTTATACTACTACAAAGTATTCTAGCCGAGGAAGCCTTTTTTTGCGCCGCCAAACTGTTTGAGTAAATCCTTCTGCTTTTTACTCAGCTTAGTCGGCGTATCAACGATAATCGAGACGATATGGGCACCGCGGCGGTCACTACGGAGATGTGGCACACCGTGACCGGATAGCTTGAAGTCAGTTCCGCTCTGGGTACCGGCCGGGACTTTCATGCGAACCTTGCCATCAACCGTCTCGACATCGATTTCCGTCCCGAGCGCTGCATCAATCATATCGACGTGCTCTTCACTGAGGATAAGGTCGCCTTCACGGGTGAATTTCTTGTGTGCTTTGACGCGGAGGTGGATATACAGATCGCCGCGTGCACCGTTGGCGATCGCTTCACCGCGATCCTTCAGACGGATTGTGGCGCCGTCATCGACTCCGGCCGGTACTTTCAGCGTAATCGTCTGCTTGCGACGCTCGGTACCCTTGCCCTGACAGACTGTACAGACCTTTTCCGGTACTTTGCCGCGGCCTTTACACGTCTCACAGGTGACGGCCTGCTGGATAGCGCCAAACATCGTGTTCATAACGCGCGTTTGCTGGCCGGCGCCGTGACAGGTCGGACAGGTTCTTAATTCATGGCCAGGCTCAACGGTTGTACCGTGACAGTGTGAGCATTCGTCGTCCATGTCAAGTGCTAGGTCGCGCTCAATGCCAAAAACCGCTTCCTCAAATGTCAGCTGAATACTAGTCTCGACGTCACGACCGCGACGCGGTCCTTGCTGTGCGTTGCCCCCACCGCCAAAGAACTGACTAAAGATATCACCGAGCCCGCCGTCACCGAAATTGAACTCGAAGCCTTGACCGCCATTGAAGCCCTCAAACGGGTTGCCACCACTGTAGCCACCGCCGCTCGCACCGCCGACACCAGCATGGCCAAACTGATCATAGCGCTGACGCTTCTGGGCGTCTTTAAGCACCTCGTAAGCTTCGTTGATTTCTTTAAACTTTGCCTCATCACCACCTTCTTTGTCCGGGTGGTGCTTGACGGCAGCCTTTCGGAAAGCCTTTTTAATCTCATCAGCTGAGGCATCTTTAGCTACGCCAAGTACCTCATAATAATCTCTTTTAGCCATGCTGTGCCCCTAAACTCCTGCCCCTCATCAAAACCTGAGCGAAGCAGTCTGCAATCAGATTGTGAAGCATCAAGTTTTTGATGCGTGGGTCGTAGTAATCGCGTTTTGTCATCTGTTACTATTGTAAAAAATTAGCACTCGAATTACAAGAGTGCTAATTTACTTTCACAACGTAATTCACACCATAGCCGGTATCCATAGTCGCCGCACAAGTTCCATCAGTTTCATTGGTTGCGGCCGGCAACGTCTCCAGGGTTACATACAAGTAAGTTCCTAAGCCGCACGATTCCTTATAATATGCGAAGCATCTTGTACTGCCTGAAGCGCACGCGACTGCGCCTGATGGATCCTTCAAATCACTGGAGATATAGCCGGCATCCTTCAAACAATCGTTCATTGATTTGGGGGTATACAAGTAGTTAAACCACCACTTACCATCTCCGTTAGCCCCACAACCACTGCCCGTTTCCATATAATCTCCGTGGTCTACGTACCAAAGTTTCAGACCCTTTGCGATGGCTGCCAGATCTGATCGTCTATCAGCATCACGGGCCCGTGCTTGCATACCGTTATACGCCACTACCGTAATGGCAGCCAAAATAGCAATCACGACAATTACAATCAAGAGTTCGACAATCGTAAAACCGCTTGTGGTTTTTCTCATAGTATTTAGTGTAGCACGACGCCAGGTTAGTACTGCCAAGCCTGCCAAACGCCGTGGGTTGCATCAGATATCCAGCCGGCAGAGGGGCAAATGAAAGATTTCGAAGTACTCGGGACATTCGCAGCCTGCTCATATCCGATGAACCAAAGTACATAAAAGTTTCCCCTTGAGCCATCACTACAACCATACGACGTACCCGCCGGTCTAATATATCTATAGTAATGATTCGCATCGTTCAATGGATCAACCGGTAGATTACTCATATACGGTTTTAGCGCAGTTGCAAAGGTGGTCCAGTTGGTATTCGTACTCTCATAATATCCACCACCGCTGGTTGGGTAATCATTGTTGTCAATCTTATACAGTTCAAGAGCCTTTTGAATCTCTGTGCTATCATTGCTTCTTCGATTGTCCCTAGCCCGAGCCTGAATACCGTTATACGCCACAGCAGTAATAGCGGCCAGGATAGCGATCACAACGATGACGATCAGGAGTTCAACGATCGTGAAGCCGCTTACGGTTTTTCTCATAAACTTCAGTATACCACCTCGTCTAAAAGTTTTTGCGGATGTGCGAAAAGCTATAATCCCAGGTGGCATCAGTCTTTTTGTGCGGGTTGAAAATATTATCTGGGTCGTAGAGTTTTTTGATATCTTTCATGACACCAAGGATTTTTTTACCATACATTGCCTCAAGCCACGGACCGCGCACCAGGCCATCGTTGTGTTCACCGGAGATTGAACCTTTGTATTTGAGAACCAGCTCATTGACTTCCTTTTGAGCTGGCTTTAGCTTGGCTCGCTCTTTCGGGTCTTCGATTTTCATCAGCGGAATCACATGGAAGTTACCATCGCCAAGGTGCCCGGCAATCGTCGCGAGTAATTTGTACTTGCGGATAATCCTCCGCAGTTTTGGTAAAAATTCGCTGAGGTATTCCGGGTTGACCACGAAGTCATCAATAAATGGCGCGGTGTGCTTGTCTTTCACTTTGCTCCGAAGGAGATTGAAACTTTCCCGCCGCATGAGCCAAAACTTTCGCGACTTGGCTTCGGTGTCGTCTTCTTCGAGATAGGTAAATGTCTTAAACTTTTGCAAACTCAGTTTTGTATTATGAATCTTCGCGTTGATTTCGGCCTGAGTATCACCGGTAAATTCAATAAGGAGAATCAGCTTTGGCACGCCAAGTCCGAGTGCAAGGCCGTCGGGGATAAGCGCGATAACCATCTTTAGCCATTCCCACAGTCCAAGTCGTGGCAAGAAAGCAAAGACGAATTTAAAGCTCAGCCACAGCGTAGCGTCATCAAAACATTCAAACGTGGCCGGTTTTTTCGCGAGGATCGCCGGGATGATATCTCCCAGCTTGTCGATATCGCGCATATAGCAAACCAGTGTACCTTCGTATTTTGGCTTTGGCACGAGTTTCACTGTGCCTTCGGTAATAATACCAAGCGTTCCCTGCGCACCCACAAACAGTTTCGTCAGGTCAAAGATACCAGTTTCGCGGTTCCAGACATTCCATAAATGATACCCCGTCGAATCTTTCGTTACATTCGGCTTGGCCGCTTGGACTTCATCATAATATTCTTCGAGGAGTTCAAACGTTTTCTTATATAAATCACCCTCGAAATCACCCTGCGCCATCTTACGTATCAGGCCGGCTTTATCGAGCGGCTTTATCGTATATTCATTTCCATCGGCAAATACCATTTTTAGTTCGGTCACAAAATTATCCGTCTTGCCATACTCAAGTGATTTTTCACCACCGGAATTATTACTCATAATGCCGCCCATGCCCGCAAGATCGCGGCTGGCCGGGTAACTCGGTAGCAGCGAGCCGTGCTTGAGCGTCTCGACTTCGAAGTCCTTATACATCATGCCTGGCTGAACTGTCGCCTGCTTCGCCGACACTTTTTCAAGTTTTGTCATGTGCCTTGAAACGTCGAGGATAATCGACTCACCTATCGCGGCTCCCGACATATCGGTTCCACGCGAACGCATGGTGATACTGAGCTCGGGATGAGATTTTTTATGTTTGCTCACGAACTTTACTGCCGCTTTTATATCACCAGCATCCTTTGGAAAACCAACGACCTGAGGTTTCAGTTCAAACAAGCTCGCGTCGTGACTGTAAAACTCACGCGTCTCCTCGCTGGTATCGAGCTCGCCTTTGAAGATTCTTGAAAGTTCTTTTTGTAAATCCATCTACTATTAACTTTACCTTTCGCTCATGAAAACCACAAGCGACATACTATGTTGTTCCGGTTTCGTCCGCTACAGGCTATACTAAAGACTAATGAAACCCGTCACCTTCGTACTTGGCCGCTTATTCGGAACGCTTCGCGCAGAATGGCAACAACTATACAACCGCTATTTCGGTAAAATCGAGCGTTTTGAGGGAGACGCAGAAGCCATCTGTCGGCAGATTGTCGACCGACTCTGGAAAGGTGATTTCTACCGCACGTCGCTCGGCCATTTCGATTTTTTCTGGATGCGCGATTTTGGTACCGTCGCTGAGTCACTCTCTAAAATCGGCTACCGGAAACATGTCCTCTGTACGCTACGCTGGGCACTGCTACACTACCGCCGCTCCGAGACGATCACCACCTGCATCGATAAGTCCGGCAACTGCTTCAATGCACCGAGTCATGCTATCGACACTTTGCCCTGGCTCCTTCATAGCCTATACGTCAGCCGTTACGATCTCAATAAAGCCGAGCGGGCGTTTTTGATCCGCCGCCTAAAAAAATATTGCAAAAAATATCTCGATACTACTGGCCATACCCGGCCAAAATTTGCCGCTGAAATGCGCGACGCCGTAATCTACGACCGCAGCGCCTACGCGGTCAGTTTGATCGGCCGCATGGCCTACTGCGTCCACAAGCTCGGTCTCGAAGACGGCTTTCCGTTTAAGCCTCAGCTCTACCAGGACGAACTCATCACCCGCTACTGGAACGGGCAGTATTTCAATGCCGACCGCCTGACTGACGCCTTTAGCGCCGAGTGCGCGCTCATGCCGTTTTTCCTCGGCGTGATCAAAGATGAGAAAATGCTCGAGGCAACGCTTGACTATATACAGGACAAAAAGCTCAACAAGCCGTTTCCGCTCATTTATACCAACAAGCCGAGAACCTTTACCTATCACTGGTGGATGACCAAACCCTTTATGCCAAACTACGAGGAGCGTTCGCTCTGGAGCTGGCACGGCCTATTCTACCTACACCTACTAAAACGTCACAAGCGCGAGGAGTACAAAGCCGAAAAAGGCGCCTTTGCTAAAGGTATGATTGAGCAGCATCGCACCTTTCCAGAGATGCTTAATCCCGACGGCTCATGGTACTACGCCCCCATCTACCGCGGTGATCCAGGCATGGTGTGGGCTGCGCTGTATGTCGAGCTTTAATTATTTCTTCTTTTTCGTATCGGCAACGAGTGCGTTCAGCTTGTAACCGACGAGTAGACCGGCGACAACTGAGCCAGTGGTATTGATCCACATCCAATCAGACTGACCAATAGTCCCTAGGTTGCCTACAATAAATAGTAGAACCCCTTCAATGACGGCCGCCAGCAAGAGGGCAATGATTACGGTTACTATAAGATCTGTGATGAACTTTGATGAATTTTTCATACACTAACAATATCACTAACGAACCAAAGAATAAAAGCCCCCGTATGCTAGGGCTTTTATTTTTGTAGCTTGGCTTTAACTGTGTCTACTTTTTATCGTCGATGACTTCGCCCTCGACCGGTTCGTCTTTATCCGACTTTTTGTCGCCGTCTTCTGAGGCAGGTGCTTCCTCTTTTGATGCGGCTTCGTACAGCTTGGCGCCGATCGGCATCAGGATGTCATTCAGAGCCTTGACAGCTGCTTCGAGTGCATCTTTATCGGCCGTATCGTCGTTTTTCACTTTCTTAGCGTCTTCGACGGCTTTTTCGATTGCCTTCTTGTCGTCATCCGAGATCTTATCTTTATGCTCATCTGGCAGCTTTTCAGCTTGGTAAATAGCGTTTTCCAGCTGGTTACGTGTTTCCACCGCTTCACGCTTTTTCTTGTCTTCATCAGCGTGGGCTTCGGCTTCTTTTTGTGCTTTTTCGATATCGTCTTTAGACATATTGCCAGAATCCTGGATGGTAATTGACTGCTCTTTACCAGTGCCTTTGTCTTTGGCGGTTACGTTCAAGATACCATTAGCATCAAGGTTGAAGGTGACTTCAACCTGTGGCACGCCGCGTGGTGCCGGGGCAATGCCATCGAGGATAAAACGGCCAAGTGACTTATTGTCAGCAGCCATTTCACGCTCACCTTGCAGCACGTGGATTTCCACCTGCGGCTGGTTGTCGGCAGCAGTCGAGAAGGTTTCAGACTTGCTGGTAGGAATTGTTGTATTGCGCTCGATCAACTTGGTCGTCACACCACCCATGGTTTCGATACCGAGTGATAGTGGCGTTACATCAAGAAGGAGTACGTCTTTGACGTCACCTTGCAGTACGCCACCCTGGATAGCCGCACCGACAGCCACGACTTCGTCAGGGTTCACACCCTTGAGCGGATCTTTACCAAAGATTGTTTTGACCTTTTCAACAACCGCTGGCATACGGGTCATCCCACCAACCAGCACGATCTCGTTGATTTCACTTGCCTTGACGTCGGCGTCTTTGAGGGCCTTTTCGACCGGACCGACCAGGCGGTCGATCAGATCTTTGACGAGATCTTCGAGCTTACTGCGGGTCAGCTTGTACTCAAAGTGCTTCGGGCCATCGGCATCAGCCGTGATGAACGGCAAGTTGATTTCGTATTCTGTCGTCGTAGAAAGTTCTTTCTTCGCCTTCTCGGCCTCATCTTTGAGGCGCTGCATGGCGGCTTTGTCGCTCTTTAGATCGACACCTTCCTCGTTTTTAAAGACATCGAGGAAGTGGTTGACGATGCGGTTGTCGAAGTCTTCACCACCAAGGTGCGTATCACCATTGGTTGAGCGTACTTCGAACACACCGTCGCCAAGTTCGAGAATGGAAACGTCAAAGGTACCACCACCGAGGTCAAAGACCGCAATTTTTTCTTCCTTCTTGCCTTCGAGTCCATAGGCCAATGCGGCCGCAGTCGGCTCGTTGATAATTCGCTTAACTTCAAGGCCAGCAATCTTGCCGGCGTCTTTGGTTGCCTGACGCTGTGAATCGTCAAAGTAGGCTGGGACAGTGATGACGGCCTCGGTGACTTTTTCACCTAGGAAGCTTTCGGCATCTGCCTTGATTTTTGAGAGAATCATTGCCGAGACTTCTTCTGGCGTGTAGTCTTTGTCACCCATTTTTACTGCGACACCGTCGCCTTTTTTGACAATCTCATAAGGCATAATATCGTGGTCTTTTTGCACTTCATGGTCTGAGAATTTACGACCGATCAAGCGTTTTACCCCGTAAATTGTATTTTCAGCGTTTGTCACGCGCTGGCGCTGCGCTACTTGACCGACCAGGCGCTCACCTTTCTTATTTATAGCAACGACACTTGGCGTCGTGCGGTTACCTTCAGCATTAGCAATAACCTCCGGCTTGCCAGCCACCATATAGGCAAATGCCGAGTTGGTTGTACCGAGGTCGATTCCGATAATTTTACCCATGTTGAGTCCTCCTTGCTACTTACTATCTACCATATTCTATATACTACTTTAGCACTCCTCGCTGGACAGTGCCAAAACTATTACTAGTGTAAAAAATTAGCACTCTCATGTCAAGAGTGCTAATTAAAAAATTTACTATAAGTCCTGAGCTAACTTAGCCCACCAGTTGCCAACGGTATAAGTACCACATGTTCCCCCGGGGGAAGATCCTGAGCTGCTACTTACTTCTCCTGTACGAACACCGAGCACATAGAATGCCGTCGGACATCCATTTGACCCTGCACTATAGCGATAGTAATAATATATCTTTGCTCCTGTCGTGTTCATATCCCCTGTATTTATAGGATCCACCGGAACGCTATAGAGTACCCCTGCCGTCACCAGTTGCTGCAAAAACGGATGATTGCCATTTGGGATTCGAGCTAATCTCCCATCCACCTACAGAGTTGCCGACTGCATTTGGATACGAGCTATTTTGTATCTTATAAAGCTCCAGTGCTTTTGCGATTGAAGTAATATCCTGAAGACGCTGCGCATCACGGGCGCGCTGCTGAATGCCGTTATATGCCACTACTGTGATCGCCGCCAGGATTGCAATCACCACGATGACAATAAGAAGCTCGACTATAGTGAATCCTCTATGCTTCATCAATTCACCCTCAATGCATAGTTCATGCCATAGGCTGTATCCCAACCGCTTTGGCAGGTACCATCAAGATCGGTTGCTGCTTGAGGAAGTGTTTCAAGATGAGCATAAAGATAAGTCCCGCTTGCGCAGCTTGCTTTCATATAAGCAAAACAAGTCAGACCCGTGCATGCTCCTAGCCCACCTGGGTCAACTAGTGCTTTTGATAAATAGCCCCCCTCTGTCAAGCAGGCGTTGATTGACTTTAATGAGCCAGCTCCATCATAATCGGATGGTAGCCATCCGTAACTATTAGTACCTCCACTTCCACACTGCAAAGAAGCATAATCGCCATCATTGTCTACTGCGTAGAGTTTTAACGCCTTAGAGATTTGAGCGAGATCTTGCTTACGAACGTTATCTCGTGCACGAGCTTGGATACTGTTATACGCAACGATAGTAATTGCCGCGAGGATAGCTATCACCACAATGACAATGAGGAGTTCGACGATAGTGAAGCCTGTTTGTCTTGCCCACAATTTCATGTGCACATTATAGCATAAGGGGCATTTGCGAGAGACTCTGATGATCGTCGCACCGAATGGCAAATCGGCTGGACATCAGCAAAGGATAATACTCATAACTCCTAAAACTTTATGTAGTAGTTTACGTTTTCAGTTGTGTCAATACCTGACGCACAGGTTCCATCTGTGGCAGTGTCTGAGAGCGGTATCCCTTCCATATGTGCATACAGAAATGTTCCCATACCACAGGTGTATTTCAGGTAAGTAAATTTCGTTTGCCCTGAGCATGTTTTGTTGAAACAAGGATCTTCGACATTTTTAGTAATGTACCCCCCGTTCTTGAAGCAATCCATAATAGGTATCCGCACGCCAGTTCCATCATAGTCAAAGTGGGTATATCCATCGCCATTACCATTACCGCAGTTACTCGCAGCATTCATATAGTTGCCGTTATCTGCGTAATAAAGTTTTAGCGATTTCTCTAAAAATGCGAGATCAGCAGTACGAATACTGTCGCGTGCACGCTGCTGAATTCCGTTATATGCTACGACCGTAATAGCAGCCATAATCGCAATCACCACAACAACAATCAGTAGTTCAACGATAGTAAAGCCGCGTAGTTTCACGATTTAATTCACCTTAACCACATAATTCATACCATAGGAGGTGTCATACACCGTGCAATTGGTGCCGTCTGTGTCTGTGCTCGTTTGCGGCAAGGTCTCTAAGTGTGCTATATAAAATGTTCCTGCGCTGCCACTACATTTCATGTAGGCAAAGCAAGTTAGTCCTGTACATGAACCCAAGCCAGAAGGATCCCTTAATTCTTTGCTCAAATAGCCGTCCTTCATTAAACAGCCATTCACCGAAAGCCATGCTCCTGTAGTGTCGTAGTCTACCGACAACCAACCGGATCCGGTACCACCAGAGCCACAGCCCGCCTCGGCGTAATCTCCATTATCTACGGCATAAAGTTTCGTAGCTTTCGCTAATTGTGCTAAGTCTTGTTTTCGAACGCTGTCCCTAGTCCGTGCCTGAATACCGTTATACGCAACTATCGTAATGGCAGCCAGAATAGCAATCACCACAATAACGATCAGAAGTTCCACAACGGTAAAACCACGCTTTTGCATGGCCTAATTGTAGCATAAGCAGTATAAGGAGGATTTTTGCTAATCGGTAATTTTCACAAAGTAATTCATGCCATAATCTGTATCGAGGTTAACAGCACAGGTACCATCCGTGTCGGAAGTCGTATGCACGAGCGTCTCAAGATTGGCATATACATAAGTAGTAGCAGTCCCGCCTTGAGAGCATGTATACTTCATGTACGCATGACAGTCTAGGCTGCCTATTGAACAGTTTATGCTGCCCGAAGGGTCTACGATATCCTTATCTATAACTCCAGCCGTTTTGAGACATTTATTCATCCCACTCGGTGAATAGTTATAATTAAACCAGCCGCTGCCGTTGCCGTTTGACCCGCAACCGACTCCTATCCACATCGGCCCATTGTCTACCGAATACAACTTCAAGGCTTTCGCTATAGAGGTGAGGTCACTCTTACGAATATTGTCTCTCGTTCGTTGTTGGAGGCCACTGTATGCAACGATCGTAATCGCGGCGAGGATAGCGATGACGACGATAACAATCAGGAGCTCAACGATGGTAAAGCCTGTATGTTTTGCCCACAGCTTCATGAGCAAATTATAGCATAAGGGGGTTACTTTCGGGTGACTTTAACCATAGCGTGGCGAATCGGCTGACCATCGAGCAAGTAACCGGCTTGTAGCTCCTCGGCAATCACTTCGTGTTCGCCCTTCGCATCTTCATCGATCTGGATCGCTTCGTGCAGTTCGGGGTTAAAAATAGTGCCAGGTTTGGCATTAATACGTACAACATTCATGCCTTCCAGCGATTTCTCAAGGCTCCGCACTAGGTTAATGACGCCTTGCGCCCACTTGTCGGCTTGCAAATTCTCGGGAACGTGGGCGATTGCTCGCTCGATATTATCGATAACCGGCAGTAGCTTCAAGATGGAGGTTGCGCGACCCGCGCTCCGAGCGGCTTCTTTTTCCTGTTCTATACGCCGAACATAATTTTCAAAGTCAGCACGCGTACGTTGCAGGTCGGCGGTCAATTCTGCGACTTGCTGTTCGAGTTCTCCTTGTTTTTTACTCTTCGCCACCTAAAGTGCCTCCTCGAGCATGGCACCAGTCTGACGGACAAGCCGCATTACGCGGCCGTAGCTCTGGCGCGTCGGACCGAGTACGCCGATATAGCTACTGTCGGAAAATGGTGAGCGAAATTTACTAATAATCAGTGTTGCGCCGCTGCTTTTGCCGATCGGATTTTCACTACCGATAAAAACATTCAATGGCTGGTTAGGGGCAGCCTCGCGTAGCCACGGCTCGAGGTTGTCGAGCAAGCGAGCGACAGACTGCGCCTGCGTGCTGATCATAAATTCTGGCTGAGAGAACAAATTGCCCATACCGCTGAGGTACAGTTCGTCACCAATAGTTGCCAAACCAAGATTTTGTGTCAGATCGACGAGGCTGTCAACGGCGCTGCGAATCGCTCGGTCAGCCTGGCTGGCCTGTGTACTTACCCGCGCCTCAATCGCTCTCGCACTGCGATCGAGCCCCGTCGTTTCATCATTTTGCTGTGTCAGTAGATTGACATAAAAACGATAGCCTTTGTCGGTCGGAATACGGCCAGCACTGGTGTGTGGCTGGGTGATTAATTCCAGCTCTTCCAGCTTCGCCATCTCACTGCGAATCGTCGCACTGGAGACACCAAAGAGCTTCGCCAGCATTACGCTACCAACCGGTACAGCAATCTCGGCATATTGCTCGATGATCGCGGAAAGAATCGCCACTTGTCGCTCTGTCATGTGTACGATTATAGCGCTAGTTTGGCACTCTGGTCAAGCGAGTGCTAGCCTTGCCAATGCCCTCGAGAGCCCGTATACTTCTCTATACATGAATACTCAGCAGATTTTACAAATAAAAGAATGGCTTGGCACTGGATCGATCAATATTTTTGGACGGCCATTTGCCGGTAAAGACACTCAAGGCGAGAAACTCGCACAGCTGTTTGATGGGGTGTTGATGGGTGGTGGCGACATTTTACGAAATAGCACCATCCCCGAACATCTGGATGCCATCTTACACCGCGGCGAGCTAATACCCAGCGACGATTACGTCGCAATCGTGCTCCCCTACTTATCCAAAGAAGAGTACGCAAGTCGACCTCTACTCCTCAGTTCCGTAGGACGATGGATCGGTGAGGAGCAGGGAGTTATGGCGGCAACAAAAGCAGCCCAGCATCCACTCAAATGCGTCCTCTATATTGATATCGACGAAGCAATGGTCATGCAGCGCTGGTCAGCTCTGGAAAGCCATGACGACAGAGGCGGACGTTATGATGACACCGCCGAGATACTGCAAAAGCGGCTCGAAGAATACAGAAGTAAAACCTTGCCCGTAATCGAAGAGTACGACCGTCTAGGTTTACTTGAACGCATTGACGGTCACGGTACGCCCGAAGAAGTTCACGAGCTCATTCTTGCTTGTCTGCTTCGGCGAGCTACTAGCCAGTAATCAGCTGACTATTTCGCAGCATCATCGCGATGCCCGTGAAACCAACGATCAGTATTATAGTGACGACAGCGAGAATTTGACTGACACGACGCGGGAGTAATTTTGCGAGGTAATAGCAGCTTAGTCCTATCAGAACCAATAGTGCCGGGAGGATATAGCGGCCGTTCAGCGCCAGACCAAACACTTGATAAGTCAGATATTCCGAATAGTTCACCGACAAGTGAGCCCCCATCACAAATAGTGCTGTGCCGGTAGCGAATAGCCTGAGCATACTCTCATCCTGCTTGGTCTTTCGCCATTGATTGGTGTCACGCACTATACCGTAGCCAATCGCACCAATCATGACAAGGAGCAACCCAGGCGCTAGCCACGTCGGCGGCGTCGCCTCATGTCGCCAGCCCTGCGTTTGGATATCGGCAATATTCGTCACGCTATGGGTGAGCCATTTTGCCGTAAAAACGGGCAGGGGTAGCGGCGTCTCATCGCGCGTCACCCCACTCCCCAACCATGAGCCCTTATCCGTTGGTGCACCGGCATCAAGCCACTTTTTTCGGCTACTTGCCCAAAATACTTCACACGCTTTTTCTCCTTGCACCTGCTCGCAAGTTGGAGCCACCGCACCATAACGATAGAGATTTCCTCCAACCCGTTCGATGAACAGTCCACTCACGATCACTAGGAAGACTCCAGCAGCAATGACACGCCAATCTACTCGCTTGCTACTTTTTACGAATAGTGCCCATTTTCTATAGACGAGTAGAGCAACAACGAATACCAAGACAAGTCCGAGCGGAAGTAGCGTCCGCTTTATGAGCCCACCAGCCACGATAATGTTGAGCAGTAGCAGCGTATCAAGCACGGTTGGTCGCCGCCAGATACGTAGCACCAGGAGTAGCGACAACACATAGCCAAGCCACACGAAAACATCATTATTGACCTCCGCCGATACCATCAGCACCATTGGCAAATTGGTAATGATTGCCAGTGTTACCGTTGTTGTCGCCGCCGATACACCAAGTCGCCGCAACAGCCGCACCAACATGATCATTGTCAGAAGTGCCGCCAGTACGGAGATAACTCGAATGACATAGACTTCGATTTTTTCGCCCGGCAAAGCCCTGGCTATAAAACTAGCACCGTAATGATAGAGGTAGTCAACTTCTCTAGTCTTATCACCGAGCGATCGTGTCGGCGTCTGCTCTTCAAAGATGGGACTGAGCGAATGATCGGCATAATGGCGGATAAAGTTGAGGTGGTTGTTCTCATCAGGAGGCGTGCCGACATGAGTAACAAACGCTAGCAGTAGCGCTTGTACGACGAAGGCACCGAGGACGATACGACGGGCGGTTTTGCTACCGGCAAATTTTGATAGTGTGTCAAAAAAAGAAAAAAGTTTCTGTTTCATGGCGTGGTATTAATCTCTCTTCAACATTACCATAAATGCTTCCGACGGAATATCGACTTTACCAAAACGCTTCATGCGTTTTTTACCTTTGGCTTGTTTGGCGAGCACTTTTTTCTTTCGGCTGACATCGCCGCCGTAGAGACCGGTCGTCACATCTTTGCGGTAGGCACTCAAGTCTTCGCGGGCAATAAACTTGCCGCCAATCGCTGCCTGCAGCGCGACTTGAAAGTTTTGCCGCGGGATCACCTCTTTAAGTTTTTTTACTATCTCCCGACCCAGGCTCTGGCTTTCAGAGCGGTGCGCCATAACGCTGAGCGCGTCAACCATCTCACCGGCGACATAAAAGTCAACTCGCACGAGGTCTTCTGGATGATAGCCTGAAAGCTCGTAGTTGAAGCTGCCGTAGCCGCTAGTCACACTTTTAAGCTGATCGTAAAAGTCGGTTAGTAGGTTGGCAAGCGGTGCCTCAAAGCTCACCAATGCGCGCTCTTCGATGTAGCTGAGGTTTTTCTGTCGGCCGCGCTTCGCCACAATCAGCTGGATTACCACGCCGATATATTCCTGTGGGACGACGATTTCGCCATTGATCCACGGCTCGCGGATTTCTTTAACTTTCGTAACCGGTGGCAATTCACTCGCTGACTTGATATCGATCTCTTCACCCGTTGTCAGCGTAACTTGGTAGTCGGTACTCGGATTTGTCACGACGAGGTCGAGGTCGTATTCGCGCTCCAACCGCTCGCGGATGATATCCATGTGGAGTAGTCCCAAAAAGCCGATCCGGACGCCGTAGCCAAGCACCGGCGAATTTTCCGGCTCGAACTGTAGGGCCGAGTCGCTCATTGCCAGCTTTTCGATCGCTTCCTTGAGATCATTATAATCTTCGTTGGAGACCGGGAAGAAGCCGGCGTAGACAAACGGCTTGACATGCTGATAGCCCGGCAGTGTATGCGTAGCGCGTGCTCGAGAAACGGTCACTGTGTCACCGACGCGAGCTTCGCGCGTGGTCTTCAAGTTGGTCACGATATAGCCGATCTCTCCGGTGGCAATCTCCTTCATTGGTGCCATTGTCGGACTAAGCGCGCCAACTTCAAGTGCCAAGCCGTGAGCACCAGTCGCCAACATCTCGATCGTGTCACCTTTTTTAATCGAGCCGTCGACCGTCCGAGTATAAAGGATCACGCCGCGATAATCGTCGTAGTAACTATCAAATATAAGCGAGCGGGTCGATGAATGAGATTCACCGCTCGGCGGTAGAATTTGCTGAACAACTGCATCAAGGACAGCCGGTACACCTTCGCCGGTTTTAGCGCTGATCTTTATAATCTCGTCATCACTACACCCGAGTAAGTTCTTGATTTCTGCACTGACCCGTGACACATCAGCCGCTGGCAAATCTACTTTATTGAGAACTGGAATAATAGTGAGGTTTGCAGCGAGAGCCAGGTAGACATTGGCAAGCGTCTGCGCCTGGATTCCCTGGCTAGCATCGACAACCAAAATTGCCCCCTCACAAGCCTCCAAGCTACGGCTGACTTCGTAACTAAAGTCAACGTGTCCCGGTGTATCGATGAGATTTAGCTCATATTGCTTATAATGCATCCGAACCGGCGCCAACTTAATAGTAATGCCCCTTTCTCGCTCTAGTTCCATAGTATCGAGCAGTTGGCTTTTCATGTCACGCTGTTTCACCGTGCCGGTTAATTCCAGCAAGCGGTCAGCCAGCGTACTTTTGCCATGGTCGATGTGGGCAATGATACAAAAATTACGGATATGGTCTTGAGTCATCAGAGGTAAATTATAGCATTTTTACTCTTTAGCCGCGAACACTCGCCGTAAAGAGCTTACGGACGCGCCGAACGATCGGGTCAACTTCGCGTAGCTTCAGAAGTTTACAGAGTGCCATATAGACAATGAAGCTAACGACGACTATTAGTACAAACTTCGGGAACGTGAAGTAGAAACTACTGTTATCACCGGCCGGCAACGGAATAGTCGCTACCATAATATAGCTGACAATAGCCATGAAACCAGTAGCACTCGCCATTCGCCAGACTGCCCCCCAGAGTTCACGGTTTAGTAGTCCCCTGATGCGGATATTGATAACAACAAAGAGGATAACGACCTCCACTGCCGCCATGATCGACTGCGCCCAGGCGAGTCCGTATGGCCCCATCTTCAGAGTCATCGTAAACCAGACTGCGAGCACGATCGTCAGACCGATAGAAAAGATCGAGATGTAGAGAGGTGTCTTGGTATCCTGCTGCGCATAGAATGCTCGCGCCGTGATGTAGTAAATCGAGCGAAAAAGAATCGCGATGACAAGTGCACCGAGCAAACCTGCCATTAGCGAGTCACCCCCGGCTCGGATAAAGTTCACCAGGTATCCTCGAGTGAAGAACGTCAAAACCGATACGGGAAGCGCCAGCCAAATGATGATACGGAGAACCTGCTGGAGCTCGCTCCGAAATAGGTCAGGTCGACCTTCGCTCAAACGCTCGGTCATCTTTGGGAAGGCTGCCGTCGAAATGGCCACACCGATCAGGTTGATTGGTGCCATATGAAGTGTAACCGCCTGGTTGTACGCACGCACAGTGCCGGCTGCCATCCGCGAGGCAAGGTTGGTTTCGACGATACCGACGAGATAGTCCATTCCCTGATCAAGCGAACGAGCAGGCAGTAGCGACAGTACTTTGCGGAAGCCACGATTTTTCCAATGAACCTTGAAACGGTAGTCGAGCCCCAAACCCATCAAGCCGATACTGCTAATAACCAGCTGCATGATCGAACCAAGTACCACGCCGAGCGCCACGCCCATAATGCCACCGTCAAAGATTTGCCAGCCAAAGAGATTGATGCCATCTGTAAAGAATAGAATACCAATGATAATACCGATATTGTAAATAGTCGGCGCTAGGGCATAAAAAGTGAATCGTCCGATTGCTTGCTGGATACTCGAGATGACCGTCGCGATTGCAAACAGAAAGGGGTTGACCGCAATCACTCGCATCATACTGATTGCCAGTGCCGTCCCCGCTTCGTTGAGCCCCGGCGCAATGACAAACTTGATGAGTGGTTCTGCGAAAATGATAATCAAAATACTTGCCACCAGCGTAAGTAGCGCCATAAAGTTGATCATACTGGTCGATAGTTCCCAGGCTGACTTTTTGTTGCCACTCGCTAAGCGCTGGTTGAAAACTGGAATGAAAGTCACACTGAGCGCGCCCGACACCAGAATAAAGAACATGAAGTCCGGCACCATGAACGCCGCTGTATAGGCATCGAGTCCTACAGGATACGTACCGTAGTAATAGCCGTTGAGCAGGCGCTCACGCAGGAAGCCAAACAGCATTGAGACCAGCGTTGAACTGGCGATCAGCACAGCGGCAAACTGAACCGTCAGTCTGCGATTGGCTCTGGTGACGATACTTTGGACTCGGCCCATAGCGGTTTAGATTCGCTACGCCGCGTGTAGCATAGCCTCTTTCGGCAGCGATGTATCTTTCATTAGTTCATCAACGGCACTCTCTTCGATAGTTTCTTCTTTCAGGAGGACAGCCGCTAGCTTTTCAAGACTCGGCATATTGGCTTTTAGCACCAGCTCTGCACGATGTGCGGCTTCTTTGATCAGGATCTCGACCTCATGGTCGATCTCCTTGGCAGTGTCGTCACTATATGGTCGCTCATGAGTAATCTTGTCGAACACCATGCCCCCATTATCTTCATGGAAAACTTGGTCGCGCAGCTTGCTGCCCATACCTTGCTCGATCACCATATCACGGGCAATCTCAGTCGCTTTGCGGAGGTCTGAACCAGCGCCCGTCGTGATCCCATCTTCGCCATACTTTATCTTCTCAGCGACGCGACCACCCATCGCTCGGGCAAGAATGTCTTTGAACTCATACACATTGGTGTAGCTTTTGTCTTCCGGCGGTAAGAACCAGGTGACACCACCCGTACCGCCGCGCGGAATAATCGTCACCTTGTGTACTGGGTCGCTGTCGGGCAAGATATGACCGACGATGGCATGGCCTGCTTCGTGATATGCCGTCAATTCTTTTTCTTTTTCGTTCATGATTTTGGCCTTACGCTCTGGTCCGATGGCAACTTTTTCAAACGCTTCGGTCAGATCGGCATTGCTCACCTTTTTCGCATTGCGGCGAGCGGCAATAATCGCCGCCTCGTTGGCGATATTGGCCAGATCTGCACCGCTACTGCCGGCAGTTTTCGCAGCTAGTTTATCAAGGTTGACGTTTTCTTCAACCGGTTTATTCTTAAAGTGCACTTTAAGGATGGCCTCGCGGTCGCGCCGCTCGGGCAACATAATGTTGGTGCGACGGTCGAAACGGCCTGGTCGCAGTAGTGCCGGGTCAAGTACGTCGGCACGGTTGGTGGCTGCCAGAACGATTACGTTAGTACCGGTCTCAAAACCGTCCATCTCTACCAAGATCTGGTTCAATGTCTGCTCACGCTCGTCGTGTCCACCACCCATACCGGAACCGCGGCGGCGTCCAACGGCGTCGATCTCGTCGATAAATATAATGGCCGGAGCATTCTTCTTGGCTTTTGCGAATAGGTCGCGCACACGTGAGGCACCAACGCCGACGAACATTTCGACAAACTCCGAGCCGGAGATGCTAAAGAATGGCACGTTGGCTTCACCAGCGACGGCACGGGCAAGCATCGTTTTACCGGTTCCCGGGTTACCGACGAGCAGTACGCCTTTTGGAATCTTGGCGCCGAGCTGCTGATACTTCTTTGGATGCTTGAGGAAATCTACCACCTCTTCGAGGTCTTGCTTGGCAGAATCATTGCCAGCGATGTCGGCAAAGACGACTTTTTCCTTATCGAGGCCGTACAGTTTTGCTTTACTCTTACCAAAGCCGAGCGCTTGGTTGTTTTGTCCTTGCGCCTGGCGCATCATGAACATAAAAATCAGTCCGATCAAGATAACCGGCACGATGATGCTGGCTACCGACCAGATAGCATCACCTGTTTGCGATGGTGGCGTCACCTTGACGTCAACCTTGGCATCTTGCTTCAAGCCCTGATCGTAAATTGTACTGTTTTCTTTGGTCGCGTGTTCAGTCGCGTGATCCTGGCCTTTCGGGGTCACCTTGACATCATTGCCCTGGATCTCAAGCTTGGCAATTTTGCCTTCGTTCGCGCGCGTCGTCACGTTTTTGATCGTAACTTCCTTGAGCGTCCCATGCGGTGACATGACTGCTATTACCGCCAAGGTAGCGACCACCAGAATAGCCCAGAAGAGTGTCAGGCGCATGAGGTTACTAATTTTCTTACGCGGCGGCTGATTTCTATTTGCCATAGGCTTACGTTAAGATCCTTTCTGAGCTAGCTGCATTATAAAGAGAGAAGTGAAAATCCCACTTCTTATATAATAGCAGTCAGTCGTCTGATTTGACAATGAATTCACGTCGCACAAAATGAACGTGTAGTCCCCCACCGATTTGTTGTCTACTACTTGGGCGAGCTGTCTTGATGCCATACCATAGTGCCAGTAGCTGCGGCCGCGTCAGATGACCACCCGTCAGTCCACGAAGCAGCTCGAGGGCAGATGTTTCATCAATCATTGTGAAGAAGTAACGCGAAGCAGCCAGCTCATTATCTTTTAGTAGTGGCTTTGCTTCCTCGTCAATCTCTTTGGTTAATTGTAGCTGCCTATCACGTCGCTCTGCCAGCTCCTGTTTTAGCGCTAAGCTAATCTCAGGCTGTATGCGGCGACGTAGGCGATTACGCAGGTAGTCATCCTGTTGATTCGTCTCATCCTCCACCCACTCCAGATTTTGCTTCGCCGCATAGGTATATAAATCCATCTTCGTAAGTCCAAGCAGTGGCCGATGAACCGTTGAATCACCTAACACCGCCAGACCCCGCCAACCGGTGCCACGAATAAGATTAATTGCGATCGTCTCTACCAGATCATCGAGATGGTGCGCTGTGACAATTTCAGCGTCGTAGCGCGCTGCCACCTCACGTAAAAATGCATAGCGTCGTTCGCGGGCGAGGGCTTCGCTCGCACCAGCTCCCAGCTCCTCGCGTTTCAATCTGGCGGGCAGGCCATAGTGTGCGGCAAGCGCCGCCACGAACCGTGCATCAGCCGCTGAGTCCGGCCGAATCCCATGGTCAAAGTGCGCCACCACCAGCGTATCTTTATCTCCAAAGGTCAGACCTCTTAGATCATTATTTGATGGTATAGCTATTTTTTTGCGAACCATCATATCAAGCAGGACCACCGAGTCCACCCCGCCGCTGACTGCTACAACATAGTTCATATTAGCTTGTCTTTTTACCGATCCAGACGGCCAGCCAGATGCCAAAAAAGCCGCCAATCGTACTACCGAGAACGCTCCAGCCATCAAGCAGATTACTATCACCGAATAATACAGGGACGTATGCCCCCGCAATACCGAAAATCGTTGCGAATAGTAGGATAGCTGACTTATTCATAATCTTATTATAGTTCACACAAAGCGCGTATTTATAAATAGCGCGTGCTACCGAACGGAATCTTTTGTTTGACCATCTGCGTTGTGAGCGTGTCGGCGGAGTGGATTACCCGCTTGCCGTAGCGACCATTGATATTGTCCACTGCCCGCGTGACTGCCTTTTCTTTCGCCAGCTCGTCACCAAATAGGTGCAGCTGGGCTTCATCAGGCTCGGTTAGTTCGTAGCAGCTCACACCGATTTCCTTGAGTGGGTACGGCGCTGTTTCAAACAGTGCCTTTGCCTGATCGTAAATTGCTTGGTTGGAGAAAAAGGGCAGGGCGGCCATATGCCTGGCGTGCCAGTAGCCTCTGTCGTAGCTGCGGGCATGAACTGAAATACCACGCGCCACTAAGCCCTGGGAGCGGACTTTCTCGCCAACTGATTCGCAGAGATTGTGGAGCCGTTGCAGTACTTTTTCTGGCGGTAAGTTATACTCTTCGAGTACGTATTGCCTACCAGCCGTACGCATAGGAAAATCACGCTTATCGACTTCCCAGCCCCTCAGTCGTTGATACCACTCACTGCCGACGATACTTTGAAAGACCATCTTCCGTAGCGTTATTTCTTCGGCATCGAGAAACTGTAAGGGCGTGAGAATGCCGACAGCGTTTAGCCGTTTTTCAAACCGGCCAGCAATACCGGTCAGGTCGGTCAGCTCCAATGTGGCGAAAACGTCGCGTAAGTTTTCGTGCGTGATGACATCAAGTCCGTCCGGCTTGTGTAAGCTAGCGGCGGTTTTCGCCAGAAAACGATTGGTACCAATTCCGACGTTGCAGCGCATCGCGCACCCTACTTCACCACGCAGCCGCTGTTTTATCTCTTGCCCAATTTCTACCAAGTTTCGCCCAGCGATAGCCGCCGTCGTCTCACTAAAATCAATTACTCCTTCGTCGATACTCTTCATACGTACATGCGCCGAATAGTCATTCATAATACGCATCAGCTGATGGTAGACATAGCGATACTTCGGTGGATCGCTCTCCAGGCCGATCAGGTCAGGGCAAAGCAACTTCGCATCCTTCAGACGCATACCTAGCTTCACACCCATAGCCTTGGCTTCGTAGCTGGCCGTCACGATCATCGTATTTTCGGTGCGGCGATTTACCACCGCCACTGGTCGGCCGCGTAGCATTGGCCTGGCTTGCTGCTCGACCGTGGCAAAGCAGCTATTGAGATCTATATGCATGATAAGCGGCCGAGCCTTGTTGTAGTTATCCTTCATAACTGAAGCTCCCTGTTCTTTGACTGGTCAAAGAACCAAACCCACTTCTTTTCACCTTGACGTGAAAAATCGGGGTCCCCACAAAACTTGTTTCGTGGGGTGATAGTGATGCAAGAGGGTCAAGTCCGGCTTCTTTCACTTGGTAAGCCGCTGTAAAAATGAACAATCGTCTGCGGAACTCGGGCTTATTGACGTGCCACTGGCACGTCAATGCATCCTCAAACAGTCCTCGACTGGTAAGATTGTTGTTTGTTACATCGTCTGAGCCAGGAGAAAGAAGAGGACGGCGGGGTCTGGGGTATCTGCAAGAACCGGGTTGGGTAGTGCCAGCTTTTCCTGGTGCGACGAGGATGTTTGAGGCTTTTGCCGAGTTCCGCAGTCGCCAAAGAAAAGCTGGCACTACCTGACGCCGCGTTCTGAAGCCACCCCGGTCGTTTTGGTTCTTTTGCAGACTCAAAAGAACGACTTGCTTCTTGGTCTCAAGAAGATTCTGCCATGGTCTGGTCAAGACAGGCCATTTCATATATGATCCCCCTCACGTGTCAAATGCCACGTCAGCCGCTCGCTATCGAACTCCAGCCGGTAGTCAGCTCCGCCGTCGGTCACGTCAAAAATATGAAGTGTTTTTGAGCCTTGCACTACCGGGTGACGCAGGCCAATTTCCGTAACCATGACTTCACGACCGTTTGGCCGCCTGAACTTGACCGGCCGACACGGGTTGAGGCCACCACCAAAGGTAGCAATTGCCTGCACCCGTTCATGTAAGAAAGTTTCGTCATTCATGACTTCTCCAAGAGGACTCTGCCCTCTACTTCGTTTTGGAAGTGAATCCCAAAACTCGTTACTCCCGCTAAGGCTCGGCTTCTGAGCCTCGTGCTTCGCAGGGATTAGTGATAGAGAAACGACAGATTGGGTGTTGCCCGTCTTTTTCTTGCCCGTTTCGTAGCCTAGAGAAAAAGCCGAAAGACAACGATGAATGGTCCGCCATCTGGAGGGACGCTTTGCCGCCAAGCGCGGCCAGTGTGTATCGCAGTGCTTGTACATCTATTGTACCACCGTTTACATATCCCTTACTTTGGAGCATAATAAGAGCCATCAATAAGCATAAGGGTATACGCATACATGGAACCAAATAAAAAAGAAACATTCGCGTCGGCAGCAACAGAAGAAATGACACCTTCGCCCGCACCAGCCACGCTAGCGGAAGAACCGGTCTCGTCTGTCCCTGATATAGAGACAGAACCGCCTACTGGCGCTCACATAAACAATATAAATAATATTGACCCAGACCCCCAGACCGCGCTGGAAAATATGGATCCAGACGCCACCCCAGCAGACAAAGAAAAAGTCTTTACCCAACCTAAAAAGTCACACACCAAAATATTCATCATCATCGCGGCTGTACTCGTCGTCTTCCTCGCAGCAGCCGTCGCCTACTACTTCCTCTATATGCAGCCAAAGCCAGCCACTTCTTCGACAACCACGCCTTCTTCCAGCGAGACAACTTCCAGCCTAGAGTCCGATATCACCTCAGCCACAGACACCCTGACTCAAGGCAATAGCGACGAATCAGCCGTCACCGACACTGACGACAGCTCATATATCACTGACACCGACACAAGCGCCGCAGGCGTAGGAGACAGCATCGATGAAAGCACATTCTAATCCCTCACGGCTCACCGCCATCGTAGCCATAATGGCAACTGTTTTCACACTGGGCACTCTGCCCGTGTCGGCCGTATCAGACGGTAACACGCTAAAGTCATCCAACACTTGTACGCGCATTACAACGCTCGAGAGTACCGCGACGGCGGCTCTTTCTAGCAAGCTGGCGGCGATGAACAACAATTTCTCTGCCCGCACGACAAAACTTGACGAACGTAAAGCAACTATCGACCAAAAGGTCAGTGCTGCACGCGAAAAAGCCTCAAGCAATTTTGATAAAGCTATTGCAAGAATTCTAGAGAGAAACCTGACCGACACGCAAAAAGAAGCGGTCACAACATTCCAGGTAGCCATGAAGACAGCCGTAAAGACTCGACAGGAAGCAGTCGATACTGCTCGTGCTACCTACCGCACTAATCTGGCGGAAGCCATCAAAACTCACCAGGTCAGCTTGGAGGCCACTGCCACGGCCTACCAATCTGCTGTCGAGACGGCCTTTACAACCGCCAAAGCCAACTGTAGTGATAGCACTGCCACAGCGACGCTCCGTACCGCAGTTAAGGCTGCTCGTGATACATTCAAAACTGCCCGGCAGGAGCTTCGTACTACCAATGTTACCGACGTCAAATCATTTATGACGGCTAGAAACGATGCGATCAAAGCCGCAAATGAAGCCTTTGCCATGGCTGCACAGGAGTATAGCCAAACACTCGAGGATAGCCTTAGCCTTAGTAGCGCTCAGTAACTTCTATTGGAATATGGACCTGCTTGATTCAGAACTATAATCATCGCCGGTTTCAACCAGCTTGTAGCATACTTCGCCAGCTGGATGGCCATATGTTTCGACATAATAGTTATATCCATCTGAGTAGTCGCTGTTTTTGTCCCTGCTCTGACGGTAACTATCTGACAGGGAATCGTCTGCGTGGTCATAAGTAACACAAAGTTTATAACGATACTCATCTTGCCCATTCTGAGAAATCTCAGACTTTACGATGCCCACTTTCTCATAACGTACCAAGCCATCATCGACTAACGTCTCGCCGTCCCCTGATGCAATCCGGACATCACTGAGACTATCCGGCAGCTTCTGGTTTTGGCTGATGTAGCTATTGACCGCATCATTAACATCACCGAGATGGCTCTCGATCCGTCGATCATCTTTCAAGCTCACTGTTGTGACAACCGGACCGACAACGCCCCAAACGAGCAGCCCCAAAGTAACCACTAGCATGCCAAAGCTAAAAATCATAGCGAAGCGTTTTGACTTGAATGGATTGAGAACGCGCAGGAAAGTCAGCGCATAAAAAACCGTGGCCGCGCCAAGCACCCACAAGGCAACCATCTGGCTGTCCTGACTGTCGCTTGAGCCGATCACCATACTGAGCAGTGTAAAGACCATCGCGATCAAGGTACCAATACCAAGCAGGGCATAGAGCACAACATGAATTACCATGATGACGGTGGCAGCGCCAGTCTTTTTGGCCGGTTCGTGCTTGCGATAAAACAGGTCGGTCACGAAAGCAATCGGCAGCAGGACGATCGTCGCGGCCATGGCGTATGGCACGACATCTTCAACTGCCTCCCCCATAATCGCATTGACAGCGATAATCCCCACCAGCCAGATAAGCCCGAGGATCAGCCAGCCCCAAAACGCATACGACAGCCACTGCAATATAATACTGCCCGGTGTGTTGACGTGCTGCTTTTCGACTGCTGGTGACTGCGTCGGGAATACAGAAGGAGCCACTGGCGCTTCGTCGGTACGAGGCAATGCCGGTTCATGTGCCTCTATTAGTGTTGGCTCGTGCCGCACTTCTATTTTATTTTCCCTATCTTCGTCCACTGCCCATGTCTCCCTTTAAGTTATTTTAAGTATAGCACTAGCGCTTACTTTATACCCGCTTCCCGCCTCAGCCTCTGGAAAACTAGGGTAAACTTTGCTACAATCGTTCTTGTCCTACCGCCCGTCAAGGCGGACCGAAACGACAAACCAAGCTTGCTGTTTGTCGGTTCGAGAGGAGGCGTAACGGAAGAGTGCCAGCTTTCGATTTTAATCGGAAGCGAGAACTCCGAGTGAACGCCGACGAGGCAGCATAGCCCCGCCTGTCTGATCGACAGAACGGGCAGGTCAGTTGGAGAGCCTTCAGCGAAAATAATAGCGTAACGCTCTAACCGACTGGTCAGACTTGTCGAGACCGATACGGTCGCACCTTACACAATCCACCCATTAAGGCAGCGTAGCTCAGTTGGTTAGAGCGTAGGACTCATAAGCCTAAGGTCACTGGTTCAATTCCAGTCGCTGCTACCACGTAAGAATCCCACTCCATGTGGGATTTTTTCGTGGTAATACGGACTGGGACTGACCCAGTGACCGCGGCAGCTCCAGCTGACGCATGGTCACTGGGTCGCAAAGCGGAGAAAGGAAACTCGTGCTTGCACGTGTCCCTTTCGGAGCGGAGGAGCGAGCAGAGCGAGCGATATCCCAGTCGCCTCTACGAAGATATAAAGCTATAAAGCGGTTTTTCTTTTTCGGACTTTTTTCATCTGTTAAGGGTTAGCCCCTGGGATTTACCCCTATATCAAAATCGGGTGCAAACATTGATGGCTAGAACTCACTCTCCAAGCACTTACACTCTTGCCTGTGACACTACTTCAAAAGTTATGGTTCTAACGTGCCGTTTGAGAGCGCCTGTGTTGTTCCAAGTTTTGGAGGATCTCTGCCCTAGACTGGTGAGCCCCGGGTAATCCTACATTTGTTTCAAGAATAGGGATGTGTAGATCGATTGACGCCGTCTCGCCATGAGCAAAGTCTGTAATCCAATTTGATATATCTGCGTAGCCATGTGGATTAGTACGCTGGTCTAGCTCCATCTGGAAGCTGTAAGTACCAGTGAACACGCCCGTCACGACACTCATCTTTCCATGTAATCCGCCAAGAACAATAGCGGGATATGACACGCTCAGAGCTCCGGCATTGATGAATACATACAGTCCGTGCTCAAACTTCTTTGGTCTGTAATGCTTATCGAGCAAGATGGTCAACAGATTCTTTGAGCGCACGAAAGTGTGATTGTTCATGCATGCAATCATTAAGATGACTTGTCGCGCAATCGCATTAGGCTCAATTTCGTGAAGTGAAACCTGCCAGCTAGCGCCACGAGCCCATTGCAGCTCAAGTGGAATTACATTTTGAGCCCTTGTTTGACGTATCATTTCAAGGTAGGCCGGTACCGTTTCGCGACCTGTCCGGCTATTGCAATCAGAGCATAGGTAGTACCCGCCTGTCCCACGCTGAGCATTCTGAAACTCTCGACCTCGAAAATCCCAGGGAACAGTCTCTGCTGTCAACGCATCCAACATGTTGTAGAGACGAGTTGGACCGTTTTCACCAGAGCCACGTGGCGGTACGTGCTCGAATGTCAACGACTTCGTGAGACCGCACCTCGTACAAGTGCTTTTCTCCTGGACTACTTCGCGATCGGCCATAGTTGTTAGTACTCGGGTAGCGACAAGAGATTGTCTGTCCACTCTTTATTCGCATAGGTGCGTATGTACGGGTCTGAGTTTTTAGGATGAACAACCCCAACATATACGTAATCGGTTGGGTAGTCTCCCACAATTGCCTTATTTGTTGTCGACCGCTCCAGCCAACCAACCATTTCTGCACGGGATGATCGTCCCGTGTCTTGCGTACGAACGTTTCTCCACTTTACCTCAGCGATATGTTCGTGACGCTCGCCTCCAATCATGTGACGTTGATATATTTGGATCATAGAAAATACCTCCCCTATGAAAAAGTTATGTTAGTTCTTTCCCACCCTTTGCATAGGCGCAAATGGTCTCGCAGTATGTGTGACGGCTCCCTTGCTAACCGCATCGCTTAAAGCTTAATATTTGGCCTGTTCTAATTATATTCGCATAAGCGTTTTTCCACAATACTGTTGTCTATTTGACGGCCTTGACAGCTGTTGTGTATATATCTACTGGGACTGTATGAATTGACAAACCGGGGGGCATAATTAGCTATGGACTATGGCCTCATTCGTATGGTAAAGCCTATGAATAATGCTATGATAAATCCCATATGACAAAACCATCATTTTTTTCATGGATAATTATCATCGGTCTCATTGCGGGAGCCATAGGCTATACAGCTGGGATCCGTACTGGTATTGATCAGGGAACGAAAAAAGCAAACGCTAAAGCTCAATCGCGAATTGATGAGGCAACGAAGGGAGCGGATCAAGCCTGGTCGTCTTACGCAGACTTAAGCAGGGACTACGGAAAACTAAGTGATAAGTACGATACTCTCTATAACGCTGCTAAAGCATATGTTTCCATCACCCCCTACGAGACGCGCCAGCCAGTTACTTGCAACTCATACACTTATGGCATGAACAACCTTTCCACCACTTGTTATTGACGCCGTTCGCCCTTATGGCTTCTTGTCTTATAGAAATACTCCTCTCGTTCGGAGGAGTATTTTTACTTTCCCTATTTCCTACTCAACGTCATCATCATCGGGCAGGGAAGTGAGACGTTCGGTGACAAAGCTACGTAATTCTTCGATGCTTCGTTCCCTTTTCCAAGTGGATAGTTCTTCTATATTTCCTTCTGCGAGCTGTGCTGTTTCCATTGTGGTGAACCTTTATACTTTGTTGGTTTTATTTTGTTGTAGTACTATTTAAGCATAAAAACTTTAAAAAAGCAATAGCAATTTGTAACATTTTTGCTTTTTGTACCCCGCTTATGGTATAAATTACTAGAGGAAACTACGAAAAACACAAAAACATGAACACTTTGGATCTACTTATCATCATCGTCGTGGCCGCACTGATCCACGCCAGCTTCCAGCTGAGTGTCAGTATGTTGACGCTGCTTGGTGCACATACGATCGGATCAAAACGTTCACAGATCCGCTTGGTTGCCCTCACCAACTCTTTTACCTTCGGTGCTGCTGTCATGACAATGCTCATCGTATCAATGGCGGCGTTTATCCTTAGCCGGTACCAAAACGAGCAAACTATGACCATACTATGGATCATCGGCTGCGGATTACTGCTTGGTCTGGGAATGGCTGTCTGGGGATTTTATTACCGGAAAGAGCAGGGGACAACACTCTGGCTTCCCCGTCCACTTGCCCGCTATTTGTCCGATCGTACCAAAGCTACCAAGCAAACCGGCGAGGCCTTTGGACTCGGGCTTTCTAGTGTAATCGCCGAACTGATCTTTATCACCGCACCGGTCTTTATCGCCGCACTCGCGCTTATCAAGTTGCCAACCGAATGGCAACCGGTGGGTGTCCTTGCCTACACGTTTGTTTCCCTGCTGTCGCTGCTCGTTATCAATGGCCTAATCGGCAGCGGCCATCGCATCAGTCGCATCCAGCGCTGGCGCGAGGATAATAAACGCTTTTTGCAATTCATCGCCGGTAGCGGGCTGGTCGCACTCGGCTTTTATATCTACGTCGATCAGGTGCTGACGCCGTCTGTACTCGCCTTGAGTGGAGGCCTCTAAATGAAAAAAGCGGCACCAATAGACGTAGTCAAACGGGACGGGAAGCGGCCAAGCGAACATTTCAACCCAGATAAACTACATACCAGCATTATGGCGGCTTGCCTGAGCGTCCGTAGTCCACAAGGCGAAGCAAGCCTCACGGCACAAACTGTCTGTGATGCAGTGGAGCATTGGTGCGGCCAAAAATCTGAGATTACCTCTGCCGATATTCGTCGTATCGCCAGCACCCACCTAGAGAGAATTCACCCCGAGGCGGCGTATTTATATAAGCACCACCGATTGGTGCTATAGGAGAACATATGGCCAAAAAACACTCATTTGACTATGATTTAATCGTCATCGGCAGCGGTGCCGGCGGGAGCGCGGCAGCCAGCATCACGGCCAGGAATGGTCAGAAAGTTGCTATCGTTGAAGCCGACACGTTTGGCGGTGACTCACCGAACTGGAGCGACGTACCGACCAAAGCCTTGCTGCATGCTGCCCAGCTCTACGACGAAGCCCGCCACGGTGCCCGCTTTGGCCTAAGATCCAACACGCTCGGCTACAACTACCCCAGCTTACGTGCCTGGAAAGAGCTGGCTGTCAAACGTACTGGGGCAGGTGGCAATCGCAAGTTTTACGAGAATGAAGGAATCGCCACGTATAACAGCGCCGCTCACTTCCTTAGCCCAAATGAAATCAGCGTCAATCGCCGCCACCTATCCGCCAAAACATTCTTGGTCGCCACTGGCTCGCACTGGGTTGCACCTGATGTCCAAGGCCTCGCCAACGTCGGCTACCTGACGCCTCGCACTATCCTCGAAGCCATCCGACCGCCAAAGAGTTTATTTATCATCGGTGCCGGTACGATCGGCGTCGAGATTGCCCAACTAATGGCAATTTTTGGCACCAAAGTCTACCTGTCTGAAGTCGCTAGCCGCATCCTGCCAAAAGAGGATGAGGAAGTGGGGGAGTTGATGGAGCGTCTTTTAGAAGAGCAAAAAGGCGTCACTTCCCTAACCCAGACTCGCGTACTCGTCGCCCAAAAAGAAGGCCTGCAAAAGAAAGTCACCTACACCCGCGGTGGCGTCGAACGCTCGGTTAAAGTCGATGAGATTCTGGTCGCCACCGGTCGTCATCCGACCGTTGATCTTGGCCTCGAGAACGCCAGCGTTGAGTATACTCCCAAAGGTATCGAGGTAAACGAACATCTGCAAACCTCGGCTCGACACATTTATGCAGCCGGCGACGTACTTGGCCACAGTAGCCACACACACACTGCCCTGCTCGAAAGCCGCGTCGCGGCGCACAACCTGCAGAGTAAGCAAAAGATCAGCCCCGACTACACCGCCACGCCCCGCCTCACCTTCACATCACCGGGCATTGCCTCGGTCGGCCTGACCGAAGATGACTGCTTGAAGCGCGACCTGACTGTAAAGAAATCCTTGGCACCACTCAATATGATCGCGCGTAGTAACACTAGCGACTTTCGTGATGGGTTCGTCAAACTAATTGCTGATAAAAATGGCACGCTCATCGGCGCGACCGTCGTCGCCCCGCACGCCGCCGAGATCATCCACGAGCTGGCATTGGCCATTAAGTACAGTATGACCGCCCACGACCTCGCCCTAACGCCACACGCCTTCCTCAGCTGGAGCGAAGCTGTCCGCGTCGCCGCCGGACGAATACAGACGTAAACTAACCACTCTATTCGTCAATGCGAGCCGGTATGACGACCAGATTGTCAACTAATACTTTGCCACTACTGGCTACGAAGCTAAGATTGAGATGGATATCGTACCCTCCGTCACCCTTAACGGTATATTTTACGGTCGTCCCCTCAGGTTGTCCAACATCGGCAAGCCCGGGATAGGCTGAATAGTCAGCCCGTACATACGGTGCTGTACTGAACTTGTCTGCGTTCAGATCGTTCGATAACTTTTTAAAGTCAGTCACCCCTGAATTATCTCCAACTTTACTCAGCCACTTTCCGTCAGAGGCTGCAAAAGTTTGTGCCTGAACTTTTTGAAATACGTCTGTCGAGAGTTTGTCGACACATGTTTGATCGCCCGACTTGAGCGCATTTACGAATATTTTGTACGCGGTTTTTGCCGAGCTATCAGTAAGCGGCGCAGCGGTCTCAGTACAGTCTGTGCCTGTGGTCGTACTGGCTGACGATGATGGCTTGTTTTGTAAATAAGCAAACGCGACCAGACCAGTTCCTATCAGTATCAGCACGATGAGAGCGATAAGCACCGTCGGTAGAAGCCATTTTTTAGGCTTCGGAACTTGGGTTACTGTCTGTTCGGGCACAGATTGAACATAGACAGGGTCGGCCGACGGTGACGGCGCAAACGAAGAACCAGATGGTTCATGATTAGCCGGTTGCTGGCTCGTCGGCGGGACAAATGATTCTGGCGGACGAGAGTCGTTATTTATCGGATCATTTTCATTTTGATTTTCCATACAGATGAGAAACCTCGCTTATGTTTACTACCCATTATTAAACCACTGACGAAGCGAATCAGCAAACACAATTTTTCAGGTTTTTTTATTTTGAATACCGATAGCAGATACAACACCACCTGCTATAAGCAAGGTTGAGCAAAAAATAATGCCAACATAGAAACCGTCTAGGTCAATATTTTTACCGACAAAGAGACCGATCATTGCGACCGACAGCAATCCAGCGATACGAGCCGCAGCGTTATTAACCGCTGAACCAATCCCAGCCTGAGAAGACTTGATAGAGCCAAGAATAGCCGAGGTGAGTGGGGCGACGGTAATAGAAAGTCCAAGACCAAACAGCAATATGCCAGGCAATAATTCCATCCAATAATTTGTCGGTACCTTTGCCATCAACATGTAAAGCGTACCGATGCCGGCGACAATTGGGCCAACCGACATGAACAAACGTGAACCGTATTTACCCGAGAGCGCGCCAAAACGAGAAGACAGAAAGAACATGATAATCGTAATTGGTAGAGAAGAAAGACCAGCCATGGTAGCTGAAAAGCCAGCGACCTGCTGGAGGAAGATCACCAGTAAAAAGCCTTGGAGGGAAAGCGCAGCGTAGATGAAAAACGTCGCTATGTTGCCAACGCTAAAATTACGAACGCGAAAAAGCTCGAGCGGCAGCATGGGCTGCTTTGTCCGTGCTTCGTGCAGTACAAAGAAAAGTAACGAGACAGCACCGACGGCGAAAGTTCCCCATATGGACAGGTGGCTCCAGCCAAAATTGCCCTGTTCTATCAGTGCATACACTAACCCGCCAAGGCCTACTGCCCCGAGTACAATGCCGAGGATATCAAGACGTGCTCGCTCCCTCGTTTTATCATCGAACCTCAGCTGAGTAGCAAGAATGAGTGCAGCGGCAATCGGGATCACATTGATAGCAAAGACTAGTCGCCACGAAAACAAGTCCACCATCAATCCACCGATGAGCGGTCCGACAATAAATGCAACTCCCGTCCAGCCGGTCCATTGACCGATTGCTTTTGACTGCGCCGCACCTCTAAAGACACTCATAATCAGCGCTAAAGAGCTCGGAACAAGCAGCGCTCCGGCAATCCCCTGCAAGCCACGCGCGATCACCAATTGCTCACCACTTTGCGCAAGCGCACAGAAGAGTGACGTCACCAAAAAACCGACAAGCCCCGCCAGCAGTACTTTTTTACGACCAAAGATATCCGACAGCGAGCCAGCCGCAAGAATTAGCATACCAAGGGTTATCAGATACGCGTCATTCACCCACTGCTGAATCAGCAGATTGCCGCCAAACTCCTCGCTGATTTGTGGCAAGGCAACACTGACTACCGATCCATCAAGAAACGCTACAAATGAAGCCAAGACGGCAATGAATAGCACTAGACGTTGCTTTGTCATATCACGAGTATACTCCTATGGCCATAAAGACACTTCTGCGGCTGGCAGTTGGGGCAAGATTATCGGCAGACAAGCTGCCTCCTCCGCTTATTCATTCTGGCAAAAGTAAACTTTTCCAGAATTTCACTGCACTTCGCGACCAGCGACTGAATGGCAGGATTATCGCTCGCTTTGCTCGCTCCTCCGCTTCGAAAGGGACACGTGCAAGCACGAGTTTCCTTTCTCCGCTTCGCGACCCAGCGACCATGCGCCACTTCATGGCGCGGTCGCAGAACCAAACCCAAGCCCAACCATGAAATAACGACCACTAAATGGTGATCGTGATTTCATGGTTGCGGGGGCAGGATTTGAACCTGCGACCTCGTGGTTATGAGCCACGCGAGCTGACCAGACTGCTCCACCCCGCGACAAAATGTTATCATGACCTGGCCTATTTCATACTCATAACCACGGTTATGAGCGAACGATACGACATGGAGCTGACCAGACTGCTCCACCCCGCGTTACATCTCCTACTCTAACAGATGTAGCTCACTTCTGCAAGCTACGATAGGCGCCACCAAATAGGAAATTAATCCACTGCTGGATATTACTCTCACTGACTCGCCGCGGCGTTTCCTCAGCTGTCGCCTCACCGCCAGCCGATTTGGCAGCCACGGAATTTGGCGGCAAGATGAGTACCTTCTCCCCCGGTAGTATTAAGCCGAGCCGTTCACGAATGGCGAGCTCCTTGTACTCATCGCTCTCGTAGTACTTTTGCTGGTAACGCAATGTGTCTTTCTCCAGTTCGACAAGTGTTAGCTCACGCTGCTTGTGGTTGAGCTCCTTTTGCAAGTTATAGTTTCGCTCCATCGCCTGCACCGACCCCCACGCCCAACTGGCCGCAATAAGCAGGGCGATTGCCACCACAACATTATTCATCGTGAAATAGCGATGACGGAAATGGTAGTAGGTTTTACGGAGATTTATGTTTTTCATAGCACGGGTATGCGTTTACCTCCATTATAGCAGATGCTATAATTACCCAGTACCATGGGGGTGTAGCCGGGTGTAGCCCCGCCTGTCTGACCGACAGAACGGGCAGGTCAGCGGATAGAAAGCGGGCATTTAAAATTTACTTCTGGCTTGGGGCTGTAGCTCATCGGTTAGAGCAGGCGGCTCATAACCACTTGGTAGTAGGTTCGATTCCTACCAGCCCCACCAGAAGCAAGTTTTAAACGTTGGTCGCCGCTACGCACTCAACCTATGCGAATCACGCATAGGTGTTTTCTGACCGTCTTTTGCAACCTTAAATGTCAGCTGGTATTTTTGATAGTCGGCGTTCTTCAGTATAATCCTCAACTTTATGTCATTCGTATAGAACTTCTGTAAGTCCTGACCGACACGTGCCGGTATACCAGTATCATCGATCGCCGCCAGCAAAGCTTCGAGGTATCGTCCGTACTCCGCCACCTGTTCTGGTGGCTCGTCGAGGGAGTGATACTTCATCAGAGCATGATCAAGATGTAGGTCACCTTCGACGTTCACAATACGACGAGCGTGTGCGAGTATGAGATTGTAAAATTTCTGGAAGGCCACGACAAAATGCTTTTTCTGCGTATCGTTGTTCATCGCTTCATACTGGATAGTGCTTAGCTCGTTCAGCCCAAAACGTTCGACTGCTTCTCGGACTTCCGGCACTTTCGTACCAATCGTGCGGATAACATTATCAAGCGGTCGCTCCCTGGGAAGATCGTCAGCCAGGTCATAGGCTCGTCCACCCACCAGCTCCTCGAAAGCAGTCAGCGGCCGAATAGCATGGCGAGCAATATCCTCACGGCGTATACGTTCAACGCTCTCTTCTAGTGTAGCCGGGCGCTCATACTGAGCATGTTCCCGCTCATGATACGGGAGTTTTTTCGTGGCTACATCGGCACGATCGTCATCGGGCATATCAGGGTAGTCATCAATCGAGCGGACGTCGCCCTCGTCATCTACAAAGATACGAGGTTTGTCAGTACCGTTGCTAAGTACTTCTGTCATATCTATTTTTTATCATAAAACGTTATAAAAGTCAACAGACGCTACTACAGTGACGGTTGCTTAAGCACCTTTTGGTTGATCGGCACTGGGCAGCGGGTGCGCTTTGTTGTAGCGCTCCTGCCAGATGCGGTATTCGCGCGAGTTCTCGCCACCTAATTTTTCTGCCTAGCTCTTGGTTAGCGCGCGCCGCGCTATAAGATGAGCCATCTGCTTTGCGTCCACGCCCAGTATCGACTCACCGTCGTAGGGTTCCTCGCTGAGTCCTGGTGGCAAGACAGCCATTTCATCAGCGTGGTCACGGTCACTTTCAAAGCTGCGCACATTCCCCGAAGGTCGGCGCCTACGAACTGCTCGGCGCTGCTTATCATCGGTCACTTTGTCAATTTTCTGGCGTGCTAGCCGCTCAGCGTGCAGCCTGTCTTTATCCTCGTCTGGTGTATAGCCGAGGTCGACAAATGCTTCGCTTTCGTGACTGCTCATGCGCGGAGTATACCATAAGCAGCACAAAAAGTCAATAGCCGAGTCTATTCCCAGCGGAAGACTTTGAAAGCGATAGCGTAGATAATAACCAGCCAAATCGCCAGTAAGCCAATCTGCGGACCAAGATCAACCAAGTGCTTACCTTCGGTGGTGATCAGGCGAATGCCGTCGATCACTGGGGTCAGGGGCAGGAAGCCGGAAATGTTCTGCAACCATTCCGGCATCAGAAAGCGTGGGAAAAATGTACCAGAGAGGAACATCATCGGAAAGACGACGATGTTTGACAGTGGTGCTGCCTGTCGCTCATTTTTCGCCCAGCCGCCCAACGCCAGACCGATACCGAGGATAGTGATAATTCCGAGGATCAAAAAGATACTGAGCTCAAGGTAGCTTCCCACTACTTGCAAGTGGAAGACGACGATGGCAACCACAAACATAACAGCAATGCTCAGTAGGCCGATTGCCGCTTGACCAATCATGGTCGACAAAAAATATTGCCAGACTTTGAGCGGTGTGGTGCTGAGGCGACGGAGAATCCCCATTTTCTTAAGCTCTGGGAAGACGTTGACCGGACCAAAAATACCCATGCCGATGATGGCAAAACCAAGCAGGCCGGCAAAAGTATAATCAAAGGCCGAGAGGCTTCTTTCGTTAAGCTCCTTGCCCTTCACGGTAAACGGTGCCTTGGTTGGTACAAACTGGGCATTCATCTGCTTGAACTGAGCATCGAGAATCGACGTCAGCGCCGTACCCGACTGCTGGTTATTCTGTGTATAGACCACCTCGGCTTGTCCGCTTGGGAACGTATCGCCCTTTTGAATCCCACCAAATCCTGCCGGTAGCACGATCGTGGCGTCGATCTCTGAGCGGCTCATTTTCGCTTTGGCTTCATCGAGCGTTTTGACGTCTTTATTTACCTTGAGGACTTTGCCATCTTTTAACTTGCCCTCGAATTGCTTCGCCACCACACTATCAGACTTGTTGATAAGAGCTATATTGAACGAGACATCGCCGCTGCCACTATTGAGGCCACCGAAGACGAACAAGAAGATCAGCGGAAAACCAATCGTAAAGAAGATCGCCAGTTTGTCACGGAAAAAGCGGCGTGTGTTGATACGCACAAAAGTCATGACTGTATAGAGTGAGCGGTTCATTATTCGCCCTCTCTTAGATCTTTGCCGGTCAGGTCGATAAAGACGTCCTCAAGATTAGCTTGCTCAACCTGTTGTTTCTTGGTAAAGCCGCGTTTTAGCAGTGCTTTGACGAGGTTTTTCGGCGTATCGATGGCAATGATCTTGCCGGCATCCATGATAGCGATCCGATCGCATAGGATTTCGGCTTCGTCCATGTAGTGGGTTGTCATGATAACACTAATGCCTCTCTCGCGGACTTGTTTGATTAAATCCCAGAGGTGGCGGCGTGCCTGCGGGTCAAGGCCAGTGGTCGGTTCGTCAAGGAAAAATACCTTTGGACCGTGCACCAGCGCAGTGGTAATACTGAGGCGCTGTTTTTGACCGCCCGAGAGATCTTCGACGTAGCTATTCGCCTTTTCTTCCAGCTCGACGTCGCGCAGGAACTGCATCGCATCAACTTTCTCGCCGTAGGCAGCGGCAAACATTTCAATGACTTCTTTGAGTTTCGTCTTATCTTGAAAAGCTGGAGATTGTGGCTGGACACCGATCAGGTATTTGATTTTTTGCGAGTCTTTTGCCACATCTATTCCATTAATCGAGACACTGCCACTGTCAATCGGCCGGAGCGCTTCCATCATTTCGAGCGTTGTAGTTTTACCAGCGCCGTTGGGACCGAGGATACCAAAAATTTCACCCTTTTTGACACTGAAACTGACGCCATCGACCGCTTGCTTATCGCCGTAGCGCTTCTTAAGATCTTTTACTTCTACCATCATATCTTTAGCTATTATACATCTGCCTAGAGGGGTTCGCCAGAGAAAAAGGCACAAAAAAGCCTCGCTGTCATCACGAGGGCTACTGCGGGCCGCTCGCTCGGACATAAGTGCGAGGCATTTTTGGCACCTGTTTGTTTGATACTACTGTATCACCAAACGTGCTTATGGTGCAAGATTATTTTTTCTTAGAAACAGTCAGGAAACCGTTGCGTGGGTTTTCTTTGACAACGCGGTCTGCTGGCAGGTCGGTTGGAGTACCTTTTTCGTTTTTCTCTACCTTCGCGAAGAAGTAGATAGTTTGTGGTTTACCACCACGGAGCGTGACATCGGTCTTGTGCAGGTAGTAGGTGACGCCCTTCGAGTTAGTGTGTTTGTAAGCCATTGGTTAATACCTCCTATTAGTTCTTACAACTGTAAGAGTACCCCTTGCGTCCCTCCCTGTCAACACTTTAAATACTTTGGTAGTGTTTCTGGAGCATCATCCGTAGTAGCGCTAGGCCAAGCAAACGGAGAAAAATCAGCAAGCCTAAAAAGGCACTGATAAGGAGTGAGAAGCCGGCAAAATCAGGCGACCACAGGGGACTGGCAAACTCATGGCGATAGAGGCTAGGGTCGGGCAACTGGGCTTTTTTCGAACCATAATAGCCGGCCGGATACTTGGCAAGCTCGCTCGCAAAACACTGAACATAGGCCTGCGAATAACCACTGTATTGCTGTTTGCACGTTGCATCCGCCTTTGCATTGATATTATCTTTGCTGCTGGCGCTTGCCATCTGAATAGCTTTTTGGGTATCGCGCCTATACTGCCCTTCCAGATAGACCACACCGCTGTCCGCATTCATATGTGTGCCCGAATGGCGCTGCAAATCATAAAGGCGTTGCTGGATCGCCGTCGCGTCGCCTTGTTCATCGGCATTGAGTACAGCGGTGCGACGCTCGATCATACCGATATTATTCAGTCGTAGGAAGGTCGCCGAGATCAAGCCAAACAAGATCACCAAGAGGACAAGCTGCCACGTCTTAATACGCTGCAACTCCTTGATGCTTCGCCTTACTGTTCGTTTATTCTCCACCTACAAGCTACCCAGCCTCACCTCTTTTACTGTTTTCCAGTATAGCACGCCTGTCAGCGCCGATAGAGCATGAAACGCGGTGTCATGATAAGGAGCGTCAGCCCGGCTGTAACCACGAAGAATACTCGGAGCCCCAGCTCGCCCGAATACAAGGCAAAGATCGCCGCAAGGATGAGTGCAGCGAAGCTCGCGCCAAAGTTTACCATTATTTCAATAATATACAAGTAGGCAAGCCGTTTCCCCGATGAATCCGCCGCGTCAAACAGACCACGCGTGAACGCCATCGAATAGCCAGTGGTGCCGGCTTCATTCATAATATTGGCGAGGACGACGCTCGTCGGTGTCGAGATAAATGCTCGCATGAGGTGGATGAATGAATTAAAGATGGTGCTGAATTTTAGTAACACACCGCCCTTACGGCGATCGATCAGTTTTCCAAAGCTATACGACGCTGCCAAGGCAGCCACCAGCGAAACAGCGCTCAGTAGACCGACTTTGGCGTAAATTTCGTCTCCGTCACCAGCGAAAACAATCACCGCCATAAATAGCGTCCAGCCTGTTCCGGTCGCAAAGACGTCGATCCCCACTCCCACTTCCGCGACGAAGCTTCGCCAGGTCGTTCGCCACGGAAACCCTTGAAAATCAAGTGTTTGATGCGTCTTTACGGGTTCACCTGTCCTAAAAAGCGGTACTGCGGCGAGCAAAAAGAGTACGGCTGCGATAATCATGACGATTTCTGGCCCCGCTACGAACGCCAAAAAGCCTCCCAGGATCGGGCTGACGCCGGAAGCGACTTTTTCCAATATATTCATATAGGCGATTTCTTTGCCGGCATGCTCTACATTCTTCACTTTCGAGAAATCTACCATGTAGCTAAGGTCATAGAGACAGGTCGATGAAGCCTGGAATATCCACCACAGACCCAGCGCCCATAGGTGATACTCGGGTAACAGTGGCAAGAAGACCATACTGATTCCCGCTAAAATATTGCTCACTAGCGTGCTATGTTTTGGACCAATTCTGGCAATAATGAGTGCCGCGGGCCAGGCGAAGAGAGTTTTATAGCCATAAAACGCTGCCCAGAAAAGAGCTAAGAATACGAGGCTATAGTGTTCCTGCAACAGATAGATAGAGGTAAAAACCGTCACCATACGCAGAGCAAACAAACGCATTGTACGCGAAGCATAGAGCTCAGCAACTTCATCAAAGGTAGCATAGCGCCAGAAATGACGCCGCAGTAGCAGACGATGGATGAATGATTTTAGCATGTTTGTCTATGAATAAGTGGTTAATCCGCTTATGTTCGATTATACTACAGATATGAGAATTTATTTCGCTGGTATCGGTGGCGTCGGCCTCGGGCCGTTAGCCGAAATTGCGGCTGACGCCGGCTACGAAGTTAGCGGCAGCGACCCTACGAGCAGCTTGATGACGAGCCAGCTACAAAAACGAGGTGTTGTTGTTGAACCTTCCCAGGATGGCGCTTTCTTGGCTCAAACTCACGCGCTTACCCCCATCCAATGGTTCGTCTACAGTGCTTCTCTACCGAGCGATCACCCGGAGCTTCAGATGGCTAGAAAGCTCGGCTTACGCATGACTAAACGCGACGAATTTCTGGCATATATTATCAAAGAAAAGAACCTGAAGCTTATCGCCATCGCCGGCACACACGGCAAGACCACCACCACTGGCATGATGGTCTGGGTACTCAAGCAGCTTGGTATCCCGGTGAGTTACGCCGTCGGCACCACGCTCAGCTTTGGACCAAGCGGAAAGTATGATAAAGATAGCCAGTATTTCGTCTACGAATGCGATGAGTTCGACCGCAACATGCTTGCGTTTCATCCAGATCTTTCGCTTATTACGTCGCTTGGCTACGACCACAGTGACACCTACCCATTTGAGCAAGATTACCAAGCGGCGTTTGCTCAGTTTATCGAACAGTCCGGCCATACGATCGGCTGGTTCCATGACCTTTCAAAACTGCCGTTTATATCTGCCGAGAAAGCCTGGCAGCTACATGATGAAGAGGTACTGGACTTCTCGCTTACTGGCATTCACAACCGTCAAAATGCAACACTGGTAGCAAAAGCGTGCGAGTATTTATCCTCACAAGGCAACTTATTTCCTGAAGCATCTGCAGCCCAAGCTTCAGCTGATGCGGTCTCAACAGAAGCTTGGCGCGAAGCTGCTGAAGAAAATAACGTTGCTGAAGTGAGTATGCGTGTCATCAACACGTTTCCCGGCACCAATCGTCGCTTCGAGAAACTGGCCGACAATCTATACAGCGATTACGGCCACCACCCGGAAGAGATTGCTGCTACACTGCAGATGGCTCGCGAATTATCCGACCATGTCGTACTCGTCTACCAACCACACCAAAACGTCCGCCAGCACGAAGTTGTCGACCAATACACTGACTGCTTTTCTGAAGCCGAAAAGGTTTATTGGCTACCAACTTATCTCAGTCGCGAAGATCCGAGTCTCACTGTACTGACGCCGAAAGAACTATCAGCTAATGTGACAAACCGTGAGGTGGTTGAAATTGCCGATCTCAACGATGCATTGTGGCAAGCCATCCAAGCTGCCCGTGACGCTGGCAAACTCGTCCTCTGCATGGGCGCTGGATCGATCGACGAGTGGCTCCGTCATCAATTAGCCATTCATTAGCGATTGTCGCCGCTGCCTTTGGTGACGCCGCGGGCTTTTCGTGACAAGACTTTATCGAGGTTCATCTGGGCGATTTCTTCGAGTGAGTAGCCCAGGTAGATACCAACGGAGTTGACGTACCACAAGATATCACCGAGTTCTTTAGCGAGTTCTTTTTTGTGTTCGTCGGTTGCCTTGCCGTCGTTGTCGCGAATGATTTTCTTGATTTTTTCAGCGAACTCCCCCGTCTCACCGCACAGACCAAACATCTTTTCGAGCATGGCGTGACTATCGATCTCGTGCTTGCCTTTGTATAAATCGGTACTGATGGCTTGAGTAGAGTAATCGTTTATTTGCATAGTTCTATTGTACCGTAGCTTTCACAAAATTTGTTTTCATCCCCTGGCTCGTCCAGCGGGTCTCGTATGTCGTCATGGTTTTATAATCATCCGGTAGTTCTGATTCATGCAAGTCAAAGCTGAGCTCGGCGATGTGCCACTTTTCTCTCACCAGCTGCTCTAGGCTCCAATGAAAGAAATCGAGGTTATCGTGTTTGAGATACAATCCCTGAAATGCAGATTCGGACTTTTTGACCCTGTTAAGGGTGGGGCCCTGACGAAGGAGAGCGGCGTATCTGGCGAGGTATATCGGATGGGTCATCCGTCTACGTGCTGAACGCACCTTGGGAAACGGGTCAGGAAAGGTCAGCCACAGTGCACTTGTTTTGCCCGCTTCAAAACAGTCGAGCAGCTGATCGGCTCGCGCCCGTAAAAAACGAATATTCGTGAGTTCTCGCTCCGCTGCTTCGTACGCACCTTTCTGTAGTCGATCGGCTTTTACATCGACTGCCACAAAGGATTTCTTGGGATACTTACTGGCAAGCTCGACTAAAAATAAGGCGGTACCGGCACCGAGCTCGATGACGTCGGCGGGCTGCTTCTTCCATTCCTCGAACTCAAAACACAGCGGTGAATTGGAGAATTTGGCAAATTTATATTTCTTGCGCTTACGCGTGATAATGAAGTCATCCGGATTGATTTGCCCGCTCATCGCAGGAATTCCGTGTGGCCATCGTCACTCATCTTGATAAGTCGTGATGGTGTAGGATTTTCAACCGCTCCCCCATCGACATAAAAGTCGACCGCATCACCGAAATAATCACGGGCTTTTGCGATTGTCATAGCCGGTGGTTGCCCTTCCGGGTTAGCGCTTGGTGCGATGAGCGAACCAGTATCTCTTATCAGTCGCTGTAGTTGTCTATGAGCTGGTAGTCGGTATGCTACCGAAGCGTTGTCGCGCCGAATCCAGAACGGCGCCCGAGAAGACGGTAAAATAATGCTGACCGGACCCGGCCAAGCCTCGAGCAGTAGTGCTTCCGCAGCCTGAGGTGGCGTGTCCCACAATTGATCACGTGAGGCAATTAACACGATGGGCGACTTCTTATAGTCACGCTTCTTAGCTCATACACGCGATTGACAGCCGTTTCATCGTCGGCACATGCGACGACACCGTAGAGCGTATCGGTTCTAAGTATGCCGATACCGCCACGCTTGAGTATGGCAATAAGCTCTGGTGATTGGAGGTCGTGGAATAATCGCATAGTTAGTTGGTGGTGAGTCGTAATGCCTGGTCGCTCAACGCATCACCCGAGTAGGCATTGACCGACGTGGCATCAGTGGCTTTATCAGTGTACATAGCCTCGAATTCATCGAGTGCTTTGGCATCGATCTTCCCATCTGGCGAGAATCCGGTAAATGGCTGGTTATCTTTAATAGCTTCTTCCCTTGCCGCAGCATAGCCCGGCCGACTCAAATCAAGCTGGATTGTACCACTGGTCTGGTACAAACTAAGTGCAACAAATACCAGAAAAAGCGAAATACTGATTGCCCCGGCAATGAGGCTAACGAACTGATGCCGCTTTATGTGACTTACAGCAACTGACTCATGATGAATCTCGTCCATTATAGTGAGCTCTCCTTTAGAAACGACGCTTTAAACGTAGTAAAGGTTGCTTGGTATTCCTTGATGAGGCCGGTTATCACTTGGTTAACACTACTGAGTGCGACACGCTTGGCACGTGCCTCAAGTAGTGCATTATAAAAGGAGACCGGCTGCTTGACGCAGTCCACCGCAAGCAGCCTTCACCATCGCATTATCATATTCGATATAGGCATCGTAGAATTTGGTATATGCCTTGTTATAGTCCGCTGTGATAGTGAGGAACTTGCTACCGTCGAGTTGATTGGATGCCAGGCGACGATTAAACGGTACCATCAATTTGTCGCTGATCGTACGGTACAGATTTCCCCGATCGTTACGAAGAAAGGCATCGGTTTGGTGCAGGCGATTGAGGGTCGCTTGGTTCTCGATGCAGGTGTTTCGTATGCGCTCCATTTGTGCCTCAGTAATCACAATTTCAGCATGTGCCGGTTGGCTCACAAGAGCAATACCGACAATTGAAGCAACGAGCAACAGTCCAAGCATATATTTCACTCTTTTACAGTATGAAAGTTGGAAGCTATTTGGTCAAATGAATTTTAATGATTCTTTTGGATAGAACCAAGCAGATCTACTTTGACTTGCCAAAGTAGTAAATAAACCTTCCCTTCAGCTTGACCAGAAACGAAGCAAAAAGGGTCAAGTTGGTTCTTGGTTGCTTGAGAAAGTCATGTCAAGGTTGAACCTTGACATGACTGCCCAGCACATAGTACAGCCGTGATCATCACGCTACGGCATGTCGCGGTAGAGCTCGCGTCCTTGCTGCACGACTAGATCACAGAGTTTGGTTCTAAGCATAAATCTAAATTAGAATGACACCGGCACATTGTATTTTATACAGTACCATGGATCTGCGCAGCCGTTATCACCCGCAGCGCGGTAATCCCCGTCAGCATCGTTCGTTAATGCTGCATCGCTTGATGACTCAAGCCGCCCGCGAAGAATATAACGATCGGAGCCAGCGCTACCACTACCGTATCCAAAATAATAAGTTGGGTCGCTATCACTTGATGTGCTTGGGTTATCCTGTGGGTCATTCGGCACACTCGATGCAACTGCTTTATAATTGCTTGTTGTAAAACCGCAATTCGTACCAGCCTTTATACATTCTTGCAGATACCCCCAGTGGTCATCCCAGGTAGGACCACCGGGGGTTGCAGGATAGCGACCCTGGTCTACATTGAACAACTCGAGCGCCTTTTGGACGCCTTTTAAATCTGAGACCCGGATGGCATCTCGCGACCGCTGCTGAATCCCGTTATATGCCACGATGGTGATGGCGGCCAGAATAGCAATCACGACGATCACAACGAGGAGCTCAACGATAGTGAAGCCGACTTGTTTACGCATATGCTTATAGTGTAGCATGACCCCTCTGGACTATAATAGATATATGACAACATATACGTTAGCTGGTGGATGCTTTTGGTGCCTAGATGCCGTATTCAGGCGACTTAAAGGTGTAGAGAGATCAATCTGCGGCTATGCTGGTGGCGCGGAAGAAGGTGCTGATTATTACCGTGTTGCCTCAGGTAAAACCGACCACGCTGAGTCGGTGCAGATTATCTTTGATGAGGCTGTTATTCCGAAAGAAACGATCCTCGACATCTTCTTTTTAATCCACGACCCGACCTCGCTCAATAAGCAAGGCGCTGATGAAGGTCCACAGTATCGCTCGGCAATGTTTTATGAAAACGATGCGCAAAAAAATGAATTTGAAGCGGCCGCGAAACGAGCTCAGAGAAATTGGGACAAGCCAATCGTGACAGAAATCGTAGAGCTGCCAGCCTTCTATGAGGCCGAGCCTGAGCACCAAGATTATTTCTCGAAAAATCCAGCTAATGGGTACTGTTCGGTTGTCATTGCGCCGAAAATCAGCAAGGCCAGAAAAGAATTTGAAAAGTATTTCAACAGTAGTGCCTAAACTCAAATAGACTTAAGTTGCTGAACGATCAAGTTGGCGGCCTCTTCACTTGAATGCTTTGAGGTATCAATTAATAAATCATCAGGATACGGTTGAGTTTCTTCATATAACCGCCGTATTTCTGACTCTGGTACGTTTTTCTCTTGCCGACTACTACTTCGCTGTAATACGTCTTCAAGAGGCGCTGATAAAAAAACTTTTATGTAACGCATGTCATTCTCCCTAAGGAATCGTACGATTCGGTCGTTATGATCTTTTCGATACATTTCTTCAAGAATTACGTTATAGCCTTTATCATACATAGCCTTGGTGAAGTACTGAGCAACATCATGCGCAATCTCAGTCCGTTCAGCTCTGTTTGTTTTACCTTCTTTGAGCGGCATGTAGTGTTTGAGCTTATCAACATCAATTACCGTCCAATTCGGCCCACACTTCTCTTGTATAATCTGCGAGATGGTTGATTTTCCGACACCCGATGGACCACGTAAAATAACGACAGTATTCATGGTCATAAGTATAGCAAACATTGACATATAAATTTTTGAATGTTATAATATAAATATGCGGCTTGATTGGCCGTATCGAACTTCTAGCGGAAGGAAAGAGATGAAGAGTCTCTTAGATAGAGCCGAGAGATGGCTTTGTACACGCCCTGGAAAAACAGCAGTGTTACTGCTGTGGACAGCGATTACCGTCCAATTTATCGCACAGCCGGCACTCTTCTTGGATGGTCTAGGTTTCGCTGCAATTGGATGTCTGCTGTATGGCGTCTACTGGGCGATCAAGACGCTTTTTACTGAGAGCGCCTGGCTTCTCAGGAGCTATATTCGCACAATCGTGCTAGAAGAACTGCAAAGCTCCCGGGTTCGATAAGGGCCCACTGATGCATGGAAACGGATTCGCTGTTGACACTAAGTCAGCCGAGTTAGTCCCATCAGTGGGTCCGTTTTCATTTGAAGCGTATAATTATAAGAGGAGGTAATTATGATACTCACCAAGTACGAACACGCCTGTTTCACCCTAGAAAAATATGGTAAGTTATTGGTTATTGACCCTGGCGTATGGACAACCAATCTCGGTGCACCAGAAAATGTGGTCGCTATCGTGGTGACGCATGAACACCCCGACCATTTTGATCCGAACGCACTAGGCGCACTAATCGCGCACAATCCGGAAGCAAAGATTTACGCTCATGAATCGATTACGCAACAATTGGGCGACACTCTACCTACGCAAGCCGTCATGACTGGCAGCGGCATTAGCGCTGGGCCATTCCACCTCGAATTCTTTGGCGGTGAACACGCCACTATACACCCTGACCTCCCTGTTGTTGCCAATCTCGGCGTCATGATTGATGACACCGTTTATTACCCTGGCGATTCATTCACGAACCCCGGCAGGCCAGTCAAAGTGCTGGCACTTCCTGTCAGCGCGCCATGGTTAAAAGCCAGCGAAACGCTCGACTTTCTTACCACTATCAAGCCAGTAATTGCCTTTCCAACCCACGATGCCATATTGAGCGAAGTCGGCAAAAGCGTACCCGACCGCTATGCATCAATGTACGCCGAAAAAGTTGGCGCTCATTATGAGCGTTTAGTGAAACCTCTAGAAATTTAACTTTCTATTTTTGCAAACTATACTAGTTCTTTCAGCTGAAAGAGCTAGAGGCTTTCTTTTGACTAACAAAGAAAGGGGAAGCTATTTAACGTTCCGTTTGAAACTGCCACGCACTTCATCGGCCGTCTCTTTGGCGTCTTCAGCCACGCGGCCAGCTCGAACTTTGGCTTCTTCGCCGAGGCGTCCAGCCTCGTCACGCATAACAACACCAGAGTCGCGAGCGCTCTTGGCCATCCCTTTTGCTTCTTTTTCGACTTTACTCGCCCCGGACTTGACCGAAGCAGCACCCTCACGGGTCGCTTGTTTTACCTGCGCAGCCTTTACATCGGCCTTGGCTTTTGCCTCGGCCGCCTTTTTCTTTAAGTCTTCACGAGTTTCTTTGCCGCTCTTTGGCGCTACTAGAACGCCAGCAACAAATCCGGCGATGGTTGCGGCGACTACTTTAAAAAATTTTCCCATTGGTTTATCTCCTTGCAAGTTATATATCTATTGTAGCATTACTTTTATAGAGGTAAAAGATGCTCTTTGTCGCGCACCAGCCGGATAACATACCATGAGAGCACCGTGAGACAGCATAGAATGGTAAATAAATGGCCTGGCACAAGGAGTGTGTGAACCGTTGCGGCCGGAGCAACCGAGTATTTTTTGCCGACGACCGGATCATACCAGCTACGAAGGCTATGAATAGAAAGCGACGAGGCAAACGATAGACTATCGAGCCGCTTGACGGCTTCGGGAAGCGCGGGCGCTCTGTGCTGTAGGTACGGTGATATCGGCGTCGTTGGCTGGGCAACGCCACAAATGGTGATGAGCGTATGTACGTTTTTATACTCAGCAGCAGCCAGTAACGCAACGGTAGCACCGGCACTTTCACCAATAATTGCCACCGGACCGTCCATCTTCTCAAGGATTTTTTTGACTCGTGCCATCTTCTCCTCAAGCGGCTTTCCATCGTACCAATTCATGGGTATGAGCTGTGCTCTCGCTCCAAAGATACGCCAAGACTTTAGGGCTACACGACGAAGACCATCATGGCGACCGCCAAGTCCGGGGATATAAAGGATTGAGGTGGTTCTCATCCGCTACGGCGTCAGGCGGTTAAGGTCACGCGGAAAGAGGGTCGCTTCTTTGACGTTCGCCAGGCCAATGGTTTTTTGAGCCAGTCGGTCGATCCCAAAACCACAGCCGCCGTGTTGCGGCAAGCCATATTTGAAAGCCTGCAAATAATATTTGAAGCCTTCGTGCGAAACATCGAGACCGGCATTTGTCATCTGCTCAATCATCTTCTCATAGTTGTTTTCGCGCAGTGGCACCGTGGCGATTTCGAGGCCGCGGAATAATAGGTCAGCCCAAGCCACCGTACCGCCCTCTTTAAACTTGTGGTAAAACTTGCCGGCTTCAGCCGGAAAATCAGTTGCATACACCAGGTCACTGCCAAGTTCCTTGCGCGCATAGTCGGCGATCCAACGCTCTTCGTCAGGAATCAAGTCCTTCTCGTTTGTCGTGTCGGTGCCGGTGCTTCGAGAATACATTTCGTGGATCTGGGCAATGGTGAATTTCGGCACTGCATCCGTCAACTTCAACTCGGGTGCATTGAAGCTTTTTAAGTCACCCGCGTAACTCTCATATATCTTCGTCAGCGCATACTTGGTCATTCCAGCCACCATATCCATAACTTCCTGGTGGCTCTCGACAAAGCCCATCTCAATATCAAGCATGGTCAGCTCGGTTAAGTGACGCGTGGTGGCACTCGGTTCGGCGCGATAACTATGCCCGATTTCAAAGACCCGCTCGTAAGCCCCAACCATAATTTGCTTATAGAACTGTGGACTTTGAGCAAGCGTCGCCGTCTTGCCAAAATAGTCAAGTTTGAAAACTTCGGCACCGCCCTCGGTCGGTTCGGCGAGAAGTTTTGGCGTGTCAATTTCCATAAATTCATTTTTGATCAAAAACTCGCGCAGTGCCTGCGTCAGTGCCGCCCGGATCTTGAATATCTTTTGCTCCTGCAGGTTGCGAACATTGAGCACGCGGTACTCAAAGAGTGTATCGAGGTTTTCTGACTTATGCGAGATCGGCTTATCGACTTCGATCGGTGGCTCTTCCGTCACCGGACTCATCACCTCGACGGTGACGTCGTGTAACTCTGCCCCACCGGGTGCACGCTCGTCGGCGACAACTACCCCGGTGAACTTTAGCACTGTACCAACCTGCATGCCACGTAACTTTTCTAGTTCGTCTTTATCTTCGAGCAAGTTCTGGGCGATACCGGTACGGTCGCGTAGCGTCAAAAAGTTGAGGCCGCCGAGCAGGCGCTTTTTGTGCAGCCAACCTTCGATCGTTACCGTTTGGTCGATATATTGAGGAAGCTCTCTGATTAATGTTCTTTTCATACTCGTTCATTATATCACTACTGAGCCGCTACCTTCGTGAAGGGATGGGGCTTTGTTATACTATAATCATATGCTTTTTTACACAAAAACGATCAACCAGTGCCTCACTGAACTCAACTCAGATGTCGTCCATGGCTTAGCCGCAACGAGCATAAGCGAGCGCCAAGCCGAATACGGCCGTAATGAGATCATCGTCAAGGGCGAACCGCTCTGGCGAAAAATCCTTGAACCGTTCGCAAACATCTTTATGTTTGTCCTGTTTATTGCCACTGCTGTCAGCTTGTTCCAGCGCTCCTACATAGAGGCTAGTTTGATCGCAGCGATCATGATGGTCAGTGCAACCATCTACTACATCCAGCGCATCTCGACCGAACGTATTCTTCGGTCGCTGCAAAAAAAGGACGCGCATATCGTCGACGTGATCCGCGACGGCACAACGCAGCAAGTTGATGCTTCCGACCTGGTGCCGGGCGACATTCTCCTTATTGAGGAAGGCGAAAAAATCCCTGCCGATAGTCGACTCCTGAGTGTCAGCTCATTTCGGGTGGACGAATCGCAGCTTACCGGGGAATCATTGCCGATCGAAAAGCAGACAGAGGAACTGCCGGACAATAAAGAAGTATACGAGCAGTCAAATATGATCTTTCAAGGATCATTCGTGGTTGGCGGTCAAGCAACCGCTTTAGTTATCGCTACTGGTAATGATACCGAGTTTGGCAAACTAGCGGGGCTAACCGCCGGCGCGAGTGAACAAAGCCCCGTACAGAAAAAGATTGACCGTCTCATCAGCATCATTATCCGTGTTATCGGCGCTATCGCCGTTGTTGCATTTTCGCTTGCACTCTATCGAGGTATGGAATTTAGTGAAGCTATACGGTACGTCCTCGCCCTGTCGGTCAGTGCAATTCCGGAAAGCCTACCTATCGCTACCGCGGTAGTGCTAGTGCTTGGGATGCGACGAATGGCACGAAAAAACGCCCTCGTAAAGACGATGCGAGCAATCGAGAGTGTCGGAATCCTTACCGTCATTGCAACTGATAAAACCGGCACGTTAACAAAGAATAAGTTGACCGTCCAAGACATATGGAACTTCCACGATAAAACCACTGCGACCGACCAAGCCGTACTCCGCACTATCACGCAGTCTAAGTCAAAAACACACGACCCGCTCGATAGTGCGATGTACGAATACGTGGGTGAGCAAAGGACTCCAGAAACACCACTATTTACGCTACCCTTTGATCAAACGGCAGCAATGAGTGGCAACCTCTACGAAAAAAAGGAGACGTACGAACTTTGGGTTAAAGGAGCGCCTGAAAAGATCTTGGACGCCTGCGCTCTCAGCGCGGCAGCCCATGCTGAGGCTTATAGCCAGCTTCACCGCTTTGCTTCGAATGGCTTCAGAGTCATCGGCCTTGCCCACACCACTCTAGAACAACCGATCGAGTCATTTGAAGATTTACCAAAAAGCGTACGTTTTGAATTCGACGGCTTCATCGCTGTAGCTGACATCCTGAGGCCTGAGGCAAAGCGAGCTATCAACACAGCAATGCGCGCCGGCATCCAAGTCTACATGATTACCGGCGACCACTTCGATACAGCGCTGCACATCGGAAAAGAGCTCGGCATTATAGAACGCCAAGATCAGGTATTCGACAGTCGTAAAATGACGGCAATGAGTGATGATGAATTGAAAGCGGCGATAACAGACATACGAGTATTTTCTCGAGTGGTGCCGGAAAATAAGTATCGTATCCTCGAGATATTGAAAAAAGATAATATCACCGCCATGACCGGTGATGGCGTCAATGATGTACCGGCTCTTGTCAGTGCCAACGTCGGTGTTGCTATGGGAAGTGGATCAAGTATCGCCAAGGATGCCGGTGACATTATTCTTCTCGACGATAACTTCAGATCTATTGTTAATGCAGTCCATGAGGGGCGAACCGTCTACGCCAATATCAAGCGTATGGTCGCCTACTTACTTTCAACCAATACGGGGGAAGTGCTCGTCGCATTTGGAGCACTCCTTCTTGGTGTACCCGTACCGCTCGTCGCCGTACAGATTCTGTGGGTAAATCTTGTCACCGACTCGAGCATGGTAATCCCGCTGGGACTTGAACCCGGCGAAAGGCACAATATGAACGTGCGGCCACAAGCCGCCAACGCTCCCCTCTTTAGTAAATTTATGTTATCAAGAATTGCGCTGGTTGCCGGCGTGATGGCCGTTACAACAATACTGATTTACCTCGTAAGCCTTCGTCTATTTGAACAAGAATACGCTCGTACGCTTGCCTTCCACGCTCTGGTGGTGATGCAATGGGCAAGCGCGCTTAACTACCGTAGTGACTACGAGTCAATCTTTCGTCGCATACGTCGCATAAGCCTGCCTTTTTATATCGGCCTGCTGGCGGCAATTACCCTCCAGGCGATGGCACTATGGACGCCTCTAGGCAACCTGCTACACGTAGCCCCGGTTTCCCTTGAGCATATTCTGATCGTTACCTTCATCGCGTTCGTATTTCCAATCGTAATCATTGAAGCCCATAAATGGACTGGCCGACGATACTTCAATAAAGGCCACGTGAATGCAGAGAAAATACGACGGCGCTGGTATCGTCGTCAGCGTAAGCTTACCCAGCCCGACAACTAGCGTCGATCGGTCGCAGCGCTTTGGTCGTTAGACTCGTAGTGCTGGTGTGTCAATCGGTAGCCAAACAGCGCCTTGATGATGTCACCAAGCGTCAACAAACCGGCCGTTTTGCCCTCGTCATCGGCCACAATCAGCACATGACGGTGCGCCTCCAGCAAAATACTGAGCGCTTCAACCAGCGATCTATCCTGATGGATATACAGTACACGCTTGTCCATCGCCGTTTCGACGAGCGCGGTGTGCTTGCGTGATGTATCGATCGTCAGTACATCGGCAAGATACAGCACACCGACGACTTGGTCAATAGTGCCATAGGTAACAGGAAAACAGCTATGGCCAGTCTTATGGAGGCCGTCAAGCACCAGCGGACCTAAGATTTCGCTTTTTTTGACGGTCTCGATTAGCGGACGAAGCGTCATTGAGTCTTTTACCCGTTTTTCCGTGAAGCGAATACTGTGGAGCAGCGTCGTCTTCTCCTCCGCCGTAAACGCATCATGCGATGTCTCGACTAGGTGTTCGAGCTCAGCCTTGGAGTGAAGCGGCGGCATTAGTAGTTCGGGTACGGGAAGGCGTAGCCACCACAGCACTTTCTGATGCCGAGCTATAAAGCCCAATAGGCCTGCTTCCGCCTTACGATACACTTGACGAACGCGTTTTTGTATAAGCGTTGTCCGAGCGAGGAGTCCAGCAACTGGCAACGTAGCTACTCCTACCAAGACACCAACTATCCAGCCAAATAAAGTAATTGCGATCAGTAATACCGCGATGAGTAGCAGCGAATCAACAAGACGAGCCAGAGAGATGATGTCTTTCCAAAAGCGTAGCCGGCGGCGGCGACGTTTTGCCCACTCATCGCCTATCTCGGCCAAGCGCTGAAGCTCAAAGCGACTTTTACTCGGTACCGGCGGCACGATCGCCACCATGGCTACCCGTAAGGCGACAAACAACAAAAGTGTGAGCAGAAGTACCGTATCCATCCTGTCCACATTGTAGCGCAGACTGGCTTGTGAAGACAGCCCGTCACGGCGTATACTAGGTAGGAATGAGAATAAGGAGGTACAGATAAATGAGCACGAAAGCGTGGATTATTTTCGTGGCAGTTTGCGTCGTGTTATTTGGTGGTTTAGTGGTTTGGTCACAAAAGGATCGGGCTGACGTCTCGAAGATCGATACGAGCGCCATTCAACCGGCTCGTGACGTCTCGGGCAACATCGGCGACCATATCTTTGGCAATAAAGACGCCAAAGTGGTGATTATCGAATACGGCGACTATCAGTGCCCTGGCTGTGCTTCCCTGTATCCCAATATGACGACAGCGACTGAAAAGTATAAAGACTACATCGCCTTTATTTTCCGTAATTTTCCCCTGACAAACGCACACCCGAATGCTCGTGCTGCTGCAGCTGCTGCCGAAGCCGCCGGTTTCGAGGGTAAATACTGGGAGATGTACAGCCTGCTCTACGAAAACCAGGATGAGTGGTCGGGTAGCTCCACCTCAGAGCGCGCTTCGATATTCAAGCGCTATGCACAAACCATTGGTATCGATAGTAGCAAGTTCGAGGAAACACTCACCGATAAGAGTAGTGTCATCAACCAAAAGATCAGCTTCGACCAAGCGCTTGGCGCCAAAGATAAGGTAGATGGTACGCCAACTGTCTATATGAACGGCAAGAAGATGGACAGCAACAACTTCCCGAGCGCCGAAAAGCTGGAAGCTGCCATCAAGGCAGAACTCGATGCCCAAGGAGTCAAGGTAGCCGATAACAACGAGTAGCCTTGGCGGTCAATAAAAAATCACCCCGGTGCCTTGGGGTGATTTTCGTTTTTAGGGGATGTAGGAAGCGGGGGCCTCCTACGAGTCGAGTAGTCTTTTACTGCTCAATATACTTTTGCCATTCGGCAGGCACCACATCCACTGCGATCTTTTTGCTCCGCGAGGGGGCAAAATCGATTGCGATTGGCATGTAGTTTATGCTCCTTGTGTCGGCGCTTTATCATGTAAATGTTCGCATGTTTGTTGGTTGCGCTCGAGAGACACAAAGATTATCTTAGCAAAAATACCCTAGGCAGTCAAGACGCGTCCCATAAGCACTCCCTCTATCAACAGGGGTGATAGCATATTTTCATAGTTAAAAGATTTTTAGTCGTTTAGCGATAACATACACCAGTACGGTCATGACGATCGCTGTTCCAATAATCACCCCATAGCCCCACGATTCATGCGCATACGGCAAGCTAACGTTCATGCCATACATACCAAAGAAAACATTTGGTAAGGTAATCAATACCGTAATGACCGTCAGGGTTTTCATGCGTTGGTTTAAGGTATTGTTTGCCACCGTACTGTAGGCGTTACGGATACTGGCGACGCTCTGGGCGTAGCTTTCGATTGAAACGAGTAGCTGCTGGATATGCAGCGCAATATCATCGAGTGCCTCCAGACTACCCGCCACAAAAGTGTCGTGACTGTTTTCATGCAACCGACGCGTCACCACTAGGATTGCCTCCAGGTTCATACGACACAGATTTAAGTTAGACTCTACGGTCACGAAGTGGATAAAATCATGGTTGGTAATCTCGTGTGTCTTGAGACGGTTGGCGGTATCAGCAATACTGCGCGAGGTATGTTGTAGCATCTCCTCAAACTTTGCAACACTAGCAGCCATCACCCCTAGCAGCAAGGTCTGGGTATGGCCAGTTGTGATCGGTAGTGTCGAGAGCGCAACCGTTTCTGGCTCCAGGGTCTCACCGATAGAAAGTGTCAAAAAGAAACCATCGTGCAGCACACAGAGCAGTGGCAAAGCACTCACCCGCCCTGATTTGGCAAGACGCGGTGTACGAAGAAAGACATAAAGATCAGAGCCGGAAAACTCGAGTCGCGGTAACTCCCCTTTATCGCGTACGTCATAGACGATATTGGCGTTCAGTTCGTAAGTCGCGATGAGTGAATTTATTTCCTGATCACTCAAATTTGACCCGTCGACCCACACCCCGCTTTTTAATGGCGTCGTGATTCGTTCAAAATCCTCACCCGGTGAGCGCTTGGCATAATACGCTAACATATCAATCTAGAGTATAGCGTATTCAACTTATGTTTACTATGCTTCGCCGGGGGTGGCGGTCGGAAGCGCTTTTTTGAGTTCACGTTCCTTCAGCATAAAGACCAGTACAGCGGCGATGAGCATCAGGATAGCCGATGTCACAAAGATTGAGCGGAGTGACTTACTAAAGGCATGCGTAACCCTACTAGCGTACTCGTCTTGGTTTTTATGAAAGGCCTTTTCAGCCTGTGTTTTAGCTGGCGCTGGCATGTTGGCAACGCCTTCGTTAAACCCGTCCGTGATTTTATCTTTGACGTCGGGCGTGTTGAGTGTCAGAAGTGTATTGGCATTACTAAAGTCGCCGATCTCTTTCGCCTCGGAATTCTGAGCAATCATCTTAACGTACGGGTCATTCTGTACGTTCGTTAGATGCAGCGCGATACCACTAGTCAGCATAGCGCCAAACAGCGCGATACCGATCGTCGAGCCGAGGCCTCTGAAGAGCTGGATTGAGCTGGTCGCGGCACCAAGGTCCCGCTGCTCAAACTCATTTTGTACCGCCACATTCATGACCGGCATAACAAACCCAAGCCCAAAGCCGACCAGCGCCATCATGATTGCTTCGTGCCAGTAGGGCGACTCCGGTGTCAGCGTCGCTAGAAGAGCGATCATCGCCGTGGCGATGACGATACCAACCTGCATGAATATCTTGTAGCGGCCAATCCGGGAAATGATCTGCCCCGAGCCGATACTAGCCACCATGATACCGCCGACCATCGGTAGCAACATCAGGCCAGAATCAGTCGGCGAGGCGCCAAAAACCTGCTGGTTAAACTGCGTCAAATAGATGATCGAACCCATGAAGCCGGCGCCAAACAGTGTAGCAATCGCCATGACAAGTACGAAGTTTTTATTCTCAAAAAAACGAAGCGGCAGGATCGGCTGGTCGGCCTTTCGCTCAAAGTAGATAAATAGTCCAGCACTGAGTGCTACGATCGCCCCCATGATGACGCGCATACCGGTGAGCGATAGGCTGAACTGATCCATCAGGCTGCCGAATATCTGCTCGGTGTTATCAACCGCAAGCACCAGTGTGGCCAGCGCGACCGTCAGTAGCGCGGCACCAATATAGTCGATTTTTGGCTTTGCCTCATGCCTCAGGCTCGGGCTAAAGATGGCGATCAATGCAAAAGCGGCTAGTGCTACTGGTACGTTGATAAAGAACGTCCAGCGCCAATCAGTCGTCAGACCAAACAGCGGCTGGCCGTCGGTCAACCAGCCGCCCAGTAGTGGCCCGATGACCGATGAGATACCAAAAACTGCTCCGATCAATCCCTGCCATTTACCGCGCTCACGCGCTGCAAACAAGTCGCCGACGATCGTAAAGGCATTGGCCGTAATGATACCGCCACCAATACCCTGGACAGCGCGAGCCAGAATAAGTGCCGTAATATCGGGCGCGGCGCCGCTTAAGAACGAGCCGAGACCAAAGATCGCTACACCAATTAGCAGAATGGTACGACGGCCAAACAAGTCGGATAATTTACCAGCGATCGGCACCGTCACCGTCGTCGTTAGCAGATACGCTGTGACGATCCAGCTCAGCTGATCAAAAGCGTTAAAATCCTCGACGATTTTGCCGAGTGCGGTAGCGACAATGGTCTGGTCGAGCGCCACCAAAAACAGGCTGGCCATGACCGAAAGCATAATAATCAGCTTGCCGCGAAGGCTGAGGTGGTGATGCATGAAAAGGGTTCCTTACTGTTTGTTATCGTTGGTTTGTCGCTGGAGAGAGCGAAAGGCTTCGGCATGAGCGGTGATCTTATCGATCATCTCGGCCAGTTTTTCCTCTTTGATAAGCACAAGGCCCGCGCCGTCCATACCGCACACCACATACAACCGGTCGCCCGGCTGGATATTGAGCTCCTCGCGTGCATCGGAAGGAATAACAATCTGTCCTTTTGTACCAACGGTCGCGGTGCCATAAAGTTTTCTATCGTGGAGCGGATTTCCCATATGTAGTTAGTGTAGCAAAAGTATGAAAAGTATGTCAAGTATGAAATGGAGACTGTGTCCGATGCTATATTGACATATGTACAACTTCATTGTAGAATGTTACGACACACGACGTCGAGTCCTTAGGGGGGATCATGAACCCGATTGTGTGGACAGAGTTGATCTCTGTCGTTGCCATCCTCTGCATCATCGCACTGACGATCGGCAATATTGTCGCTAGCTCGGGGTGGCAAAAAGTCGGCTGGCTTGTTGCTGGCCTGCTCAGCGCCACTGTCATCACTATCCTTGCCCTCGGGGCACGGTCGCAGTGGTAGCTGGCGGCGCACCCTGTCTTGGCGGGTGGAGCGCGGATCGAGGTAGTCACTATCTCTCCGCCTCCCCCGTCGAGACTCGCATTCTATAACTAACGAGTTATACTGATGAGTCCTATTAATGAGGACGAAAATGCAAATCAATCCATCTAGGTATTGTTGGCTGCAGGCCAGCGCCAGTCGACAACTTCGGGCATGTCTTCGCCATGTTCTGTGATGTAGTAGCTGTGCTCGACCAGTTTTTTCTCCATCAGTTCCTTGAGACCCCGAGCCTTATCGTCTTCTAGTCCGAGCCGCTCGATCACGTCCATCACCAAGTGGAAACGATCGAGGTCGTTACGTACCGTCATGTCAAAAGCCGTCGTGATCGTTCCCTCTTCCTTGTAACCACGCACATGAAGCTTGCGATTAGTACGGCGGTACGTCAACCGGTGTACGACCCATGGGTAGCCGTGAAAGGCAAAGATAATCTCTTTATCCTTCGTAAACAATGTGTCGTAATCCGGGTCGCTCAGACCGTGTGGATGTTCGGTGTCGGGCTGTAGACGCATCAGGTCGACGACATTGACGACACGGACTTTTAAGTCAGGTAAATACTGGCGCAGAATAGAAGCTGCTGCCAACGTTTCAAGCGTCGGCACGTCACCAGCGCAGGCCATGACAACATCAGGTTCAACTCCTTCGTCATTACTCGCCCACTGCCAGACACCAACACCTTCGGTACAATGGTCGATTGCTTCTTCCATACTGAGCCACTGCGGTCCGTCGTGCTTGCCGGTAATCGTCAGATTGATGTAGTTGCGACTCTTTAGACAATGGTCCATCACCGACAACAGACTATTCGCATCCGGCGGCAGGTAAATACGTGCTACCGAGGCTTTTTTGTTGAGCAAGTGGTCAATGAAGCCCGGATCCTGGTGGGTAAATCCGTTGTGATCCTGGCGCCAGACATGCGAAGTCAGCAGATAATTGAGCGAGGCAATGTCGTGCCGCCACGGCAGCTCCGAGCACATCTTCAGCCACTTGGCGTGCTGGTTAACCATTGAGTCAACAATCCGAATGAATGCTTCGTAGCTATGGATAATACCGTGTCGGCCGGTTAGCAGATAGCCTTCCAGCCAGCCCTCGGCTTGGTGCTCGCTGAGCATTGCGTCGAGCACTGCACCGCTCGGCGCTAGGAATTCGTCATGTGTTTTTGTGCGCGCGTCCCACTGGCGATTGGTTGCCTCAAAGACGGCCTCAAGTCGGTTCGATATGGTTTCATCAGGAGCAAAAATCCGGAAATTGTGATGTTCTTGGTTGTAACGCACAACATCGCGCAGGTACGGCCCTAGTACGTGCATATTGCCATCACTGCATTCACTGCGCTCTTTCACTTCGATGGCGTACTCTCTGAAATCGGGTAGATACAGCTCACGCAGCAGGGTGCCACCATTAGCATACTCACTCGCTCCCATGCGTTTTTTACCGCTCGGCGCCAATGCGGCAAGGGCTGGTAGCAACCGTCCGTTTTCGTCAAACAGTTCTTCCGGTCGATAACTTTTTAGCCACGCTTCAAGGAGCTCAACGTTTTCCGAATGAGACGCATCAACGAGAAGCGGTACTTGGTGCGAGCGGAAATTACCTTCGATCTGCTTGCCATCGATCTGTTTTGGCCCCGTCCAGCCCTTCGGCGACCGCAGCACAATCATTGGCCAACGCGGCCGAGTCAGATCGTCATCCTCACGCGCGCGCTGCTGGATCTGTTTGATTTCGGTAATAGCCGTATCAACTATCTCTGCCATCCGCTGATGCATATATTCGGGTTCGTCGCCTTCAACGAAATACGGTGTCCAGCCGTAGCCACGCAGTAACTGTTCAAGCTCTTCTGGCTCAATACGAGCCAGCAGCGTCGGGTTACTGATCTTATAACCATTGAGGTGGAGAATCGGCAGTACCGCTCCATCGGTCTGGGGGTTGAGGAACTTATTGGAGTGCCAGGCAGTCGCAAGTGGACCAGTTTCGGCTTCGCCGTCACCTACCACACAAGCAGCGATCAGGTCGGGGTGATCAAAGACCGCTCCAAAGGCATGGCTCAAACTGTAGCCGAGTTCACCACCTTCGTGGATCGAGCCAGGAACCTGTGGCGAAACATGACTCGATAGCCCGCCTGGATAGGAAAACATCTGAAACAACTTCCTAAGCCCCGCTTCGTTTTGCTCCACCCGCGGATAATATTCGCTGAACGTCCCCTCTAGATAAACGTTTCCGACCAATGCCGGACCGCCGTGTCCGGGGCCGGACAGGTAGATCATATCGAGATCATACTCACGAATGGCACGGTTGAGATGAGCATAGATAAAGTTTTGCCCTGGTGTCGTACCCCAGTGGCCAAGCAACATCTTTTTGATGTGTTCAAGCTGTAGTGGCTCCTTTAAGAGCGGGTTGTCGCGCAGATAAATCTGGCCGACCGAAATATAGTTTGCTGCCCGCCAATAGGCATCAATTGTGTAGAGTTCGTCACTGTTTAATGGACCACTGTATGGTTCCACATTCCCACCTTAGTACTGTTAGTATTGCTTGAAGAGTTACCACGCTTCTTATGCTATTATACTACGTGTCGAAAAAAGCAGGCGACACCTCGCCTCAGGGTTCCTTTTACTGCGTCGGGGGTGTAAGCTAGAAAGTAGTTATGCTAGATACAACTTCTGTCGATCCAACGCAGATTACCGATCAGTTGACGCAGCAATTCGCTGGTATCTTGATGCTCGTAATAATCGTTTCGCTCGTTTTAACCGCCATTATTTTGACCCTTTGGATTGTTAGCCTGGTGCGCAAATGGCAGATGCAAAAAGCCATCTCGGAGATGCGCGATATCCTGCGCGAAATAAACGAGCGACAAAAGCAGCAAACGCCGCTTCATGATAAACCGGTGGTCTTAAAAGAAGAGCGCTTGCCCTAGTCGCTGCTATAGGTAGCGTGCGTTTACTTGGTCTTTATTGATGCCATTTACCAGATTGGTAAAACCCATCTGGCGCAGAAAGTGCATCGAGACATTTGAACGGCTACCAGACTTGCAGTAAAGGATGATTTGGGTATCTTTTGGCACGCTCGTGAGCTCTTTGGCCCCAGCCATCAGACGTGCTGGGGGGATGTTCAATGCCCCTTTGACGTGCCCGCCGGCATATTCAAACGGCTCGCGAACGTCAATGATAATACGTGAGGATAGGCTACTCATAAGCTCCTTATGTCGTTAAGTGATATTCTTATACTATTTTAATGTAAATCGTTTACATTAACAAGACATATTGCTATACTTTTACTATGAATACAGTCGCTCCGTCACGTCAGACAAAATACTGCCAAGCGATCGAGACGATCCTCGCTGGGCGTGGCCATGCTACTAATGCTGAATTGCTACGCGAACTACGCGAGAGCTTCCCCGGCCTAAGTGCCACAACGGTTCACCGAGCTACCGCGCGACTGGCTGGCCGTGGACAAATTGCTCTTGCGCCACCGGCTCCGGACGGGTCACTTCGCTACGACCACGTAACCAAACCTCATGATCATTTTATGTGCTCGGCATGCGGCGCTCTGCGTGACACCGATGTGATGCACGATATCACCCCATTGCTCGAAGCCCGTATCGGTAATTGCCGAATCTCGGGTCGCCTCACCATCATGGGCACCTGCCAACAATGCATGAAAGGAGAACTTGCATGACAAAAATAACCATTTATACCACCCGAACCTGTCCGTTTTGCGTCCAGCTTGAAAGATGGCTCGACACACAAGGAATCGAGTATACCGACTATAAAGTTGACACTAATCCAATTGCTGCCCAAAATATGGTTCGCCTGAGCGGCCAGATGGGCGTACCGTTTAGCACCATCGAATTTGACGATGGTCGTATGGAAACCGTGCTCGGCTTTGACCGCCAGCGATTCAGCACGCTACTCGCAAAGAGCTAAGCGCCAAGAACTTGCAGTACGTGGTAGAGAACAAATGCCGGCCAGACAATTGCCTGTAAAAACGCTAGAATGACCTGCCAGAAGCCATCCGCCTGTTCCACGAAGTAGACGAGTGCACCGATAAAAGCGACAAACAGCACGAAGCCGCCCGCGCCGCCGGAATTGTTGATAACTTTTACTGTTTTGCTTTTTTCTACCATCACAGCCCCTCCTTAGAAGCTACGTATGTGTCTGTGTATAGCCAGTGTTATTTTTTGATCTTTCGAACAGTCGGTCCGGCGACAGCATCGAGCAAGCCGACAAGCAGCAAGGCGACGACACCATACATTACCATGGCAAACAAAGTCGAGAACTCAAAAACATAGGTGTTTTCAAACACTTTGATTGGGAAAATATTGCGAAACGGCTCGAGCAAAGCGCCACTCATTTCATATACCCAGTTCACGAATCCGTTGCTGGCATTAGCGCCAAAGAGCTTCAGCAGCAAACGCAACCCTAGGAACACCTCGACCAATACCAGAAAGGCGGTGATTAAATTGTTTGTAAGATAGCGTACATTCATGATCGTACCCCTACTCCCTTTGTTATGTTGTAATTTGCATTATACGCCACCGTCCTCACTCATTCAAATCATCTTCATTGGAGCCAATCACAACACTCGCCCGCAACAAAGGGACCTACTGGCTGTCCATACTGCTGCTTTAAATGCGGTCAGATTTTTGCATTACTCTATTACGAAGCTATCCAGTATCGCCTTTATCGTTTTATCAGATGAGCCCCCGTAAGGATAAATGGAAAGCTCATAAAGCGTCCCATTTTTAAGTACATAGATATCTTCGTCTGTTTCAGTATAGATAGCTTTGGCACTTTTTGCTGCCATGCCATTTACTGTGATTGCTCGTACGTCGGTTGGCTCGTAGGATAGAGCACCGGTACTAACGTTACTATTGCCTAATTTATTATAAAATTCAGTCGTGGTAAGACCACCGGTCATATTGCGAAAGTTCACGTCACTTGCATCGTCATTCGCATAAGTATAAATCGCAATATTCTTATAACCTTTCGGGTAATTTGTCCCGGCATCTTTTTCTGTATCCGACTTCATAGTAGGATCAAAGTTGCGAACACCCACCACATCACCATCTGGTGGCAGCACTACCGACCAAGTCTGTGGGTACTTTAAGCTATACCCATTACCTTCGCTGGCGTATGATCGCCATCCGGCATATAGATCCGTAGCGTTTTCAGACTTTTGTGTTGTTTCGGCTTTACCAGAGGTTAAGTCTTCACGAATAAAATTCTGCCAGTAGATGAAACCAAGCGCTCCAACCAAAGCAATTACTAGTCCGATAATAAGTACTACGTGCACAAAACCTTTTTGTGATTTCATACGATTCCCTTTCTTTACTATATTTAGCTTAATCTAAGCATTACCAATATAGAAGTACAATAGGAAATGTATGGTGATTAAGGGCTTAGAAACCTGGCGACTACGGACGCAGTGTGCCGGCAAATACCTGCCAGGCCAATAGAGACTTGGCTACCAAGCTCAGTAGGATATACATGAATTCACCATATAGGTAATTTTTCCAAGGGCCAACTTTTTTGTATTGCAGCACCATATTGACAGCAAAACAGTTAAAGAAAATGAAGATTGATACGAATATCCAATATACAAAATCAGGCGCTTTTGCCCCCTGGTCGGCACCGAGCCACATATAAAATGCAATCACCGCCCAAGGAATAATTCCTGCCAAACAACCTACCCAGAAGCTAAGCCAATTTGTTTTCTTAGTCGTCTGGTTGTGAACTTCCATCACAAGCCCCATGAGGTTCATTATTGCCACGAGGCTAAAGATCATCACAAGACTCATGAAATCATACACACCAACCAACAGGCTAACGGCAACCATCATGACGCTCGCCGAAATTGCATACTCAATCCAGCGGGCTTTGTTGATGCCCTGCGCGAGCAATCTGACGTACTGCCGGTTATAGAAGCTGGCGATACTAAAGTGCGCCACTGCCGACAAGAAGAAGAACAAGGCTATGAGCCAGGGCAACGAGACATCAAAGAGGGTTGTCGTTGTCTGTTCAAGGCTTTGGGAGGTTGGGTTGAATTGAAGAAAGCTACCACTCACCGGCAAAAGGAACTCTTTACTCAACATAAGCACCGCTATGCCCTGTGCTAAGTGGATAAACCCTGCAAAAATGTTATATCTACGTAATGATGTTTTTATCTGCTTTTTCATTCTCTATCTAAAATACGCCCCTTTTACTTGCCATGCAATATGACTAGAGCGATGCCCCTTCCTGACTTAAACCAGTAGATTCCCATCATCTCACCGAAACAATAATATGCGGGCGAAGAGCTGATCTACCGATGGCGGTTGCTCGATAAAGCGCTGTTTTTAGCGTACCTGCAGCAGTAGTCAACGTCCGAGTGGTTCCACGAGTGCCACGGTATGTTATCGGCTCATCAATTTCTTTAAGTATTTCGGATAGGTCAGCGTCGTCCTCAGGTGATAAACCCGCGTATAAGCCTCTCATCGTTGCGTCGGCAGACTCTATCTCATAGGCAAACTGTATATCATCGGATAGGTCAGTGTATGCTGTCTCGAGCTCCTCTGGTGTTTCTTTATTATCACTTATGCCATGCTCTTCATCTATAGCCGCGAACGCTACTTCATCAGGGTTCTCTGAGGGCTCACTGAGGCTGAGCAACAGTTTATTTACTTCTGAAATAGCAAGTTCTGTTTCTACTAATGAGTCGAGGCGGGTAGCGTCCTCATCAAGCACCGTTTCTAGTTCTTCCACGCCCCAATGGGTCTGCACCACTTCCTGGCAGTCGGCCGAAGAGTAAAGCTCGTCCTGGTCGAGTATCAACAGCTCATGATCTGGATCGAGCGACTCTGCCATGCTTTCGTCAATGACAGGCTCAATCTCATTATCGTCTCGTACCATCTCGGAAGCAGTTTGACTGAAGTACTCCAGCGGCTCAAGCACGATTTCATTTTCGAGCGCTTGAACTGCCGGATCTATATCGCTGTTCTCATATAGCAATGACTCATCGTCCTTAGAGTCAGGTAGCGGTTCGCTCTGATTGTCCATCTCCAGATCCAATGTCGTGGCAGGAGTAATCGATTCTGTAACAAGTTCTTGGTTCTTATCTTGAGTAGCAGTAAGGTTGTCATCCTGTTGGGGTGTTGCCTCTACACTGAGAGCGACTGGTCGATCGACCGTTCTGTGCTCATGCTCCGGGGCAACATCGTGCACTCCCGAGGTCGATCGTGGCGATTCATGCCTAGCCGGCGAAACATCTGTTTCCTCCACTGGGATTGGTACTACCTGCTTGGCTTCTTCATGCTCTATGGTGTCTTTTTCCGCACTCTTATCAACTGACGGCTTAGTCTCAGCCTTTGGCTTAATGGCAGTTTCGATCGGCTGCTGCAGAGGTTTACTCTTATTCGTTACAGATTCCGCTTTCTTAGGTGGTTCATCTGAACGTGTCAGATCATTTTGCGGCGTGTTTTCTTTTTTCACTTCGACAACAACCGGCTCGCTCTTCTCTTCCCGGGATACTTCGACTGCGGGCTCTTGCAGCACCTCTTTTTCTTCAGAGACCTGGTTCGCGAGAAAGTCATATACGTCGGCTATCACCTGGTCGGCATTTTCTTCTGTCATTGGCTGGCAATAGTTATTTAATGCTACCGTGAGTGGCACTTCAGCACCACCCATCCAAGGGCAAGGCGCGACTACCTCCGCGTTTGTCACTACGAGAGGAAAAAGTATGCCGTCAAGTTTAGGAAAAGCAAGCTCCTGAGTATTGTACTCATTCTCTACCCTCATTTCCGCTACCGTTTCTTGAACGTAGGGAGATTCAACCAAGGCTTCACTCACGTTAAATAATCCTACCTTTATAGAGGCTCTTTTTCGAACCGTTTTATTTTTATAGCGTGCTCTTATAGAGTATAGTCGCGTGCTAAAAATTGCCCTGTGATCTATGTCACTGGTACGTAATGGCTAGCAAGGCTGTGGGTAAATATTGCAAACCACTCACTCCTTGGTGGTACATTAAATATCAGAGTCGATGGTATCTTTATTTGGCTCACAACGATTAAGAGAATTATGCCCGCTGTGAAAGCGGATTATTTTGTGTTTTCGCTATAACTAGCTCTCACAAGATTCTGCCATTCAAGACCATCGTCATCTGAATATGGTGCTCCTAGATTAGTAAAGCCAAGTGATTGCAGCAGATTACTTGCGCCGCCATTTTTAGTAAGGTGTCTTGAGTATATGTTCTCGAATCCTAAGCCCTGTAGGTGCTCGATTACTTTACTGCTCGCCGCAAAACCAACGCCTTTTCCGCGTACCTCAGGATCACCTATCATTATGTGAATAGCTGGAGCGGGTACATTGCCAACTTGTTCTAAGTCTACCCATACAGAACCCACTACCTTGCTTTGATACTCAATCATCCAATTAAATTGATCTCGTCTCTCAATAAAATCTTTGACACGCTTACGTTCTTGCTCCATGGTGGTAGGCTCATTGTCCTGATCAGCCACACCCATAGAAGTAAGTGTTGCTCGGCCCAACTCGCCTTCAAGCCACTGAACACCAAGGGCAGCGTCTCTTTCAATATTTGGCTCAACAAGAAAGACGTCGGGATTATCTGTCTGTAAGTTTTCTGTCGTACTCATGCTCATTATTGTACCACTGGAAAGCCCCTGCTCTTTCTTAGTGCTGGTTTCAATTCTTTTTCGTGTATACAAAAAGTCAGAACTGAATTAACAGTTCTGACTTCATCTACTCCTGCTTGGCTCAGCACACCGGTCTTGAATAATTATGTAATTCTTCGAATGTATATTGTTAGAGCAATAGAACTCATAACTACGACAGCAGCAACCATCACCATCGGCGGGATAGCATTAACCCCATCCACTGTCATCAGAATCATAGCAGCTACGATGCTTAGACCCATTAATACCGAAAAAGTCAGCCATGGAGCAAGAAAAAACGGCCCATTAGGTTTATTCTTCAAAGCATAATAGCCAGTGATTATGAAGCCCGGAAGAACTACTGATAAATCAATTACATGAATAGGATTGACCCACAGGCCAGCTTCGACTACACCTTTAGGAACATTACCAGCAATCAACGCTGGAATAATTTCACTAAGCCAAAGTAACCCAAACAGGACACCGATAGACATAATCGTATATGCTGCAAATTTCTTTGCAGATGCCTTCGGATACACACCTTCACGACTTCTAATATCTTTGATAGTCAATAAAACAGCGTACGAACTGAGTCCAAGGATTGCAACATATACCAAAAATAGCATATTAAAATGAACTGCCATCGCGTAAACTACATATGCATAGATTAAATACAATAAGGTTCCCAGCCACAGAAGTGCCGCTTTGAACGATCCTTTGTAATACATATAGCCGCAGACTAGTAAAATTGGTACAGCCAATAAATTACCTATATCCTGACCTTTCGCCTGAGTTGCCCAGTTCAATGTCTCTTTACTATAGATACTCGGATCTAGCAGACCATACAGACTAGCCACAACCACTAACGCTGATATTAATAGAGACCATACGATTATGGATTTTGATAATGTTATTTTTTTCATTTTACTAGTTTACACCGTAATCAAGTTCAGCTGCAACAAACGTCTCAATCATGCACGTGTCTTGTGAAATAACCTGAATAATAGAAAGCCGTTAATTATTAGCGCAAACCAGGTTACAGTAATTGCTGCTATTTCAAAAATATACTCTTTATTGAATCCCATTAACCCTACGATAATGATTAACGAAATAATAGTTAGTGCGAAACCTCCAACAAACACTCTTTTAATCCACTTCTCGAGTTTTGTCTTGGCTGTCATTGCTAGACCGGCGAATAAGAAAGAAACGCTCATAAGCAAGTAACCTAGCTCTTCTAAGGCAATGAACATTCCATGTGGGTTAAATTGGCTTATGAGCGAAATTCCATCAGCTTCATTTTTTAGTAAACTTGGCTGCACGGCTGACAGTTGAGTAAAGTATGCAACCAATAAAATAGCGCCGGAAATCGACGCAAATATTACAGTTAATTGTCCGAATAGCTTTTTCTTTTCTTCTGATCGATTACCTAAAATGGTCATCAAGATAATATAGGTGACTAGAATAATTATTGCAGGAAATATCCAGTAATAATCTCTTGGAAACCTGGAGGCGACATCAAGATATGGATATTGAAAACAAACCACCTCTCTACACATCGGCCCAGATAGAGGGGGTGTATTAAAGGCGATAATAAAAGTAATTAGAGTCAGCATTGACGTGAATAAAGCGACTCCTGAGTCAAAGTTTATCTTCTTCACTCCAACACCTCCTTATCATGTAATGGTTACACTTAAACACAGTATATACCGTTTTATCCGAAATGATGAAGCCCGACATTCAATAGCTTACGGCTACTAACAAAAACAGACCATCTAGTAGCGTGAATGCTTACTGGATAGTCTGTAAAATTATGCTCTTGGCTCCGGCGGCTGGATTCGAACCAGCGACCTAATCGTTACACGTGATCATCTCTTTCGAGGATGCGTGGACTATCTCATCATCCATCAAAAAGATGGAGCAGGGCGCTTGTGAGGGAGTATTGTTGGGCTCACACTCTAGTCTCTGAACCTTCCAAGATCCTTTATCCCAATCTTGGCTTGGCTGCGGATTGTCATATCCACCTTAGGTGGACTTAGATTTCCCGCAATTCACCCTGTGTTTCCGTACTTGGTTACCCAAGAAGGCTGCCTATGACAGCGACCCGCTCTACCACTGAGCTACGCCGGAATACCGTTAATTAGGTGCGTCTACTTCCGTAGATACAAAGGCTATTTTAACTGATTTCTCCAGAGGTGTAAATACTCTGACGCCGAGTTCTATCTCCCGATGTCTATCGAAGTGATTCAATCTTTCGCGTCAGGTCGGCAATATTTGCCCATGAGGATTTATCGGTCATGACCACCAGTACATAGGTTCCTTTTGGCGAATAGACGATAGCGGCGTCATGGAGTAGCGCCCACAAGAATCCGACTTTGTCTGCCACCGTCCCGCTGGCACCGGCTGGGATGCCCTGCCGATAGACTTGTCGTTTCATGGCATCAAGCAAGCGCGACCGGCTAGCGCTAGAGATCGGTAACGAACCATTTTGTAGCATGATGAGATATGAGCGCAGATCGTTTGGCGTCGTCTCGATATTCGTATGCATAAAGCTCGAGCCGGTCAAGCCAAGCGCCTGGATTTCATTCGTCAGCGTCGACAAGCCAATCTTTAAAAGCATCGCCTTGGCGCACTCGTTGTCAGACTTCACGATCATATCGTCAAAGCAAGTTGCGAGATCTCGGCCGCCGTTAATATTTTTATCCGACCACTTCCACGTACCGGCATCGACCCGTTTCAAGGTGCCATAAGCGACAAAAAGCTTATAGGTACTGGCTGTCACAAAGACTCGGCTGCCGTTATACTGAGCAATTCTACCCTGGCCTGCCAATTCTTGGAACGAGACGCCGAATGTACCCGGGTGATCCGCGACATAGTGAGTTATCAATGCCGAAATGCCGAGGCTAGTGTGCGTATAGGTACGCTGATACACGACTTTTGGCGAAACGGACATGATTGCTGTCTTGGCAGCTGATGTTTTACTTTCCAGCACCGCCTTGATGCTCGCAAGTGTTTTGGTGAGGTCAAGTGTCTGTCCAGTCGCACCAAGTTTCTGTGACATGACCGTGAAATCCAGCGTCGTAATAACTGTCTGGCCAGCTGGCTTCGCGACGAGCGGTGTGACATGCTTCGTGAGGTAGGCATTCGCTTTTGACTGATTGATATCGTAACGTAAGGCATCGTCTTTGGATGTAAATGTCAACCATGACAAGACATCTGCCTGTTTAAGCGTCTGGTCTTTACCGTTGACGGAGAGTATGACACCATCACGAGTAACTGCCAGAAGCTGCTCTTTTACTTTTGTCGCCTGTTCGTCATTGACGCTCGGTTTGACGGTTTTTACCGGAATGGTCACGGTACTCGGAGCATCCAGCCGTGGACGGACTGCCGTAAGTGATGCCAGCGCTTCCGACTCGTCGCACTTGCCGCCATTGATAGCGCTCACAAGCTGTAATGTATCATCCTTATAGGTGAGCGTTGCGTTTTTCGCGGGTATATCGCATGATTTGCCAAGCTTGTTGTTAAGATAGGATTTTGCCACTTTTTTGTTGGTTTCGTAGCGCGGCTGTCCATCGGGCTGGACGAAACCGTACCAGAGCAGTGAGGTCGGAACAAGCCGCAGATACCATGGGTAGTCACGTGTAGCGAGACGGGATGAATTTTCCACTTTCAGGCCGATATCGGAAGGAAGTGCCTTATCATAAGAGGCTTTAGCGTCACCGAGTTTGACAGCAATTCTTTGGCTAGCCATACCGTGGTCGAGCTGCCACGCTGCATCTTTATTTTTCCACCCGCTCACATCAAGCCCGTCAATAGAAGCAAACAGCGGCAAGCGATCGGTTGGATAGAACAGCTGCACGACAATAAAGCCACCTAGAATGACCAGTCCAATCACGAAAAGCGCCTTATTACGGCGCCGGTACCACTGCTTAATGCGACTCCACATTGGCCGTTACCTCTTCCTCTAATGCCTTTGTGATTTCAGTAAAGCCGAGCTGCTGCATCGCTTCTTTCACTACTGATTTCTGTTCTGGTGTCAGTGTTCTTGTCTGCAGATAGCCGAGAAGTTCAGCTTCGAGTGGCAACGGATTTTTCGGGGAGGTTTCGCCTGGACGTGTTGTCACGACTTCAAGCGAACGGGCAGAATTATCTTTGCGGCGTAGGTAGCCTTTCGTGATCAATCCCTCAACATGGACGGCAACCGTTGACACTGATTTATAGCCAAGCGCGCGCATAATCTCACGGTAACTTGGACCGTAGCCGCTACCCTTTATAAAGCCGTCGACAAAGCTAAGTAGTTCTTGTTGCTTCTTGCTGGCGCGTTCTTTTTGCATAACTACTCCCTATTATACCCCCCACAAGTGCCCACCAAGTAATTGACGTCGTATCGTCAGTCCAAACCGGTAGCAACAAGCCAATAATAGCAAGGCCGATGCCGCTCGCGAAGAGCGCCACGCCGAGCCAAGAGTCCCGGCGGTGATAAAGTTCTTTAAGTACGAGAATGACAATCGCCATAAATGTAGCGAGGCCAAGCCAGCCAGCTTCGTGGGCGACGAACAAGTAATAGTTTTCAATCGTCGGACCACCCTGCACTCCATACAATACGGCCGATCCCGTACTACCGATACCGGCGCCGAGTGGCTGTTTGGCTAGACGATTTACTCCTTCTTCCAGCGAAGCAATGTGAGCGGGGTTTGACTTTTCGATGACAACTGACTCGGGATCCTCGTGTAGCACCACATTAGCAAACCAGTCGCTCGAACCGAGTAGTCCCACGCCAGCGAGTCCCGCGACTACCGTAACGCTCAGCCCCACGAAAAGATATTTTGTAGAAACTTTACTAGCGAGCGCACCGGAGATACCCATACTCGCAATAAGTGCCATGTAGGCGCTACGCGAAAAGCTAGCAAACATTACCGCTAATGTCGCGAAGATACCGGAAGCCGTCCACAGTCGCCAGGTTACCGATAGTCGTCGCCATCGGTATACGAGCCACGCAAGCAGCAAGCTGACATACACGACGCTCATCGCGCCGAGCGGATTTGGCCCACGCGTCGTGCTATTAATACGCACAAAATCGGGGTTTTTATCGATAGTACTATATGGGGTAATGGTCGTCTTGCTGTAGCCGAAGCGCGCCAGGAAGTCGTCTGGTAAAACGGTAATCTGCAGCAGGCCAAACCCAACGATAATGACCGCGCCGACAGCTGTTGTCTTTACCAAGCTCCGTAGTGCACCCGGATCAAGTAGGGTAAGAGCGTAGAACAATAAAAAGACAGCGATAAAGCGCAGGTCGATCATCAGACCGGCGACTGAAGGTGCCAGCCCCTGCCAAAATACCGGTAGCAGTAGCAAGTGGAGGAGAATAAAACCAATACTCAACTGTACCAAACGAACACGCAGTAATCTGCGCCATTCCCGCTCTTTTGTCAGCAGTATCACCGCGATGACCGCCAGGCCAAACAGGAGAATCTCCTTCCATGCCTTGATAAGCTCCGTGTAGTCCGGCCATAAGCTCGACAGCCAAACAGACAGCGGTGCGTGGAGTACGACGCCAAATAGTACCACCAAAAGGCCAATGCGATAAATAGCGAGCAGGTGTGTGTTCTTCATCTGCCAACTAGTATAGCGAAAAATGCTATACTGCTAAACAGGTATGCCTAGTCGAAACACCAAGTTTTACAGCCTTGTTCTTATCCTAGCCGACATTTTTGTCTTAATGCTGGCCTTTACCATTGCCTATATTATCCGTGTCCAAAATGACCCGCGGCCACTACTGGTACCCGTTTACGCACAGACCTACTTCTTTAGTTTTCTTGTCATCGTACCGTTATGGATCACTGTCTTTGCCTCCTTTGGTCTCTATAGTTCCCCCGTCTATAACCGACGACTGACCGAATGGACTAAACTAGCTATCGGCTCAATGATCGGCATATTGCTGATCATTGGCTGGGAATATACCAGCGGCCAGCATTTCTTCCCAGCTCGCTTGGTGGCTGCCTATGCGCTGGTCGGATCCTTCGTGCTTTTACTCTTTGAGCGCGAACTACTGCGTTTTATTCGTAGTCTACTGTTTCGTTTCGGTCGCGGCGTCAGCCGGGTACTCATTATCGGTAATTCCGATGCTACGCGCGACATCGCCGAGGAGCTAGCGGAAACCAGTAAAAGCGGCTATCGTGTGGTGGCCATCGCTGGTCCCACAAAACTTATACCCACTTCGCTTGATGACATCACTCACTTTACCAACCTAAACGAAGCGCTTAAAAACGTCGAACGGCTCCGGGTCACTACTATCATCCAGACTGACCTTTACGACTCCAGCGAGCGCAACCAACAAATCATGGGCACTGCCCAAGTACACCATATTAACTACAATTTCATCCCCGGTGAGGCTGAGTTCTATACCGGCAAGAACACGGTCGATGTTTTTCTCGGCTACCCGATGATCTCGGTCTCGCAGACGCCGCTGATCGGCTGGGGCGCAATCTTAAAGCGCATTTTTGACACCCTAGTATCGCTACTGCTTGTCGTTATCTTGTCACCATTTTTGCTACTCCTCATTGTGCTCCAGAAGCTCTTTAATCCCGGTTCAGTTTTCTATATCTCGAACCGTCTCAGCCAATTTTCAAAACCGATCCGACTGATCAAGTTCCGTACCATGCGCGACCGGCCGACCGCGCACCTTGATGCTGCTGACGAATTCCGCGCCATGGATCGAGAGGATTTGGCTAGAGAGTATGAGCGTAATCATAAGGTTGAGCACGATCCCCGCATCACGCGTTTTGGAAACTTTCTGCGCATCACTTCTCTAGACGAGTTACCCCAGATCTTCAACGTACTCCGCGGTGATCTCAGCTTGGTCGGACCGCGGCCGATTTTGCCGCAGGAAGTGAAGTTCTCAAAAGGCAAGGCAGCACTTCTCCACAGTGTCAAGTCCGGTGTCACCGGCCTCTGGCAAGTCTCGGGTCGCAGTGAACTGAGTTTCGACGAGCGTATTGAGCTAGAAACATTTTATGCTCAAAACTGGAGCTTCTGGCTTGATATCAAGATTTTGTTCAAGACCTTAGCGGTCGTTCTTCGCCGGCAAGGGGCAAAGTAGTTCGTGGTAGATAGTAGGTTGTATATAGTAAGTAGAATAGAAAAGTTTGAAGACTTAGTGGTATGGCAAGAAAGCCAAGTCTTTGCTGTTGAAATATATAGAACTACCAATAGATTTCCGAAAGATGAGCTCTTTGCTATGACCAGTCAGCTCCGACGTGCTGCAAGCTCTATTTCTGCAAATATCGCCGAGGGGTTCGGTCGCGCCTCAAAAAATGATAAGCTACATTTTTATACCATGGCCTATGGCTCATTGTTAGAAGTAAAAAACTTTCTGTACCTTGCCAATAAACTAGGCTACCTGCAGGATGATTCTCTCCAAGCACTATTAAAGCAATCCACTAGCTGCCAAAAACTTATTAATGCTTCGAAAAAGAGTCTGCGCCATGGTTAAGCCACCTACCACCTACCACCTACCACCTACCAATAGCAATCCAAGGATTGCGATTGTCCACGATTGGCTAACGAACATGGGTGGTGCAGAGAATGTTGTGCTGGCTCTGCACGAAGCCTTTCCGACCGCACCGATTTACACCTCAGTCTTCACTCCGGAAACCATGCCCGCTTTTAAAGGACTCGATATCCGTACGACATCACTCCAGCAGTTGCCAAAGTCGCTGCGAAAGCTGCACAAGTTCTTTCCGACGCTGCGCGTGCGCGCCTTTCAAAAGCTCGATTTATCAGAGTACGATATTATCATTTCCAGCTCTAGCGCCGAGAGTAAACAAGTACGAAAAACTCGCGATAGCCAGGTACATATCTGCTATTGCCACACACCGATCCGCTACTACTGGAGCCACTACAGAGAGTACAAGAGAGATCCGGGCTTCGGGCGGCTGAACTGGCTCGTACGGCTGACAATGCCGCTGCTGATACCCCGTCTTAAAAAGGCTGATTACAAGGCCGCTCAAGACGTTGATATCTTCATCGCCAACTCTGAGACCGTCCGTGAACGCATAAAGCGTTACTATCACAAAACCGCCACCGTTATTCACCCACCGGTCGATATCGCTCGCTTTGAGCCGACGCGTCAGCGCAGCGATTATTACGTGACAGTTGGCCGTCAGATCCCCTATAAACATCACGATATCGTAGTCGAGGCGGCGACGAAACTTGGCATCAAGCTCAAGGTCTTCGGCAACGGTGGCGAGCATGATCGTCTTGTAAAACTGGCTGGATCGACGGTAGAGTTCTACACTGACCGCTTTGGCGATGCCTCCGATCAGGCGTTGGAAAAAGCTTTAAATAGTGCCAAAGGCTTCATCTTCCCATCGGAAGAAGACTTTGGCATTGTCTCGGTCGAAGCCCTGGCTGCCGGCACGCCGGTTATCGGCCTAGCTCGCGGCGGTACACTCGACATCGTCCAGGATGGCGAAAGCGGCATTTTATTCACCGATCAAACCGTCGGAGCCGTCATCGATGCCATACAAAAAGCTGAAGCGACGGTATTTCTCCCTGCAACATTACGTCGTAAGGCTCGCCGTTTTGAGAAAAGCCTGTTCATTGCAAAGATGCGTAATATTGTCCAGCGCTCTACTCAACAGTGACACTCTTGGCGAGATTACGCGGTTGATCAACATCATTCCCTCGTGCAACAGCGGTGTAGTATGCAAATAGCTGCGAAATGACGTTGAAGAGCAGCGGCGTGAGAAGCTCAAGGCGCGAACTAATCTTAATCTCTGTCTCTGTTTCAACGACATTATCACTATTTGTCACTGCAATGATATGTCCGCCACGAGTTTTTACCTCGGTGACATTGCTTATCATTTTATCGATCAGCCAGTGCTTATCAATAAATGCTACTTCAAAAAACCTGTCATCAATCAGTGCGATTGAACCGTGCTTAAGTTCGCCCGCCGCCTGACCTTCGGCATGAACATAGCTAGTCTCCTTAAGTTTGAGAGCACCCTCAAGAGCCGTGGGATAAAACGGCCCTCGACCCAAATAAATAGCATGGTCATACTTTTCGTACTGTTTGGCAACCCTCTTCACTTCATCCGGCAGCTCCTGAAGCAACCGTTCAATTTCATCCGGTAAGGCATCAAGCTCATCAATATACCTCGCCAGTTCACGCGGCGCCAGCCCTTTAGTCTGTGCCATAACAAGACCAATTAATAGCAAAGCAGTTACCTGCGATGTAAAGGCCTTTGTACTCGCCACCGATATTTCTGGCCCAGCATGCACATACACACCACCATCAACCTCGCGAGCAATCGTCGAACCAACAGCATTAATAACCCCTATACAGCGTACTCCTCGGCGTTTCATTTCTTTCAAGCACGCCAGTGTATCAGCCGTCTCTCCCGACTGCGAAACAAAAAGGGCAAGAGAATCATCCGGCACGTTGACATGGCGATAGCGAAATTCCGACGCCACTTCGACGTGCACTGTGATATCGTCCATCAAATCCTCTAGGTAGTATGACGCGACCATTCCGGCATACGATGCCGTACCACAAGCAATGATAAAAATATGCTTGACCGACCGAAGCTCATCGTCACTCATATTGAGGCCGCCGAGCCGTAAGACGCTCGACTCTTTAATAACACGGCCTCGAAGCGTTGAGCGCAGGCTCTCGGGCTGCTCCATAATCTCCTTGAGCAGGTAGTGGTCATAGCCGCCTTTCTGAATTGCCTGCAAGTCACCCTCGATTGTCTCGACCTTAGCCGAAACAGGCTGCGAAGCCAAGTCACGCACATCGACATCTCCTGCCGTACAGACTGCCAGCTCGCCGTCGTTCAGATAAATTACCTGCTTTGTGTAGGCCATGATGGCTGCCGCGTCGCTTGCGATAAATGTTTCACCTTCACTTATGCCAATCAGCAGTGGGCTACCGAGTCGAGCAGCTACGATTTTACCCGGCTCCTTCGGGCTCATGACGGCAATACCATACGTCCCTGTCACAACCTTCAGCGCTTGTGTCACGGCATTTTCCAACTTAACGTCCTCTCGCTGATAAAGGTCATTGATCAAGGCCGCTAAAACTTCAGAATCTGTCTCGGTCTGAAATGTCACGTCTGGTAGTTCAGCCTTAATCTCTCTATAATTTTCGATGATGCCGTTATGCACCAGATAGATGTCACCAGAGTGGTGTGGATGGGCATTTGTTTCACTCGGTACGCCATGGGTCGCCCAGCGTGTATGACCAATGCCGACCGTTGCATCTGAGGGCTGCCGTCTTACTAGCTCCGCTAGCTTCTCAACCTTACCCGTGGCTCTGAGCCGTTGTGGGTCACCACCATCAAATGTAACCACACCAGCCGAGTCATAGCCACGGTACTCAAGTCGTTTGAGGCCATTCACCAATACCTCTTGTGCATTCCGGTGGCCAATATACCCTACGATGCCACACATAAACCAAACTCCTATTCTTGTAGTTTTTTAGCAACTTCGCCCACTCTATGGCTGACGTCTTTTCGCGCCACTAAGATACCGTCCTTAGTGTTGACGACAACGACATTGTCGAGACCAATCACTGCTAGGGGCTTGTCTTCTTCATTACGTATGTAGGCATTCTCCAGTTCAATGTCATGGATATTACTACCGTGCAGATAATTTGCTTTTTCGTCTTTTTGGTTGGCTTCATGAAGATCATTGAAGCTTCCAACGTCCATCCAGTCAAAGCTTGCTGGTACCACGACAAGAGCTTTCGATTTTTCGATAAGCGCCACGTCGATTACCTCATTGATAAACCCAAGGTAGGTCGCCTTATAGTCATCACTTGTTGGGTCATCAATATCTAAAAGTGCATCATAATTCTGTTTTAACTCTGTGGCACATGCTTCCATCTCCTGGAGGAAAGTATTCACCGAACCGACAAAGTACCCGCAGTTCCACAGGTAACGCCCACTTTCCATATATCCCTTAGCTGTAGTAAAGTCAGGCTTTTCCTTGAAGCTCTCAACATTATAAATCAGCTGGCCATCGCCAATTGCGCCGTCTCGCTCAATGTATCCGAAGCCTGTCGCCGGATACGTCGGCTCAATACCAATAAGTGCAATGCTGTTATATTTCTGCGAGGCTTCGGCGGCAATCTCAAATGAATGTACAAACCCTTCTACGTCTCGAATATGGTGATCCGCATGTATAAAAGCAACCGGCTCATTATGGTCGTGACGCTTTGCCACATGAGCAAGTGCCGCTACGATACAGTTGGCTGTACCTCTTCGTCCTGGTTCAACGACAAAATGATCCTCATCAAGCTCGGGAAGCTGCGCCTTTAGCGCCTCAGCGTGGCTGATGTCTGGGACGACGTAAACGTCTTTCGATAAGTGCTTTGCCCTGTCGTAGGTCATCTGCACCATTGATCGATCGCTTGTAAGATTCAAAAGTTGTTTTGGGTTGGTTTGGGTTGAGAGCGGCCACAGGCGCGTCCCCGACCCTCCGGCGATAATAACGGTAATCATAGCCCCTATTATATCATTCTAAAATTCCGATATGTCGTATAATAGACGGTGATGAATTCACCTTCTACTATTACCGTCCTCGGTGCTGGCTATGTTGGCCTCACCACCGCCGCGCTTTTAGCTCATGCTGGCTACAAAGTATACGCTATCGAACCCAACCCAAAACGACTTGCTGTTATCAAGCAGGGTCGGTCATTCTTTTTTGAAGAAGGACTTGACCCGATCATCAAGGCGGCGATCGATGCCGGCAACTTTGTTGCGACCGATTCTTACCAAGAAAGTGTTCCTGAAAGTGACGTTGTTTTTTCGAGCGTTGGCACGCCCGATAACCCGGACGGTAGCTCCAACCTGTCTTACGTCTTCAGCGCAGCCAAAGAAGCCGCTTCCTACATGAAAAATGGCGCTATCTACGTCCAAAAGAGTACCGTACCGGTCGGTACCGGTCGCAAAGTCCAGGCTTTATTCCAGGAGATGGGCAAGCATTTCGCCTACGTCTCCAACCCCGAGTTCCTTCGTGAGGGTACGGCACTTTATGACACGCTCTATTTTGATCGCGTTGTTGCTGGAGGTGACGACGAGCAAGCGGTCGAAGCCATCCTCGCTATTTATCGTCAGCTCGAGGAACACCGTGATGAGATCGCATCGCAGGCAGGCGTCACACCAAATCCGCGTAAAGGTAAATACATCGCCACCAGTCTCAATAGTGCCGAGCTCATCAAAGTGACAGCAAATGCCTTCCTGGCGCTCAAAATATCCTTTGCCAACTCCATCGCCCAGCTAGCCGATAAAGTCGACGCCAACGTCGTCGAGGTCATGGACGCCGTTGGAGCAGACGAACGCATCGGTCGTGCCTTCCTCAACGCTGGCCGCGGGTATGGCGGCGGTTGTTTCCCAAAAGACGTCAGCGGCTTAATCGCCAGCGGCCTGGAGAATGGTGTCGATCTCGAGATCATGCAATCCGCACAGCGTACCAATAGCACTATGCCTGGCTACATCGTCGAAAAACTCAAAAAATCACTTGGCGAATTGAATGGCAGGAAGATCGCCGTACTTGGCCTGGCTTTCAAGGCAGGTACCAGCGACGTACGGAAGTCTCCCGGTATGGCAATGGTACGACTACTTCATACGGCTGGAGCAACAGTACTCGCCCACGATCCTCAAGCCGCAGAAGAAGCTTGTGAAGCCTACGATGATGCGCTCGACATTCGACCGTCTATTTCCGAAACGATCGAAGCAGCTGACGCGGTGATCGTAGCGACCGAATGGGATGAGTATCGTCAGTTATTACCAGAGAGCTTCAAAGCTCCCATGGCCGGCACCACTATTGTCGATGCCGTCAACATCCTGGATAAAAATGCACTGACAAGTGCCGGTCTGACATACCTCGGCGTCGGCCGTTAATCTTTGTTATAATAGTAGCGACGAGAGAGGATAGTGAGTCCATTAATCATCTTCCGAGTGCGGCCTATTTCAACGTCAACTAAAAATCAGACTATTGAAACATCGGGTCGTCTCAGCAATAAAAGCAAGCTTTCGCTACATTCGCTTTGCCAATGTTATAATAAGCCTAGTTTATGAAAGTTTTTATCCAAATCCCCTGCTACAACGAAGAAGCAACGTTGCCACTTGTCTTTGAGACCATGCCAAAGGAGCTACCCGGCGTTGACAAGGTCGAGTGGCTCATCATTGACGACGGCTCAAATGACAAAACAGTCGAAGTAGCGAAGAAGCTTGGTGTCAAGCACTTCGTCTATCACCGCCGCAACATGGGGCTGGCACGCAGCTTCCGGGACGGCATTGACTACGCGCTGCGCCACGGCGCCGATATCGTCGTCAATACCGATGGCGACAACCAATACCCTCAAGACCGCATCGCCGATCTTATTAAACCAATTGTCGACGGCAAGGCCGATATCGTCATCGGCGACCGCCAGACCAGTAAGATTGCTCATTTCTCAGGCTTCAAGAAGCTTATGCAACGTTTTGGCAGTTGGGTAGTGAACCAAGCGGCCGGTACCGACCTACCTGACGCAGCTAGCGGTTTTCGCGCCTATTCGCGTCAATCGCTCTATCGCCTCAATATAGTCACGCAGTTTAGCTACTGTATGGAGACGATCATTCAAGCCGGTAATAAGCGCCTGCGCATTGTCAGCGTTCCGATCGAAACCAACAAAAAGACACGTGAGTCGCGCCTTTTCAAGAATATTTGGCAGCACATGTTCAAATCCGGCCAGGCGATCATGCGCAGCTTTGTCATGTTCAAGCCGCACGTGATCTTCGTCACTCTCGGTACCATCTTCCTAATTCTTGGTCTTATTCCGTTCGTGCGCTTCCTCATCTTTGCGCTTATTGGCGAGGGTGAAGGCCATCTGCAGTCGCTGATCTTTGGTAGCTCTATGCTGGTAGGCTCCCTTCTCTCCTTTGCGTTGCTCGTCATTGCAGACTTGCAAAAAACCAACCGCATCCTGCTCGAGGATCAATTGGAGCGCATCAAAGAAATTCAGTACAACACCGAAAAACGTAACTAACCCATGCAGGCAATCAAACCATTGTGTTACGACGAATAAACTCTCTCACAAAAACAGGTGACGCCAATTTTGCCGAGATTATTTCGCACACCTTTTGGGCCGTATTGATGCTAGGCGGAGCCACCGTGCTCCAATTCGTCTTTGACCTCATCTTGACCCACAGCTACGGCGCGCATGGCGCTGGTGTTTTTTACTTGGGCTTTTCCGTTTTGATGGTGCTGGCTCTGATCGGACGCCTCGGTCTAGACCAGGCGGTCGTGCGATTTATACCTCCGTTACTTAAAATTAACCCTGGCGCAGCTAGTGGTGTACGAAGAGCAGCAGTTGAGCTTTCGCTACTGCTTACTATCCCTCTGGCTATCGGACTTTTTGTCGCCGCTCCTTGGCTGGCCACGGAAGTATTCCATTCTGACGAGCTCACCATATACTTACGTATATTTGCGCTGGCCGTTCCTCCCTTTTCTCTCATGTATGTTTTTAGTGGTACGCTACGCTCGATGAAACATACCCGCGCGGCATTGTCGATAGAACGTGCCGGCATGTACACTTTTGGTATCTTAGCAATTATCACGCTGGGGCGACTCTACGGATTAGGCGGACTGGTTAGCGGCTTCGTCGTAGGCTTATTCCTCACCGCAATACTTGGAGCTCTCCATATTCATCGCTACATGCCTCGCTTCAAACAGCTCATCCCATTCAGCAGAAAGCAGCTCCTCATCGTTTCTGCTCCACTTCTCTTTGTCGCTTTTGCTACGCAAATGAACGGCCAAGCGAGCGTACTCATACTTGGAGCGGTGTCCGACAATGCTTCGGTGGGCATCTTTAATATCGCCCTCAAAGTATCGATGCTGATGTCACTCATTCTCGCTGCCGTAAATGTTATTGCCGCCACTAAGATATCGGAGCTCTACAGCGCAAAGCAAAAAGAAGAGCTCGATATTATGATCAGTAAAATCAGCGCGCTTGGTACGGCCGTCGGACTTCCACTTTTTATTTTTATGTCTGTGTTCTCAACATTCTTGCTCGGACTGTTTGGCCACGAGTTTAAAGCCGGCGCGCTGGCCTTGATTATCCTCACGGCCGGACAATTCGTAAACGTCGCTGTCGGCTCGACAAACTATATACTGGCGATGACAGGCCACGAAAAAGCCCTCTCTATCGCCGTTGGCTTGTCTCTACTCCTAAATATTATTCTTGGCCTAGTGCTGATTCCACCGCTTGGCGTGCTGGGAGCAAGCATCAGCGCCTCAGCTGCTATGATAAGCGGCAATATCATTATGGTTGTGATGGTAAAGAAATACCTCGACGTCTGGCCGCTGCCATTCAAATATATGGCGAAGTGGATAAAAGCTGTCAGCCTATAGGGAAAGAGTAGGTGAAGAAGGCAGCAACCCAGAAGTCGGCAAAATCCGCTTTGTTCAGCGTTTTGCTATTTCAGCTGATATTTTTTTGAAGGCTTCTTGATTATGTTTCATCGTCTTATTCCACCCTTCGTAGATAGCAGCTTCTCGAACATTGTGCGAAGACGCCACCTTGGTCATGTGCTCGAAGAAGGTCAAATCTTTGTATTCAGCAATGCTCGCCATGGCATCCGACTGCCCCATTTTCTCTGTAAAACTGCCGACTTTTGGCGAATAATTAACTGCCACAAATGCTTTCGATGCTACAGCGGCTAAGATAAGGGAATGAAGCCGTATACCGAATAGGAACTTTGCTTTTGCGATAGTGTTTAGATATTCCTCAGTCGATAGATTCCAGGCAGGCTCAATACAACGATCGGTATTTTCCATATTGACCAAGACATCCTTCGTCATCTGTTGATCCTCCACGTCATAGAAAGAAACAAATTGCAATTTATCTTTCTTATTAGCGGCCAGGTAATGGTCAAAGTTGTCCGCCAAACCCTTAACAAGTTCTTTGTACTTTCGACTCTTAAACCCCTTGGCATTCATTTTCCTTGCAATAGAGGCAGGCAATATGGGTAAGCTAAAATACCACTGGCGAAGGGAGACGGCTACTATAGTTGAGTTCTTTACCGATGCAGCTGCTTTCTCTCCGACAGGGTAGTTAAGAACTGGGTCGTGATAGGCTTCAACCTCAATGTCGCAGATGCTTTTGAGTAACTTTCTGGACTTTTCATCCCTGACTATCGCCAGCGCAATAGTATCGCTCACTCTTGAAAGGAGCAGCCGACTGATTCGATGCTTTAGCGGACCGACGCCGACAAACGCTAGTACTACCGGTACCTTGCGCCATTTTGCGATATACAACTGGTAGAGATAATAAAATATATTTAATATGCTCGATTGATCTTGGATAATCCCGCCGCCGCCCATTACCACAATGTCGGCATGTTTGATTGCTCGGTAAACCTTAATGAGATTTTTTGCGTATATCGCTTTTACGCCCTTTGCCTGAGTGGCTTTTGGGCTCACACTGAGAGCGCTAACTTCTGCCTGGCCGAAGTCGACATTCGCCAGAATCGATTCAAAAATTGCTTCATCCCCAAGGTTATCGCTGCCAATAAAGGCACTGATGAGAACACGTTTCGCCATGCGCGCTATTGTCCGAATTCCTTGATACTGTCAACAATGATCTTTGATGGGTATACTTTTTCTTTGACCGGAGAGTGTTGGTAACGCTTGTAGTCATCGATAAACGATTTAGCGGTCTCAAAGTCAAGCTTTGAGAGAAGTGCTGTCTTCCCTAAGCCTTCTTTGCGCTCCGTCTCATTCCTCAGTAGTAGCGTTGGCTTCCCCAGATGATACAGCTCCTCTTGGTTGCCGCCGCCATCGGTCATGACAAACTCGCTTTCCACAATCGCCTTTAGGTAATTCTCATACTCCAAGCGGGGCATAAGGATAAAGTTCTTGTTCGATTCGATACGTTGGCGAAAGCCAAGTTTGTCGATTTGCCCTTCAGTGACCGGGTGTTGTGGCATGATGACTTTATATTTTTTAGCGGCGTACTCGGCAATAGTAAGAATTTTCTCAAAACGCTGTTTGTTGTAAAGATTTTCGAAGCGATGCGTACTGAGAACGACAAATTTTGTTTTTGGCAGCGTAATGGTCGCCTTCTCCAGATTCTCCAGCCCGTAGCGAAGCACGTCCATCTGTGTGTTCTGTAAGGTATTTATTTTTACTCCCTTAAATTTCTGCACATTGCCAAGAGCCCAATCGCCAGGACAGGCGTAGTAATTACTAAGCCGAAAAGTTATCAATCGGTTTATCTCTTCTGGGAAAGGATTGAAAATGTTAAAACTACGCAGCCCCGACTCCACGTGCATCACGTTGGTACGCGTTAGCCTACCGATTAGTGCACCAAATACTGTCGTGTTCGTGTCACCGTGCGTCAGTACTATATGCTTCTTACCGGTGTAGCCGGCCAAGATTTTTTTACTATGCACTAGACCCAGCGTCATCTTCCACATCCAGTACAGGAACTTGGATATTGTTTTTGCTTCCGTATCCCAGTCAACCACCGTGTAGTCGGCCGGTGGCAAACCAAAGAATTTCAACGTCTGGTCAAAGGTGTCCCTGTGCTGCGCCGCATAAACCCAGCGCCACTCCAAGCCTCGTTTTTCACACTCGAGCATGGCTGGAGTCATCTTAAACAGCTGTGCACGTGTACCGATAATAAAGTGAATCATCCGCTCTTAGACTCCTATTTTTGCGCTATAACCCGTATGAAATGATAGTCCGTATCCTCAAACGGCGCATAGCCCTTATCTTCGTCCGCCTCTAAAATCGTAAAACCGGCAGCATCAACTTCTTTCTTGAACTCCTCAAAGTCAACGAACCGTCGGTAGTGGCTATCATAAATAAAGGCATCAAGTTCGCCTTCGACAGGCTCACCCTTTTTGTATAGCTCATTCTTTTGACCTCTTGTTTCGATACAAAGGTAGCCACCTTCAGCAAGGTTACGGTAGCTCCAATCTAGCGTCCTTGCCTGCCCATCCGCATCCACGGAATGAAGCGTAAAGCGCGAGTACACGATGTCAAAAGGCGAGGCCTCCTCGGGAAGGCGCGTAAAATCGCCAGCCTCATAAACGGGATTTTCCAGGCGTGCTTCCTCTTCATCTTGTTGTATTGCTTCAATTTCAGGACGGCATAAATCCACCGCCGTGACAGCTAGTTGCCGTGATGCGAAAAAACGTGCATCTCTGCCATTGCCGCAGCCTAGCTCAATTACGCCGAGTCCTGGACTAGCAAATTTCTTGACGACGTACTGCGCAAACCTCGATGGCTCTTCTGGTGCAGCGCCTGACTGATAGTACTCCGCCCAATATGCTTCATCTGATTTTCTACTCATAAAGAGTATCTTATCACATTTCCACCTCTTATGGGAGTCTACCTATTTAGCAGTAAGTCGAGGCGATGGTCACAACGTTCAAGCGTCTTTCCGTCGAGTGTGTCCCCAAACGCAAGTTCTTTCGTCTGGATGATGCGGTTTTTATATTTCTCCTGGTATTCGACTGGTTGGTAAACAGCTTGCCGGAGCGCTGCGACTAGCTCCTGCTGATCTTTGACTACTGCGCCAGCTCTATATTCGGGGGGTGCCGAAAAGCCTTTAGCAAATGGCGGCTTGACATCAAGGTATACGATTGGTCTATTCGTTACCAAAAAGTCCATAGCAATCGATGACCAATCATTAATGAGTACATCACTAATTGCTAAGAATTCCTCGGTATTGGGGTACTGAGAATATGGCATAATGTGTATGTTTTTCGCATTTTGGAACTGCTCACTATCGCCTGAGTTCAAATGTGCACGAAATATTACCTGTATATTGTCCTCCCTTGCGATCGAGAGTATGCACTGCATAAACTCTGCCAGAGTAAGACCAAATGGTACTATGCTACGATGTCGGTTATCTTGCTTCCATGTCGGAGCAACAAGTATGGTCTTTTTGGCAGGGTCGAGCCCATGTGTTTTCATAATTGCTTTGCGCTGTTTTGTATAGCGCCATATGTCTTCTACGCGGGCACATCCTGTGACCTTTACTTTTCCAGCATCAAACCCATACTTATGAATGTACATTTTCCTTACGCCTCTGGAACTTACCCAGACCTCATCGGAGGGATGGAGATGCTTGAAGTCGCTCGCATCGAACCCTTTATACGCGAGGGGTGAATGAAAAAGGTCAATAAACTTCATCGAGGTAAGCATACGTAACAAAACAAAGTGGTGTAAGCCGTGGCTGCTAAAAAAGACTGAAGCGCGAGTAAGCTTTGCTAGGTCTCGAAAGCTCAACCCGTCTAATACGCGATATCCCGCACTCCTAAGTTGTCTTGTCGTCTTCTTGTGGTCAAAAGACAAGAAATAAACATCCACATCCGGGCGGTTTAGCCAGTAAGTATACAGTGTGCGTAAGTGGCTATTGAGGGTGTGTCCATAGAAAACGACAATAGCCTTTTTCGGCCTTCTCGGCTTTGTGAGGCGATAAGGAAGAGCAAGCAGTAGCAAGCAACTGGAGGCAAAGAGCGCCATCCAGTGCCATGGATTTGATTTATCAATTTTCATTCGTCATATTATAGCACTCGCACCGGCGATATATAGCCTATTGTTTTATTACTGGTTCAATTAGGTGCTTGACCTTGAGGTTTGCGTGCAATGAACCCTTCCAATAGGCGCTCTCAGGTGTCGTAATAAGATGCGTCACGATGCTACCGCCTTGACTTAGCACTAATACTACCAGTACTGCCGCACTAAATTGCAGCTTTTTGTATCGGTAGAAGATCGAATTTATAGAAAACAGGGTTAACGCTATATATAGCGGCAGTATTGGAATAAGATAGCGGGCTCGAATTGCCACCGGAGTCCCAGCTTTTAAATAAGATCCATACTCACTGGCAATTAAAATCAGCGTAAAGCCCCCAATTATTACCAACAACATAACTCTCGCTCTACTTCTCAATATATCTTTCAGACCTATGAGAATCATGGCTACAGAGAACAAAGCTAAAATTTCGTAGAGTTTTGATACGACGGGAAGCTGCGATACACGTCCTTTCTCTAGTAGATTGGTCATGGTGTTAGACATGATGCGAGACCAGTGCTCTACCGTATACCTCACTGGGTCAACAGGATCAAAATTTGGATTCTTATGCGCTTTTAGCGTAGAGTACACTACGTAGTCAGGAAAAGCTTTACAGCGCTCGCTCCCTATGACAACCTCACAGGACGGCGCAGGTTTTCCATACTCAAGTGTGTTTAGGACCGGTCGTTCTATAAATAGCGAAGCAGTAACCGTTAATCCTACCAACAAAAGAACGCGTGTCCTCAGCGGTATTGCTCTAAATGACTTAATGAATGCAGCCACTATATTCATTTTGTATTTCTTAAGGTAATGGTACCCAAGATAAACTAAGAGAGGTATGACTAATGCTATAGAGGTCCACTTCACGACCGTTATAAAGAGACCTACTATCAAGAATAAGATAATGCGGTCTGCCCGAAGCGTAGCGTCATGAAGAAGCCGTATACTCAACAATAAGAGGAAAGAGAATAAAAGAAAGGCCGCACTATCATAATTCACTATGCCTGCTAGCAAGCCAACTGCTGGGGTAAGAACGAAAAAGAGCAATGCAAAATTGACTATCCCTCCAGATAAGCCCTTCACCTCCAGGAGAGCTTTGCGTATAACGATGATCGCACCTATGAAGACGGCTAAGCAAATAAGCCTAAGACTAATTAGCTGGAACCCATAATCGCTACTAATCATCTCAAGCAAGCGCAGCGGCCAGCTCATTAAATAGTAGAACATATAAGAACCATCGCGCACTACACCACCTAAATGGTCCCACGCTGGATTTTGACTGCCTAGAAATGGGCTTAGTTGATGAGTGTAGAGTTGTATATTCTCAAAATGTCTCGCCTCATCGTTTATCCAGGGCCGAAAGCTAAATGCATACCACAACCCCTGTGTGATGGTTATGGCGACAATGGCATAAAAAAAGTGCTTTGATGCGAAAAACCCCATCAACTTATCAAAATAATTTTTGCTGCTCTTCTTCTTTACCCTCATATCCATACGTATCATTAATTGTAGCACGTACTCTGCTGTAGACAGCTTACCCTTTTTACAACACCAAGCGGTTGTCACCTCTTTCCGTATATGCTAAAATATGTAATGAATTCTAGCTAAAATCAACATTGGACATATGCGATCAATCAACTCAGCAAAACGAAGATCAAAAAAAAAGCTATTGGCTATAGCTATCACTTTAGTTCTTGCCGCGGGGGGAGCACTTGGCGGCGCCTACGCACTTAAAGTTGGGCCATTTCACCCTACGAACAATACTCCGCAGTCAACGCCCGACCCATCACTTTCCGACGATACCGATTCCACCCCCAACACTACTTCAAAGCACCCTACTGACACTACCTCAAACAGCGTTAAAAACAACGATGTCAAGAAAAGTGGATCATCTGCGGCGTCCCCCGACTCCGCTCAATCTACCACTCTAGAGATAACCTCTGTGACAGATAATTCCGACGTCGTTACCATACATACTCTGATTCAGAAGGTCACCACATTAGGCACATGTCAGTTAACCGTAAAGAATAAGACCAATGGCTTGACCTACCGAGACTCTGCCGGGGTCCAGGCTCTTCCAAATGCCTCAACTTGCAAGGGTTTCTCGGTAACAAAGTCTAAGCTGGGGAGTGGCACGTGGCAAGTAACTATCGACTATCAAGTCGACAGTGTGTCAAAAGGTACCGCAAGTAAGGAGGTAGAGATTGATGCGTAAGCTTACCCTGCTTGGCACTTTTGGCTTCCTTGTTGTTGGTATATTTTTCCATGTACCTACCGCCAACGCTATAACCGGTTGGAAGGCAGGTCGCATTATCAACGACAGTACCTTCACCGCTTCGACTTCAATGTCGGCAAGTTCTATCCAGTCATTCTTAAATGCCAAGGTGCCTACCTGCGACACGAACGGTACTCAAATCTCTGAATACGGTGGCCCCGATCTGAATAAAGACGGCAAGGTACAACGCTGGGAATGGGGAAAAGCCTACTATAACCAGACAAAATTTATCTGCTTAAAGAACTGGAAAAATTCCAGCGGCGTCTCGGCTGCCCAGATAATATATAACGTGGCTCAGAAGTATAGGATTAGCCCTAAAGTACTCGTAGTACTGCTACAAAAGGAACAATCGCTCGTTACAGACACCTGGCCGCTAAGTCAGCAATACAAGACCGCAACAGGATATGGCTGCCCAGACACTGCGCCTTGTGATTCGCAATATTACGGCCTCGAGAACCAGCTCGACTGGGCGGCAAAGATGTTTCGGGCCATCATGGATAACTCCCCCACATGGTATACGCCCTATGTCCTTGGCAATAATTATATTCAGTACAATCCGTCCTCTTCGTGCGGCGGAAGCACTGTAAATATCGAGAACCGCGCCACACAAGCGCTCTACAACTATACCCCCTACCAGCCAAATAAGGCAGCTCTTGACGCAGGCTGGGGCACCGCACCTTGCGGCGCCTACGGAAACCGGAACTTTTATCTTTACTTCATGAGTTGGTTCGGTCAGCCCAATGCAAATGCCACTTACGGGTATACGCTCATTTCACAAGAACTTTACAGTGACTCAGGATATACCAACAAGGTTGCGACTGATACTCTCACCATGAATCGTACCTCCAGTGTATACGTAAAATTAGTAGTGAAGAACACTGGTAATCAAACGTGGTACAATGACTTCCTCAAAATAGGCACCCAAGACTATCAAGATCGCACTTCAGCTTTCAGTGACTCTTCATGGCTGAAGAGTAATCGCGCTACTCGTATGGAGGAGCCTTCGGTCGCCGCCGGTGGAACCGCTACGTTTAAATTCAAGCTCACAGCTCCAGACGTCGCTTATAAGCCATACGATGAGTCGTTCGGCGTGGTGATTGAGGGTCAACGCTGGCTTTCGGGCTCGTTCACTTATCATCTCCTCGTCCAAGATCCGGTCGCTTCCTATTCAGCCCAGAATGTCGGTACTACCGCTACTGCCAGCCCGACTGGTCGCTTCCCGCAAGACACAGCAAATATAGAAAGTTGGGCAGACAATACCTTCTATGTAACGGTGAAAGTGAAGAATACTGGTACGCGTCCTTTTCCCGCCGATACTACAAAGATTGGTACGACAAATTCTACAGATAGAACAAGTGATTTTCAGACTAGCGGATGGCTGTCAGCCAATCGTGTTGCAGCAGCTAGCAGCGAAATACTGCCCGGCGATACTGCAACCTTCAAATTCAGTATGACTTCACCGACTGGCCAAAGTGGCTTAAAAAATGAGCAATTCGGTCTTGTAATCGAAGACCAGCGGTGGATAACGAATAATATCGCCTCTCTAGGGATAAATATTGGCAATCAGCCCCCCTCTTCATTAATACACTCAACTCCCACGTTACTGAAAACCGAATATCTTTCTTCTTCCGATAATCGTTTCCGTCTTGTTCTGCAGAGAGATGGAAATCTTGTACTATACTCAGTTACTACTGGTAAGCCTCTCTGGAATACACGCACCTACGGAAAAGACGGCTCAAGACTTGTCTTACAAAGCGATGGCAACCTTGTGCTCTACACATCGACCAATAAGCCTCTCTGGAATACACGCACCTACGGCGCCAAATAGTCGACTGTTTTGTTATAATGGGCTTATAGCATGAAGAAGATATACATAGACGGCCTTGGCTTAATCGACGGGCACTTTAGTGGTATTGGCCAATATATTCTCGGCATACTGCGAGGAATGGATGACCTAATTGACGAAAGCTCCTCTACGGGCAGGAGGCTCCCTCCTGTCTATGTTGTTATCCCCTACGACAAAGTAAAGCGCTTCAACTCTTTTAAGTTTCGCCACATCCGCTACAAACTCCTGCCACTGCCTTTCCGCTACGTGGCGGCCTTATGGCACCGAGGCTGGATGCCACCGATCGATTTGTGGTGTGGTAGAGGTACCTACTTCTTCCCACGTTTTGTCGATATGCCTCTTTTGTTTAGTAAGAACTGCGGCCTTGTGATTTATGATATCTCCTACGAGCTTCATCGCCAATATTCGGATGAAGGAAACGCAATTTTTCTTTCGAAACGAGTTAAGCGTTCCATTGAGCGCACTAAGAACGTCATCACAATATCTGAAAACGCGAAGCGAGAAATTGTTGATTTTTATCACGTACCCAAGTCGCGGGTACATGTTGCAACTCCAGCTGTCGACCAACGCATTCTCTACAGAAAAAACGAACAAGAGGTTGCGGCAGCTAAGATGAAGTACGGAATCACAGCAAAACATTATATCCTTGCTCTTTCTAATCTTGAGCCTCGCAAAAACCTAAGAGCACTCGTGGATGCATATTGCAGCTTGCCCGCTGCACTCCGTAAGGACACCGCGCTGCTGCTCGTCGGAGTAAGTGGCTGGAAAGCAGATGCACTATTTGACGAAATCATCCAGAAGGTAAGTGAGGGCTACAATATTATTCGTCCTTCAAAATACGTTTTAGATACAGATAAGGCAGCCATTATTTCAGGCGCCTCACTCCTCGTATACCCCAGTCACTACGAAGGTTTTGGCATACCGCCTCTAGAAGCACTTGCCTGTGGCGTACCCGTCATTACCTCTGATAATTCTTCATTGCCGGAGGTCGTAAAAGGCGTAGGTACCATGATAGATGTCAGTAAAGGCAATCAGGAGCTGAAGAAAGCCCTCTTCGATACACTACAAAACTTGAGGCACGCCCAGCAAAAAGCGTTAACCGAGGGGCCGACACGGGCAGCTGAATTTTCCTGGAAGCATAGTGCACAGGTATTTTTTGATATTGCCGAGAGGATGAAGTAGTATGGCCACAATCGGCATAGATCTTACTCCCATTCAAGGGCCTCACCGCATGCGGGGCGTGGGCTCTGTCGTTATAAACGTTATGCGGCATCTCTCCGATAAGGACAGAAAAAAACACAAGTTGGTACTTTTTCTATACGAACAGGGCAAAGAGGCTGCGCTCGATTTAGTAAAAGCGGATCTTTTACAAGACTATGAAGTTCGTATTGTCAAACCGGCCCCCTCCTCGCAACCACCAAATTTAAAAACAAAAGCCGGACTTCTCCATCTCCCTGTTCGTCTCCGCAATGCCCTCGCCGACCATCGACTTGGAAGTAAGCGGATTACTATAGTTGATGACCTGGACGTTTTTCTACAGTTTGAGCAAGACATCTTACCGCCACGTGGCGTGAAATCAGTCGTGATTGCTTACGATCTTATTCCGTATATACTCGAGAGTGATTATCTCTGGAATTACGATACCGCTCGTCACAAGCATCACTATTCGCGCCGCGGAGCTCTTAAGGCGCAGCTAAAACGCAGCCTTTACCTAAAAAAGGTTAAGACTGCAATGAACAGATCAGAAAAGATCATTGCCATTTCAAACCACACGAAACAAGACTTCTTGAAATACTTAGAAGTACCCAGAGACAAAATTGATGTTGTCTACCTTGGTGTCTCCGAGTATACAACCCCTAAGCATGCGAAACCGACATCAGTTGAGCGATACTTAAACAGTTCCTGGGGTGATATAAATGTAAAGATTGCCCTGCCCGACACCCCGTTTCTTCTCTTTGTCGGCGGAGCAGATCCTCGCCGAAAGCTAGCGGATCTTGTACATGCCTTTAACCTGCTGCGAGCCCAAGGGAATGATCTTCACCTAGTACTAGCGGGCGACACAATGCTAGGTCCAAACTCCATCCCCAACGCGGAAGCGAAACACGCCCTTCTGTCATCTTCTTACCTTGACGACATATATATGCTTGGTTTTGTAGAGGAACTAACTCGAGAATGGCTGTATCAAAACGCCACTGCTTTTGTTTACCCCAGCACCTACGAGGGGTTCGGCCTTCCTGTCTTAGAGGCACTCCGCTATAGAACACCCGTCATAACGTATGATAATTCATCAATACGTGAAATTGCGGGAGAGAAAGTATCTTATGCCGCTGGTTATAAAGGCATAGCTGCAGCGGCCAAGGAGTTGTTAATCAGCCTTAACACCAAGGAGACTTCACACAATGAGAAGCTTAATATTTCCGATGAGTTTAGCTGGTCAAAAACCAGTAAAACAATCATGCGCCTCACTGAAGGTTAGACCCAAACGCGTGTGACGCCCTCCCCCTTGTCGTCATCTTATAGCGCGTCTTAGTGACCTTACGGTCTCAGACCATCGCGCTGGCCTATACACTTTCTTAATTTTTGCTCGAAGAGCATCGTTACTCTTTTTATTTGATAAAAAGAGTAGGGCATCAAGAAGTGCGCGTGAATCGAAAGGTGAAATGTTAATAGTTAAATCGGGTGCAATTTCGCTCATAGATGAAACGTTTGAGGTAATTACCGGCGTTCCGTAAGCAAGCGACTCAGCAACCGGTAGTCCCCATCCTTCATATTGCGAGGTGTACACCGTAAGTTCCGCATTCTGATATAACCATGCCAACTCCTGGTCGCTTACATTGTCCATAAATTTTACACGATTATTTAATTCAGGGTCATACGTAATAAGATGGATAAGATCCGCCGTCAACCAGCCTTGCCTACCGATAAGGTAAATCTTTGGCAATACATCAATACATCCTTCCTGAATGGCCAGCTTCAAAGCGGTATATAGCTGGATATGATTCTTTCGAGCCTCTATGGTTCCTACGCATATAGCAAAGGGGGAGCTGTGTTTTTGTATCATTTCTTTTTGTACACGTGGATCAATCTTCTCTATGACTTCATCGCCAAGTCTAAGAACCGTTACCTCTGGGGGGTCGCTTATTGCCGTCTCTTTCATAAACCTCTCGACGTCCTTCTTAGTAGACCGAGAGATAGTCACCACCGAAGACGCCACCCCTAATACCTCAAACAAGTACCTCGTATACATTGGCAACAGCCCGACACCAAACACTTGCGGAGCATAAACTGGCACCAAGTCATAGATAAGACAGTGAAGTTTAGCACCCATTTCTGTCGCTCTACGAGTGGCTACATGCAAATGCGCTACACTGTCCCACAGACAACCCAAGACCAGCAGAGAGTCACCTTTAGCAAAGTTTACCTCTGTGCCATATCTTTGGGAGCCTGTCGATGCAGCAATTTCCATAGGGTCACTCTGCCGAGCGAGGTGTAAAGCAGCATATTCCTCATTTGTTCCACGCAATTCTCGCCAATGATGCAGCACATTCCGTGCCAGCGGTGTAGACCGAGATAGACCATCGCGTATTCTTGACCTTGCCGCTCTTTCGGTTGCCTGCACAGGGGTCGGCAGTCTCTGATATATATACTTCGCTAGAGTGCGGGTGGTGCGTTGTTCTGTCGCCAGCTCAGTCTCTTCTTCTGTCGAGACAATTCCACGTAGAACTATATCATCGATGCTCTGCTCGACTACTTGATACTCACCCTGACTAAACACTATGAGCTCGACATTATCTTGCCCAGACACCTCCTTGATAACGTTATAAAGCACTCTTTGGATGCCTGTAAAGTGCCCCCTCCACACTAGAAAGTCACTTACGTCAATATATACGCGCTTCATATGTTTTGTACTTCCTTTATCAGTGGCTGGAGCGTATAGCCCCACGTAACCTTAGGCTTTTGAGTCGCTAATGGTGTAGACGCTCGGTGGATACTCTTTTCTATCTGTTCCCTAAATTGACTCGCTTCGTTGGCAATACTCACATTCGGCTGGTTCTTGTATTCTTCATACGACCTGAATGCCGTATCGGTAGCAATGATCCATTTTTCAGCGAGTAGGGCTTCGGCTGTTTTTAAATTTGATCCCCCGCCCTGAGTGATGGGAAGAATGATAGTATGTGCAATTTGCAGTAGACTAGCCAAATCTTCATTACTCACTTCGCCAGCAAGATACGCGCGAAGGCGAGATGTTTCGCGCACGTACTCTGGCAGCTTTTCAAGTTCTTCCTCTACCAGCCTACACACCCCCCCCTACTATAACAATGTTTGAATCAAAGGGAAGAAAACCTAGCCGGCAGCCGACCAGCTCAAGAAAACCTCGAACATTTGGTGGATGCGCCGAGCCAATGAATAATATGATCTTTCTTACTTCTCGCTCTGCAAAAAAGCTTTGCCAATGCTGCACGTTTTCGGCAATTGCCCTTAAGGGGGAAATTGCATTTTTTGCAATGATCACCTTGTGCGCTCCTAGTTTTGTATAAAATCGCTTATCGGCCTCCGTACAGGCAATCACCAAGTCAGCGTCTTTTGTCAGCGCAGACTCAAGGGCCTTTACTCGTTTTTTTGTGCTGTTCTTACTAGCAGTGCTCGAGAATCGATTACTCAGATCGTCAGCCAGCTGCCCCTTGAGATCTGTTTCCGCATTTTGTGAACTATAGATAAGACGTCCGCTCCATTTTACTCGTTTGAGGTATGCTTTTATCCAAAAGTATAAAAAAGGGTGTTCAAGCTGAACAATAGTTGGCTCGTAGTTTTTAAACAATTCGTGGAATTTAGTAGTTGCCGCTTCGTCGATATAGTCAGAGAGATATACGTCGGGAGTAAGATTATGGTCATGTGAAGCTTTTGACATATCAATCTCGATATCGGTTTCGCTCAGATTCTCATACCATTTCCAGCCAACAAATGAGCAGTAACTTACGTTGACACCTGCACTGCGATAAGCGTCATAAATCGCTCGTACCCGAAGTTGCCCACCATGACGCGGGTCTTGAATAGGATACATGCCTATCATTAATACTCTCTTTTTCTTACCTATATCCATCGCCCGATCACTCATACTAAACAGACATCTTTTTCTTTACTTTCTCAAGGAGTAACTTTATTGTTCTTTTTTGTGAAGTGATGACACCATTGAGTTGAGCGTCTTGAGACTTTATGAGTATATCTTGCGCCACAAGACGAGCCTCAATGTCGCTTATGTGCTTCTCGGCATCCTGGAGTTGATTATCTTTAAGTTTTAGCTCCCCACGTAGTTTTTGTTCTGCTTTATTCGCGTCCATGCTTAACTTCTTAAGTATATTTTTTATGAGCACATCTCCGTCATCTCCAACGATATTCATGCACTCGCGGTAGTATGTATAGTATATCTCATCGTAAAGGGCGGTGTCCGCATTTCTGTATGTCAAAGGCTTGTACGTGCCGGTAAAATGAATGATTACAGGATTCTTTTGTTTTGTCTCCTCTAATACCGTCGTAAAAACATTATACTTTGCATCAAGAACCTTGATTTTGCCTTTAAATGTGAGGTTTGTTACTGTTTGGTCGGCAAAGAAGTTCAACTCTTTTGGGATAATCTTGTGTTTATTACGTAGATTACTCCAGAACAGCGTCATTTCCTTACTCTTCCGTAGCTTCTCAAGATCTAGGAGTAATAGTCCGGAGTTAACGTATTTCTCATTTTTACTGAATCCAATTCCTTCTTTATATCCACGGAAGGTGGGGCTATGTTCAACAACATAATCTGCTACGGCACCAATGTACTTATCATCAAGATCCGTATTATATAGATCCTGAAGATCCGTCAGACACAGCATATCAAAGTCCATATAAAGCGCCCTGGGCTCACTATGTAATATCTCGGGCGCTAAATACCGAAAGTAGGCTTCAGTGGTGACATTTTCATTATTTACTTTTACATTCTTAAACCGGTCTTTATCTATCACCACCGATTTTACTTGAGTGTTTGAAAATTTTTGCTCAAGTCTCATCAAGCGTGAGATGTTGTGGTCTGAGATATTTTTGTGGAACAAGTAAAAATTTAATTTATGCTTTGGGTTGTTCTTTATAACAGAATACATAGCAACAGCCGTCATATCGAAGCCGTTATTGTCGACTGCAAAAACTATATTTAGATTCATACTTATTTTATTTTAACAGCGTCTTGGGCGAACCGCACTTACTTTGTGCAGAAGTAAATCTCCGACTGGGTGAAGTCGCTCATTTCACCCACTTCTTTTAAAGACATTTTTCTTATCTCCGCCCTGGTGGCCAAGTCTTTGAGTTTATATATCTTCACCTTATAGCCCACACTGCTAAGTCTGTCTTTGTAGTCATAGCCATACTTCCTCACATGATCGGCCTGACCAAATGCCTCAAGGCGACCTTTCTTCGAGGTAATTGTTGGATCTTCGTACGTGGTTGCTTGTTTAGCTATAGGCACTAGCAGAACCGACCATCCGCGCTTCTTCTGTACTCGATAAAGCTCTTTCATGGCCTTTACGTCATCGCTGACGTGCTCAAGTACATGGTTTGCCATGACAAAATCAAAGGAAGCGTTAGGATATTTTATATTTGTAATGTCCATCTTTACGTCGACATCTTTCTCATACATATCAGCCGATAGGTAGCCCTTGCCTAAAAGCTCTGAGAACTTTTGTCTCAAAGAAGGTTCTGGCGCCACATGCAACATCGTCTTCTCTTTGTTTATATTGTGTATACCGACCTCTCTTGTGATAAGAAGCCATGTCAGACGATGCCTTTCGAGCGAACCGCAGTTAGGACATACAGCCTTTGGCCTCGTTCTCACACCGGCAGACATTGCAGGAGTAAACTGACTCTCCTCTTCGCAAATAGGGCAATAGTTGAGGGCATTAGTTTGCTTACGCTTTCGATAGAGAACGACGACTCCATGGGGAGCGATTCCTCTTACTATTCTTTTGGCCGAGATGGTTGTCACGCGATGAAGCCTTTCTATATATAATCTTCATGAACAAATAAGCACTCTATCCCGAGTTTTGATGTCCACACATGAACATAGCCAGCATTATGCATAGTCTGAAAAGCCCGCTCCATTCTTGCAACTCCGTCTTCGAAAAAACGTTCGTGGAATTCAATGATTATATTTGGTATTTTTAGCGGGTTATTGTTGCCGAAACCATCTTCAATAACTGCAAACTCTGATCCTTCAATGTCCAGTTTCATACAGTCAATATGGTTAATGTGCTTCTCTTTCATAAGTGTTCTAATGGTTCTCATATTAACTTCTATTTTCCTGGGATAGTACTTGCCATTTTCGTCAACCCTATCAATAGCGCTACTCCCCACTCCGCCATCACTATCACCCGTCACGTTAAACTCAGCGGTGCCATCGTACGACTCAATGCCGCACATAGTATGAACAAGTTGGTTTTTATTGACCACTCCTTCTTTGATCTGACTATCAACAAAGTCTTTTGAAAATGGAGTAGGGTCAAAACTATACACAGTAGCGTTGAACTTCTCGATCATGAACTTCTCAAATTCTATATCATCAAATATTCCAGCACTGAAAACGATGAAGTCCGTTTTATTCGAGTTGCTGATAGCTTTCTGAGCCAGTGCATATTCGTTGCCGTCGTCACCGAATCCGGTATTTATAACCTTCATACGTTTGTCTAGTTCTTTCGTAGGATATATTTGTTTGTAGATATCGATATAATCATCTTTTACTTTGCGACTGTTTTTATAAAGGCGATAAACTTTTCAGAGAGCTTTATAGGGCAAACGTGTGAATGTGCGCAGAAGAAGGTTGTTATTCGCAACCGTCTTCAATTGTGCAATTTTATCTGGCTTTGGCTGCGGCTCTACTTTGGGGTCATTTATGAGTATATTACTATCTATACAATAGACCGGCTTGCCAGTAAGTTGATTAATCTCTAGAGCCTGGCTATAGTTGCTTTCTACAAATAGAGAGTAGTTCTCCTTTGCGTACTCCTGCGCCTTAAATCTGCCATGGATACCTAAACGAACTCGCTCTTCTGCAGTGTACCCATCAAGCATTATAAGTTTTTGATATTTTACACCATGCTTCTTGAGCCAAGCCTCTGTGGGCTTTCGATATTTTTCAAGCCGTGAAGTAACAATTGTCTTTATCGTATACGTAGGTATATACTTTGGGCGTGCTGATTTTATGAAATTCAGATACTCTTTACCATCGTCATTTTGATCAACTGTAGGATCTTCACACAGAACACCATCCATGTCATAGCAAGCCTGTCCTGTGTATATATCATGGTGAAGTATGTTCCACTCAAATACCCTTGGATACGGAACCACCTCAAAATATATGTCTACCGTTGGGGAGTCCGTGGACGAGTACACCGCTAGGGTCGTAACCTTTTTGCGCAGCTTCTGTGGTAGCGATGCCACCTTTGCCATAAACCGTTGTCCGCCTCCGTACGCATCATCGACTACAAGAATCTTCTTGGCAACATGTGTCGTCTTGGGAGTTTTACTCCTAATTACTCGATTGCCATGTGTTGTCTCGCTATTATTAACCAGCTCGTCAAACGAACATACCGATATATTCATATCCTGGCCGATGATATGGGCGGGTACCATTCCACTGCGTGGTATACCGACGATTAGATCAAAGCCTTGGTCGGCAATGAGAGGCAGGTAGTCATGTATTGCTTTCGCAAGATCGGCGTAGCTCTTATAGCTCAGGCTGGTCATCTTTCCACCTCCCATAATACTTTCCTTCGCGCTTCAATAAAGCATTCCCGCTGAACTTACCAGAGTTTCGTACAATAACCCTTAGCGAATTCTCGTCATTGGTATACGCTATGCGCTTGTCTGTCTTTTCCTCATCAAGGGTAGCAGTAATGTAAAGATTACTATCATTATAGAGAGAAAGTGGAAACTCATACTCTAGTGAGCTAATGCCTTTTTTTGCGATCGCCTTTACCCCATTCTGAACAAGCGGATAGCCTCCACGCCCCTCATCGATGATTGAGATCTTTGTGTTTACAGGCGTATCGTCGGTTATCTCATACCTTATTTTAAAATTCAGCGTATCGCTATTTGATAATAGCTTACTGCCTGCTGTTGTAACCTGAAACAATGGAACTCGCTTACTTAGTCCGTCAGGATAGTTGCCGTCTTCTCGAGTTTTTGTATTGCCTTGGCCGCCTAGATTATCAAGCGTGTATTGATTTGCGATATCTTCCTTAGACCCAATAGCCTTCACGACAGAATCGTGTATAAGCAGTGCTCTGTCACAAAAACGTCGAACAGCATCCATACTATGGGTTACGAGAATTACTGTCTTTGTTTTGTCTTCCTTCACAGCTTTAAAGTACTCATCACATTTTCGTTGGAAAGCTTCGTCGCCAACGGCTAATACTTCATCAAGCACCAGTATGTCTGCTCTGGCACGGGTCGCCACCGAGAAGGCCAACCGTACCTGCATGCCTGAAGAGTAGTTTTTTAGCAACTGATCCATAAATGGCTCCAGCTCGGCAAACTCTACGATATCATCGTACATTTCATCGATTTCTTTTTCACTAAAGCCATTGAGCGCACCGCTAAGGTATACATTCTCGCGTCCGGTTAATTCCGGATTAAATCCGACGCCGAGCTCAATGAATGGTACCAGTCGGCCCTTTACACTCACCTCGCCGCTGGTTGGCTGGTAGATCTCCGCCAATATTTTTAACAAAGTGCTCTTGCCGCTACCGTTCCGGCCGACGATTCCAAAGAACTCACCCTCTTTAACGTCAAAGCTTATGTCTTTCAGGGCGTGCTGCACTTCTATTGTCCTACCGCCACGCATAGCCTGCAATGGACGAACAAAGATATCCTTTATGGATGAGGTTTTTTGGTGAGGTAAGCGAAAATTTTTGGAGACATTCTTTACGGAAATAGCTATGGGGTCGCTCATTAGATGTCCTCCGCAAATGATGGCGATTTCCGCCTAAAGTAGACCGCCGATGCGCCTGCGACTAACGCCACCAGTGCGAAGGGGATGAGCCAATAGGCACTGCCGGCAAAAACGGTATAGACGGTATCTGTCCTGGGGGTCACCAGAGCATACCTGGCATCCTGAATAATCTGCGCCATTGGATTGAGTAGTAAAAATTTACCGGCAAACTCCGAGAACTGCTTTACCATCGATAGCGGATAGAGGATTGGCGTAAGATAGAAGCCGGCCTGCATAAGTACTTCCCATACATAATTGATATCGCGAAAACGAACATAGAGCGCACTGAGTAAAAAGCTCATCCCTAGCGCCAGAACAAATAATTCAAAAATAATTAAAGGTAGCCACACGATATTCCAAGTAAGATCCACGCCGTTAATAAGCACAAAAGCAACCACCACTAGCAAGTTAATGGCGAGGTTGATAAGCGCTGATACCGAACCGGCGATAACGACGACATAGCGTGGGAAAGCGAGCTTGCGCATTAAGTCACCCTTCCCCACAATGGACGTGACTCCGTTTACCGTAACTTCGACGAAGTAGCTCCACAGCACAACACCCAACAACAAGTATACGGGGTAGTGTGGAATGTCATCACCAAACCGGAGGAAGCTAACAAACACAACATACAAGACGGCAAAAAGTGCTAATGGCCGTAGCAATGTCCATAAATAGCCCAGCACCGAGCCTTTATAACGAAGCTTAAAGTCAGTAACAACAAGCTGCTTCAGGATAATAGCAGAGTAGCGGTAGCGCTGCTTAAGGGTTTGTAGCATATTCACAACTTTCTCTATTATAGCCTAATCAGGGCTGTTTCCATAGATAGCTCGGCAGGCCGTTCTGCTATAATAACGGGGTATGAATATTGTCATCACTGGAGTAAGTGGGTTTGTCGGCAAGCATCTTGTACGTGAGCTTTCTGCCGCAGGTCACGCTGTTATCGGTATTGGAATGGAAGAGGTAGCCCATCCTGAGATAGCTGATCTATTAACTGAATATGTCAGCTGCGATCTAGCCGAGGCGTGGCCTAAGATAGCTACTCCTGTCGATTCGATTATCCACTTAGCTGGACTAGCAGCGGTTGGCCCTTCATTCGAAAAGCCACAAGCATATATTAATCTCAATAGCGCTATGGTTACCAACATGGCAGAAGCTTACCTTCATGAGGAGAAGAAGCCTCGCTTGGTTATTATTAGCAGCGGGGCAATCTATGACTCAAACCAGCCAATGCCACTGACAGAAGCGTCAACGATTAGCTTTAGCTCACCTTATACCGTAAGCAAGGTGCTCCTAGAGAACCAAGCCGCCTACTATCGCACCCAGGGACTTGAATGCATCATCATGCGTCCCTTTAACCACATTGGTCCCGGCCAGCTGCCCGGCTTCCTAGTTCCCGACCTCATCGAAAAGATTTGCACCGCCGAGAATACGAGCAGTCTTATCAAAGTAGGAGATTTATCTACAAAGCGTGACTATACAGATGTACGTGATGTCGTTAAAGCGTATGCTTTAGTAGCTACTGCGCCCGAGACTCCTCACGAAGTCTACAACGTCTGCTCGGGAAAAAGTCTCAGCGGTGAAGAGGTATTAATAACCATCCAGAAAGCTATGGATGCCGAACAAGTAGCCACCGAGACCGATCCTAGTCTCATACGCCCCAACGATGCGGCCGATATACGGGGCGACAATAGTCGATTGACGGCTGATTTTAATTGGCGGCCAGTTATTTCGTTTCGTCAGACGATTCAGGATATACTCAAAGAAGACAAATAGTTTTGAATGACCGGGATGAACCCGGTCATTTTTGTATTTTTAGTTCTTTCCTTCTAGACCAAGGTCATGTTCGACCATCAGTTTTACAAGTCCCGGGAAATCAACTTTACGTCGCCAGCCAAGCTCTTGCTCGGCTTTTGAAGGGTCGCCCAAAAGTATATCAACTTCCGCTGGACGGAAGAACTCCGGGTTAACGCGTAGTACAACCTTGCCGGTAGCAGTGTCGGTAGCGGTTTCGTCTACTCCTTCACCTTGCCACGACAGATTGATTCCTACTTCTTTGAAAGCCTGTTCCGCAAAGTCACGGATTGTGCGCGTTTCACCACTTGCTAACACATAATCGCCCGGCTTATCCTGCTGCAAGATACGCCACATACCTTCGACGTAGTCACCAGCATAGCCCCAATCGCGTTTGCTATCTAGGTTACCAAGCTCCAAGACTTCTTGCTTGCCAAGCTTAATACGGGCAACTGCTTTGGAAATTTTACGGGTGACAAACTCTGATCCACGACGTTCACCTTCATGGTTAAAGAGAATACCGCTCACAGCATACATGTCGTAACTCTCACGGTAATTTCGCGTAATCCAGTATCCATAAAGTTTTGCCACTCCATAAGGACTGCGCGGGTGAAATGGCGAGTCTTCATTGTAGCCACTACCGGGTCGATTGTAGTCCAGCCCACCAAACATCTCTGAAGTAGAAGCCTGATAAAAGCGCGCAGTTTTCTCTAGACCGGCTATACGGATTGCCTCTAGTACATTCAATACTCCCTTACCGGTCAGCTCTGCGGTCAGCAGTGGGTCGCGGAATGAGTAGCCGACGTGGCTAATGGCCGCCAGGTTATATATTTCATCAGGCTTGATCTCTATCATAGCCCGTGCGAGTGCGCTAAGATCCATCATATCTGCCAATACGATATTCACGTATGGCATTTCATCTTTTACCGCTTGGTAGCGCGGATGGCTTGCCTCCAGCTGTCCTCGGATTGTTCCATATACTTCATACCCTTTTTCATGAAGTAATTTCGCCAGGTGGCCAGCATCCTGACCGGCAATACCAGTAATAAGCGCCCGTTTCGCAGTCATTATAAAATCTCCCTTTTCACTTCTTTCATTATATACAAATTATCGACGGTAGTCATCCGCAAGACGCACAATATCATCCTCGTTAGAAGGATTATCAACATCGGCGTGCTGCCAAATTTCTGCAACTAGGACGATACTGTCTCGGTCACCTTCAAGACGATGACGTTCACCTTTCTCAAATTGTACGACTTCACCGGGTTGCGCATCGTAACGTTCACTCTCTTCGTCGGTTTTACTGCGACGATAGCCACCGCTTGTTAAAAAACGCCATCTTTCGGCGCGGCGATCGTGATATTGCCAACTAAGTCGTTCACTTCCTGGCTTTACTACTAAAAACTTTGGGCTAAGTTCAGCATCCTTAATACCCATACGAGCCTCGTCTGGAGTCAGACCAGGGAAGAATTCTGCCACAAAATCGTCCGCCTGACTGGAGTCGATACGAAAGTAAGCACCCCATGGCTTGGAGGTGCTTTCCTCTACAACTACGTAGCCACTGTTGATTATCTTTTCTTTAAGCTGAGCAATAAACTCTTCAAAACTTTCTTCTAGTGGTAGTGTTTCAAGGGTCGGTAATAAATCAGCTTTATGTTCAGTCATATATCTCCTCTGTCACCAATAATACTTGGTTCTTTGGATGTTTGCTACACTTATATGGAGATGCGTATTGCAATTGATGCCCGGATTATTAACTCTTCAACTGGACGATATGTCGAGCGGCTACTGCATTATCTTGAAAAGTTGGACACCGAAAACGATTACATCGTGCTGGTGCGGCGAAAAGACCTTAAGTTTTGGCAATCGTCTAATCCGCGTTTTAGCGTGCAGGTGGCCGAATATGACAACTATTCATTCGCTGAGCAGATTGGCTTCAAGCGCTTTCTCGACAGGCTCGCTCCCGACCTGGTGCATTTTTGTATGCCGCAGCAGCCAATCCTTTACCGTGGCAAAAAAATCACTACGATACACGACCTCACGCTCCTAAATACCTATAATTCAGATAAAAACTGGCTCATTTTTCACGCCAAGCAACTCGTCGGCCGTTTTGTTTTTAAACGCGTCGCCCGCTCCAGCGACCATCTGTTGACACCGACACAGTACGTCAAAGACGATGTGGTGAGGTTTGCTGATGTGCCTGCAGATAAAGTTACCGTCACCTACGAAGCGGCAGATGTATCTCACGAAGCCTTAAAAGAGTACGATCACCCCTATAAACGCTTTATTGTCTATGTCGGCCAGCAGTCCGACTACAAGAATATCCGTCGGCTCGGTGAGGCACACCAAGCACTCATCGGAACTCGCCCCGACCTCGGGCTTATCCTGGTCGGCAGCCTCAATGCCAGCACTCTAAAAAACAAGCGCTATTTTGAGAAGCAAGGCTTCAGAAACATCCTCTTCACCGGCTTTATCCCTGATGGCCAGAAAGATTGGCTGCTGACTCATGCCGAGGCGTATGCCTTTCCTTCTCTTATGGAGGGGTTTGGCTTGCCAGCCCTTGAAGCTATGGCGCTCGGTACACCGGTTGTCAGTAGCAACGCCACCTGCCTTCCCGAGGTCTACGGCGACGCCGCGCATTATTTTGACCCGATGAATACCCAAGACATCACCCGTGCAGTCGGCCAAGTACTCGACGACAAGACATTACGCGAAGAATTATCGCGGCGCGGCAAGCTTCAAATCAAGAAATACTCCTGGCAACGTATGGCCGAGCAAACTTTGACCGTTTATCGGCAGATTCTCGAGAAGAATTAAGAGCTTTTTTGGGCGATAATAATGCGGCGATCGCGACCAATACCCTCAGAAAAGGTTTCGACGTCTTCGTATTCCTGCGCCACCTGGTGGACAACGCGGCGATCGGCAGCATTGAGATTTGCGACATGCGAATCACCTGTCTCACGCACTGCTTCGATCCACTCACGAGCCTTTTCAGCAATCTTTTCGGCACGCTGCTTCTTGTAGTCGGCGACATCGATGTTGACTCGTACCAGCTCGGCACCGTGGTTGCGGAGTGTGGTGGAGACGATATACTGCAGGCTGCGTAGTGTTTCGGCATTCCGGCCGATCAAGATACTGTTGTCATCACTCGATGGTACGGCAAGTTCGATCACGTCATCACTCACCGAAGCATCCACTTCTATATTGACACCAAAGAAGGTGAGCAGATCCTCGAGATATTTTTTAGCGTATTCAACCGATGCGGTGTGATCCATATTATTTCCTCCTCTTACCAGAATCCTTGGCGACGATACGCGTCACAGTCGCCTCACGCGCTGACTTCTCACGCTTGGTGGTGGCTGCTGACTTTTTGCTCTTACTCGGTGACTTGACTGGCTCGTCGGCGATTTCTTCGAGCTCTTCTTCGTCTTGCTTGAGCAGGTAAGCCTGTTGGGCGACGGCCACCAAGTTTGATACGGCGTAGTAAAGGGCAAGTGCACCCGGCACGCTGATCATAACGAAGAACATGAAGATTGGTAGTATTTTGCTCATACGCGTCATAATAATAGCGTTCATCTCGCTCTGGTCAGCATGCTTTCCATCGGCGGCTTCGGCCATAATGTCGCGGATACGGCGCTTCGATTTTTGCTGCGGTGCGGTTTGCTTTGACATGACGTATTGGGTATAGGCAGCGAGCAGGGCAAGTAGCACGAGGAAAATCTCCACTCCGCCGTTATGAAAAGCTGGCTTTGTCAGGTCAACAAAACCAAACAGTTTCTCATTGAAGTTGTGGGGGTTTGCGATCAGGTCTTTAATCGGCCCGAACTGTTCGAGGAAGTCATAGGTGAATTTGCCGATTTGGTCACGGCTTCGCGTAAAGATATTGATCACCTGGTAGAGGGCAATAAAGATCGGCAGTTGGATGATGAGAATACCAATCGAGCGGAACGGATTGACGTTGTGCTTTTTGTAGAGCTCCATCATCTGCATGCTCTCGAGCTGTTTATTGCCTTTGTTGCGTTTCTTGATGGCGGCAAGCTCTGGCTGCAGTTTGCGCATGGCACGTGACTGATGCAACATACTGCGTGTTAGTGGATACAACAGGACACGTACGAGTACGGTAAATAGAATAATGGCGACGCCAAAATCATGTCCCGGGATAATGCTATAAAGCCCAAGCAGCATGTTAAAAATCGGCTGGACAACTATAAGCTCAAAGATGTTCACGTGGCGATGTAACTCCGTTCTATCGTCTCTAGGATATTACTGGTAGTATATCAGTTTTTAGCTGATTTGTAGAGACCAGCCTCGCTGAGCAACTGGTCAAGTGCCGTCGTCAATTCTTCGTAGCTCGTCGTAGCGACCTCTGCCGATCCGACAATACAGACAATGTCGGCATTTGCTGGCAATTGATCTAGGCGCTCTCGGAATGATTCATAGAGGCGGCGACGGATGCGATTGCGCACTACCGCGCCTTTGGCAACTTTTTTACTTACAACGACTGCAATACGCGTCTCATGACGGCGCGGATTTGAGGTCGATTTTATCGTAAATAGTCGCCCACGAACCGGACGGCCGTTGGCGTAGACATAGCGAATACTTCCATGCCCATGGAATCGATTCTTATACGCAAGCATGACTCTCCTAGTATACTAGACTGTCAGCCGAGCACGCCCTTTGGCGCGACGACGCTTCAAAACCGCGCGTCCAGCTTTGCTGGCAATACGAGCACGGAAGCCGTGCGTACGAGCACGGTGACGAGTGTGTGGTTGGTGGGTTCTTTTTGGCATAACTTCCAGCCATTATAGCCTAGTTATCCCTTTTTCTCAAGAGGTATCCCCTTGCTTTGTAGATGTTTTCTGGTGTAACTATGATTTGCAATCCACAGAAACAGCAAGTTTATCCACAGGTTTCTTAGAGGTGGGCGCCGATTGTGGATAACTCTACCTCAATACTGCCCTTTTGGTAAGCAACACTTCTTGTGCTTGTGGAAAACTCCCGACTTGGCTACAATTATGAGTAGTAAAGAGTTAAGATAATAGCGATCCAGGGGGTATATGAGTCATTCTTTGTGGCAAAGCGTTTTAGGTGAGATTGAGCTCTCGGTTTCGCACGCCACCTACATGACTTGGTTTAAAAACACCGAACTGGTTAACCAATCAGCTTCTGAAGTTACTATCGCTGTACCAAATATCTTCGCCAAGCGGCAATTCGAAGTAAAGTTCGACGAACAGATCAGAGGTGTTCTCGCCAAAAACGGCGTCTCGCCAAAAACTGTTAACTATACCGTAAAGACGACCGTTCAACGACCGACGGCATCTAGAGAGACAACAATTAGCCACGCGGCTGACCGTCTGGTAGCGCCCCGTCAAGTAGAACACTCTGCTCTAACACCAAAAACGACACTTAATCCACGTTATAGTTTCGAGAGTTTCATTGTCGGATCGAGCAACGACCTCGCCTATAGCGCCTGTCAGGCAGTGGCAAAAAACCCAGGAACCAAATATAATCCCCTCTTCCTTTACGGCGGGGTGGGTTTGGGTAAAACCCATCTCATCCAGGCGGTTGGTAATGAGATTATCAAACACCAGCCAGAGAAAGTGGTGCTCTATATTAGTTCTGAAACGTTCGTTAATGATTTCCTTGAAAGTATCCGCTACAAGAAAAAAGGTTTCGCCGATAAATATCGTAATGTTGATGTATTGATCGTCGACGATATGCAGTTTATCGCCGGCAAGGAAAAAACTCAGGAAGAATTCTTCCACACCTTTAACGCCCTTCACCAAGCCAATAAGCAAATTATTATTAGCAGCGACAAGCCACCGCGTAATATACCCACTCTTACGGAGCGCCTCAGAAGCCGATTTGAATGGGGGATGTCTATTGATATCCAGATGCCTGATTTTGAAACACGCTGTGCTATCCTGGAGGCAAAGTCAGCGCTGTCGGGCGTGGAAGTCGCCCGGGAGACAATTGAATATCTTGCGAATAACATCAAGACAAATGTGCGCGAACTTGAAGGAGCACTCAATCAACTACTCGCCTACGCTGAAATGCGTGGTGTTCCAGCCGATATCTCGACAGCTGAAGGTTTAATCGGCAATGTTCGTCATTCACGCCCTCAACATTTAAATGCTCGTCAGATTATTGATAAAACCGCTCGTCATTTTAGTTTGAGCGCTCAGGAGATTTGTAGTCCAAAACGCGACAAACATATTGTAACACCGCGCCAAATCGCCATGTATCTTTTACGTAGCGAGCTTCACCTTAGTTTCCCAAAGATTGCGACTGAACTCGGTCGGAAAGACCACACGACCGCTATTCATTCGGTTGAAAAAATCGAGAAGGCTGTTAAATTAGATTTTCTCATTCGTGAACAAGTCGCCGATATACGAGATAAGCTCTATGCGTAGAACAATTTTATTATGCGAACAATCTGTGCAAAACCTGGGTGTTTACGACAGTACAATTTGTGTTCAGTCTTCCACAATAACAATAGCCTCACTATGTGTCTCGTTATGGATAGGGGTAAAACAGCGCTTTTTGCCCGCCTTTTCCCTCACCAACCACAACATTTCTCCACATAGTAAACTTCGCTATCTACCCCCAATACGAACAAGTGTTTTACACATCTCCACACCTCTTACTATTAAGACGACGAAAGGAATAAAAGAATAATCATGGAACTCACAGTAACTCAGGAAAATTTCACAAAAGCGCTTAGTAATGCCAGTCGTGTAGCTAGCTCAAAAGCAGGACTGCCGATTCTTAGTAATATCCTTTTAAGGACAGATGGCTCAAGACTCCTCGTCGCTGCAACAAACCTTGAAGTAGCTACAATGAATGCTATCGGTGCGAAAGTTAGTAAGCCAGGCTCGATCACAATCCCAGCCCGCTTAATTAGTGAGTTTGTACAAAACCTTCCAAAAGAGCAGATTACTTTAACGGTAAAAAATAGCAAACTTCACCTATCGTCTGGTGCCTATTCTTCAACAATAAACGGATTGGCCGATGATGAGTTTCCAGAACTCCCCACTATCGATACTAAAAGGGCTGTCAGCTATAGCATTACGACCGATGATCTAAAGCAAGCCGTATCACAAACAATCATTGCCTCAAGTAGTGACACTACCCGGCCGGTATTAACTGGTGTGTTCTGGCATTCCCATAACGGGCACGTCTATCTTGCAGCAACCGATGGCTACCGTCTCACGGAAAGAAAAATCGTCAAAACATCAAGTGAGCTTGCGGCTATTATTCCCACCTCAAGCCTCCAGGAAGTTTTACGGAGCCTCCGTGATGACATCCACGAGATTGAGATATTATTCGATGAAACTCAAGCAACGTTTCGTTTCGCGGAAATAGAGATCACCAGCCGCTTAATTGATGGTAGCTTCCCTGACTACCGTCAGCTAATCCCGGCAAAATCAGAAACAGTATTCACTTTGAACCGGGAAGAATTTGTCCGCACAATTAAGATAGCTAGTTTGTTTGCGCGTGAGTCTGGCGGCGGTATTACATTAGCGCTCGATACTGATAAAAAAACACTTACAATCCACTCTGTCGCATCGGAAGTTGGCGAAAACTCATCAGAGATTAATGTGACTACCACTGGTGCGGGGGGGAATGTTAGTCTCAACTCGCGCTACCTACTCGATGCGCTCAGTGTTATGAATAGTGAAAATGTATCGTTTGAGTTTTCTGGTAAACTCGCTCCGTGTATTTTACATAATGACGCCAAAGAGCTCGACTATAAACATATTATTATGCCACTAAAGAGCTAGCCGCCGATTATATCGAGATTGAAACTGTACTGATTAGAGTTAAGACCCTTAGAAGAAAGATATTTCTTCGCTTCAGCGACACGCTGTTTTATGATAGTTGCCTTATTGCCAAGATCGACCCGTGAGAGATACACAGTAAGATCGATCGTCAAAAGTGTCTCTCCATCCGGTGTGGTAACAAAACTTGGCGCAAGCGCGTATGACAGCGTACTGTACGGAATATAGTACATTATTGGGTCGGTATAGTAGGCTGGTCGCTCGCCCTCAAGACGCTTAATCTCTTTTTGTTGATCATTTGGAAGATCGTTAAACGATATGTCTCTCGGAGTAAATCGTACAGTACTGTCGTACTTGAAGCCGTCGTTAGACACGGCCTTAAGGCTAAATAATGCTTCTTTCCCGGCCGATAGGTTGGCGCTATTTAGGTAGAGCTTTATCGTTGACCCTTTCACCGATACCTTGTCTTCAAATATCACCCCATTTCCCTCTATCTTCACACTGGAGGATTTAAGTGGTTTATTGAAGTTAAGTTCAAGCGAGGGGGTTTGGTAAGATATGGAACCAAGCGATGGGTTGCTTGAGCTGATATAGAGAGTAAAAAAGAAACGAAGCACAAAAAAACCTATAATTATAAGTGGGAGCAACGAGGCAACTAAGATTATTTTCTTTGTAATTATCATTTTATCCCCTACTCTTTCGGTGAAACATAACCAACGATACTATCATTCCAGTCGTCTTTGGTGACGCTTGAGGTAGACGGTCCACCGTCGCCGGATTGGTTGCCACCAATTTTCATCACAACACCGTTATCGGCTGATACGACGATACTGACATGGCTTACTGAACTTCCCTTTTGTATTTGTAAGTCACCTGGCTGTGGGGTGTAACCTGCGGCGTTGTGGTAGACGAACTTATCGCCATCCTTGCCTATTTGCGCCACTTCATCCACGGTTGGGACATTACCCCCATTGCTAGTCTTTAATGGGTAGCCGGCTTGGCTATAGATCCAGCTGACGAAATCAGCACACCAGTTTTCATCACGGCCTTGGCTATACTTATGAAAGTCGGTACCGGGCTTTAGCACATCACCTTCCCATAACTGTAACTCTTTCTCAGCCAGTGCCAGTACTCGCTGGCGCACTTCGCCGGATTGGGCGGTCTGACATGAATCGGTCGAGGAAATGCCAGCCATCGCTCCATAGACAACAAACGCCCCGTAGTCGTCATTAGCTGGATAGACTATACCGCCACCGTCGGTCTGGATCTGGCCCCAGCCTGTGGGGTTGCGCTCTGGGTCGCGGGGTTCATCAGCAATATTCATAACGTACGGCGAACCTTCATAGGGCTGGTTGAAGCCAAGTCGGGTAGCTTGCTCGGCGTAGACACTGGCGCGGCCGTTGTAGCTGAATAATGTGTCTTTTATGGCACTAATATCGCCGTTTTTGAGTAGTTCTGGGCTGGACGAAGCGTTCTTGAGAAAGTCTGCAGCCTCAGAACTTTGCTTGGCAAACGTGACGTCGTCGATGGTTGGAGACGCTGGGTAATTGACCGAAAGAATCTGGTAAGGACCGTCGCCGTTTACCGGGTTGTAGCGGCGCAAGCCGGTCTCGCGCAGATGGATGACGGCCAGTAGCTGCCAAGGAATACCGGCCTTGTCTGCCGCCGCTTCGTAAAACGGCTTATTTTCATTAAGCGCTTTTAGTTGGGCATCGGAGAGAATTGGACGGCTACGGTAGTCTTTATTCGTGCCAGTTCCCGCTATACCACTGAGTGAGCCTTGTTCGCAGACAGCGCCGCTCGCATCAGGGTTGTAATAGATAATATCGTTGCCCGAAAAAAACTGTTCGTCGAATGCATAGACCGACGAGCTATATAGCATCGATACGGTGAATGCTACCGCTAAAACTTGATACGAAATCCTCTGTTTATTTATCGTGCGCATGGAGCTGCCGCCTTGCGAGTAAATTCCTGGAGGTTTATTGACGTACCGTCCATAGCGAGGAAAACATCCTGAGGGCAGATATGTTTACCATCGAGTGCCATATCAATATGAAGGTGCGCGCCGTCAACTTTACAGCCAAGCTTACCCAGGCTTAGTATTTGCTGCCCGGCTTTGACGTTGTCGCCGACTTTGAATTTTGGATTAGTGCCGTGTCCGTACGCAATTTGCAGTTTTCCTTGAGAGGTGTCTGATTCGATTATCATACCATCTCCCAGGCCACAGAGATTTGTTCGCGTGACTATACCGTCGAGCATTGAATAAATCGGCGAGCCGAGCGGTGGACTACTTATATCCACGGCTATCCCAATAGCGTAAGGGCTTGTGAAGGTACCGCTTATTAGGGTGTGTGCGTCGAGGAAATCGCTCCGGTTTGATGTCCACCATTTTTTATTGACCGGCCAGGCAAAACCAGAGGCACTGACCGATCCGGTAGCTCCGAGGCCTGTCGTACTGGGAATTTCGACATCGCTATATACCATGTTATGGTCTGATCCGTCTTCGTCTTTGCCACCCCTGACGTATCCGTAATTACTAGCACGCATAGAGGTACTGATAAATATATGGTCGATCAGATTATTGCCTCTAACGTCGCGTTCGCTTGGGCATTCGCCTGTTTTATTTTGCTGCGCATCAGACACATGCCATAGCAGCTCGTCTCGTGTCAGGATGCAGTAGGAGAGGTTCTCTCTCTTCCCGTCGAGTGGCTTATTCCCACTTGCTTCGACGGTCATCTTAGAGTTGAAGTCACCGGTAAATATCACGGGGGCATCGTTCAGCTCGTTTTTGATTAACGCTGCGTACATATCGTTATTATCTTTACGGTCTTGTGGTCCACCCGCAGAGTCGGCTCGTTTATTGATCGGGTCGTGCGTGTTGAGTACGTAAAATTCTGGTCCATTAGCCCCATTTTCAATATATCGAAGCTTCACAACATTGAGCTTGCGGTTGCCGTCGTATCTGATTTTCTTCTGTTGAGCGCTGACGAATTCAAACTTCGTTTTATTCCATAACACGACAGAGTCGGGGTTGACGTCTAGGTCTGCTCCGTCTCCCGGCTTTGTCGGCCACATATCATAGACGTCGGCTCCATACTCGGCACTTTTTAGTGCTACTTGCTGCTTTGGACGTGCCTCCTGGAGTCCGGCGATGTCGATATTGTTGTCTTTCAGGGTAGCAATAGAGTCTTTGAGCCTATTATCCCAGGTGAGCGGGTCGTCAGCATGGAGGATATTAAAGGTTGCGACTCTAAACTGAGCACCAGTGCCGCTGTAGCTACTAGTGAGAGGTTCGTCGTCGCTACCATCAAGAATGTCACTAACCTGCTTGTCGTATTGATAGAGCGATTCGGCCGCTTTGGTTTTGTTGTCAATCGTGCAGCCACCGACCGACTCCAAATCAGCTTCCGCACAGTCGGCGAGCCGATCAGCGATCTTGCTGTCGTTTTCATCCCACATACCGGTATCTTTATTGATATTGGCGCCTTCCTCCTCGGTAGCGATTTTATATACCTCGTCAACCGACATATTGAGGTATTCTGCCGGTATACCGACACATGGGTAGCCGGCCGGATTGATAGCGATGTCGTCTTCGATATCAAACATACTGGCATGGCTACAACGCGCCTCGGCCGCCGCCGCGTCTTCCTCGGGGGTGGCGCCAGCCGTCGGCGAGATAATACTACTAGGAGTGCGGAGGAGTAATGAGCCGATCGACGACATGGAGGTGAACAGATTGTTTGATAAAACACCACTGGTCGATAGGCCGGAGACAATACTTCCCATGAAGGTGTACTTACTGGATATGTCAAACGGGTTTAGGGTGGCAATAGCCTCTTGCCGGTAGTCATTCTCGACATCATCCATTGCCTGGTTGAAAGCGACTACCTGGTTTGTCTTTAGTACACCCCCACCACCCGCCAGGCCGCTCATAGAGAAGTAACTGAAAAGCCCCACGCCGAGCGCGTCACCCAGTTTTTCGCCCCGCGCTCCCTCGGTGTAGTTATCAACAAAACCAGCAGTAAGCTTAAAGGCTTGATCTGCAACAAAGTTAATAAGGCCAGACTTGTCGGCAATCGTTATGAAAGCGTCTACTGCACCGATGCCAATAAGAACCTTAGCTACAGCTTTTAAAGTTGCCCATGCAACAAAAGAAAGGCCAAGCGTTTCTGGACCAGCTGCGGCTGCGACTGATGCATCCACAGCTGTGGCGGCTACAAGAGCTTCTGGACTCATTATCTTGTTACATGCACCATTAGTTGCTTTATTGAGCTTTCCGGTACCTTGTACGAAAGAGTTCTTATATGCGGCGTAGCCGGGGGCGTATCTTGAGTTAGGGGTTATATTCTTGTTCACTCCAATGGCACTGAGCAAGATTGCAGAATCAAGCGCTGATTTTCCGTCGACAGTCTCTGTAAGCTTCGACCCAAGCGCTGACACTTCTTCGGAGCTTGCTTCACCGGCTTTTATCTTCCCGGCAGGTGACAAAACGGCATCGTTAACCAACACAAGAATCTGGGCAAGTTGTATTGCTCGGTATGTTCCGGCAATAAAACCGGGAAGATTAGATAATACACAATATCCAGTGCCAAGCGTAAGTGATACACTTCCGCCCGATTTCTTAATCCGTTCACCTGATCTTTCTACGAGCGATTTGAATCTATCATGGAACTTCGCCTTCTTTGCCGTCTCATCAAGGTCGGAGCTGGAAGAATCAAGCTTTTTATCAAGCTCATCATCTACATTGTCGGCGTTAAGTTTCTTGTCATCCGAGGCGAGGCCACCAGTTTGAGCGAGACCAAACTTGCTGTAGAATACTTTCTTTATGTATTTCCCTGTCCACGCTCGGTAGCGCATACTGTAGGATTTCTTGAAAGCACTTCGAAGCTCAGGATTTCGTTTATATTCTTTGGCAAGTTCTGAGGCATTTATTGTCCGTTTGCCACCATCGGCCAGTGTGTCGGGGATTTCATATTTCGCCGGATTCCTGTCGGGATAGCCGGACTCTGAAGCTACTTTTATCTCTTTTCCATCGGCATCGAGCGGTTTGATGCCCTGGGCACTCATGCGGCTGAGCATTTTATTGGGCATTTTTCCCATATTACACTCATATTTGGACACCTTACAGCCGCTACTGTCGCCGCTACTGGACTTCTTCTCCAGCCATTTTACGAAGCGGTGATCCATGATGGTGCTGCGGCTATCGAGTGTATCAAGACTGTTGGCTTGGAGACTGGGGAACATACTGAAGCTTCCAAAAAGTGAGGAAAGGACAATCCCTAGGATCCCGACACCGCCGAATATACCGGTGGTAGCGCCTTTTCGACTTCCAGCGAAGCCGACTACTTTCTGCCGGAAACTACGGCCATCTCTTGGCTTAGTCTCCGAGGGTTGGTAGTTGTACTGATTCTCGCGGTTTTTGACATCATCGATATTCTGCGAGGCATTCGCTGGGTCATTGGCGTAGGCTTCTGCCTGATCGAGACCGCTATTGGCGTAGTCACTGCCCGCTGCTTTTTCGCGTGCTTGAAGATCGGGATGCGTGTCGAACATCTCCCGTGCTCGTTCATCGATCTTGTCTTCACGTTTTATATTTTGAGCCATAGCTACCTAAGATTATACGCTGTATTCACCGGGGTTCATATAGCCTGGATTGACCACCGGTTGGCCTGGTGTGGGCGCTTGAGGAGGTTGTGGTTCCTGGGGCGCGAACTGTGCGTTGCCGCCGGTCGTAACAAGGCTATGCTCGGTTTCGCTGGCAACAACCTGGACATGGACGTGGTTTTGGCCGGCAAAGAACAGCCCCTGCCCTACCGGGAAGTTTGCGAGACGCTTTCGTTCTTCTTCGGTGAGTTTAAAGACGTCACTGAGAACATCGACAGCGCTTGAAGATTGCTTGAGCAGTAGCTGCATTGAGCTGTTGGCGACGATTGCCCGTCCCATCTTGCTACCCATAAAGTCTTCGACGTCCTGGGTGATGGTTGTGAGACCGAGCTGATATTTACGAGCGCGCTTGGCGAGGCTAAACAGGAAGTTTGCCGAGTCGTCATATTTCATCAGTTGCCATGCCTCGTCGACGATCAGCATACGTTTACGCTGGTCGCTACGGGTAATGTTCCAGATATGAGATAGCACAATATACATAGCAACCGGACGGAGCTCATCCTCCAGGTCGCGAATGTTGAAGACCACCATGTGGTTGTTGATGTCGATATTGCTTTGCTGGGAAAAGATACCGGCAAAGGTGCCGCTAGTGTACTTGCGCAGGCGTTGTGCCAGCTGTGGCCCGGTGCCGCCCATATGGAGCAAGGTGTCGTAGAGGTCGGAAATGGTGGGCGGTGTTGAGCGGTGTGTCAGCGGATCGGAGGTAATACCGGCGCGGGCGTAGGTGTCGATCAAGCCTTGATCGAGGTCGGCTTCTTCGGCTGGTGTTAAGCCGGCCATAATTTGGCCGTTGGCGGTAGCCTGGGAGCCACCGAGCATGAGGCGGAGCAAGCCGTGCAGGGTGACGAGATTGGCACGCAGCGCATCATCGGCTTCTTCGGTATCGATAACCTGCGGCAGGTCAAAAGGATTAATGCGGACGTCAGAGTTGAGGCTGAGGCGGATATAGCTTCCTCCGACGGCATCGGACAGTTTCTGATACTCATTTTCCGGGTCGACGATCAATATATCTGCGCCGATCATCATGCTGCGGATCGCCTCGAGCTTTACGGCAAATGACTTACCGGCACCCGACTTGGCAAAGACGACCATGTTGGCGTTTTCCAGGGTGAAGCGGTCAAAGATCACCAGGCCGTTGTTGTGCATATTTATACCGTAGAGGATTCCCTTTGAATCAGTTAAGTCGGCCGAAGTGAATGGAAAACTGGTTGAGATAGCGCCCGTATTCATGTTGCGGCGGATCTGCAATTGGTCGGTCATTTGTGGGACGGTGCTGTTGAGCCCCTGCTCCTGCTGCGAGCTGGCAACTTTCGAGAAGACAAGTTGCTGGCCAAAGATAGTTTCGATCTTGTGCTGGACGAAGCTGAGCTCGTCGAGGCTGTCGGCGTAGAGCGTGATGTAGAGGCCGTAGCGGAAAAAGCGCTCCGATCCTACCTGCAATTGGTCACGTAGTTCCTCAGCATCTTGGATAGCGGCTTCGAGTCCAGGATCGCGCGTACGTCCTTTTTCGCTGTTGATTGCCATACTGGCTTCGAGTTGGGTAACTTTTTTGCGCAGATTGTTGAGCACCACCTGGCTCTCGACTGGGTAAATAAACATCGAGATGTCGAGCACTTCATCAATATTGATAATAGAACTCAACCATCCGGTGTAGATCTGGCGTGGATAGCCGTAGACGTAGAGAGTACGGCCGTACCTTGTGCCGAGGCGGAAGTAGCTGGAGTGGATCTCGAGGCTGCTCGGGGCGATCAGGTCGCGGAGAGTGGTGACGCCTTTTAGGAAGGCCTGCTCGACCTCGGCTTGCTCACGGGCACGCTGCTGAGCAGCGATGTCGATCGGGTCAAGTTTTTTAGCTGCCATTATGCCCTACCTTTTGTGACGTAGGTGCTGGTCACATTGTCAAAGTCACTAAGTGGCTGCCGGACGGCTGTGTCGGGGTTATAGATGTTGTAATACAGCTCGCCTAGCTCTTTGGTGTTCAGCTGGACGCTTTTGACGCCAAGCTGAAACAGTCCACTCATGACAGCATCGACACGGTTTTTGATCTCATCTTTTGCTTTATCGTAGGCGGCTTGGTCGATCTTGACTGGCTCGGTGCTTTGCTTGGCGAATAATTTACCGAAGAAGCCTTTTGCCTGATCGCGCAAGTCGGAAAGGTCACCCCCGGGGTAAAACGGCACGATGATAAAAAAGCTCTTGTCCATAATGTTGGCTTCCTGGCTCAGGACGTCGATAAAGTTGATGTAATCGTCCATCAGGACGCCGAGCAGCATATTGTCTTGGTTGCGCCGCAAAGTGGCGAGACGGTCGATGTAGGGGCCGATATCGACACGCTGTGAGCGGATAAACACTTGAGCGGGAAAATAGAGCGAGTTCAGAAAGTTCTGGTAGCTATACTCTACCCCTTCGCGTTCTTTACTGCTCATGAGGTCGAAGTTGATCGACTTACAGGCGATGACAGCGCGAAAACTACCGTCGCGCATGATCACCATGCTCTCGCGAATTTCAGAGATCAGCAGAGTGTTCTGAGTCGTGTTGGGGTTTGGTTTTGGCTTGGCTGGTGCCGCCTGGCTTTGTGGCTGAACGGGACTTGCGGGAGTTACCGAGGGGGCTGGCTGTGGCGCAGCAACGGGAGGCACACTCGAAGAACCGATCGGGACGGTCGGTTGCTGTGGTGGCAGGGCTTGCTGGTTTGGGGTGTTAGGGGGCATTGCCGAAAAAGAGTTATTCCCACTCATTATGCCGATTTTCTAGCGAAGCGATATGACCACCTCATTCTCGGAAAGTTTTTCTTTCTCGTGGATGCGATTCGCTTCCCGCGCGATCGTTTCGACCGATAAATCGGGGTTATTTGCAAGGTTTATTATATCAGCAGACACGCTCTCAACGCTAGTGCTTTTCTCTGCTGGCTTTTGAGGTGGCGTCGTGTGGTTGACCGGTTCAACAACGGCTTGGTGCATAGTCGGATATGGATTGAAAGTCAGATGGGCGCTGGTGTCGTCTACTGCAGGCTGAGGGGCGGCGGTCTGAGACAGGTCAATGGTAGACGGTGGAGACTGCTGTATAGGGGCTTGAGCTGGTGCTGCCGCCTGCTGACGGGCGCGTGCCAGTACTTCCTCGTGATACTTCGTATTAGTTTGTTCGAGACGTGAGCCAAATGCGGTGCCAACGCTGGCGGTACTATCGAGTATATCCTCTGTCTGCTGGGCCTCGTAGTACATATCGGAATTCATAGAGCTATCGGGGGTGGGCGCTTGACCGGCGACGCCGCGGACTGCCCAGCCACGTGAATCGACGATATTAGCCAGATACGACAGGCGCTCTCTGGCCTCATCTTCGGATAAATCTTTTGTTCGCTGTACTTCTACTACTTTCGGTGCGGTAATCTCTACCAGTGTCTGTATGCCGTCGGGGTTCCACAGGCGTCGGTGCGGCTTTAGGTAAAAAGAGATAAGTGCGGCGAGATAAGTCTCCATCGGCTGGTCTTTTCGTAGTGGCAAAGCCAGTGCCCCAAAAAAGACGATCACGGGCAGTGGAATGATCATAAGCGGCAGAAAAAGCCGACTCAAAAACCAGGCAATCGTTAGCGCTCCCGCAACGATAATCAGGTAGATAAACTGACGAAAGCTAAACGGGCCGATGAGCTTGTCATCGGCCTCGACGTCTTGGGGGACTTTATAGACGGCCATACTGCTTATAGTATAGCAAATCGACTAGATATTTGGACCGTAAGTGGCCGCAGCAGCATCCTGCTCGTCCTTAGCTATCTTGTTAAGGATGGCATCGTGTAGAACTTTAGCTTCTGGCTTAATGAGGTTATTGATCTGTGGATTAGAACGAGCCTCATTGATGGCTGTCTTCAAGCTAGCCTTTTGCGAGTCATTCAACTCTCCATTGAGAGCTGCCTTGTGAATACGCTTCATCTCATCTGGATTCATGCTCGCCAGGCTGGCAGCAGAGAGCTTGGTACCAACTCGTTTGTTAATTTCTTCCTGCATATCCGTGACGCGTAGCGGGTTACCTTTCGCATCTTTCATGATTTTCCCGTCACTGTCGTGCATGACTTGACCGAGCTTACCTTCAACAAGTTGACCAGTAGCCTGGTCGCCTAGTGCCCAAGGTTTATCTTTCATGTCATATGCCATTTGTTTTTGTACACTTGAAAGTGCCTCTACTTCTTTTGAGTTACCGGTTGTGTCAGCTTCGTTCATGAGTTTTGTAGCAATGTCCAGGGCTCGAATATGTGATTCACGATGGCTTCGAGACATCACCAGTCCTGCCGCTGCGGCTCGCTGCTCTGAGCTCAACGCAGTGTCACTTATCATGCCTATCAATTGATCATTACTTGCACTGGTCAGGGTCGTTTTAAAAGCACTGACGTCATCATCAAATTGTTTATGTATTCCTTGAGTAGCGACAGCCGCAGCGCGTACACGAGCCGATTCGTCGGCTTGACTGATAGCACTTCCGCCCGCCGCCGCGTTCTGTAGTTTTATCGCACGCTCCGTGTAGTTGCCGTTTGCGTCAGTATCCCCGAGTTGGTTGGCCATATAGGTACTTCCGCTTCGCTTCGCTTCACCCTCTCTCGATGCCAGTAGAGAGTCTCGTCGTGTCTTGTATCGACTATAAGCACCCAGTTTGCTACTTCCAAGCCACCCTTCTTTGTTGTGGGCTGCTATATTCCATCGGTTACCTACGTCTTTTTTCATTCGTTCAGCCTGCTCGCTAAATCGCTTCTTATTTCTACTAGCCGCCGCTCCTTGTGCCCTGTCCGCCATACCACTCAACTTTGCACCGATAGATCCAGTTGCAGACAAGGCGCTTTTTAGTACGATTGGCACGGCAAAGAGTGGTACTGCCATGACACCGAGCGCGGTGATTTGCAGCATGTAGTTGCTTTCGTCAGGGTCTCCCCCGGCGTTATTGATGATGCGGGCAGCCAAAGTACTGGCACCAAATATAACGCCGACCACCGGAAATACCAGTAGTAACGAACTAAACATCTTCCACCACTTCTTGAACCATTTTTCGGTATTTGGCAGCAGGTACGCAACGAAAGCCAAGGGCGAGACGACGACCAGGAGGATCAAAGCAGCCTTTCGTGCGATCAAGATGAGAATGATAAGAGCGAATGCGAGCAGGGCTGCCGTGCTGATGGTAGTTATGGCAAGCAGGCCAACGACCAGTGCCGCTGCGCCGACTAGCACGAAGCCTATGACTTTTTTCCAACTTGGCAGATCCGACGCGGTGGCAGAGATGGCGTCTGTTGTCGGCATATCCTTAAAGAATGAGTAAATGCTACTGCCGAGGATGTTACTCAGGTCGACGGCGATCTGACATACAAAGTACGAAAGGTTGACGAGTACAGCAGCGATGAATAGCCGCGGCAGCATGCGTTTAATACCGTAGTTTGAGACACCAGTTCCGGTGATCTGCGAGTAGACAATGATCAGAAAGACAATCACGAATGCCACGTTGGCGATATCACGGAAGTTACTCCAGGCAGCGCGGGTATCATTATCGGTCAACAGCTTCGGCTCAATCGTGAGAAAGTCAGAGATAAACCCGAAAGCTGCGTCATTGAGCCCTCCCATGAAGTTCATGATTGGGCAGATAATCCAGCCTACCCCTTCCACGCTACACGAAGTAGTGGGCTCGGCAGGGGTACATTCCCCAGTGCTATTATTCCAGGTACCGCCGTTTTTTTCACATTTTTCTTTTTCCCCTTTTAATCTGTCTCTTTCTTTAGTAGCTTTATCGACGCACTCTTGTCGATCGTTCTTATCCTGCAAGGCTCTACATGTTTGGTTTATGTATTCATCAGTTGCTTCGGCTGTGATAATCGAATAATTGCCATCGAGTATTCTCGTAGCATTTGCACGAGTCGTACAGGTTGCTACTGAGATGGAGGGGGAGCTTTTTAGGCACGTAATGATGGATTTGTAGTAATTACACCGCTCAATACTATCTTGGGAACTAGTGGTGCAAACAATGGCTGCGTCTGCTTTTTTGATCTGCTCTTTCCTGCGAGCCTTACAGGCGCTATCATCCTTTTTGCAGGTCTCTATCGTGACGCCCATGAAGGTTTCACCGGTAGGCTCAGAGATGTTGCCAAACGCCACTTGGTTACTGCCCAGCTGCTGGATATCTCTAACCGCCGATGTACAGTCGGAGTCTTCTTTTTGATTATCGAGGTTGTCGTCACGGCGTACACCTACAAAACTACCGCCAGACCGCGTATTAGCGTCAATCTTAATGGCGACATCACACGAAATGCGCTCACCTTTATCTGTAACCGCCTCTACTCCATTATTAGTGGCGTACTGTGTGTGGGTAATATATAATTCGTTCTCTCTGGAGTATTTAAAATAAATCTCGGCGGTGTCTTCATTATAGTAGTCTTTGTTGTGGCTATTTTCCCCCTCACCAAACACCCACTTATCTCCATCTTTTCTGAACATTGGAATGGATGTGACGTTTGGATCACTAATGAAACCACCTTTGGCCGAGATAAGACTTTCATAACTCAATGTGTAGGTCGGTTGTGTGCCGTCAGCGTGGACAACTTGACTCGTGTAGAAACTAGCTATAAAAACCGCTAGGAGTAAGCTCAGGTATAACAGTGGCTTATTTTTTATTTTTATAAGACTAAGCATAATCATTTAAGAATGATTATGCCCTAGTTCTATCTAAACATCAATAATAAGAAGATGGCTCGACTTCGGTGGAGTCGAGCCTATACTATTAACCTTCGTTGATCTTTATAGTTCCATCTTTTTGCTGAACCAGCTGGTAGGGCTGTTCTAGTTTTACGTCGATGGATTTATGTTCTGAGTAATTATTGTCTTGGTCTTGCACCATATATTCGACGCGCAGATAGCTCAAGTCAGGGTAATTCACTGGATCGTTCACAAATGACGAGTAAACACTACAGCCATAGTCCTGTGGTGCGGTGTCATTTGAAGCGGTAGGACAGACGAATGTGCCGATATCCTTGACGTCGGGGTTTTCTGCAAGAATTTGTGCGGCAATATCTTTGAGAGAGTTCACGATCTCCGAATCAGGTGTATCGGTAAAGTCGCTCACCGGAATTTTGTCGACAGGAATGTCGGGGTTTTCTACGAGCACTCCTAAGTACCAGTTGAGGTCTTCACGGATGCTTTTATTGAAAACGCTGCCCCATTCGTCATCGCTAATACCCTCTAGTATATTCGCATCAAACTGAACGCGATCTTTGTTCTGGAACAGCGCCTCGATTCTTTGATCGAGCGTCTCGGTATCAATTTTAGTTATGCCAGGCTCTTTGGTGCCCGGGTCGGCAGACTCGCCGCCACTAGTTGCTACTAATGCGCCGCCAATACCTATAACACTAGTGGCTACCATTCCTGCGATAGCTCGGCGGTGTCTCCGCATAAAGCTTTCGTTGGATTTCGCTGGGGCTTCTTGCACCACATCGACAGGTTGAGTCAACGGTGTGATGTCTCTAGAACTTTCGGGAATTTTTAGAGTTGCATCGGCTAGAGGGATGTCAGACTCTTCAAACGGGCGCTCTCCATGATGGACTCCTGAGTGAGGAATTTGTTCCTTGGATCGATTACCGTTGCCGAATGTGAATGGTTCTTGGTTGGCCATATGATATGGTTCCCCTGCGCCTAGTACGCTTTACTGATGTATGTTTGCTACTATACACCAAATTCACGAAAAATGCAAGCGTGTGCTTTTTACGTCAAGGGTTGACAGGATTACAGTTGCCCGTTCGGTCCGCGTCCGTCATCAAAGTCGTGGACACGATCTGTGCGGAAGACTGTCGGAGCCTTTGTCTTTGCATACGTCTCGTATGCAACCTTAGTCTCCATCGGTATGGTCGAGCGGCGATCGCTTATGTAGTTGCCAATGACCTGCATCAACTCGGCCTCACGGTCACCAATACCTGCCCTAACTTGAGGATCGGTAAGCGCGAATTCGATCGTATTAACCAGAGAGACGCGCGCACTTTCGTCAATCCTGCCTCGCATATCGTCGTCACGAAGTATCTGAATCGTGCGCTGGAGTTCATCGACATCGGTTTGAGCCAAGCGGCTGGCATTGATCTTCTTGTCATTGATGTCACGGACAATTGCCTCCTGGCCTTCCAGGAAGAAGGTACCGACTTCAGCGTTGCCTCGGTCTGTGCCCGAGAAGCTTTTGATTGCCAACTTGCTGTTTTTGGCCGACTCAACGAATAGCTGCTGAATGTCACGACGGCGATCGATCTCTGCTTGATCGGTAATCCGCACACCTTTAAGTGGCTTACCTTCGGCATCTTTTTGTATGAAGCCTTGCGCATCACGTACGAGCTCGTAGTAAGCATTGTCGTCCTCGTCATAATTCATACCAAGAGTACTGACGTAATCTTTTGTCCTCTGGTAGGCCCAGTTGTTACCTTTGGTGAGGAGTATCTCACGCATAGCTGCGTCACGAAGGGCTTCGTTGCTCGATACATCGTTTTCGTCCCTGTCGTGACCAGTTTGATGAAGCTTAATCAACTCGGCTAAGCTATACTCACTGAGCACGGAGCGAGAGTTCTCGACATCCTCGAGGTAGGCAGAGACAATGTCCTTCTTTGCTTTAGCATATATGCGGTTCGAAGCGCTCTCACCGCCAATGCCGCCCGCGTAGGTTCGTAGGGCGTCGTTGGTTTTGAGCTCGTTGGACATGTTGGCCTGTTGTACGCGTTTGGCGGCTTCTTGACCCCACTTCTCTACCTCAATATCTTGGCCAAGCTGCTTGATCCTTCCGGCGGCCATTTTATCGGCGTTGAGCGTGATATTTGGTGCGGAGGCTCCGTCGGCACGGATATTAGCGATCAGCTTGTTCCACTGCTCTTCATACTTGGTGGCAGAATCAGTGGCCTCCACAGCCTGTAAACGAAGATTGCGAACATGGTCGTCTGTTCGTGAGGTGCGATCAAAGTAGGCATCAGCTCGTTTCTCTAAAATCGTATCAATCGTGCCGGCCTCCTTTTTCATCGCTTGAGTTTCGTTGTAAAGTCGCCGCAGACCACGTGCTGCTGCAGAACTTCCGGTAAATTCGCTCTTGAACTCTAGCTCCGCTTCAGTGTCGAGCCGTGCCTTAATCGCCTCGGCATGCTTGGTGTCGACGGTCGCATGAATCTTTCTGTCACGAAGTGCTTGGGTTTGGTTGATCTGAGTTTGCAAGTCGCGCTCAGCATGAGCTGTGAGTGACTCTTCGTAAATATCGCCCCTTCCCTTGGCGAGGTGTGCCTCGTGGTGGAGTTGGCGACGATAGACATTCTGTCTGTCGTTACCAGTGGCCATAGCAGTTTTGTAGCCTTCGAAATTGGTACTCTCACCATAGTGCTTCTCTGCTTCGGCATCGTGGGAACGAGTGTAGATACGACGTCCGGCTGCAGTCTGCGTAAAGAGTCCTTCGCTCATACTTTCATTGGCGGTCTTCATAGCTTCGCGCTCACGGCGGCGGTAGTCACGGTAGTAGGCCAGGTTGTTGGGGTTGGTGCGCGCCAAGCCGCGGCGCAGCCTGCTATTATACTGGCGTCGACCGTCCTGGAAGCCCAGTCGTTTTGCTCGCTGATCTTGCTGCATGCGACCACGAGCCTGCTCTTGCCCGCGGCGCGTGTCAGCCCAGTTCTTGGTGCGGTCAAAGACACCCTTACTCTTATCGTTGGTGATATTGGCGATTGCGGAAAGCAGACCACCACTCAGCTTAATGAGAAATGGCGTAATAAAGAGCGGGACGATCTGGACGGTCATACCGAGGATGACCACGATGATACTGTCGGTATTTTGGATGATAAGCGTCCCCGCCAGCTGGGCACCACCGAAAATGACCGAAAAGGCCGGGAACATGATAAGCATGTTCATGAATAGCTTCCGCCAGCGTGTGAACCATTCTTCAGTGTTTGGTAGTAGGTAGGCGACGAATGCCAGGGGCGAGATGATGATAAATATCGTGATAAGCGCCTGCCTGGCCGCCAAGACGGCGACGGCGACGATGGCAGCAAAAATAGCCGGGATTAGCGCGCTCAGGAGCAGCATCGCCAACCCTACGCCTGTACCAGAGGCGATGATCACTGCCGAAGCGCCGAAAAGTACCGCACCTCCGCCCGCTAATACGCCGGCGCTGACATTTGCCCAAGTTGGTGTGGCGGTATTGGCGGCGGCAGAATTAGGCGCACCGGCGATAGCGCGGAGCGACTCGAACATATTCTGAATGGAGAACCCAAGGATATTTGAAAGGTCGACTCCGAGTGCACAGATCCAGTACGAAAGGTTCACCAGGATAGCTGCGATGATCAGACGAGGCAAAAGTTTTTTGATTGTGTAGTTACTGAGAAGTCCCCCGGTGATTTGACCATAGATCATGATAAGGAACCCGACTACGAATAGAACATTAGCGATACTTCGAGCGATGTCCCACATCCGGTACAGGCTGCTGTCGTTGGTGGTGAGGAGAGAAACCTCAAAAAATTTGGTGATGACACCATAGAGAAAGTCCATCGATTCGGCGATCGCTTTACTGACGGGACAGATAATCCAACCGATACCATCGAGGTCACATGAACTGGTCGGCTCCTGTATCGGCGGTGCGCGTGGGGTGATGTGGATTGTCTCGGACGTCCCAGGATCAGAAAACTCCGGTAGTCCGTTTTCTCCGCCGGTATATTTTTCGTAGCTGATAAATGTTGCCGACTTCGATTCATTGAGGTAGCTTTTACTCTCAGTCGAATCAAAGAAAATGACCGAACCCTTCTTCTGATCCTTTATGAGGTCTACGAAAACGATTGACCCATCTGGAACGCCAGGCAGAGTATCTGAGGCTTGTTTGACGATTGGCCCTTGGTAGGTGCGGCCGTCATAAAGAATGGTTTTATCATCTTGCCAGGTGGCGTCGCTGGCGGCATACACCGAGGTAGGGCTAAGGAGTAAATACGTGAAGACGACCACCAAAAATGTGGCGAACAGCATGATAAAATTCCGCGTGGACATTCTACCTCGCGGGAAGCTTAAGACTAACTCCCACATATCGCTTCTAACAGTATCATTTTATAGATGAAAAGTCAACCACCCGTCTCTGATAATAGTCACGGAAAATACTTGCGCTCTAGCCACTTTTATCGTATGTTAAAGAAGACATGAAATTAAAACAAAAAATTCTAGTAACTGGAGTGTTTACGCTTTTCGTTTCACTGTTTAGCCTGGCAGGGTTGGTGTACCCAGCCTACGCTGATCCGGCAGCGACTGGAAAATCGGTGGTATGTAACGACGGTAAAACAGTCGTAGCACATAAGTATGATGCCCCACCAGTTGAATCTATGGACGACAAAGACTACCAAGTCGCCTGCAAGAAGCATCGTGGCTATACGCATATCGATGAAACGATCGTCTGTAAAGACGGCAGTTCACAAAATGTCTATAAAAAACTAGCCGATCCCAAGGATAAGTTAGATGACAAAGATAGACAAAAAGCTTGCAAGGGGCATGGTGGCATTAAACCAGCTTCCTCGGATGACGAGCCTGCAGTCAACGACTGTGGAGGCGTCGACACAGCTATCATCAAATGCGACAGTAGCGGCACCGGCCTCGAGAGCAATGCTGTCTGGAAGTTGCTGATCATCGCGATCAACATATTGAGCGCCGGCGTGGGTATCTTGGCGGTCGGCGGCATCATCTATGCTTCAATCCTCTATACGACGGCCGAAGACAAGCAGGATCAGATCAATAAAGCCAAGGACATCATCCAAAATGTGGTCATTGGACTTGTTGCCTACGCTCTGATGTGGGCGGGACTTAATTTCTTGATACCAGGAGGATTATTCAGTTGATGAAACGGTTTACTCATTTTGTTATTTCAGGACTCATTGTCATCCTTGGCATGGGGGCAATGACACTGACGGTGGCACCAACGAGCTATGCCGCCCCGAAAGCTGACTGTAGTACGTCAAACTTCCTTACTTTTCCTGCCTGGTACAGGGGGCTTATAAATGAAGATGACTGTACGATGAAGAGCCCGAGCCAGCTTGGTGGCGATGATGAGACGAAACTATCGCGTTATATCTGGCGGATTGTTCTGAACGTCCTCGAAATCGCGCTGCAGGTCGTCGGTTACGCGGCGGTCGCATACCTTATCTATGGCGGCTACAAGTACCTGGTGAGCACTGGTAGCCCCGACAAGATTACGGCAGCTCGTAAAACGATCCAAAACGCTTTGATTGGCCTGATACTGTCCTTTATGTCGGTGGCGATTGTCGCAACGATTGCTGGAGGGATCAAGTAGTATGTTTGCTTCTCTGTACACTCTGGCAGCAACGAAGATTAGCGGTAGCGATATTAATATTCCACGAGTAGAGGCCGACAGTGTTCTTGCAAGTGTACTCAATATTGCCTATTTTGCGGCTGGCATCACCGCGGTTATCGTCGTCATCGTCGGCGGCATCTTCTATGCGATTTCATATGGTGACATGGCAAAGGTCAAGCGTGGCAAAGATATGATCCTCTACGGGGTGATCGGTCTCGTCTTTGTCATGATTGCTTTTACGGTGACAAACTTTATAGTAGGATGGTTTTAGATATGAAGCGAAGATTTACTACCCTCACCCTTGTAGCAGCAATGACGTTTGGCGTAGCGTCAATGGTACCAGCTGCTTCCGCTGGTGCGATAAACGTCTTTGATAGCTGTAGCACTGGTACAAGCGACAGTGAAATATGTAAAGCAAAGAACGAATCGATCAACCCGGTGGTTCAAAATATCATCAACCTGCTGCTGTGGGCGATCGGCCTGATCTCGGTCATTATGATCATCATCGGCGGCATCCGTTACACGATGTCAAATGGCGACGCCAATATGGTGCGCGCCGCCAAGGATACGGTGATGTACGCGGTGATCGGCTTAGTCGTTGCAATACTGGCCTATGCTATCGTTAATTTTGTCGTTACTTGGTTTAAATAAAAGGAGAACACTATGACACACAAGCTACGTACTCTCATTCTGTCTGGCCTTATGGTACTGGGGCTCAGCGCGGCTCCATTAGTGTTAGCCGGCAATAGCGTTTACGCCACCACTGCAACCGACAATGTCACCAAGGGCTTGAATGCTACAGGTGCCAGTAATGGTAAGAACCTTCAGAAGAACATTAAGACAGTTGTAAATGTTATCCTCTTCTTGCTCGGTGCGATTGCAGTGATCATGATTATCCTTGGTGGCGTGCGCTACGTGCTCTCCAATGGGGAGGCATCACAGGTGACAGCGGCAAAAAATACGATTCTGTACGCGGTGATCGGCTTGATCGTTGCCCTACTCGCCTATGCGATTGTCAACTTCGTCGTCGATCAGTTTACAAAGCCTTAACAAAAGAGGTGGATTCTGCTATAACTAAAGCAAGTAACATTCGAAGAAAGGAATTAAAACGAATGAAAAATATTTTGAAAAAAGCTGCACGTTCGCTGATGCTCGTACCAGCAATGGCGTTGGCACTGAGCTTTGCGGCAGTACCGTTTGGCGGTTCCGCGTATGCTGCTGACCCAACTTGTGATGGTACTACTGGCCTCAACGCTACAACCGGAGCAAAATGTGCTAAAGGAACTGGTACAAGTGATAATCTATTTGGTCAAGGCGGGATCTTCCGAACCATTACCAACGTACTACTCTTCCTAATTGGTGCCGTAGCGGTCATTATGCTGATCATCGGCGGTATCCGCTACACGATTTCAGGTGGTGACTCAACTGCCGTCACTGCCGCAAAAAACACGATTCTTTACTCAATCGTCGGAATCATCGTGGCGCTGCTTGCTTACGCGATTGTCAACTTCGTACTCGATAGCTTTACAGTTTAAAGCTAATCTTTTGTATAAGCACCAACGAAAAACCACCGGTTTGACCGGTGGTTTTGCTGAATCAGCTATAGGTTCTACTGAATCGTAATCTTCTTGGCTTGTTCTTGCTTCACCTTGTTGAAGCTAATCGTTAGAACGCCGTCTTTCAAGACCGCTTCGACTTCTTCTTCCTTAACGGCGACCGGCAGGGCTACAGTACGGCTAAATTCGCCCCAGTAGCACTCCTGGATGTGCCAGTTGCTGACCTCTGAGTCGTCACCGCTTGAGAGCGTGCCGCTGATAGTCAGGATGCCGTCTGAGATACTAACGTCGAGGTCTTCTTTGTTGACACCGGCGGTACGTGCTTTTACGATCAGCCTGTCTTCTGTCTCATAGACATCGACAGCGAGCTGACCAGGAAAGTCCTCTTCTGCTTCGTCCCAGCTCGCGTCGTCGGCTGGTTGAGCCGGCGCCTGGACATTATTGGTTTGTGAGAGATCGTCGTCATTCAAGAAGGCTGCTGCGAGCTCGTCTTCAATGAGCAAATCGTCATTTTGTTTACGGGCCATGATTTCCTCCACTTCCATCTAAGGCTCTATTGACAGATTGTCCCCTTCAGTATAACGAAGCGTTAGCGTATAATCAACAGCTAGAAAGTGCAAAACGTAAAAAGTACAATGTTTGACCAAGTCCTGCAAATTATCGCTCCTCACCACTGTTACGGATGCGGCAAAATCGGACAACTGCTGTGTGTGAATTGTAAATACGACATCGCGAATGAGCAGATTTTGGTCTGCATCGTATGCCAGCGACCTAGCATACATGGCATTTGTCAAATGTGCCGCGTTCCGTATCAAAAGGCCTGGTGTGTTGGGGAGCGACGTGATGTGCTGGAGCGGTTGATTGACGCCTACAAGTTTGAACACGTAAGAGCAGCTCATATGACACTTGCCGAACTACTCAATGCTACTCTGCCAGTTATGCCACCAGGTACCGTTGTTGTGCCTTTACCGACTATCCGCCCGCATATCCGTCAGCGAGGCTATGATCATATGCTGCTCATCGCTCGGGCTTTTGTACGAATGCGGCATCTACGTATCGATACCAGCCTGCGCCGCACAGGCATCAGTAAGCAGCTCGGTTCATCACGCCGTGAGCGCACTCAACAGGCTAAATCCGCCTATAGCGTCGCGAAGAAGCTGGACGGCTCACGTCCCTATTTACTTCTCGATGATGTCTTTACGACCGGCGCATCACTTCACTATGCGGCCGAAGCCCTGCGAGTGGCCGGCGCGCACCAAGTCTGGGTGTCCGTCATCGCCCGCCAGCCCCTCGACAAGTAGCCGCTACATCTGTTAAAATACAGCGAGTCACTTAGGGAGAGGTGACCGAGTGGTTGAAGGTACCGGTCTTGAAAACCGGCGTGGGGTAAAACTCACCGAGGGTTCGAATCCCTCCCTCTCCGCCAAATTAAAACCCGACCATGTGGTCGGGTTTTTATTTACCGTGAAAAACTAAACGCTCGTGCCGCTACCGGCGCCACCCGTGAAGCTATCGAGTACGAAATTGACGATCGCGTAGGCCAAGAGGGCGATAATCACGCCGACGATTGCGTAGAGGATGGTGTTTTTGGCTGCAGTCACCGCTGTTGAGCTACCGCCAGAGATGACGTAGCGCAGGCCGCCGATGATGATCATGATAACCGATACGGCGCCGAGTACGAAGAGAAGGACGTTAGTAATCGTCCGGAAAATACCGGTTTGACCAAAGAGATCAGTAGTTTGACTATTGCCGCGTGCCGCTTCTGCGCCGCCCTGAATAGTACCGTCAAATGCACCTACCATCGGTGCTGCGTAGATGGCGAGCACCAACGCTGCCGTGAGAAATGAAGGTAAAACTGTCCGAATCATTGTTTTGGTCATGTATTTTCCTTTGTTTAATTCTATTTCCACTATAACAAAATGCTTCAAATAGTCTACTCGTCGCCCCTGTTTCGTGGTACAATTGTCCAAGTTGAGGGAGTGCCCCCAAGTGGCTGCTGCGTGAAACGCAAATTATGGACGGAAACCGTCCCCTTCAGTCCTTACGGAGTAGAAAGGTTTGAGGATTACGCAGGAGCTACGTGGTGTACGAAGCTTTACAATACGTGGAACGCCCAAGTGGCTGCTGCGTGAAACGCAAATTATGGACGGAAACCGTCCCTTTCAGCCTCGCTGTAAAGAAAATTTGGGTATCAGGCAGGAGTTACGTGGAATGCGTATCTCTAAAATATGGAGGAGTACCCAAGTGGCTGAAGGGGACGGTTTGCTAAATCGTTAGTGTGGGGAGACCTGCAGCGGGAGTTCGAATCTCCCCTCCTCCGCCAGGAGAGGAAGACCATATCTGAAGGATATGGTCTTTTTCTTCTGATGAAGAAAGGAAATTCGAACGGTCGAGTTCGGGCGAAGCGTTCGAGGCTATTGCCGAGAACCATCTCCCCTCCTCCGCCAGAATGAAAAACGCTCGACCAAATGGCCGGGCTTTTTTCATACGCCGCAGGCGGCGGAATTCAAACTCCGCGCTGATTTTGTTCGCCGTAGCTCACAAAACGCGGGAGTGGTGCTCGCGTTGCTCGCACCTCCGTTCGACTAAAGCCTCACTCCGACGAATCTCCCCCAGTGGTATAATTGAGTCAATGAAACTCTATCTTAGTCACGCAAGCAATTTTGATTACCAAACGGAGCTTTATAAGCCGCTAAAAGCAGCTTTTATGGGTAAGTACGAAATATACTTCCCGCACGATGTTGAAAACAACGGTCAAAATTCGAAAGATATCATCGCCACATGTGATTTAGTCATCGCCGAGGTGTCTCGGCCATCAACCGGACAGGGAATCGAGTTGGGCTGGGCGAATGCCGCGGGCGTGCCTATAATTTGTTTCCATCAAGAAAACATGAAGCCATCGGGTGCGGTAAAGTACGTCGCCAAGGCAATGTTTTCGTACACTACGACCGATAGTCTGGTTAACGAGCTACCTAAGTATCTGGAGTAACGAGTCTCCTTTCCTAACATTGCTCATGTTATATCTATGATATAGCACTTCGACGGTTTGATTTTTTAGGCTAGCTTTCAAAACGCTCACGCTCCTCATGCTATACTAATCCTATGCAACCAGTGTCGTCAGATCAGTCAGCGGCTACACCACAAGCACCCGTATCGCCTTCTCGGGCAGATGACGGGGCGGTTCAGTGGCAAGCACCTGAGTATTTGCAGCGTGCTCGCACGCCGCTTTGGTACGTTAGCTTTTGGGCGGCGGTAATAGTTCTGATGGGCATCGCTGCTTTTCTGATAAAATCGTGGTCGTTCGTCATCCTGGTACCGGTCATGGCCGCCGCACTGGTAATCTACTCACACCGGCCGCCTCGTCAGCTGAATTACGTCTTGAGCGCTAAAGGACTATATATCAACGACCAGCTCCACCCCCTGAGTGAATTCCGCAGTTTTGGCGTCATGCAGGAGGAGAGCTGGCCTGCACTGGTATTTATACCGGTCAAACGGTTCCGCCCTGGGCTTACCGTCTATTTCCCGTCGGAAAATGGTGAGGCTATCGTCGATATTCTCGGTGCGCGTATCCCGATGGAGGAGCTTCACCTCGATGCCTTCGACAAAATTGTTCGCAAGCTTCGTATGTAGCTTGCTCGAATTACCCCTGTTATGCTACAATAGCTTTCGTCTGTCGCGTGTTGCGCGGAAGCACCTTATAGTTACAAAACGACGGCACAGAATTTATTCCGTGCCCGAGTGAGCACCCGTAGCTCAGCTGGATAGAGCGTTGGCTTGCGGAGCCAAAGGTCATAGGTTCGAATCCTGTCGGGTGTACCAAGAAAAATAACTCATCTTTCGGTGAGTTATTTTTCTTGTCGGTTTATTTTTAAGCTAAATGCTCTGTTGTGTGGCTGACGATGACTCGTAGTGGTCATACATCGGCATTGGGTGTATATAGTCGTAGGAGTTGCTCGTCGTGGAAATGAGGATGACAAAGAGGACGAACAGAATCAGCAGTAATGCTAGGATAACGGACAGGCTACCGAGAATAATGCCGGCGATGCCGAGACCGCGATTGGTCGGGTTTTTTAGCGAAAGAGTGCCTAAAATGATGGCGGGAATGCCGGTCAGCGGACCGGGACCGGCAAATGAGACGATACCGAGCACCAGGGCGGCAATTGCCAAGTTGTTTTCCTTCTTTGTCTCGACTTGTTTCATATCACCAGTATACGCCATTCTCATGGTAAAATACTAGAGATCAACTACCCTGGAGAGGTGCAGGAGTGGTTGAACTGGCCGCTCTCGAAAAGCGGTGTGCCGCAAGGCACCGAGGGTTCGAATCCCTCCCTCTCCGCCAAGAAGAATGACGTCCATTTGGGCGTCATTCTTCTTGTGTTGGGGTTTGAACCCTCGATTTTGCGAAAGCAAAATACCGAGGGTTCGGCAAAAGGAGTGAAACGAAAAAGTGGTTCCATTTTTTCGTAAGCGACTGGAGGAGCGAACAAAGTGAGCGATATCCCTCCCTCTCCCCCAGGCTAGCCAGATACTTAGTGTTAAAATAAGTTCAACCATGGCCGAACTATCTGTTGCAAGCTGGAATATACTTCTCGACGGAAACTATCCGCAGGAAGAACGAATCGATGACATTATCGGGACGCTTAAAGAGGTACACCGGATCCATGCCTTGGGCGCTCTCGGTATCATGGAAGTGCAGGAAACACTTCTTGGCCACAGCGGGCAAATGATTGCACAAGCCTTGTTTGGCAATGACGGCGCCTGGCAGCTCCACTCACGTAAAAAACGTAAAGAACATATTGGCCTCGCAGGACCAGAGATTGAAGAGGTCGAGTTCGTCGAACTTGGACATAGCAAATATGCTGCCCTCACCCAGGCAGAAGGTGTTACCGTTGCCACCGTTCACTTACGAAAAAAGCGCGGTCAAGAACAGGTGGAGCAGATGGACGCGCTGCTGGAACGGCTCGAAGAAGAATCACAAGTGGTGTTGATGGGTGACTTTAATGGTATAAAGCTACAACGGCCGCGTCAAAAGATCTGGCGGCAGAACTATCGATCAGTGTTTACAGAGCTAAGTATGAAGCGTCAATACACTGTCCCAACGCCAGAATTTAAAGGCATGCTGACGCGTCCTGAGCGAGTAGGTGCTTTTGTTTTGGGAGGTGGAGTAAACGTCGATGACATCTATGTACGAGGTGTTGACGTTATCGGTGCGGGCTATTTTAAAGGTCGGTCAGACCATCTGGGCGTGTGGGCGGATTTAGAGACTAAAGCAGCTGTCTAAACATGACTGAACCCCCGGCGAGCGGGGGCTCAAGCCAGGGGTTGTAGGAAAAAGGACTCTCACCTGCGCCACACCTCTTCGGGGGCGAAGGTGAGCAGAACCGGACGGATATCTTTGACGTAAACGCCCAGCTTTTCCGTTAGTTCATCCAGGGAACTCGCGAGCGCCTCCGGGACGCTTCCCAGTTCGGGGTCGATCGTGATGACCGGTAGACCATCAGAATCTTCCTCGAATTCTCCAAGGCACTGGTGTACCGTGGTGAGAAGTTGGTTAGCGACGAAGTTTTCAAGCGCGTTGTCACCTTCTCGGGCTCGGTTCACCTGGTAGATCTGCGTCAGTGACCGGTAGATTGCCTCGTCTGTATCGAGGACATACCACCGGATAATGAGCAGATACCAGATGTGCTTGCCGTGGAACGTGGCACGAATCGGCTCGTTGAAGTTTGGTTCTTCGGGCGAGTTGCGGATTCTGACACTTTGCACCACTACGTCGTACATGTGCTTGACGTAGAAATGCTTCCTGCCAGGCATCAGCAACTTACGCTTGCCGGTCTTGCGCTTGGAGGTAATCTTACCCCAGCGCCTGCGGTAGCCGCGCTCTCCCTCTTCCAGATTCTCGTTGGCGAATACGCCGTTGCGAATCAGGAAGAAGACAACGATGCCACCACCGACAATCACAGAGCTCCACTTGATCGCGGAGATCGTGCTGAAGTCGCCTGTCATCACCTCACTTGCAAAGTCGGAGCCTATAGAGAGGCTACCAACGAGCACCAGAGAGACGGCAGCGAGCGGCACTACTCGATTTCTCATGTTCACTGTGGTACACCTCCTTCAAAAGAATCGGCCACAGTTGCCTCCACCTTACCATGCCTTGACTATTTGCGCCAAGTGGTGTGCCGTTGTAGTTTTTATTTATTAAAAGAGAAGCTATACTGGATAATATGAAGCCCAGTATCTTCACCAAAATCATCAACGGCGAGGTTCCCTGCCATAAGGTGTACGAGGACGATACCACCTTTGCCTTTCTCGATATCAACCCCGCGACAAAAGGGCATACTTTAGTGGTGCCAAAACGTCAGGTAGAGTTCGTCTGGGATCTATCGGATGACGAGTATCAGGCATTGATGACAACGGTGAAGAAGATCGCTCTCCATCTGCGCGAGCAGCTCGATGTTCCCTACGTTGGCGAAGTGGTGGTTGGTGTCGATGTACCGCATGCGCACGTCCATCTCATCCCCTTTTCAAAAAGTTATCAGTTAAAACACGTGTTTGAACCCACAGGTAGTGAGCCCAATCACGACGCCCTGGCCAAAGTGGCTGAACTCATTCAACTTTAGAAGCTACAGACTATACTTGACATAAGATAAAACTTATGCTAATCTAGAACAGTAGAAACAACCTAAAACAAACATTATGCAATCACTTATTACTGTTCTAACCCCAATTTTTATTAGCCTTACAACCCTGGCGGGCGTGGCATTACATGAGACGCGGCTTGATCGCCTAGCGCTTTTCACGATGGCAGTGCCGGTTACTATCCCAACGGCTACCGATGGTAGTATGACCAGGACGATGTCGAATGATCCCCATACGCACGTCGAGCGTGTCAGCCTACGGGAAGTACGTACTTCTTCACCGATGTTAGCACCGCGTTACGGTGAACAAAAGAAACATCTGCTGCAAAAAGGTGTGCCGCGTGGCTTCCACTACTTTGACCACTACGCCATCCACTTCTCTTAAACACTTGTGATAACGGTCAACTCGGCCTCGAGACGCTCGATAAGGGCGGTTGTCTCGAGCCGGGCTTGAGCGGTTTCCTCTACCAGATGAGCGGGCGCCTTCTGGACGTAGCTTTCATTACCGAGGCGCTTTTCAAGGGTATCACGCAGTTGCTTTGCCTCAGCCAGGCGCACCTCGAGATTCGTCTGGTGTTCATAGAGAGTTTTTTCATCAATGACGAGCCAGGCTTCCCTGCCCGATGTAGCCAGCCGCAAACCACGTGGCTGCTCGGTTCTCTCGAGGGATACCAGCCTCGCAAGGCTCTGGATGAGCTGCCGGTTGTCTTCAATCAGACTGTCCTGGCCGTATTCGACCGTGTACTTCTTGTTGCCAGGCAGTTCGCTGGTAACGAAGCGAATCTCGCTGACAAGCTGCTGTAAGCGTTCAAACTCTGCCGCAGCGATCTCGTCGTAGGCTGTATGGGTCGGCCAACTGGCCTGTATGACCATCGTTCCATCGGCGTACCATGGCAGCGTTTGCCAGATGGTCTCGGTGACGAAAGGAGCGAAGGGATGCGCCAGACGAAGAACCGTGTCGAGTACCCAGGCGAGCATGTCATGATTTTGCTCGTGCTTACTTGCTTCGATGTACCAATCGGCGACACTGCTCCAGACGGTGTGATAGACCAGCTCAGCGGCTTCCGCAAAACGGTAGTCGGTAAGCAGACTTTCTACCTCTGTTGATGCGGAAGTAAGTTCATGGATAATCCAATGGTCGGCTAGACTGGCAGGTTCCGGTGAGTTCATTTTGTAATGCTCACCGAGCTTATCTTCGGTAAAGCGGGCAATGTTCCATAGTTTGTTGCAGAAGTTACGGCCAGCGACCACCTTTGAGGTGCTAAAGGCTTGATTCTGGCCAGCGCTCCTGGCCGCGACGAGGCCAAGCCGCAGTGCGTCGGAGCCGTATTCGCTGACGATCTCGATGGGGTTGATGACGTTCCCTTTTGATTTGCTCATTTTTTGACCATGTTCATCGAGCACCAAGCCATGCAGGTAGACGTCTTTGAACGGTACCTTACCGGTTACTTTTAGCCCCAACATGATCATACGCGCGACCCAGGGGTAAAGGATGTCGTGTCCGGTTTCCATGACACTGATAGGATAAAATCGGGAAAGCCCGCCTTCGGTGAGGTAGTCCGTAGTAATAAACGGCCATTGTCCTGAGCTAAACCAGGTGTCGAAGGTATCCTCTTCTCTGCGGTATGTTTTGCCGTCGATAGTAAGTGTGGTCTCATCGACGCGCTCGTCATAGATCCAATCATTGGCATCGGCAATATTTTGGAACGCCGGGATCGGAATGCCCCACGGAATCTGGCGACTTAGGTTCCAGTCACGGATATTCTCCAAGTACTGTAGGATGTCACGCTGTTTTGATTCGGGCACAAAGCGTATTTCACCTCTGTTGATCACTTCTCGGGCGGCGTCAGCTAGCGGCTTCATATTGAGGAACCACTGGTCTTTGATAAGCGGCTGGATGATACTGCCGCATTTGTAGCAGTGCCCAACGGCGTGCTCGATCTCTTCCTCGCCGCGCAGAAGTTCCTCCGCCTGTAGTGCCGCTAGAACACGTTTTCGTGCTTCGACAGAGGTGAGTCCACTGAATTGAGCGGGGACATTGATCATTGTGTTATCAAAATCAATAACTTGCAGTTCCGGCAGATTATGGCGCTTCCCTATCTCAAAATCGTTTGGATCATGCGCTGGAGTGATCTTGACGGCACCGGTACCGAACTCGCGATCGACATATTCGTCGGCGATGATTGGCACTTCTCGATCAGTTAGAGGCAGAAGGACATGCGAACCGATCAGGCCTTTGTAGCGCTCGTCCTCAGGGTGAACCGCAACGGCGACGTCACCGAGCATCGTCTCCGGGCGAGTCGTGGCGATAACAATCTCGCCGATCTTATCAATTGTCGGGTAGGCAATCTTGTAGAGCTTCCCTTTTTCCATCTTGTGCTCGACTTCAATATCGGAAAAACTAGTCTGGTGTACTGTACAGTAGTTGACGATACGCTCACCTCTGTAAAGCAAGCCCTCATCCCATAGTTTTTTGAATGTTTGATAGGCAGTTTTGGTGACCTTTTCGTCGAGGCTAAAGACGAGATTGTCCCAGCTGGCACTGACACCGAGGGCGCGCAGCTGCAACTCCATATTACCTATGGTTTGGTCAACGAAATCCCAGACTTGGCTGTAGAGCTGCCCACGTGAAAAATCAAAGCGACTCTGCCCTTTCTTTTCAAGCTCTTTCTCATAAACTACCCAAGTTTCAAAGCCGGCGTGATCGGCACCAGGAATATAGACGGTATCCCTGCCCTTCATACGGTAAAAGCGAACTAATATATCTTCAACAGAGGTCATTAAACTGTGACCGATGTGAAGGTTTCCATTGGCATTGGGAGGTGGCATGACGATGGCGTAGGGCTCCCCTACCCCTGTCGGCGCAAACGCTCCGCTCTTTTCCCATAGGGCGTAAATAGTTGGTTCGTAATCGTTCGGTTGGTAAGCTTTTGGTAGTTTCATACTATAATCACGTGAAAAGAGGGTTTAATGCCTGGAGCACCTCGGTTATTTGTCCTTTTAAGTATAGCACAAGAGGGAGTATACTAAAGGGAATGATAACGGTAGAGGTATATGAGACGGCTGATGCGTGGGACGCGCTGGTGGAAGAATTTGCTGGCCATCCACTCCAACATTGGGGGTGGGGGACAGTGAAAGGCAAGCATGGCTGGCAGGCGCACCGGTTGGCGGTACTTGACCAGGGCAAAGCTATTGGTGGCGCACAAGTGCTCAGTAAGCGGTTGCCGTGGCCATTTCCACCGTTTGTGTATCTGCCACGCGGGCCGTTCGGAAAACTAGTAACCGAAGGTAGATATAGGCAGACGCTGGTAGAAGAAGTACGCCGATTATATCGTCCATTGGTCATAAGCGCCGAACCCGACCTCGAGGGGCGTATCACGTGGAAAGGCTGGCGGCAGGCCAAACATCGCATTCTTTTGGCACGAACGGCAATCCTTGACCTTCGACCGACAGAGGATGAGCTTCTTGCTGGCATGAGCAAGAAGACCAGGCAATACATCCGTAAGTCCGCCAAAGAGGGAACAGTGGTACGACGGGCTACTGCGCTCGTGGATATCGAGGTATGTCTTGCGATCTACAAGCTTACCGCCGCGCGTGCCGGCTTTGCCCTCCACGGTGATGACTATTACCAAGACATTTTTAAGGAACTTGGTGAGCATAGTCCGGTCTATTTGGCCGAGCATGGTGGAGAGGTTGTCGCCTTTTTGTGGCCGTTAGTGGCGAATAAGACCGCCTTTGAGCTCTATGGCGGCATGAACGACAGGGGTCAGGCAATCCGGGCAAATTATTTTTTGAAGTGGAGCGTCATCCAAGAGATGAGGCAGCGTGGTGTCGAGCGTTATGATGTGAATGGACTGCTTAATGATGGTGTTACTGCCTTCAAAAAAGGCTTTATACCAGAGGAAACCATGATGGTGGGGACGCTTGATAAACCACTATCGCCGCTTTATCCGTTGTGGGTCTATGGCCTACCGCTTGCCAAACGCCTCGTGCGGTTGCTGCGACGACGCTAAGCCCAAGCCGTCCGGCGCATTGAAAGGCTAGGGACAACGGTCACCTGGTCAACAGGGGTGGGAGCAACAACTCTTTGCTGATAGTAGGCAAGGCTAGCGATCATAGCGGCATTGTCGGTACAAAGTTGTATTGGCGCGTAATCGATAGACAGAGGAAGTCGCTCTTTCAATTGCGCGCGCAGTTCTTGGTTGGCCGCCACGCCCCCGGCGATGACAACGGAAGCAGGCTGGAAATCGTGGTATGCCCTTTCGGTGACATCAACCAGTGTCTTGACTGCAGTATGTTGGAAGCTGGCGGCAAAGTCTGCTTGCTGGAGGCCGTTTAAGCGCTCTGGGAGCCCGTAAGAGGGAAAAGTATGATCGACGCCCACTTCGCGCTGTACGGCACGTAGGACGGCCGTTTTAAGGCCGGAAAAGCTAAAGTCATACGGGTTGGCTAGCTTCGCCTTAGGAAACTGGTAGGCCTGGGGGTCGCCATGTTCGGCCACTCTGGCAATCGAGGGGCCGCCGGGGTAGGGGAGACCAATAATCTTAGCGACCTTATCGAAAGCCTCACCGACGGCATCATCCTGGGTCTCGCCGAGCAGTTCGTAGTTGCCGTGGTCGTGAAAAAGCACGAGCTGGCTGTGGCCACCACTGACGATCAGGGCAAGCATCGGGAAGGCGGGCTGCTGAGTGGGAAGAGAAAGTTCGCCCCTGTTTTGTTCGCCTTTTTGGATATGTTCGTTCGCAGAGGGCGTTTCGCCAGCTAAAACTGGCTGCACTACGCTTTTACCCTCTGCAACCGGAGTATCCAAGCGGCTCGATTGTGACGAAGCTGTTTGATCGGTAATAAAATTTGCATACACATGGGCTTCGACGTGGTGGATCGGATAGAGCGGTTTTTGGTGGAGTTCGGCCAGCGTGCGAGCCGCCAGCGTACCGACTAGTAGGGAGCCAACGAGACCAGGTGCATAGGTGACGGCGATGGCATCGATGCCATCCCAGGTAAGATTGGCGTCACGCAAGGCTTTGTTGATAACGGGATTGATCATCTCGATGTGGCTGCGAGCTGCCACTTCTGGTATGACGCCACCGTACTGGGCATGGATATCGATCTGTGAGTGGACGACATTGCTAAGAAGCCGCTGGCCGTCTTCCACGACGGCTGCGGCTGTTTCATCACAGCTACTTTCAATCCCGAGTATCTTCATCTGTTAGCAGTATACCATTGTGAGAGAGGAAATGTTTGCAGCAACGCCTAAGGGCGGTGTAAAATAAACGGTAATGAACCATACGTTAGTAGGGAAGATGACCGCCCGCGCGGCGGCGATGCGATACCGACACCCTGGTCGTGACCTGCGGATTATTGCGGTAGCCGGCGCGTACGGCAAGACGACAACATCGCTACTACTCGGGGGGATACTGCAAGAGGCCAAAGTACCGGTTGTTACCATGACGAGTCAAGGTTGCTATTTCAACGGCCAGCCGCTGCCACTGCGCTATGATGGAGGCGCACAAAGTTTGCAGCACGCCCTCGCCAAGGCAAAGCAGAAAAAAGCCGATGTCGTTATTGTTGAACTGAGCGAGCGGCTACTGGAAAGCCACGTGCTGGCCACTGTTCCGATCGAGATGGCGATCGTTACTAGTGATGACCCGACCGCCCAAGCCTTGTTGCGCCAGCCAGCTAACTATGCCGTATTACCAAGCGGCTTTGAGGTGGATGGCTTGAGTGTTGCACCGCATCAGGCAATCAGTTTTGGCACGGATGATCTCGCGGAAGCAAAGATTGCCACCACGCGGCTGCTGCGCGGCGGTACCGAGATAGAGCTTGTAATCGATCATCAGACAAAGCTCGAGCTGGCGACGTATCTGGTTGGAAAAGCCAATGTCATGAATATTGCTGCTGCCGTAGCCGGTGCGTACGTACTGGCGGCGGACATCGAGACGTTTCAGGAAGGTATCGCCAAGCTCGAGAAAGTGCGCGGCAATTTCGAAAAGGTTGCGGCCGACAGACCCTACGTTATCTATAGCGATCATGCGGTGCACGCTACCTCTGTGGAGCTGGCACTTGCCTCGGCTCATGAGCTTGCTAAACGGCGTTTATTGGTCGCGCTTGACGGTTCGGTTGAGCTTGGTAGTTTTGAAACAGTTAAGTCGCTGAGTGACCGGTTGGTTTTGGTGGGTGAAGAACGGGAAGAGCGCGGTGTCGAAAGCGTAGCGACCGCCGGTGAAGCGCTCGAAGTGATCTTTCGTGCTGCTAAAAAGGATGACTTTGTCTTACTGCTCGGCGCGGAGTTTACGAAGACGGATGACAGCGGCCAAAGTCTTGTCGAGCGAATGATTGAAGGTACCGGTGAGTAAGCTGCGCAGCGCTGTCAAGGCGCTGATTCCGCGGAGCCTTTTTAGGAAGGTCGAGCCGTATGGCCACCTCGTAGAAGCCGTTCTCATGAATATCCGCTATGGCTTTCCGGCGCGTGGCCTCCACGTGATCGGTGTGACGGGGACGAATGGCAAGACAACAACTAGTTTTATGATTCATCAGATGCTGGTCGAAGCTGGCTACGACGTAGCGCTAATGTCCACCGTGGCCAATGGAGTCGGCAGGAATATTACGCCGCAGGTGGCGCACATGACGACCATCTCGTCGCCCCAACTTCTAAAGAGCATCCGGGCATTTAAAAAGCAGGGCGCCAAATGGCTGGTGCTCGAGACGACCAGCCACGCTTTGGCACAGCACCGCGTCTGGGGTGTACCGTATGAAATCGCCGTCATGACTAACGTTACTCACGAGCATCTCGACTATCACGGAACGTTTGAACACTACGTGCAGGCGAAGGCCGAGCTTTTCCGGGTTGCGGCTCGGCATGGGCACCGGTTTGGCGTGATTAATGCCGACGATCCAAGCGCCAAAGTGTTTCAAGCGGCGATTGGTCGCTCAGTAACGTATGGACTAACCCACGGTGATGCTCGAGCAACGGCAGTCGAGCTGCGGCCAAATGGCAGCCACTACCGTGTGGTGATCGGCGAGGACGAGCTATCTATCACCTGTAATATCCCCGGTGAGTTTAATGTCTACAATAGCCTGGCAGCGGTCTGTGTTGGCCGAGAGCTGGGCTTGTCGCCCCAGCAAATCACTGATGGAATCGCCGCCTTGAAGGGAGTCGAAGGTCGCATGGATACCATCGACGAAGGCCAGAAGTTCTCGGTGGTAATCGACTTCGCTCACACGCCGGACTCTTTTGAACGATTGCTTGGTGACCTGCGAAAAGCGACCAGCGGTAAATTGGTCGTCATGTTTGGTTCGGCTGGCCGGCGCGACGAAAGCAAGCGTGCCATCCAAGGTGAGATCGCGGGCCGTTATGCCGATGAAGTCGTCATCACCGAGGAAGACGACCGCGACATCGATGGCCAAGCGATCATGGCTGAAATCGAAAAAGGTGCAAAAAAAGCCGGCAAGACGACCGGCCAAGACCTGTTTTTGGTGCACGATCGCAGCGAGGCGATTCGCCTTGCTATTTCACGCGTGAAGCACGCCAACGACGCGGTACTACTACTCGGAAAAGGGCACGAAAAGACGATTGAGCGCAGCGACGGCGAACATCCGTGGGATGAAGCAGCTGAAGTCCGCAAAGCACTGAGAGACATCGGCTAAGCAGATGCTTAGTAGTACGACTCGTGGTGCCGTTTGAAATAGAGTTTTCGGACGGCTTTTTCGATAAACACATGCCATAGCTTTGCTTTGAATGGCTGGATAGGCACGTCGTAAGCGCCGACATATTCGGTAACAGTCTTGTTGAAGCTAGTCTTGAAGCGACCAAGGCCGTAAAACGGATGATCAGAGTTGGTAATGTCGGCGATCGGTGGTACACCGGCGAGGTCGTGAGCCTTAGAGCCGTGAGACTTTGCCCATTCGATCACTTTCCACTGCAGCAGATGGCTGGCACCGTAGGCGGTTCGCTCGCGCACCGAAGCGCCGTCTTTATACATACTTTTTTCACCTTGTACCAGGGCGAAAGCGCCGGCAACCACTTGCTTATTGAAGTAGGCGAAGAAGAACTGTCCAAGGCCAGCTTGTTCGTAGCGACGGTAAAAAGTCTGGTAATACTCGGGCGGGCGAATAGCGAACCCAGCTCCCATCGAGGTTTCGGCAAAGAGGTCATACATGACTCGGCAGTTTTCATCACTGGCAGGTACTTGCTTGACTGTCACGCCATCACGCTCGGCACGGCGGATGGCGTGGCGGCCTTTTTGTGGCAGACGTTTCATGATTTCATCGGGCGAAGGAGTGAGATCGATGATAACGGTGGCATAGTTGTACTGGATCGGGGTAGTTTTGATAAGATCGGCTGTTTTAAGTACCGTGGTGTGGTTAAGCTCGGGTTCGATTTTCAGGCTGAATACGCCGTTTGCCTTTGCAAATTGCCGCAAGGGTGCGAGGATTTGTTCGAGATCGGTGGGTGAGGTCGTGCTCGGACCTTTCGGGCAGTACCACAGCTTGCCGAGCAAGGGTAGCGATCTTTCCAGAATAGCGACCGCCCGCGAACCGACGAATAGGTAGCACGGCGTCCAACCGCTATCGGCTTTTTGCTCTAGGAACTCTTTGCCTTGTAAGATAGCACCGCCGTCGGGGTTGTGGATGATAAAAGTATTCCATTCGGCTATTTCGGTTGCTGTAGCAAATCGTGCGTTCATTATCCTCTATTGTAGCGCAGTTTTGGTATGAAAAAACTACACCCGGTGGTGTAGGGAGGAAGATTCATTGAGTGCACCTGCCCGGTGCGGGGTGAGGAGCGCTTGAGTAGCACTTCATCTCACCCCACACCAGGGCAGGCGTTCTCAACCATCCCGAGATGGCGGGGAAGCTCACTGGTTGTGAGCGCCCCAACCAAGCATGATGAACCGCTGACGCATGTGGTCGTGGATCGACGTGACCGCCGACCGGAAGACACCCCCACCGATGTGGCCGGTCAAGGTGTTGACATGCCCGCTATTGGCGGGCACCCACGTCTGGCCGTCCATCAGGTAGACCTCGAAGTCAACGCTCTTGAGGTGCGTCTTCCACGTGTAGGTCTGCCCAGGCTTGATGACCGGGTGGACACGCGGCGTGCCCTCGGCGTATGTGCCGGCGAGCAGCTTGTACTTGTGCTCGGAGGTGGCGGGCACGTGCCACTTCAGCACGGCTGCATGGTGCTTGGTGTAGCGATGCGCAACCGTCGGTACAACCGGGTCGGGCAATACGACGGCAACGTCGATGCTACCCGTGACGAAATCGTCACCCGACGTCCCCTTACGGAGCACGTAGTTGATCGTGTCGATTCCCGACACCCCAACGCTGGCGGTGTAGTAGAGCAGGTTGTGCTCAATACCGCCTTCATCGGTGTAGTAGCCGCTGAACGCGTAGCCAAGGCTCGGCGGGTTGTCGCTGTCAGCGGCGAACAGGTGGTAGCCATCGTGCTGGACGCGGGCGTCGTAGCACATCAGGTCAAGCTCGACGAAGCCACCGGCGTAGATCGTCGGTGACTCCTCCGGGCAGGCCACAGCTGCTGTGGCCTCAGTGGTGAAGGCGGCTAGGCTCAACAGAGCTAAAACCGCTACCGCCAGACCGGCGATGTATTTGCGAAGGGACATGACGTCCCCCCTTTCATCTAGGATGGTTGAGTTTTTAGCGCACGAGGGAGTGATCCGGCTCGTGGACATGCGTGAGTTTCGTAGCCAGAGGCTTCGTCTCACACAAGCCAGACAACTATAACATAATTGGTACAAAAAAGCAATACTTACTACTCAGTAGAGTTTTTGTACAAAGGAGTGGATTGGCACTCACCCTTGACGAGTGCCAACTGGTTTGTTTACAATAAGAACTACAAAGCTAATACAACGGAGGAAGTGACGAGTATGAGTTCACCTATTAAGCCGCTGGGCGACCGTGTTGTTGCGGTGCGCGAAGAAGCCCAGACCAAGACCGCCAGCGGACTATACTTGCCCGACAATGCCAAGGAAAAGCCAGTCGTGGCTAAGGTTGAAGCCGTCGGTAAAGATGTTAAAAGTGTCAAACCTGGCGACCGGATTTTGTATAAAGAGTACTCAACAACTGATATCAAATTGAACGACACCGAATATCTAATCGTGAAAGAAGAAGATATTTTAGCAACTGTTTAGTGGTGTAATTTAACAAACCAGTTTGCTGGTAATACATTTTCTCCAAGGTAGCGTTTCACGCCCGGCCGTCCTCGAATACTAGTCAGGAACGACCAGGGTTGCACTACGCTTTTACTACCTTGAATAAAAGTATTACCGTAAACTGGCTACGCAAAGCGAAGGAGGAAAGATTGTATGGCGAAGAAAGTTTTTTATGATGAAGAGGCCCGCGAGCGCGTACTCGGCGGGGCAAAAGCACTCTATGATGCCGTTAAGGTAACCTACGGGCCGAAAGGTCGCAACGTGGTGATTGCGAAAGGCTACGGCGGCCCAACGGTCACTCACGACGGCGTGACTGTTGCTGAAGGTATGGAACTACCAGAGAATGATGATGAGACGCTCGGCTACAAAGTCGGTGCCGATCTCATCAAGCAGGCAGCCAAGAATCTCAACAAAAGCGCCGGTGATGGTACGACTACCGTTACCGTGCTGACTTACAATATCTTGAAAGAAGCGAACCGTTTGATCGCGGCTGGCCACAACCCGATGGAGCTACGCAAGGGTATTGAAGCTGCCGGGGCAGAAGTAGTCAAAGCACTCGATGGTATGAGTGAAAGTATCGAAGGTAACACCGAACGTGTGGCCGAAGTTGCGACCATTTCGGCTGGTGATGCCCAGATCGGTACATTGATTGCTGATGTGATCGAAAAGATCGGCAAAGATGGTGTGGTCACCGTTGAAGCCGGCCAGGGTCTCGAGATGGAAGCCGAAGTCGTCGAAGGTTTTAGTCTCGACAAGGGGTGGGCGAGCCCATTCTTTGTGACCGACACCAATCGCCAAGAAGCAGTCTTTGAAAAGCCGTCGATTGTCATTACCGATAAGAAGATCTCAAGTGCCAGTGAACTGCTGCCCCTGATCGAGAAGCTTGCTCAAGCTGGTAAAAAAGATATCGTGTTGGTAGCCGATGATGTTGACGGCGAAGCGCTCAGTATCTTAGTACTCAACAAGCTTAAAGGCGTCCTCAACACTGTCGTTGTCAAAGCACCGAGCTTTGGTGATCGCCGCAAGGAAATCATGGCCGATATGGCCGTCCTGACTGGTGCACAGGTAATCTCTGAAGACCAAGGTATGACGTTTGAAAACGTCGGCCTTGAAGTCGTCGGTTTGGCTCGTAAAGTTATTGTCGGTAAAGACGAGACCACCATCATTGAAGGGGTCGGCCACGCTGATGAAATCGCGGCTCGCATCAAACAGATTAGCGCGCAAGCCGAAAACGCTTCGAGCGAATACGACAAAGAGCAATACGAAAAACGTGCGGCGGCACTTTCTGGTAAAGTCGCCGTCATTAAAGTCGGTGGCGCCACAGAGACGGAGATTGATGAAAAGAAATTCCGTGTCGATGATGCCGTGGCGGCTACAAAAGCAGCGCTGGCTGAAGGTATCGTGCCGGGCGGTGGTGTCACCTTAGTGAACCTTGCTAAGAAATTGGAAGTAGTCAACCAGTCGAATAAGGGTATTCCAAGTGGTAATCTAACCTACTTTGCTGGTCACCAGGTTGTCAGAGAAGCTCTCAAACAACCCTTCTTGCAGATTACCGCAAACGCTGGGCTTAACAGCGAAGCATTGCTGGCTCAAGTCGAAGATGCAAAACCCGGCATGGGAGTTGATGTCATGAATCCCGGCAAGACACTTATTGATGTCAAAAAAGCCGGTGTCATCGACCCGACTCGCGTCACCAAAGAAGCTGTCCAAAACGCGGTCTCGATCGCTTCGACTGCAGCCACTATGGGCGCATTGGTAGTAGACATCCCGGAAAAAGAAGCCTCAATGCCTCCAATGGGCGGCGGTATGCCTGGGATGATGTAGCTTAATGAGGGGAACCGAAATAGGTTCCCTCATTGCTCCGGGCGTCGAAGTGAATTCGGCTGCTCGGGCTGCTCCTTCCTGTAGATTTAAAAATATCCTGGAAATAAATTCCAGGATATTTATTTTTCGAATGATCTTATTGTCCGTTTTGGCTCAAGAAGTCGATTTCCTTGATGATGTCGAGCAGCGCTTAGGCTAATAAAACGCTAACTGTCTAGTGTGTTACGTAGCTCGTGGTGGTCTTCAAGTAACTGATAAAGCTCTTCCAGTTTATCCCTGAGCGATTCAAGATACGCGAGACGTGATGCGTAGACATCAAGGGTCGCGAGTCGTTGTCCAAGCGAAGACTCATGGTCGGCTACGGGGGTCTGATTTAATCGATCGATTTCACCCTCAACTATCCGAATTGCGTCGTCAATCTGCTCCTCTCTTTCCCAGAATGCTCGGTAGGTAGGTTCTTTTATACCAAGTCGGCTTCGGGTATCAGCCACTGCGCGCCAATAGAACGGGGTTTTCTCACCGTCGTCAGACATCCAAGGATATGCAGTCTTTTCATATTCCGATTTAACGCGCTTAACAAGTGGAATATCGGGTAAGGGAGCAGCAAGGCTGAAACTAGTAAACTGCTGTATAAATGGATTGCCGGAGTTCCTCCTATTTGTTTCGTGAATGGTGGGCTCCTCCTTGTCTCCTATATGGTGATCTTCATAGTAGTCTCGTAAACTTTCAGAACGTGAAGGGTGCCGTAGTTTGGCCAAGGCTTTTGACTCAATCTGGCGTACCCGCTCTTTTGTGATTCCATAGACTTTACCTATTTCATCTAACTCCATCGGCTCCTCTTTATCGACGCCTTCAACCCGGCCAATCCCTCCGATTTGTCCTTTTTGGTCGCGACTGTGAAGGCCAAAACGGCGCATTACAACACCTGCCTCTCGCTCACTTAGGGTATCAAGCGTGTCATGGAGTTGCTGCCTTGAGTGAAAGCCTACGGCCATCTGATGCGGGTTGCTTATTTCATCATTGTTTGCAACATCTTCTAGATCGAGCTGCACAAGCTGGTCGAGCTCTGCTCTTAGGGCGAATGATCCGAGAATATTTCGCTCGGGGCCAGAGACCTTGCCCATGGTTTCGATGAGCTCGTCCACCGAAGGGGCAACGCCATGGTCGTGATAAAACTTGGCGTACGCTTTACTTACCCGCTTCTCAAGCTTTGGCGGCAAGGCATCGTTGTGGGAGAGCTCGGCTGGCAGCCCTTCCTTTTCTAGGGTAGCTTCCCATTCAGCAATAAGTGGATCGGTAATTTTTCCCACTGTAACGTTTCGCAGGAGCTTGCCTTGGCTTTCTATCAATCTTTTATGAATTTTGGGGCTGATCACATGAAGCAATTTCAGGCTGTGACTATGAGCCGGAGTGTGTTCAGCGGGGCGACCGAGCACACGGGTAAGATCGATCGTGTCAAGTCCTAAGGCGTGCATAGCTGTGTATTGTGACTTGCTTCGACTACCAGATTTTTTATCAACAAAGTCGACAAAAATACTTTCGAGATCGTCAGGCTTCTTGCGCAGAATACGTCCAAGTAGTTGAGTGGTGCGCACAGGTGAACTGGTCGGCGCTAAGTTAATCGCAAAGCTCGCTCGATCACTATCCCAACCTTCTTCCAACGCGCGCGTGAAAGTGAGTACGTCGAAATCACCGCGATGGTACGCGGCGAGACGACGCGCTTGTGTTTCAGCGTCGAGATGTGCACCAACGTCGGCTGCTCTTATGCCGGATGTCTTAAGTAAGTCGGCAAGCAGGCGCGCATGGAGGTTGTCTCTACCAGGTATGCAGGCGATGATGCCTTGTCTACCTTCCTCTACAAATGCTTTGGTGAGGGCGACTGCTGTGCCATTACGCTGGAGGTTATGTGTAAGCGGGGCAAGTTCTTTATCAGTAAATTCCCGCCGAGGATCGTTTAGAACGAGGGTTTCATCTGTTTCATACAGAAAAGCGCGTACAGGTGAAGTGCGGCCGGATTCGACAGCGTCACGAAGAGAAAACTCGTACAGTCGACGATCGTATACCTCTTCTGACATTCGGTCTACTGCGTAGTCAGGGGTAGCAGAAAGTCCTAACTTAAAGGCGTGCGGCATGACAGTGCGCAATACTTCCGAAGTCTCTTTACCGAGACTTCGGTGGCATTCATCGGCAATGATCACGTCAAACTCACCCAGTTTACGGTGTTCACTTTTAGCATCATTCAGGAGTCCGGCATAGGTACTGACTACCACGTCGGCGTTTTTATTTCCTTTTTTTCCATTAAAATGTTGCTCGACACGTGCATTTTCGGGTAAATGAGCAAAGCGCTTCAGACCAGTGGGAGAAGATGACTCTGAGCCATCGATTTGTTTGGCGATAGGTAGAGTGGGGGCAAGAAGTAGTACGCGTTTTCCAGCTTTGACAGCTGCTTCAGTGAGTAACGCTTCTACAGTGGTTTTCCCGGTACTGGTAGCCATCTCTATGTATCCAGAGGAAACGCCTTCTATTAAAGCAAGACCAATAGCCTCAAGCGCTTCAGTTTGCTGGAGGTCAAGAGAAAAGTCGCGTTCAGATAAGTTATTGAGCACCCCTTGGAGCGAGCCGGCCAGCTCACAATCTGGCTTGGAGGAGGTTTCTGCAGAGGGTACAAGGTGCTCTTTTGGCATGAGGATATGCTAGCATAAAAGCACTAAAAAGTCAAGAGGTAGATGATGAACCTACTGTCCGCTTTGGGTTAAGAAGTCGATCTCCTTGATGATATCGAGCAGCGCCTGGGCACGGCGGGTTTCATCAGGGATATTCTTGGCAGCGTCGTGAGCGGGTGCGATCAGGGCTTTGTCGTCAGTGGAACGAAGCAGGAGCAGGTACGTGTCGAACTTTTCCTCAGGTGCGACGTTCAGCTTATCGACCAGTGGTCGCAGCTCGCCGAGTGCTTCCTGTTTTATGCCATCGAGTTCGCTTCCGCCGCTTACTGGCATACTCGATAGTGACGGAGTAGGTATAGACAGAGGCGTATCAGCGGCCGGCGGCAGGGTCGATGTCTCGACATCTGTTGATTTTGGTGGAACAGTTGAAATAGACGGCGATTCTACGTCTGAAGCCAGAGAGGTGTCGTCTGCCGGTGCGGTAGTGTCGTCCTCAGGAGAAGGAGTAGCCGCGCTGTCATCTTGCGGCAGTGGCGGTGTGGCAGGCAGCGAAACATCGGTGGCACCACCATTAGTTGTCGTTTCATCCGCCTGTTGGCTGACGCCAGCTAAAACTTTCGCCAGCTCTTGATCATCGCTGAGCGGTTGGTTGTTGATTGGTTCTATATTCGCCATGCCCACCCCTATAGTTGTTATGCTTTTCAGTTGATAATACTGTATCATGAAATATAGAATCATCGCAAGACAGTAAGGAGGAAGACAGACAATGCTTGACGATATGAACGTAATTGCCCAGCGCGACCCACAGGATGCCCTCGGTGTGGCCGGTGGCCAATGGGAATACTTTTCGCGAAAATTTGATGCTACCTTTACCCCAAGTCAGCCGGTCGAAAATATCGTTTGGGCGGGTATGGGCGGCTCGGCACTGCCGGCGGTAATCATCCAGAGCTGGCCGCGCGTCAGCGTACCATTTGAAATTACCCGTGACTACAACATTCCAGCCCATGTCGGGGCAAAGACTCTTTTTATTGCCTCAAGCTATTCCGGTAACACTGAAGAAACACTGTCGGCGCTTGCGCTTGCCGAAGAAAAGCAGGCACAGATCGTCGTGATCGCCGCTGGCGGCAAGTTGGCCGAGATTGCCAAAGAGAAGAACTATCCGTTATTTGCTATTCCCGCCGGTATCCAGCCACGTATGGCAACGTTTTATTTTGTGAATGCATTTACAGCGATTGTAAAAGATCTGAATGTCACTGAGGTACCAACCAACGAGTTAACAAATGTCGGTGAGTGGCTGAAAGAAGAGGTAAAAGGGTGGACAAAAGAAGTTTTACTTGCGGGCAACCAAGCCAAGCAACTCGCCGTCCAACTGGCGGGTAAGACGCCGATCATGTATGCCGGGCCGAAGCTGTTTCCGGCCGCCAACAAATGGAAGATTTGTTTCAACGAAAACGCCAAAAACACCTCATGGGCGAACTACTACCCAGAATTCAACCACAATGAATTTATCGGTTGGAGCTCACATCCGGTCGAAAAACCATTTGCTGTGGTCGAAATCCGCTCAAATCTGGAGCACGAGCGAACTCAAAAGCGCTTTGAAGTAACCGAACGCCTGCTTTCCGGTATGCGTCCAAGCCCGATTGTCGTGACGCCAAAAGGTGACACCGTCTTGCAGCAACTGGCGTGGAGCTTCGCGCTCGGTGACTTCGTGAGTATTTACCTTGGTATCTTAAATGGCGTTAATCCAACGCCGGTGGAGTTAGTGGAAAAACTAAAGGTCGAACTTGGCTAGCTGTCAGGGAATAGAATAGTTGGTGTCACCAGACATCTCTGGCCGCACCGCACAGTAAGAAAGACCAAGATTGTCTTACTAAGCAAGCGTTTAATGATAGCGTCGGAGCGATTCGATTGGGTCTTTGCGAGCGGCGCGGATGGCCGGATAGAGTCCAAAGACCAAGCCGACACCAATCGAAAGCAGGCTGGCGTAGCCGACGATATCCCAACCAAGTGCCGGGTCGTACGGAATAAACATACTGACGACGAAAGCAACAAAGTAGCCACCGATAAAGCCGAGTAGGCCGCCCAGAGTACTGATGATGAGTGCCTCGATCAGGAATTGCCAGATGATTGTGGCATTGCTGGCGCCAACAGCTTTTCGAAGGCCGATTTCGCGCGTCCGCTCTGAGACGCCGACCAGCATGATGTTCATAATACCGATACCGCCGACTAGCAGAGAAATACCCGCAATGACCGCCATGACCGCACTGATGAAGAGAAAGAGATGGCTGGTCGGCCTGGCGATTTCCTTGCCGGTATAAACTTTGGCTTCGGGTTGCTGGTCGTGATTTTCTTTTAGCTCTTTATCGATGCTAGTTGCGAAAGCTTTCATGTTGGTGCCGGCTTTGGCAGCGACATTGATCTGTTGGATTTGCGCCATGCCGCCATTAAATAGCTTGCCGCTCTCCAGGCTAATGATAGCTGTATTGTCGAAGTCAACGTTATTGTAGTTGATCGGCTTGTTCTCACGCTTTAGGACGCCGATAACCGTAAAATCCTGGCCGCGTATCAGAAACTTTCGGCCGATCGACTGCTCGGTGCCAAAAAGATCTACCGAAAGTTGCGAGCCAATCACGGCAGTATCTTGGGTGGTGACACTATCGATAAACTGGCCGTCCTCGATGGTAATGCCGCCGATTGTTTCAAAGGCCGGCGTGGTGGCAAGTAACGTCGCGTTTTTTGCCAGGCTGTCACGTGTACGGATACTGCCGCTGAGTGTCATCAGCGGTGCAACGTTCTGGGTGGAAGGTAGGCTGCCGATATTCTCGACGTCACGCTCGGTTAAGGGGCTGGTCGTGTAAGCATTTTGTGGTGTCGGGTTACTCAGGTCGGACAGGCTGAGTTCTGGCGTCGTGGGGCGTACGATGGCGATATTGCCGCCGAGCTCCTCGATCTGCTGTGTGATGACGCGCGTAACGCCGCTGGACAAGGCGAGAATGGTGGTGATGCTGGCGACACCGATGGCAACGCCGCTGATGGTCAGCAGCGTGCGGAGCCGTGCTCGCTCAAGCGACTGACGAGCTGTGCGGTAGTGGTCACCCAGGAGTAAGTTGGTCATCTCTTTGCCTTTCGCTTTGGTTTCTTTTTGGTTTTTACAGCGCGGCTGTCGAGCGGCACTTTAGTATGGACACGCTCCAGTATACGTTCATCTTGAGTGTCGGTATCGATGCGGCCATCGAGCATGGTGATGACGCGCGTGGCATAGGTTGTAAGGTTGGGGTTGTGTGTCACCATGATGATCGTGTTACCCTTTTTGTGAACTTCAGAGAGCTCTTCCATGATGACATGGCTGGAGCGTGAGTCGAGATTGCCGGTCGGCTCGTCGGCGAGAATGATGCTAGGGTTGCTCACGAGAGCGCGGGCAATAGCAACACGCTGCGTCTGGCCGCCACTCAGCTGCCATGGCATATAATATTCTCGTTCCTGCAGATGGAAAGTACTGAGGGCTTTACTCGCTAGCTGCAAGCGCTTTGTGTGGTGGACGCCGCTATAGGTGAGGGGAAGCGCCACATTTTCGAGGACGTTTAGTCGCTCGATCAGGTTGAAGCTTTGAAAGATGAAACCAATTTGGCGAGCACGTATACGCGCCTGTTCGCCGCCACGGATGTCCTCGACATTTTTACCATCGAGTAGATATTCACCGTCGGTTGATCGATCGAGCATGCCGATGATATTGAGTAGGGTCGTCTTGCCGCAGCCGCTCGGACCCATAATAGCGATAAATTCTCCCCTATTCACCGTGAGATCTACCCCATCGAGCGCGTAATTTTCGGCGTCGCCAATCCCAAACCGCTTTTTCAGGCCCTTGAGTTTGACGACTGGTGTACTCACAGTGGGTCGTTTCATCTGTTCTATTATAGAAATCGCAGTGAGGTAAAAGCAACCAAAAGCAGGCCGTATTTTTGACAACTGGTACAATAGAGTACGCGGGGAGAGGTGGCCGTGAAGCGAAGTGCCTCTCGCAGACAATCTTGATTGTCGAGAAAGGTACGAGCGGATATAGTGAGGATGTGCCAGCGGCACACCGGAACGCTGTGGATACGAGGCCATCGATCCGAGCGAAGTAAGGAGAGGTGGCCGAGTGGTTGAAGGCGCACGCTTGGAAAGCGTGTATACGTGCAAACGTATCGCAGGTTCGAATCCTGTTCTCTCCGCCAGGAGAGGCGAGCTCATTCTTTATGAATGGGCTTGTTCCTTCTATCGAGAGAAAGCAGGGTTCGAGCCAGGTTCGACAGTTGTCACAATCTTTTGATTTGATAACTGTTAGCGAGTGGTGGCGCTAGCATAGCGCTATCACTCAAGCGTTCATCCTGTTCTCTCCGCCAAGATAACAGAGTTGCTAACAGGAAAAAGTTGAGATCAAAAACAACATTTTTGAAATGTACAGCTTTACAACTAGTTATTAGCGACCAGCGCCACGATCGGGACTCTTATAGTCGCCACCCTTCCAAATTGCCCAGACTACAAATCCAACAATAAAACCGACTAGTAGCTGTAGCCAGTACGGAACATCTCTAAGGAAGCTATGGTCGCTCAAGCCATCGATAATGGATACGACGATGAGACCACCGATTGTCACGAGAAAAATATATAATGCTGGCAACAGTATCCATCTACGGACAAAGTCGGCGGTTCTTAATAGCTCTTTTTTCATTGACCATACAGTACTCCTCTTCTATAAAGTAGTCAAACGCTTATGTCTATGCTATAATAAACGTAAGCAGCTAAACAGCTCCCCGACTGGGGGCTGTTTTTGTTTTTCAAAACCTCAACCAAGGTGGGGCTTGTTATGTTGCAAATTAACACAACAAGGAGCAAGAAAATGAAAGAATGCAAGCAAAGGCTATTTATTACAAACTTCCTTACAATCTTACGTATTTTATTGATAATCCATGAGATTATTGAACCTATGTGTCACTGAAGCCAATATTTATAACCGCTACATATAGCGTTGTAAAAAAGCAACACTACGCTACAAGAGGTAGTGTAAGCAAAAGCGCCATGTGGTGAAAAAAACGTTAGGAAAAGACTTGCACTGGCTATATATAGGGTCTATAGTCGTATGCAGACCACTACATATGTAGTCGTTCAATAAAATACACAGTAATGCAAATCACACCTAGAGTGACCTGGCATCCGCTGGATGTGTGTTTTTGCGTTTTGCCCGATAATGAGCAGGAGGTGTCTCATCGTCGATGGGTACTGTGGCAAACATAAAATAATCATATAGGGGAAATCATGAACGGAATTCATGTGGTAAAGCGAGATGGCACCCGCGAACCATTTGACGCCAACAAGATTAACCTGGCGCTGGTGAAAGCAAGTGAGGGCTTACCGGACCAGATATCTAAAGTAGTGCAGGTAGCGACCGAGCTCCAACTGACACTCTTTGATGGCATCACATCTGAGCAGCTTGACGAAGCAGTAATCCATACGGCACTGCAGAACGTCAAAGACGATCCAGACTTTGACAAAGTCGCAGCGAGGCTGCTGCTCAAGAACATCTACAAGAACATCCTGGGTGATTTCGAAACCGACGCGCAACTAAAGAAACTTCACGCCAGCGCGTTTCCTAAATATATCAAGGACGCCGTTAAAAACGGTCTGCTAGACGAGCGCATGGGCGACGGCCGTTTCGACCTTAAGAGACTGGCAGCTGCACTCGAGCCTGCGCACGACGAACTCTTTAAATATATCGGTGTGGTAACCAATAAAAACCGCTACGCCCTGCGTAAAAACAGCGGCGCACCGATCGAAACACCACAGTTTACCCACATGCGTATCGCTATGGGGCTTTCCTACAATGAAAAAGACCCGACCCAGGCAGCACTTGATTTCTACGAACACATGAGCCGACTCGAGTACGTCCCGGGCGGTTCGACTCGCGTGAACGCCGGTGGCGCTTTCCCGCAGCTTTCCAACTGCTTCCTGATGGAAGTACAAGACGACATGGAGTCGATCGCCAAGAGTATTCGCGACACGATGTGGATCGCCAAAGGTACCGGTGGTATCGGCATTACCATGACCAAGCTTCGTGCGGCCGGCAGTCCGGTAAAGACGACCAACACTGAAAGTACCGGACCAATTCCATTTATGAAGATGATCGACACGGCACTCTTTGCCGTATCGCGAAAAGGCAAGAAAGCCGGCGCCGCGGCCATGTACATGGAGAACTGGCACCTCAACTTCCCGCAATTTCTCGACCTGCGTGTCAACTCTGGTGACCCATACCTCAGAACCCGTATCATGAACACGGCAGTTTATCTGAGCGATGAATTCATGAACCGTGTCCAAAAAGGCCAAGACTGGTACTTGTTTGACCCGGCCGAAGTGGAAGACTTACCGGAACTCTACGGCGCTGATTTTAGTAAGCGTTACAACGAGTACGTCAAATTGGCGGAAAAAGGTGAGATTCGCGAATTTTCTAAAGTTCCCGCTCGCCAGCAGTTCAAGCAGATCTTGACGACGCTACAGGCGACCGGACACCCGTGGCTGACGTGGAAGGACACTATCAACGTCCGTGCGCTCAACAACAACACCGGTACGATTCATTGTTCAAACCTCTGTACCGAGATTACTTTGCCGCAGGATGAAAAGAACGTGTCGGTCTGTAACCTGATTTCGATCAACTTGTCACGTCACCTGACGGAAGACAAGACGTGGGAATGGGATAAGCTAGAAAAAAGTGTCCGCTCGGCTGTTCGCCAGCTCGACAACCTCTGTGACATTACCAACACGCCGATTCCAGAAGCGATGCATTCCAACCTGCAGAACCGTGCGATCGGCCTTGGCCTGATGGGCTTTACCGACGTAATCGAGAAATTGAGCCACAGCTACGAGTCTGAAGAGGCATATGACCTGATCGACCAGCTGGTGGAATTTATCAGCTACTACGCAATCGACGAATCAGCCGAGCTTGCCAAGCTTCGGGGCAGTTACCCACAATTTAAGGGCAGCGGCTGGAGCCAGGGCTTATTGCCGATTGACACTGTCGATGAACTCGGCAAGTCGCGTAAGCTCAAAGTGAACGTCAACAAAAAGACCCGTCTCGATTGGGAAGTCTTGCGTAAAAAAGCCACCAAGGGCATGCGCAACGCAACCTTGATGGCTATCGCACCGACCGCCAACATTGGCCTGATTGCTGGCACAACCCCTGGTCTTGACCCGCAGTTTGCGCAGATCTTCTCGCGTAGCACGCTGAGTGGTAAGTTCCTCGAAGTGAACCAAAATCTTGTTCGTGACTTAAAAGAGCTGGACCTTTGGGATCAAGTCAAAAACGAAGTGCTGGCTCGCCAAGGCGATATCCAGGATATCGAGGCAATCCCGCAGCACATCAAAGATGTCTACAAAACCAGTTTCCAGCTTAGTCCGTACGCTTTCATCGAAGTCGCGGCGCGCGCTCAGAAGTGGGTTGACCAAGCAATTTCTCGCAATATGTACCTTGAGACTCGCAACATCGATGACTACGTCGATATTTACAGCGAAGCATGGAAGCGCGGCCTGAAGACTACCTACTACTGCCACGTCAAACCGCGTCACCAGGCTGAGCAAAGTACCACTCACGTCAACAAAACCGAAGAGCTAGCTAAAAAGAGCGGTGGCGCTCGTAAGTCAGGCTTCGGCTTCGCGAAAAAACAAACAACAGGGGTCCCCGAGAAACTTGTTTCACGGGGTATAGAAACGGAGGCAGGGGTATGAACCAGTGTATCTGCGGCTGTAGCTGCTGCTAAAAACAAGAGCGAAAAAAAGTAACAAAATAGGGGAAACAACGATGAACGCAAACGCAATCCTAACCGATGAGATGACACTGGAAGAAAAACTGGCCGCTATCGACCAAGCGATGGCCAATGCCCAGGCACAGGCCAACGAAGAGGCCGCAGCGAACGGCCAGATGGCCGCACCGCTAGACCCAGCAAGTCTAACGATCTGTGATGGGTGTGAGTGATGGGCGAGCAGCTATCGATTCGCGAAATTGATGAACAACTGAAACAGTTCCTCGACGAACCGCTTGCAGAGATTGCACTTGCGGGAACCGTCGAACTGTAAACGGAAGAAAAGAGAAGCAAAGGAGGTGTAATGTCAGGAATATTAGGTACCGGTATCCAGGACGGGCTGCTCTTAAAGCCGGTTCATTACCCGTGGGCAATGGAACTCTACGATCAGGCGGTCGCTAATACGTGGTTTCCAAATGAGATTCAGCTCGGTCAGGATCTTTCCGACTGGAAAAAGATGACCGATGAGGAGCGCCATGCACTGACCTACCTCATGAGCTACTTCAACCCGAACGAGCTGCTGGTCAATAAAGCTTTGGCCTTTGGCGTCTACCCTTACGTCAATGCTGCTGAGTGTCATCTCTATCTTGCGAAACAGATGTGGGAAGAAGCCAATCACTGTATGAGCTTCGAGTACGTGCTCGAAACTTTCCCAATCGACCGCGACCAGGCCTACGCCGGCCATGTCGAAGTCGACAGCATGCGCATCAAGGAAGAGTTTGAGACAAAGTATATCAAGCGCATGACCGAAGACACGCTTGATATTACGACGACCGAGGGTAAAAAAGACTTTGTACGCAATCTCATCGCTTACAATATCATCCTTGAGGGTATCTGGTTCTACAGTGGCTTTATGGTGGCGCTTTCTTTCCGCCAGCGCAACCTGATGCGTAACTTCGGCAGCCTCATGGACTGGATTATTCGTGACGAGAGCCTCCACCTCAAGTTTGGCATCAACCTCATCCTGACTGTGCTGGAGGAAAACGAGGATCTACAGACCGAGGAGTTTGCAAATGAAATCAAGCAAATGATCCTCGACGCTGTCGATATGGAAGAGCAGTACAACAAAGACCTACTGCCAAAGGGTATCCTCGGCCTGAACGCTGACTACGTCAACCAGTACGTCAAGTATCTGACTGACCGCCGTCTCGAAGAACTTGGCTTTGAACCACACTACAAGGTATCAAACCCCGCTAAGTGGATGGCCGCTGCCAACGACACGCTCGAGCTGGTCAACTTCTTTGAAAGTACCAACACCAGCTACGAAGTGAATGCAGGTAACAGCGCTTCAGCGATGAAGGGCGGCAAAAGCCCTAGCGCCGATCGCGGTGAAAATAACCCCGACGAGAGCATTCTCGATAAATAAACGTCCATAAGTTTAACAAACTGGGTTACGAACGGGTGTGGTGACACAAAAAGCCACATCCGTTTTGCTCTCAGCAAATAGGAGACTACCACGTGAACGTCAAAACAACCATTAAAGTATCTGCGCTCATCGCCGCACTGATCGTGATGTACCTTGGTGTGTTTATGATTGAAGCAGCTCGGTATCGGCTAGGCTAATCTGATGAAGAGAGAAGACAGGAATGGTTCGTAAAGCCCGACGTGTATTGACACTACTTGGTCCCGCCTTCGTGGCGGCGGTGGCCTATGTTGATCCGGGCAATTTCGCGGCAAACTTCTCGGCAGGTGCCGAGTACGGCTACGCACTTTTGTGGGTACTCGTCTTCGCCAACCTGATGGCCAGCCTGGTACAGTATCTTTCGGCCAAAGTCGGTCTGGTGACTGGCATGAGCTTACCGGAAGTTATTGCTAAAAAACTTGGCCGTAAAAGCCGTATCGCCTATTGGTTACAGGCCGAAGCGGTCGCCATTTCGACCGACCTTGCCGAGGTGATCGGTGGGGCGATTGCGCTTAATATTCTCTTTGGTCTGCCACTACTTCTCGGCGCTGTTATCACTGGTCTGGTGTCGCTGCTGCTGCTCTTTATCTACACCAGGCGAGGGCAGCGGCTGTTTGAGCGGATTATCGTCGGACTACTACTGATCATTCCGCTCGGTTTTTTTGCCGGCCTTATCATCCAGCCGCCCGATGCGAGCGCGGTTGTCGCCGGGTTGCTACCACAGCTGCGCAATGGCGATATGGTACTACTAGCCGCCGCCATGCTTGGTGCAACCGTCATGCCGCACGTTGTCTATCTACACTCAGCACTTAGCCGCGACCGTCACGGCAAAGCAAAGAAAGAAGAGCTGACAAAACTCTTGAAGGCGACCAAAATCGATGTTGGCCTTGCCATGGTGCTGGCGGGAAGCGTCAATATCTCTATGCTGTTGCTTGCCGCCTCGGCTTTGCGCGGTCAGCCAGGCGTCGATAGTCTTGATGGCATTTTTACGGCGCTTGGTAGCCAGGTCAGCCCGATTGTCGGCGGGCTGTTTGGCCTCAGTCTGCTCGTCTCTGGCTTCGCTTCGACGACGGTGGGCGCGCACGCTGGTGTAGTCATCATGGACGGTATGCTGAGCCGCAGCATCCCGCTGCTGGTTCGCCGCATCATTACGATCATCCCAGCGGTTGTTATTGTCGGCTTTGGCATCGACCCCACGCAGGCGCTTATCATTTCTCAGGTAATCTTGAGCTTTGGTATCCCATTTGCGCTGATTCCGCTGCTTCTGGCAACCTCGAGCAGGAAAATCATGGGAGTGGAGCGCAATCACTGGGCGATTATCGCTGTACTGAGCGCTATTACTGCCGTCATCGTGGTACTCAATATCGCACTGATTTGGCTGACAGTCGCGGGTTCCTGAGACAACACTATACGTTATATAGCAATAGGCTGCTAAGGGAGTATAATGAAACTATGAAGACAAAACTTGTCGTGTTTGGTATTACGGGTGACTTGAGTCGTCGTAAATTATTGCCGGCCTTGGATCAAATTATCAGTACCGGTGACTTCGATGACCTCTCGGTTATTGGGGTGTCCAGGCGCCAGGTGGACGTCCAAACGCTTATTACGGATGCGCTCGGCAGCAGTAGCAAGCTGTCGAGCCGAATGTCCATATTTTCGATGGATCTCGCCCGAGCAGACGATTACGATGCGCTGCGTGAGCATATTGATTTGCAAGCCGATGAACAGTTACTTGTCTATCTATCGGTGCCACCGACTGCATCGGCGCAAATCGTTGGTTTTCTGGGTGAAGCGGGTCTGAATACGCCGAACGTTAAGATCTTGTTTGAGAAGCCATTCGGGATGGATCTTGTCTCCGCAGAGGAAGCAATTGCTCGCACGGCGCGTTACTACAGTGAAGATCAGATCTACCGTATCGACCATTTCTTGGCCAAAGCGATGGCGCAAAATATCATTACCTTCCGTGCTCGCAATGCGATCTTTGGTCATTTGTGGCACGCCAAGGCTATCTCGCGTATTGAAGTGATTGCCAGCGAGAAAATTGGCATCGAAGGGCGTGTCCAATTTTACGAGCAAACCGGCGCGCTACGCGATATCGTGCAAGGGCACCTTATGCAACTGCTCGCATTGACGCTGCTCGATGTACCGGCTGAGCTTGACTGGGACAAGCTTCCTGAGCTGCGTATGGCGGCACTGGCGCAGATTCAGCCGGCAAATCCTCAACTGGCAGTCCGGGCGCAGTACGAGAGTTACGAAACGGAGGTGGCTAATCCAAATAGTCAAACCGAGACATTTGTGTCGCTCCAGTTATTTTCACAGGCTGAACACTGGAAAGACGTACCGCTCATCTTGACGACGGGCAAAGCCCTCGACCGCAAAAGAACCGAAGTTAGAATTCACTTTAAAAAATACTCAGACTCACAGACAAACTGTCTGGTGCTCGGTATTCAGCCCAACGAGGGTATAGAGATTGAGCTATACACGAAAAAGCCAGGCTATGATCACCAGCTGGAACGTCAGCAGCTCAGCTTTACGTATCCGGCCGACGTCACATTGCCCGATGCATATGAGCAAGTCTTGGTTGATGCCATGCGTTCACGTAAGAGCCTATTTACCTGTAGTGATGAAGTCCTGCGCAGCTGGGAAATTTTAAAACCAATCCAAGATGCATGGAATATGGATAACCAGCCTCTAAAAAAATACGCAAATGGGGCGACGATCGAACAGGTGATACGTTGAGCGTCGTGTCTACTGCTGCCCGTCGATATTGTGGCCGCCAAACTTGTTGCGCATAGCGGCGAGCAGTTTGGTGGCAAAATTGGTGTCGCCCTTTTGTGAAGCGACCCGGACGTCAAATGAGGCTTGGATGGCGGGCATCGGGATATCGAGCTGCCCCGCGGTTTCGAGTGTCCAGCGAGCTTCACCCGACTCGGCGACGACGCCGCCAATCTTGTCGAGCTCCGGATTTTCACGCAGGGCTTGCCTAGTAAGGTCATTGAGCCAACTGGTGATAACGCTGCTTTGTTGCCAAACATCACCAGCTTTTACGAGGTTGATATCACTATACGGACCTTCTTTCAGCATGCGGTAACCTTCAGCCAACGACTCCATCATGCCGTATTCGATAGCGTTATGAACCATCTTAACGTAGTGGCCAGAACCACTGGCGCTAAAAAATTCATGTCCGCCGTGAGGACTTGCGAGTGTATCAAGAGCCGGAGTAACCTGCTGATAGGCGGCCGCGTCACCGCCAACCATCATCGAAAATCCGTTTTGCATACCCCAGACACCACCACTGGTACCAATATCGAGCAGGGTAGAGCCGGCTGCTTTCACTTTCTCGGCACGAGCGTTGTCGCCGCGGTAGTCGCTGTTGCCACCATCGATGACAATACTGCCGGCTGGCAAGATATCGAGCCAAGCTACCAGCTCGTTCTCGATGGCCGCTGCTGGGATCATGATCCATAGGATGACAGGCTCAGTACCAAACGCGTCGATGACCGACTGCCGATCGTATGCCGCGGTAGCGCCGTGAGCTACAGCTTCTTCGATGGGTTCAGGACTGCGGTTGTAGGCGATGACATGGTGGCCGTCTGCGGCTAATTTTTGTGCGATTTGGCTGCCCATACGACCCAGTCCGACGATGGCGATTTTCATAGGTCTCCCTCCAATGTATTAGTTGTGTATAAGGTTGAACGATGAACATTTTTCAGAAGCTGCGCCGGCTGATCGTCAGTTGGTACATCAAGCGAGAGCACTTCTTCTAGTATAGTCTGTTTATCTGCGCCCGAGGCTTGGATGACGACTTCGTTGAGTAGCCCTATGACGGCCGGCGTGATGGTGATGCGGGTAAAGTCATCGCCTTTAAAGCTAGTGGCAAACTGTTGGCTGATCACGGCAGGGGAGTGCGGTTTGATGCCGGCGGTATGTCCGTCTGCACCGATGCCAAATATCCCTAGCTTGTAGTCTGTCAGCGCCAATGTGCGTTCTAGCCACGTGTTGAAATCTGCGGTAGTGTCACCCAGGCTGCCACCGGTAAGCGGTCGGTAGAGCTGCGCATTTTGCAGCTGAAATCCACTGTCGAGCAGTTGCTGCCAGTTTTCATCTTTGTGGCCTACGAGCCCGTAGCGCTCGTCGGTCAATGTAACGTACAGGTTCGTCGTGTCGGTCTGCGTGAGCAAGTTCGCTGCCTCGGTGGCAATAGTAAGGCTTGACCCTCCCGACAGAAGCCACAAAACCGATTTTCCAGTCTGAAGTTGAGAGTGGAGGCTTTCTGCCACCGCGACTGCAGCTTGTTCGATCGCTTGGTTTACCGTACTACTTCGTCTAACGTTAATCACTATACCTTATATAGTAACACATTTCGTAATAGATGGTTATGGCGCTCTGAGACAAGGGATACTTTGAAAGTATTTTCAACTCAAAAAACTCTTGCGGCGTTGTAATTTAAGCGTATACTAAAAATTACAACATAACCATGAGGTAGTGGGTGGGCAAGAGTAGATATCTACTGCAAATATTGCTTTTTAGTGGAATGCTTAGTGTGGTCGCGCCTCCGCTCTGTGCTTATGCCTACGGCTCATGGAAAGACGGTAATTTTAGCTGGGGTGAAAGTAAAAGGTTATCATCTCTTCCTGATGAAGAACGATGCCAGCCAACCTCCGTTACCATTGTCGGCGTGTCGTCGCTAAACGAATTTGCTACGGTTTGCATATACGACCGGCCGGATTTTCGCTACGCGATCTACAACAAGTATATTAATCTCGGTTATGGTGGTTATACGAACCGTTATTTTGTCGTTAGCCTCGGGAGTGACCACAACATGTATGTGGTAGATGGTATCAATACGTCGCAGTTGCCACTTGATGTGCCGAGTAGTAATGACTTACATTTTAATACGCTCACCATGGGATTTACGAATAATCATTTTCTCTCGTATATTCCTGATTTTATTAGAAAGCTCCACCGGCTTACCTCACTCGACCAGCCAGCACGCTATGAGCTCACTGAAGGAGCCGAACAACCATTTATCCCGTACAGCCAGGAACATAGAGTTATAACAGGGGCGGTTGGTGTTTCGGATGACGGTGACTGGATTGTGGCTGAGGTGATGGGGGCTGGTCTGATCCGCATTAATACCGCTACGCGCTATATTCAAGGCTTCTCGAACTACGTCCACCGTTACGGTGTCGGCAGCGATGCGCATATGGCCTTTCGTATTACCAGTGACGGTACTAAGGTTGCGGCTTTTGACTACAATATAACGCCGGCTGTCTATACGCTTGAGTCTGGTTGTCTGGTCGGCACAGACACCTATAGCGAGGCATTTGCATTTGCCCTTCACAGCCAGTCGTGTCCAAGTGATGAGATGCGGCTGTATAATGCCTTGAACCAGCGGTATACACCGCAACTCGCTCGCGGCATGAGCGCTAGTGGCTTTAACCTAGATGGTGATACGCTTTACTTTGATAACTATGTGTATGAGGATGAAAATGATTGGATGAACCCAACCGTTTATCGGACACCGCTTTACGCCGGAGGATATAGGGCAGATGACGGATTGGATTATCTCGCGCTAGGTGACTCGTATGCGAGTGGTGAAGGTGATATTGAGACAAAGTCAGACGGATCAACGTATTATTCAGGAGGAACCGAAAAAAAGGGTCAGTGCCACGTTAGCAACCGATCGTACCCATTTCTTCTTAGGGATGATAAAGATATAAGCCCAACACGGATGCATTCCGTAGCCTGTTCGGGTGCCGAAGTACTGCCCGATTATGTGAGCGTAGCCGAGACGTATTTAGGGCAAGGCAAACGACTGGCGAGCCTGTCGCCATCAGATCGGAAGACAGTTAAAGACGGTGCGCTTGGTAGCTTTGCTCCAGGCAATTTGCCGCAGCTTGAATTTGTCAAAAAATACCGACCAAAAGTCATTACACTGATGGGCGGCGGCAATGACGTTGGCTTCGCGCGCATATTGCAATACTGCGCAACCCCGTCGTGGGAAGGGATTTTTGTCCAACAATACCTGCGGGTATGCGGTAGAAGGCAGCCCTTTGCGCACTATGCTGGCACAAAGCATCCAGAGTCAGTATCAATATACACTCCTGCTGCTCCGGAAAATAAAGCAAGCTTCGCCCGGCACGACGGTATATGTGATTGGCTACCCGAGTTTTATCAGCGGTGACTCCGGGGCAAATTGCTTCAACTCAGCGGCGCTTGATGGCGAGGAGAGAACCATGATCAATGAAGGTGTGGCTTTCATGAACTCGGCACTTGAGGCAGCAGCGACTTCTATGGGTGTGCACTATATCGATATCCAGGATGTTCTAGAGGGGGGCCGGCTGTGCGAAGGCTCGGAGTATGTGACGGGGTTGTCGGATTTGGGGCTTGAGAAAATAGCGAATAAAGATACAGGAGAGGTATTTCATCCTAACGCAAAAGCTCACGATAAGATCGCTCGGCGGATTGTTGCCCAAGGCTTTCAGGTAGAGCCAGGACGCAATAGTGAGACATTATCTGAGCCGATAGAGCCGCCACCGCCGTCATACTTTGCAGGTGCAGAGCAGAAACAAGCCGTACAACATACCGTTACCACTGATTCGGTAGTGGAGGGTAGTACAATGCCGATCATTATGCAAGAAGGCTCTCTAGCGACTGGCTCAAGTGCGATATTGACGATCTATTCTGACGCTATTGACCTTGGAAGCGTTTCGGTAAACAGTGCAGGTGGAATTGAGGACACATTAGCGTTGCCATCCTCACTGAAGCCCGGACGTCATGTGTTGACGATTGATGGGCTGTCGCCGTCGGGCGAACCGGTCGAGTACTTCCAGTTCGTAACAGTAGCGAGCCGTACGCCGAGCGATGAGGACGGTGATGGCATTGCCGATGCAGACGACCAGTGCCCCTTCTTTATCTCGTGGATTGATGAAACGAGCCAGCAAGACATCTGCGTAAGTCCAGCGCCTGGTGAGACAACTACGGCTCCGTCGGACGACCGAACGGGTGGCGCATCACCCCAGCCGAATACTAGGGGTGGTCAGGACGCACCAATTTCATCAAGAAAGAACACCAGTCAGGCTGTTGCTACCCTAAGGAATGAGAGGACATCAAATAGTAATGGCGACGCTACGGAATCAGCCAGAGAAGTCCTTGGAGTGCATCGCGATAGTCCGCTGGCGCTGCATGAGAGTAGCCGTAATAATGGGTTTATCGTAGGAATTATCGTTTTACTATCGACGCTCACTGTCGGCTATGGCATAGTAAGACGTACAAGGAGAAGGTCATGAACAAAGCCATCAATATCCAGCAACACAAGGGTCGGCGTGCACTCATTATTTCGCTCGTCGTGCTGGTTGCACTCATCGCCTTTGACATCTCACCATTTGGTGGCAACGCACGGTTCTACGCCACATGGATCGGATGTGGAGATAAGCCTGTCGCGACCGAGGGATCTGGCTATCTTAATAGTGGCGCAATTCATTATTACGAGCCTTCCTCGTTTCCCGGACTCCATCCAACTATAGAGTATTTCTGCACACCACTCGAAGCCGAAAAAGCCGGCTACTCAGCCAGCCCGAACCAGTACGAATTTCCGCACTTACAGCAAGGGATTTAGATCCTTCAGGATGGGTGGGCATCCAGCCAGCTCTTTCTCATAAATACAAGATACTCCTCATTTATGTATACTAAATCTCTTATGTGAGCTAAGACTAAATAAAGCGGCTTTACGATCGTCGAGCTTCTTATCGCTATAGTGGTGATCGCCATTCTCGCTACTATTAGCGTGGTTACGTATAATGGTATACAGGTGCGTGCTCGCGACGCGGAACGGCAGGCCGATATAAGCTCGGTTAGCAAGAAGCTTTCGGAGTTTAGGATTATAAATGAGTACTATCCACGCTATGACGACATGGTAGACAATAATTTGACGTGGATCCATACCAATCTTACGGGCTTGCCGGATAGCGCAGTCATCGCACCTGGAGCGACGGATGCGAACTCGTTTAATGGCGGTATGACTCCTGAACTTAATGAGTATTCATATCGTTCGTATTTTAACGACAGTGGTGGTATTCAGCGCTATTGCTCACAGGCAACTCTGACAACCTACGGAAAGACTATTACAGATTGCGACCGATATGAGCTACGTTGGCATAGAGAAGGCGATAACACGATTCAGCTATTCAAGAGTCGATTCGGTTGGTAATTCCAGGTTCTATACGGAGACTAAATACGCGCGCCGTCACGAGCTTTGTTTGCCCAAACATCGGCGAGTTCATTGTTCTCATCACCGTTGTGGCCGCGAACCCATACGAGTGTAGCGTGCGAGGCGCGGTAGAACAGGCAAACCTCACGGACGATGTCGAGATTTTTAATCTCGCCGCCTTTTTTCTTCCAGCTATTTGCTTCCCACGTAAGCGACCATTTAGTAATGACATTGATCCAGAATTCGCTGTCTGTATAAATTTTGCATTCAGCACCATCTGCGTGTTTGAGGGCGGCTATGATAGCGAAGCCTTCCATGCGGATATTCGTCGTTTCACTGCCGTCTGGCTCGGTACCGAGTGTGACAGGTTTTTTGTTTAGAATAACGGCGTAGCCACCTGGTCCCGGATTCGGACTGGCGCTGCCATCGGTGTGATATGTAAGCATCGTCTAAGTATAGTAACATCATGAACTATAACAATATAGGAGTGAAATTCTAAGGTTGAAGGAGTGTGATATCGGTCACTTCATACGGGAATCATAAGCGTGATATAATGCGGGTAAAGCTCTGATGACAAATAAAAATGTGAAGGAGTAAAAATGAATCAGCCGCTGCATATTACCTCTGAGATCGGGACATTAAAGACGGTACTGCTGCATCGACCGGGGGAAGAGCTGGAAAACCTGACACCGCAATATCTCACTTCGCTCCTTTTTGATGATATCCCATATCTAAAACAAGCTCAGGCCGAGCACGATGCTTTTGCCGACGTGCTGCGAAGTCGGGGAATTGAGGTGCTGTATCTCGACCAACTGGCTGCCGAAGCGCTCGAGCAGCCGGAAGTACGCAGCCAATTCATCGATGAAATGCTGGAAGCCTCCAAGCAAGGTGGTCGCCGCGTGACCGACGCGCTCAAGGCATATCTCGAAGCCATGCCAACCCACGATATGATACGAAAGGTGATGGCCGGCGTACGTAAAGATGAGATCACGCTTCCGCCCGAGCACCACACCCAACTGCATACGATGGTAGAAAGCAATCATTATCCGTTTTATCTCGACCCGATGCCAAACCTCTACTTTACGCGCGATCCGGGCGCGACAATCGGTGACGGCCTGACGATCAACCGTATGCACTGGCCGGCACGTCGTCGTGAATCGCTGTTTTTGGAATACATTATCCATCACCACCCACGCTTCAAGGATGCGCAGGTGCCGGTGTGGTACGACCGTGACAACCGCTTTTCGATGGAGGGGGGCGACGAACTGGTACTGAGCAAAACGACTATGGCGATCGGTATCAGTGAGCGCACCACGGCGGAAGCAATCGAAAAGATGGCTACCGAATTGTTTAAAAAATCCGATTTTACAAGAGTCATCGCGATCGAGATACCGAAATCGCACGCTTTTATGCACCTCGACACCGTCTTTACGATGATCGACTATGATACCTTCACGATCCATCCCGAAATCAGGGACAGTGGCGGCAAGTTAAACATGTACATACTTGAGCGCGACGAAAACTCAGACTATCCGCGTATCACCAAAGAAACCGACCTCGAGCATGTGCTACGTACGGCGCTGTCGCTCGATAAAGTCACTCTACTCGAATGCGGAGCAGGCGATGAAATCGCTGCTGCCCGCGAGCAGTGGAATGATGGCTCCAACACGCTCGCTATTGCACCCGGTGTAGTCGTGACGTATGATCGCAATTATGTGACCAACCAAGCCTTGCGCGACCACGGTATCGAGGTAATCGAAGTATCGGGCAGTGAGCTTGGCCGTGGGCGCGGTGGCCCGCGCTGTATGAGTATGCCGCTGGTACGGGAGGATATCTAAATGGACGAGAGCTTGCGAGGACGCTCGCTCCTAACACTGAATGATTATTCGCCGGCCGAAATTCGGCTGCTGCTTGATACGACGCACGAATATAAACGGCTGAAAAAAGCTGGCACCGCGCACCGGGTACACGAAGGCAAAAATATCGCACTGCTGTTTGAGAAAACCTCGACCCGCACCCGCGTGGCCTTTACCGTGGCGGCTAACGACCTAGGGATTGCACCCGAATTTTTGGGCATGAACGATATCCAGCTCGGCAAAAAAGAATCGGTGGAGGATACGGCCAAAGTGCTCGGACGGATGTTTGACGGTATCGAATTCCGTGGCTTTTCCCACAGTACTGTCGAAGGACTCGCCAAACATGCCGGCGTGCCGGTTTGGAATGGCCTGACTGACGAGTACCACCCGACACAGATCTTGGCCGATTTCATGACACTAGAAGAGCATATTGGCGACCTGAAAGGGCTAAAACTGGTGTTTGTCGGTGATGGCCGTAACAATATGGCTAATAGTTTGCTGCTTGGCTCTGCCCAAATGGGGCTTGATTTCCGGATCGCCGCACCAAAAAGCTTACACCCCGACCCTCAGCTCGTCGAGATGGCACACGGTTTTGCCAACGAATCTGGGGCAACGATTACCATTACCGATGATATCCAGGAAGCGGTGCAAGGCGCCGATGCTATCTACACCGACGTATGGGTATCGATGGGTGAAGAGGATCACTATGCCGAGCGCATTGAATTACTGCGCGCTTTCCAGGTAAATGCCGACATGTTGCGCATGACCGGCAATGAAAACGTTAAATTTCTCCACTGTCTCCCAGCCTTTCACGACCTCGAGACAGCGACGGCTAAAAAAGTTAACGAGCAGTATGGGTTAACAGAAATGGAGGTAACCGACGAGGTATTTCGTTCATCTGCCAGTATCGTATTTGATCAGGCGGAAAATCGTATGCACAGTATCAAAGCGGTCATCGCTTTAACAGTATAAAACTAGTAGAGCAGGAGGCTCTAATGTCATGACAGACGAAATCAATACGCAAAAAAAGTCCAGACGAAAATGGCGAATGCCCTCAGCGTTTGGTATCCTATTTGGCTTAATCGCCGTTGTCGCACTACTCACGTGGGTGGTTCCATCAGGACAGTACACACAAACCGAACCAACTGATGGTAGTGACCCGACACCGATTGCCGGTACCTACAAAGAAGTACCGAAAGTTCATGATGTTGACGGTGAAGCAACTGATGTTCGCCAAGGGTTCTGGGAAGTGTTCCAAGCCCCAATTCTCGGTACGACTGAGGCGATCGATGTCGTTCTCTTCGTGCTAATCATCGGTGGTTTCCTCGGTGTTACCATGAAAACCGGTGCGCTTGACGCCTTCCTCGGTCGTGTTGTCAGCAACATGAAGGGTAGGGAGAAGTGGCTTATCCCTGTGCTAATGACGTTGTTTGCGCTCGGTGGCACAACCTACGGTATGCAGGAAGAAACAATCGCATTTTATGCGCTGGTTATCCCTGTTATGCTCGCTGCCGGCTATAACGGCATGGTGGCTGCACTGGTAATCATACTTGGTGCCGGTGTTGGTGTGCTCGGCTCGACTATCAACCCATTCTCGACTGGTATCGCCTCTGGATTTGCGAATGTTTCGATCGGTGATGGCATCATCGAACGACTCGTCATCCTGGTACTGTCACTACTGGCGGCAATCTGGTTTGTTATGCGCTACGCTGCCAAGGTTAAAAAGGGTGAATACAAAGATGACTCACGCTTAAAAGCTTCGGCCGTTACCACGTCAGCAACTGTTCCAGAACTAACTGGCCGCCGCAAGGCAGTCTTAACCGTCTTTGGCCTGGCTTTTGTCATCATGGTGATCGCGGTGATCCCATGGGAATTCAAGTTCGGCATCACCTTCTTTGCTGATATGGCCAACTGGCTCAAAGACATTCCGGTGTTGGGCTTGAGCCTTGGCGCTATCTTGCCGCTGGGTGACTGGTGGTTCAACGAGCTATCGATGTTGTTCTTTGTCGCTGCGCTGATCATCGGCTTGATCTACTACACGCGTATGCCCTCTAAGGAAGGGAGTGGCGGCTTTGTCGATACCTTTATCGCCGGTGCACGCGACCTGCTGGCCGTTGCTTTAATCATTGGTCTGGCGCGTGGTATCTCGGTCATTATGAACCATGGCGAGATCATGGCAACCTTCATTAATTACGGTGAACAACTTTTGCATTCAGTACCATCAGTACTACTACCGGCCGTTGCCTTCGTGGTATACTTGCCGCTGTCATTCCTGATTCCTTCAACTTCAGGTCTGGCAACCGCTTCGATGCCAATCATGGCACCGCTGGCTGACTTCGCCAATATCGACCGTCATCTCATCGTTACGGCCTTTGCGACATCGGAAGGTGTTATCAACCTGATCGCTCCAACCGTTGCTTCAGTCGTCGGTGGACTGGCGCTGGCCAAAGTTGCGTATGGTACCTACCTACGCCGCACCTGGAAACTTATGCTGGTGCTTTCGGTCATTAGCCTTGTCGTGATGATCGTTTCAGCGTTAATCTAAAAGGAGAAACTGGCGTATGCCGCTTACAACCGTGATAGCACTTGGCGGCAACGCCTTACAACAAAAGGGGGAGGCGAGTGCTGATGCTCAAAAGCGCGTCGCTCGTCTCACCGTGACGCAGCTAGTGCCCCTCCTTCAAGCGGGGCACCGCTTGGTAATTGTCCATGGCAATGGTCCGCAGATCGGTAATATCGTCTTGCACGAAGAAGCAATCAATACCGAGGAAGTACCAACGCTACCACTTGATAGTGGGGTGGCAATGAGCCAAGGTTTAATCGGCTACTGGCTGCAACAAGCGCTGATGAGTGAGCTGAAACGGGTCGGGATGGCCGTACCCGTCGTAACGACTGTTACTCAGATAGTGGTGGATGCGCATGATCCGGCATTTAATGACCCCACCAAGCCGATCGGACCCTTCTATGCCACCGAAGCCGAGGCCAAAACACACACCGGAGCCGTAAAAGAAGATGCTGGCCGCGGCTGGCGCCGAGTCGTGCCATCGCCTACGCCGCAACATATTTTAGAAGTTGAGACGGTCAAACGGCTAATGCAAGCAGGGGTAGTAGTGATTGCTGCTGGCGGCGGTGGTATTCCGGTGGTTGAAACCGAGTCTGGCTACAGCGGCGTCGAAGCAGTCATCGATAAAGATTTTAGTGCGGCAGTGCTAGCCGACGCTATCCAGGCCGATCGCCTGCTCATCTTGACCTCTGTTGACGCTGCGATGCGTAGTTACGGCACGTCAGAGCAAGCCGCAATCGGCGACAGTAGCATTGCCGAGATGGAGCAGTATATTACCGAAGGTCACTTCAAAGCTGGCAGTATGTTGCCGAAAGTCCAAGCATCTATTCAATTTGCTCAAAAAGACCCGAACAGACAGGCGATTATTACGTCGCTACAGGGGGTCGGCGATGCACTCGACGGCAAGACCGGTACAGTGATTCATCAATAGGTGTAGGAGAGATTAGTCGTTGTTGAGACTATGCTTACCTATGAGTATATCATAGGTACAAAACACTATATCTAGTGTAGTGAAAATACTACAACACTCTATCAGTAGCGCATAGGCAAATTCTGGTGCTATAATGAAATCCCATGGAAGAAACAAAACTTTCGTGGGGAAAACAGAAATACATATTCGTTACGGGGGGAGTTCTCTCGGGGGTAGGGAAAGGTATCACGGCTGCGAGCATCGGTGCAGTGCTGCAGGCCAAAGGTGCATACGTTTCCATTCAAAAGTGTGACCCGTATCTCAATGTAGATGCGGGTCTTTTGAATCCTGCGGAGCACGGCGAATGCTTCGTCACGAAAGACGGCGCCGAGACCGACCTCGATCTTGGTCACTACGAGCGCTTTCTCGACATCGAGCTGACGCAGAAAAATGCGACGCTGGCTGGTCGGCTGCTAACCGACCTCATCGCTGACGAACGCGCCGGCAAAATGCGTGGCAAAACTGTACAGCTGGTGCCGCACCTGACGACAGCGATACAGAAATCGATCTTGATCGCCGGTGACGGCAGTGATGTCCATATCGTTGAAATCGGTGGGACGGTTGGTGACTATGAGGGTCTGAGCTTTATTGAGGCAATCCGTGAGTTCGCTATGAAAGTCGGCCGTCAGAACTGTATGTATATCCATGTGGTGTATGTGCCCTTTATCGGCACAAGCAAGGAGTTTAAGAGCAAACCGGCGCAAAATGCGCTCAATGATCTGCGCGGTTTTGGTATTGTGCCTGACGCGGTGATCGTCCGTACTGATGAGCCGGCGCCAGTGTCAATAGCACGTAAAATCGCACTTTTTGGTGGTCTGCAGGAGCGAGCGGTACTGATGATGCCAAATGTTGACAGCGTGTTTCGTATTCCGGAAGGCATCGCCAAGAGTAGCTTGATGCAGATTTTAAATGAATTTACAGGCAATGAAACCACGCCGGATCTTACTAAATGGCACGAGCTCGTGGAGCGCCAGCGTGCGCCAAAAGGCAAGACGGTGACCGTCGGTATGGTGGCTAAATACATGGACAACGAAGACACCTACATTTCGGTACTCGAGGCGCTCAAAGCCGCCGCGTGGCAGGAGGGTGTGGGGCTGGATATCAAGTGGATTAATGCCGAGACGGCAACCGATGAAGATTTTGCCAGTGTCGACGGTTTGGTTGTGCCCGGTGGCTTTGGAGTGCGCGGCATTGAAGGCAAGATTGCCGCTGCCACGTATGCGTTGGAGCATAAAACACCGTATCTCGGCCTCTGCCTTGGCCTACAAGTGGCAGTGATAGCTGCAGCTCGTCGTAGTGGTCTGAAAGCCGCTAATAGCAATGAATTCGACCCAACCACGTCAACGAATGTCGTGTACTTGATGGAAGGGCAGGCCGGTAAAGAATCAACTGGTGGCACGCTACGCCTTGGCGATTATCCAGCACAGCTCAAGAAAGGCTCAAAAGCGGCCGCAGCGTACGGCACGACAGATGTAATCGAACGTCACCGCCATCGCTACGAGGTGAATCAAAAGTTTACCGAAGCTATTGAAAACGGTGGCCTAATGATCAGCGGCACCTCGCCCGACGGCAAACTTGTGGAATTTGTCGAAGCTAAAGATAAGGCGCACCCGTACTTCGTGGCCACCCAGGCTCACCCGGAGTTTAAGAGCCGACCATTCAAGGCGCATCCACTGTTTACGGGATTCATTGCTAATACGGTAGGTTGATAAAATTTTACTTTACGTGAATCGATAATAGCAGTAGGTTAGGTTGCCTTCGTTTACTGCAGTAAACGCGGAGATGTTGCAGCTTTGGTTATTACCATCGAGATAGTACCTCAATTCACCTTGACCAGCTGCTGGGTAATTATAAATGAATACCAACCCTGCTCTGTTATTAGTCCCATCCAGAGATAGTAAAGAAGTTGCTAAGGTAGGTTTATTTGGCACGAACTCTTGCAATAGAGAGTCGAGAGACCCATTTACTGATCGCACCGGTGTTCCTGTCCAGCAATTATTGCTAGGATAATTTGCTCCAAGACAGCCACTTTGTGCAGGTATTGCTGAGTTTACCGTTTGATAGTTTAGGAATGCTTTGTAATACGTTTGAGCGCCAGTGATAACCTGGGTGTTCCTGGCTCTCTCCTGGAAGCCGCTATACGCCACGATCGTGATAGCTGCGAGAACTGCGATCACCACGATCACAATAAGTAGTTCGACGATAGTGAAACCATGGCGCTTATGCATGGGAGAATTGTAGCACGCTTTCAAGAGGGTAGGAAGTTGACAAAAGCGATGCAAAATGCTAATGTTTAAGGAGAAAGAAAGCGAAACAAACATGGCAGAAGAAGATCTCAACCAAGAAACGACCAGTAGTGATGACGTCACGGTACTGCGCGAATTGCTCCACAAAATCCGTGGCTTAAGCCCCGTCTCTACCACTGATTTTGCTTATATTCCAGCTGATGCCGACGAAGCATCAGACGTTTTGTTATCTTAGACCTCTTGTAGCTACTACAGGGAAGAGCTTGAGCTATTCTTTAAAAATGCCGATACGGCATGGAGTATCCGCGAAAGACTGATTGAGCCGATACACACGATGTACAGGACGAATAGTGCCCCAAAAGCAAATACCCTATCTTGAGGAGCGGTGTCTATAAGAATTCCGACCAGGGTGACGGCATAAACCGCCGTGATGGTTAAAAATACGGAACGAAACTTTACCTTAAACGACGGCAGTAACTTTTGAACGACTGATATAACCACCGTGGTAAGCACTGCCCAGCTACCCACGAGTAGGCTAATATCATTTTCATCAAAGCTGGTGCGACCGGTGAGCGCCCACGGCCAGTAGAATATGCGCCATAAGGCTGGCCAGGCATCGGGCATCGACCCAAGCAGGGAGAACAGGAACAAGGTAATCGGTATCATGAGAGTTATGCCCGTTACGAGCAGTATACTCCGCGAGAAAAAGAGTATTGCTAGCCAAGCAGCCATGCGAACGGCATAGAGCAAAAGTTGCTGACGCGTATTTTCGTTTACGGGGACAACCGGAGAAGGTTTAGAGTTCATGTCCATACTATTATACTGTTCTCCTTGCTATAATAAACGAGAATGGAAACGATTATTGCAAATGTAGTTCGCAATCTCTATGATGCGGATATAGAAATTCAGCTAACTCGACCTGAGCCAAAATTTGGTGACTACGCGACAAATGTTGCTTTGCAGCTGGCAAAACCCCTCGGAAAAAACCCGCGCGAGCTTGCGGAAAAAATCGCCACCACACTACGAGAGAGTGGTGACTTCAAAGCAGTTGAAGTGGCTGGCCCTGGCTTTATTAATCTGACGTTGAGCGATGAGGCATTGCTGGCCGAAGCGGAGCAGTTACCATTGCTTCTGCGTCGCGGTCAAAAAGTGGTCATTGAAACGAACAACCCAAATCCATTCAAGGCAATGCATATCGGTCACGCCATGAATGCTATTGTTGCCGACACTGTTGCGAACTTGATTGAGGGAAGCGGCGCTGAGACACACCGCGTCAGCTATCATGGTGATATTGGCCTGCATGTTGGTAAGAGTATGTACAGTTTGCTGCGATATGTAGATGGCGACATCACTCGTCTCATGACGATGCCGGATACCGAACACAATAGCTTTATGAGCAGAATGTATGCCGAGGGTTCGCACGCCTACAAAGAAGATGAGGCGGCAAGAGCGGAGATTGATGAGCTTGCCAGGCAATCATTTACGCAGGATGATCCACTGTATGCACAGGTGTATGACATATGTAAAAACTGGAGCTTTAACCAAATTGACGAGATCGTTGGCTTACTCGGTAACGTTCCGATAGAGAAGCGCTACCTAGAGAGCGAAGCTGATGCTCGCGGCGTGCCAACCGTAAAAGCGCACGTGCCAGATGTTTTTGTCGAATCAGATGGTGCACTGGTATTTGAGGGGAGTAAATACGGCGCCTTCGATAATGTGTTTGTGACCAAACGTGGGCTAGGGCTTTATGGAGCACGCGACCTAGGGCTAATGCAGCTAAAGAATGATGATTATCATGCCGAAAAAAGCTATATTGTGACCGCTGAAGAGCAGCGCGATTACTTCAAGGGTGTCATTGCTGCGGCTGAGCTGTGTTTACCAGAGCTCAAAGACGTGACGGTAAATATCTCGACCGGTACGGTCAAACTAACCACTGGCAAGATGAGCTCGCGTAGCGGTGAGGTAGTTGAAATCTCCTGGCTATTTGAGCAAGTTGCCCAGGCCATTCGAACTCGCGGTGGTGAGCCGACCGACGAGCTGATTGCAGGCGCTTTGCGCTACCAGTTTCTGAAGGTGCACATTGGCGGCGACATCGTCTTTGATATCAACGAAGCCGTCAGCCTACAAGGCAATACTGGCTCGTACTTGCAGTATGCCTATGCCAGAGCGCACAGTATTATAACTAAATCAACGGCCGACGCAAGTAAGCCCGAAACATTAACCGAGAGCGAGCGGCTACTAGTTCGTAAGATAAGCGAGTATGGCTTGACAGTAGGGCGAGCGATGAATGAACTTGCACCACATGGTATATGCACCTATCTCTACGAGCTAGCCCAAGAATTCAATCGATTTTACGAAAAAGAGCGGATTATCGGTGACACGCGCGAGAGTGAGCGGCGTTATATCGTCAAGCAATACATGGATACGTTGGCTCGGGGCTTGCGCTTGCTGGGCATCATTGCACCAGAGACGATGTAGTTGACACTTCTCATACGGGGGTGTATGATTTGGGGCAGGAAACACTATGCTAGGTACTTATCAAACAATCCGGAGTGGACTTATTCTCGTGATTTTTGATAGCGCCTCGGCAGCGTAGTTTCGTCATTTCGATTCAACAGCCGCCGGGGATAATCCCGGCAGCTTTTGTTTCGGAGCATACGGAAAGCAAGAAACCGGTCTTGTTTTCCAGAGAACCTTTAGGAGGATACGTTGGACACCAACGACTTGGATGATATTGTTCTCGGTGTCATCGAAGTGGCCTACATGGAAGGGCGGCCGTTGACCTATGCGGTCGGACCGCTGTCGGATCGCCGTATCAAGCAGGAGTTCCGTGCTCGCAACCTCATCGCACCGATGGATCGGTTGTGCGGTAGTATCAACCGTCTCGCGCAGATGGGGGTACTCCGCAAGGTTCCCACTGGTGCGCAGATGATTGGCAGTGGGAGCTGCGGCACGCGGCCGTACGACATCGTGGAGCTTGAGCCCATCTGAGCTTTTCCTCACTCCGTCTTACAAGACGGGAACCCTACCGGGGGGCGACCAAGACGGCGATCCCGTCTACGGTCGCCCCTCGGGGCAACAACTTTGCTATACTTTTATATAGATTAAAGGAGATTTCCGTATTATGGCACAAAAGTCAGCAAATCAGGCGGCCGCAGAGGCCAAACGCGAAGCTGCCGCTGCACGCAAGGAAGCTGCTCGGGCAAGAACCGAGGCTGCTAAGGCTCGCGTCTCTCGTTTTGGGAGTGGTCATGCGGCCGGTTTTGTGGATTTCATTCGTCAGCAAGGTGTTGTCGGCCTAGCGGTCGGTCTGGCGATCGGTGCCGCCGCCGGTGCGAGCGTCAAGGCGATCGTTGAAGGCTTTGTTACACCACTGGTACGGCTTATTGTTGGTACTGAAAGCAGGTTTGAATCTGCGGTCTGGCATGTCAAGATTGGTACACATCAGGCTGACTTTGCTTGGGGAGCGGTGATATCCTCACTGATTACTCTGTTGGCAACCGCTTTAGTCATCTATGCCGTCGTCCACGGTGCGAAACTCGACCGTCTAGATAAAAAGAAGTAATAGCCATCTCCGTATAATTGCTTTACTTTGTATAGCAATGTTGCTATACTCGGGATAGTAAACTAAATAATCGGAGGATTGATGAAAATAAATATTATTGTCGGGAGCATTCGGGGAAGTAGGGGGTCAGACAAGGTAGCAAACTGGGTGAAAACTAGCGCTGATGAGGCTGGTCTTGGTGCAGAGTTTACGATCGTTGACTTAAAAGATTATGACCTGCCGCTATTTGCCGAGTCACAGCTGCCGATGGCGCAGCAAAACCGTCAAGAAACGGGTGCTGTGAAAGAGTGGCTGGACGCCATGAGCGATGCCGATGGTTTTATTTTTGTAACGCCGGAGTACAATCATGGTATACCAAGTGCACTCAAGAATGCGATTGATTATCTCGATTTTCAGCTCATGAAAAAGCCGATTGCTATCGCCAGTCACGGTGCGATGGGCGGTGCACGGGCTAACGAACAGTTGCGACTGATCATCAACAGTAACCTGGGCGGTCTGCCGATTTCGAACAGCGTCACTTTGAAGGCGCCGGTCGCGTTTGAAGAGGTCGTAGGTGACAATGGCCGCCTGGTTGAGCAGTATGTCCGCGAGCAGAAACCGCTCGACAGTTTGCTCGAGAATATCGTCTGGTACACCGAGGCACTCAAGACTGCGCGGGAAAAATAAGCGTGACGGTTGACAGCGATTACCGAGATACGCTTTCACCAGAGCAGTATCGGGTGTTGCGCAAAAAAGGAACGGAAATGCCAGGGAGTGGTAAATATGTCGATTTTTATGAAGACGGCATGTATCACTGCGCCGCTTGTGGGCAGGCATTGTTTGCCAGTAACTCAAAGTACGAGTCCACTATGCCGGGACTGATCGGCTGGCCGGCATTTTCCGAAGCTGCAGATAAGGGAGCGGTAGAGCTAAAAAGTGACGACAGCCTCGGTATGCACCGGACGGAAGTTGTCTGTAAAAACTGCGGCAGCCACCTCGGCCACCTGTTTGCTGATGACTCGTCTCCGAACGGCCAGCACTACTGTATCAATTCTGTTTGTCTCGATTTTAAGGCAAAAAGTTAGCCCCCTTCAATCTAGAAGAGGGGCGTACATCATTTCGGTAAGTCATCCCTACTCGGGCTTTTTCTATCCTACTCTGATTGTACGACTTAGTGCACTACCATCAAGCGTCCACCGTTGTGGAGCGCTTCTCGTCGAAGGCGTGCATCGACCCGTTTGGCCTCATTCGCGAGCTTCCGGTGGAGCCGGTACTCGTCCACCAGGCTCTGGACAACGTTCCACGTTCCGGGTGTCTGGGCGTTAAACCAGATACTATCGGGTGACAACATCGCCAGCTGAACCGCAACGAGCTGTCGCTCAGTGTTTCGAGCCACGTCTCGGAGAACGGAAGAAGTATCTCCCACAAACTCCGGTAGCTCACTGGCGGTGACGATTCCACTCTTCATCCCGATCACAACGCGCTCGACGATGTACTGCACCAGATCCTTCTGGCGATGCCCGACTCCGATGATGAAGTTGTCGGTGCCACGCAGCTTGCCATGTGACCAGAAAGTCGCGTGGTCGAATGCCATCAGAATGCGATACTGGGCAATCAGCAACTTGAGCGCCAGCTCATCGTCAGTGAACAGCTCATCCAGTCGATAACCGGGGATATGCGATGTGTGTCTTGGCTGATAGGTGCGTAAGGCAGAGATGCGTGACATGCTTCTCCTCTCACATGACGGTATTTCCGTCAATGTCTTAGTTATAAACCATAAGCAGCGGGATGGCAACTATCAATTACGAGCCCCAGGGAGTGCTATACTAGTGGCATGTCTATGGATGCAAAATTACTCTGGATTGACCTTGAGATGACCGGGCTTGATCCTAAAGAAGATCGAATACTTGAAGTGGCCGCAGTGGCGACTGACTGGGACTTTAACGAGGTCGCGACGTATGAAGCGGTCAAAAAGGTTGGCCCATCACTAATGAAGCAGCGCATGGTTGGAGAGTTCTGGGAGAAGTTTACGAACGTACGTGATGCATTGATGGCCCAAAACGGTAGCGGCAAGAATGGCCGAACGATAGAAAATGAGCTACTAGAGTTTATTGAGACGCATCTCGATACAGATAAAAAGATCTTGCTTGCCGGCAATTCAATTCACCAGGATCGAAAGTTTATAGAGAATGAATGGCCGCGACTCGATAAAAAGCTGCATTACCGTATGCTCGACGTTAGTGCCTGGAAAGTCGTCTTTGAAGGCAAGTACAAAAAGAAGTTTGCCAAGCCTGAAGCCCACCGAGCACTCGAAGATATTCGCGGTTCGATTGAAGAGCTACAGTACTACCTGAAGAAAATAAAATAAGTGCTACAATAAGCTCATGAAGAGCTTGCGGGAGCGCCGTCGCCGTCAGCCACGAGTGTGGCTAATCGTACTGTGCTGCTTGCTGCTTGTAGGTGCTGGAGCCGCCACATATTATTATCTGGGTCAAAGCCGCACCGCTTCGCCTTCGTCAGGTATTGTTCGATCTACGACAATCGAAAAGCCAGCGCAACCGGTCAGTGTCACTAGCGATCTTCTGGCGACGGGTAATTCTTTCTGGGGGCGCTATACCAATGACTGGGCAATGGCCAGCCCGGAAAAGTATGCCTATCCATTTTCGCGCCTGGAGGAATTGCAACGCGACCAGTACGATGCCTGGATCTCCGGCCTGGAATGTCCAATGGCCGCTGCCATCACGATGACTTCGGCTGAGATGGAGCAGAACCTACAGTTTAACTGTTCGTCCAAGTACTTAAGTGAAGCCGCCAAATGGTACACTGTCTTTACGCTTGCCAATAACCATACCGACAACCAAGGCGTAGCTGGTTTCAAAGAGACCCAAACTCACCTCGATGAGCATGGTATTCAATATTTTGGTCACTACGATCCGACGAGATTAGACGATGCCTGTGACGTGATCGCCATGCCAGTGACAGTAACGTACGACAACAAAACAAGCAAAAAAGCTCATCTGCCCATGGCATTCTGTGGCTATCATGGTGTTTTCCAGATTCCACCGGCTGAGGCAGTGGCACAGGAGACACCCTACAGCAAGTACATGCCGGTGATCGCCATGCCGCATATGGGTTCGGAGTATACCCCCGCTCCGGATCAGATTAAAACCGACTTTTATCACAGCTTGATCGATGCCGGTGCCGATGTGGTGCTGGGCGACCATCCGCATTGGATCCAGAGTACGGAAAGCTACAAAGGCCATTTAATCGTTTACTCGATGGGGAACTTCATGTTTGATCAGCAGGATACGCTCGAGGTGACACGTTCAGCAGCGATCCATATGAAACTATCACTGACGGCAAGCAAAAATCCACAGCTGGCGAACTGGCTCAAGCTGGGCGACAGCTGCAAAGCATATCACGACAGCTGTTTGTCTCAGGTGAAACAAGCGGGTCTCCAAAAGCTTGACGCCACGTATCAATTCGGTGCCGTCGGCACTAGGGACGACGGTCACCGTACACATCTGGCAGATGCGGCTGACACTGCCAGTATCCTACAACGCCTACAGTGGAACCAGACGATGAGCCAGTTGCACTCTCCCTACGCCAGCCTGTAAACTAGTGACATGATGACGCATAAAGAACTCGAAGAATATCTGCTCGGTTTTCCGAACACTTGGCTTGATTTCCCGTTTGGTGAAGGCACGAGCGTCTATAAAGTAGGCCACAAGGAAACGGGCGAAGGCAAGATGTTTGGTTTAATCGCCGACGGGAGCGATCCGCTGCGCGTCAGCCTCAAGTGTGATCCGCAGCTGGCCGAGACGCTACGCGAGAAGTACGAAAGCGTGCAGCCCGGCTACCACTTGAATAAAAAACACTGGAATACCATCATTTGTACGGGGCAGCTTCCAGACGAGGAAATCAAAGATTTAGCACGACTCAGTTACAATTTGGTTGCCAGCTAGCTTAATCTACTTCGCGAACATCGATCGATAGACCACTTTCGCAGTGGTAAGTGATTCTACCACTGCTTGCATCTCGCTTTTAGTCTATCTTGTAGAATTTGCAAAGTAGGTTAGGCGGTAGTAAGCGCTGAGAAGCTTTCTTGGAGCGGCTTAAGATTGTCGTTAGTTTCGTTTAGAAACTTTTTCAAACTTTCACTTCGAGCCGATGAATAAAGAACACTTATTTGGTTACGCAACGTCTTGAGATAATAAACAATTTCACGCGTATAGGTGCGATCATAGACACCGTTGAGACGGGCGTCTTCCAGGGCATCGGTTAATTTTGTAGTCTCGGTAGCCACTTCTTTAAACTGGGTATTCTTCTCATTGAGCGTAATATCCGCATCGGTCAGGATATCGGCAATGTCACGGTTGGCGTTGGTGAGGACTAGGGTTAAGCTACTATTAAGGCTGCGTAACTCCGAGGTTTGCAGGTCATTTTTGGCCTCGGTGGAAACGGTTTGAAGTGCCTCAAGCCGCGCAGCAAAAGTCGTAAGATCGGGTTTGCTGGTGCCGCCAAACGAGGTAAGTGCCATGAAGATAATGATAACCAGTGCTATAGCGACGCCGATGATTCCCCAGAGCAGAAAGGGGCTTAGCATTTTTCGTTGTGGGGTAGGCGCGATTGAGTTGAGATAATCAAGTGGGGCTTGTGGCGTATTTTGATCCATATCCTACCTAGTTAAGCATAATTAGTTACAGAGGTAAAGGTGGTATACTATAGGCATGCAGGACGCTAAAGAGGAGATCCGCTCGCGCCTCGCGATCGAAGATGTGATCGGTGAGTATGTTCAGCTCAAGCGAGCGGGTCGTAATTTCAAAGGCCTCAGCCCGTTTACGAGCGAGAAAACACCCAGCTTCGTGGTGAGTCCCGACAAAAATATTTGGCATGACTTTTCAAGCAGCAAGGGTGGCGACATCTTTAGCTTTGTCATGGAAGTAGAAGGGCTTGATTTCAGAGCGGCGCTTGAACAATTGGCACGAAAAGCCGGCGTTGACCTTAGCGAGTATGAGACACAAAAATCCGGCGAACTGGTGCGTCGGAAAAAACGTCTACTTGAGGCAAATGAACTGGCGGCGCGCTATTACCAGCAGAGTTTGCTGAAAAACCGACATGCCTTGGAGTACGTGTTTAAGATCCGTGGGTTGAGTAAAGAAATTGTCCAGGAATTTCAGATCGGTTACGCTCCGAGCGACGGCGAGGCATTGATACGAATCCTAACCAAAAGGGGCTTTAGCAAAAAAGAGCTCAGTGACGCCGGCCTGGCAAACCGTTACGGTGGTGACTTGTTCCGCGGCCGTATGACTGTACCGCTGATGGACGCGACTGGACAGGTGGTTGGCTTTACCGGTCGGATTTTAACGGATGATCCGAAAGCACCGAAATATCTCAACACGCCGGCAACCTTGATCTATGATAAATCACGGCATGTTTTTGGCCTTTCGCAGGCAAAAGAGGCCATTCGCCAGGCAGATTCCAGCGTGATTGTCGAAGGCAACCTCGACGTGGTGAGCTCGCATCAGGCTGGTGTCAAAAACGTCGTCGCGTCGGCAGGGACGGCGATGACCGAGTATCATCTCAAGGCGCTCGCTCGGCTGTCGCCGAATGTAAAATTATCGTTTGATGCCGATCGGGCAGGTCTAGACGCAACCGAGCGGGCAATTCCGATTGCCGGCCGGGTTGGCGTGGAGTTATCGATCGTGTCGCTACCGAAAGGCGCGAAAGACCCCGATGAGTTGATCCAGCAAGATGCCGCTGCTTGGAAGCGAGTGACCGAACAAGCCGAACCGGTGATGGACTGGGTAGTGCGGCAATATTCAGAGCGCGAGGATATGAACTCAGCAACCGGTAAACGGCGCTTTACATCGGCTATCTTAGCCGTGATTCGTTTACTCGAGGATGCGGTTGAGCAGGAGCATTATCTCAAGCAAGTAGCCAGACTGACCGATAGCTCACTCGATGCCATCAAGCAAAAAATGAGCGAGATGGGCAACAGTGCGCAGTCAAAAACACTGAAGTCTGTCAAAACAACACCTAGCCAGCTAGACCAGAATGAACAGGAGCAAGCTTACCAAGATGATCTACTGGCTGCGCTCATCGTGGCGCCAAGTAGCCGCACACATCTGGCGACCTTTGACCCTTTGAGATTCACGAGTGAACGCCGTCAGCTACTGGGAGCTTGGCTGAAAAAAACAGTGACTTTACCCGATCCCGTACCGGAAGAATTGCAATCAATCGAGACCTATGTCAAAATAGTACTACTGAAGGCCGAGACCAGGTATGAAGGCTGGGGTGAACAAGAGATCTCACTCGAAATAGCCAAACTACTCCGCCGTGTGGAAATGGAATATAAAAAACAAACCAAAGAACAGCTGATCGAAGAACTTCGCCGTGCCGAAGCGGACGGTGATGATAAGAGAGCCGATGAGCTACGGGGCAAGTTACATAATCTTATTAAGGAGACTGCTTGATGGCAGATGACGATTTGATCAAATCAACGCTTGGTGATGAGGAAGTCGAAGTCGACACCCTTGAAGGTGTTGAAGAGCCAGATGTTGCCGAACTCGAGGATGAAGACGAACTCGAGGATGACGTCGACACGCTCAATAACAATCAGTATTTTGACGACGTGTCCGACGATTCCGTCCGCCTTTACCTCAGAGAGATCGGGAAAATCCCGCTACTTTCCGCTGAGGAAGAACTGGCGCTCGCGCAGCGTGTCGTACAAGGTGACAAGAAAGCTAAAGACAAGATGGCTGAAGCCAATATGCGTTTGGTTGTCTCAATCGCCAAGCGCTATAGCGGCCGCGGCCTCGATTTTCTCGATTTAATCCAAGAAGGTAACACTGGCCTCCTTCGTGCTGTCGAAAAGTTTGACCCAGACAAGGGTTTTAAGTTTAGTACTTACGCCACCTGGTGGATTCGCCAGGCGATTACTCGCGCCATTGCCGACCAGGCGCGCGTGATTCGTATTCCGGTGCACATGGTGGAGACGATTAATAAACTACTGCGCACCCAGCGCCGTATGACTCAGGACCTTAACCGTGAGCCGACGATCGAAGAGTTAGCCAAAGAACTCGAGATGGAACCGGACAAGGTGGAGTATGTCATGAAGATCAAGCAGGACATCCAGAGTCTTGATGCTGGTGTTGGTCGCGACGGGGAAGAGGAAGACTCAAGCCTGAAAGACTTTATTGAAGACGAAGAGTCGGCCACGCCGGAAGAATCGGCTACCAGCCAGCTTCTAAAGGAGCAGGTGCAGTCGGTGCTATCGGCGCTCTCTGATCGTGAGCAAAAGATTATCCGCATGCGCTTTGGCCTCGATAACGGCAAGAGCCATACACTCGAGGAAGTCGGTCAAGAATTCGCCGTCACTCGCGAGCGTATCCGTCAGATCGAAGCCAAGGCACTTGCCAAACTTCGTAAGCACAAAGATGCGAAGAAGCTACACGAATACCTAAAATAGGCAAGAGAGTTACTGTGAGAGCAGGTAACCGGTGACGCCGGCAACAGCCAGCACTACCACTACAAGAACGATGATGATGACCATCATCGTTTTTGATTTCTTAGCCGGTACAGCGGGAGCCGGTGCGGCTACTTGCGGCTCAGATTCCATAGGAGATACCGGCGCCGTAGACTCAACTGGTGCCCCGGGCGAGACAGGAGACGGAGAGTTGCCTAGAGATGTGTTCGCTTCTGGTGGGGTCATCGCTGCGGCGGCCGACTCTGGTGCGTCAGAACCGGTAGTGACTGGTTCTTGCTTTTCTTGGGAAGAAAATGATGGCGGCGTGATGTCTTGCTGCGGCTGCAGGGTATCGTCATCTTGTCTTGGTTCCGGTTCGTTTGGTTGCTGGTTTGGGTTCATTACCCCTCCTTGTGCTTGCGATTATATACTCAAGCTTCATTGTACCATAAGCGATACAAGGGTAAACTAGAAGGCAATTGCCTGCAAAATGGCATCAACTTGTTCGTGCAGTGTATCGAGGTCTTTATCGTTATGAATAAAATAATCCGCAATCGCGATTGGTCCGCCTTTTTCGAGATTTTCGATTTCCGCCCAGTCGCGCTCATCGACTTCTTCCGAGGTCATGGGACGCTCAGGGCGATTGGCCATGCGCTGTTTTCTGAGATGTTTTGGGGTAGTGATAGCGACGACGATCATTTCATCGCCCGGAAAAGCATGCTTTAAGACCTTGTATTCACTCCAGGAGTATAAGCCGTCAAATATGATACGGTGCTGACCGGCGTTCATCAGATCATGCGCTTCCTGGACGGCACGTTTTGCGATGACGCCTTTACCTTCTTTTTCACGCAGTTCTTCGCGGAACTTTTGCTCGGGCTCCCAGTCGCCTGGTTTTATACCGGCTTTTCGCATTTCGTTATACATGATGCCGCCGAAGTAAATCTTCGGGTGACCTTTTTCGGTTAGATATTCAACAGCCGAACTTTTGCCACTACCAGCCAAACCGACAAAAGCCAGGATCTTCACATTTTCTTTTTGACTCATTATCCCTAGTATAGCAAATCATAGTGGCTATGCTTGCATACATATTGTCATATGCGACAATTTAATAATCATGGAAAGACGAAAGCCGCGGAAAAAAGAGACCGAATTGTATAGGCAAATCATTGAAACGCATCGGGACGTCATGAGCGGTGAGCAGATGGAAGTTTTTCTGCTACTTTACGAGCGAGGTGATAAGGGCCTGGTTGCTGCTGAGCTAGGGATCGAACAAGGTGAATTAGAAATGATTATCGAGCCGCTTATGCCTCGGCAGCTCGAAAGACATGAACGCCTCGATAGACAGGGGCGTCCATACCTGAAGCGTCTTTCCCATGCCGCATTTGTTGCTATTCTTACAGACTACCCGGCGCTCAGTGAAGACGAGAAAAGTATGGTTACCGCTATGATTGATGCCCCAAACCAAGTAGTTGCCGCTCAGTCGTTGGGTATGGAGTATGGCGAGTTTGTTAAACTCTACTTAAAGATGCGCCGCAAGCACGGATTCTAAACTATACGACTTGTCGGAATTTAGCTGGCGAGTATAATGAAGTGAAACCTTACGGGTGGTAGGAAGATAATGGCTGAGACACTATCGATAGAACTAGACGAGATAATGCCAGTAGAACAACCGCCACTTCATCTTGTGCCTGCGGAGGATATACGTTTTCCTAAGGTGACAGCCGGTGAAGCACAATATTTGCTCGAGCGGGGTCCGTATACATCTCGATTACGTGCAAGTCAGCGCGTGCTGGATGTAGTCATGGCGTATGCAAACGATGAAGAAACGGCAGTGATGATCAGCCCCGAATATGTAGAAAGATTACAAAATGAAGCCGCTGAACATAAAGTTGCCTTACGAAGGTTTGATCAACGAAGTAGACGAATGGCGAAAAGGGCATTGGTTCAGACAGAACCTAGGATAGCTAATGGTTCGGAAGCTTTAGTGAAGACTGAACCTGAGCTTATACCAGATGAAGACCAACCGGCGTTACATTCGAGTCGTGCGGACAGAGAGATTGAGGGTAGAGACTCGGTCGGATTATATTTGGATGATATTGCGAAGAATCCACTTTTAAGCGCTGAGCAAGAGGTAGAGCTTTCCAAAACTATTGAGGCTGGCTTAATGGCTGAAAATTTACTAAAAAATGATCAAATTGGCAAGAAGAGTGAAGCACCAATGCGAGCCTCCCGAGAGGAGCTAGAATGGCTCGCCGAGGAAGGTCGCAAGGCAGTAGACCAATTCATTACGGCAAACTTACGGCTGGTGGTCTCGATTGCTCGTAAATATGGCCGAGCACAAATGCCCATGCTGGATCTGGTTCAGGAAGGCAACACCGGCTTGATCCATGCAGTAGAGAAGTTTGACTACACCAAAGGTTATAAGTTTTCGACTTACGCCACATGGTGGGTGCGCCAAGCAATTACGCGTGGCATAGCACAGCAGTCTAGGTTGGTGCGTCTGCCCGTCCACGTGGCGGAAGAACTCAATCAAATTGGCGGGACTAAACGGATACTTGAGCGTCAACTCGGTCGTGAAGTAGAACCGAGAGAAATTGCTAAAGAACTGGGGATGGATGTAGACCGGGTTCTCGATCTGATAGCATGGGGTCGAGAGCATGTATCGCTTGACACGCCAGTGGGCGATGACGGTGATACATCACTCGGTGACTTATTGGCTTGTGAGACCAGCCCTGGGCCCGATGAGGCGGTGTTTGATGAAGATACGCGAAGACGGCTCAATGACTTGATCGATAGGCTGGATGAGCGGTCAGCTGATATTATTCGCCTACGATTTGGTCTGGCCGATGGGCGCTCGCATAAACTTACTGATATTGGCATGAAACATGGCATCTCGGCCGAGCGGGTTCGTCAGCTGGAGCGGCAGGCGCTCGCAACACTGCGTCAGATCGGTGACCCTGAGCTGGCTCTGTAAGGTATACTAGTACTATGACCAAGCGTTTGGCGGTAATCGATGGCAAGAGTGTCTTCTATAGAGGCTACTATGCCATGCCGGGACTTTCGACGAAAGATGGTATACCGACGGGAGGCGTGTTTGGTTTTGTTTCTCTCGCGATCGAACTGATCAAGAAACTAAACCCCGACTATGTGGCGGTGGCGTGGGACAAGCCAAAAACGAATATCCGTAAGCGCCGCGAGATTTATCCGGAGTATAAAGCTGGCCGCAAACCGGCGCCGCCGGACTTTTATGAGCAGATTCCGATCTTGCACGACCTGCTCGAAGCCTTCGGCTGGCCGCTGTATGAACTCGACGATTACGAAGCCGACGATATTATGGGCGCCTTTGCCAAACAGGCTGAGGCGAAGGGTATTGAGACTTGTTTACTCACCAGTGACCTCGACGCACTGCAGATTGTCAGCCCGCTGACACATGTCTATGCACTCAAGAACGGCCTCTCGAATATCGAGCTGTTCAACGTCGAAGCATTTGAGAGTAAGTATGGCCTACGGGTTGATCAGTTTCTCGACCTCAAGTCATTAAAAGGCGACTCATCAGACAATATCCCCGGTGTGCCTGGCGTGGGTGAAAAGACCGGTATCCAGCTGCTTCAGCAGTACGAAACACTCGACGGGATTTACGAGCACCTTGATGACATCAAGGAAAGCGTCCGCAAGAGACTGGAGGCCGGTAAAGAGTCGGCCTACATGAGTAAAGAGATCGGCCGTATCTGGACTGATGCGCCAGTCAAACTCGACTGGGACGTGGCCGATGTCAATGACTGCGATCTGCAAAAAGTTGCGGATATCTTGCGGCAACTTGAGTTCCATTCTTTAATCAAGCGTCTGCCGAAGAATATGCAACAAGTGGCTGATACGTCACTCTATTTCCAAGCAGCTGATGAGGTGGAGCTAAAAGAGGTGGCTTGGCCAGAGCAGGTGACGATCGACGGACCATTCGTGCTGCATGTGACAGATGATGAACTGTGGGCGTCATTTACTGCTACGACTGTCTCACATACGAAACTCACGGAAGTCGACAAAAGTTTTTGGCGGGCGGTTGAGTTTGGTACGGTGATTAGCTACGACGTAAAAGCGCTGTATCACACACTCGCTGAACACGATATCGAAGTGCAGTTTAGTGACATTCATGATATTCGCCAGGCAGCGTTCTTGCTCGATCCATTACGCCGTGATCGTAGCCTAGAAGCATTAATTGGGGGTGAAATCGCTTCACCACGGGATGAGATGTCGGCGATGCGCCAAGTCTATGCGTGGCAGGTGAAAGCTTTTGAGGAAAAACCGAAAGTGAGCGACATCGCGCACCGCTTCGATTTCCCGCTGATCTACCATTTGTTCCGCATGGAATATCTTGGCATCAAGCTCGATACCGGCTTACTCAAAACAATGAGTAAGCAGCTTGATGAGCAGTTCAAAAAGCTCGAACAAGAAATGTATTCGCTCGTCGGCTACGAGTTTAATATCGGCTCGCCAGCACAACTCTCAGAAGTATTATTTACCAAGCTACAACTACCAACCACAGGGATAAAAAAGGGTAAAACCGGCTACTCAACTGGCCAAAAAGAACTCGATAAATTACGTGGCCAGCATCCAATTATCGAGCTAATTGAGCAGACGCGTGAGCTTGCTAAACTAAAGAACACGTACGTTGATACATTGCCCGAGCAGGTTGATAAAAACAGCCGCCTACATACCACGTTTAACCAAGACGTCGCCGCGACTGGGCGACTCTCCAGTACTAGTCCGAACCTACAAAATATTCCGATTCGTTCCGAGATTGGCCGCAAGATTCGTGAAGCGTTTATTCCGGAAAAAGGCAAAGTCTTTGTCAGCGCCGACTACAGCCAGTTTGAGCTGCGTCTGGCGGCGGTGCTGGCCGGTGACAAAGAGCTAATTGACGACTTCAATGGCGATCTCGATATTCATACCAAGACAGCCAGCGACGTCTACGGCATCCCGATGAATGAGGTGACGAAAAACCAGCGCCGCGACGCCAAGGTGATTAATTTCGGCGTGCTCTACGGCATGAGTCCGCACGGTCTCTCCGCCGCGACCGGTATGTCGTTTCCAGATGCGAAAAAGTTCATCGATAGCTACTTTGAACTGCGAAAGCCAATCCGTAGATTTATTGATGACACCTTGGAGAAGGCCAAAACCGAAGGATATGTTGAAACCTTCCATGGTCGTCGCCGCCCGACGCCGGATGTGAACTCGAGCAACTTCATGGTGCGCGAAGCCGCCAAGCGCGCCGCCGCTAATATGCCGATCCAAGGCACCGAAGCCGATCTCATGAAGCTCGCGATGATCAAAGTCGACGACGAGATGGGTGATCTCGGCCAGCAAATCCTCCAGATCCATGACTCGATCCTCGTCGAATGTCCCGATAAAAATGCTGGTAAAGTATCCAAGATTTTGCAAGAAACTATGGAATCCATCGCACCAGAGCTTGGTATTAAATTGAAAGTTGATGTGCATGTCGGTAAGAACTGGGGAGAAGTGTGAACGAAGAAATCTTTGCCCGAGGAAAATTATTTGAACTCATCCACCTGAAGCAAGACGACGGGCGAGTATTTGAAGTTGCTAGGCGGGCACCGGGTGTGCGGCTGATCATTTGCGACGAAGAAAATGGAAAGATTTTACTCACGAAAGAATACCGCCAGGAGCTGGGCGAGTGGGATTATCGACTGCCTGGCGGGAAAGTATTTGATAGCCTCGAAGAATACGAGACACATCGAAACGGCGGTGATGACATCATCGAAGCGGCCAAAAAGCAAGCAATCAACGAGGCGCAGCAAGAAGCCGGTATTGAAATCGCAAATCTTGAACTGTATAAAAAATCAGTCCTCGGCGCAACCGTCGAGTGGAATCTCTATGTTTTTGCAACGACCAACTGGCAAGCAAGTGTGCACGGACAAGAACTGGAGGTTGGCGAGAAGATCGAAGCCGACAATTGGTTTAGCTTTGACGAAGCAAAGAAAATGATTCTCGACGGTGCGATCCAAGAAGAGCGTATTGCGCTCATATTACTGCAATGGCTGGAGGCTAGAAAGTGAAACTTTATATCGCCGGCAAGGTAGGCAAGAACTCGCAGTTTGGTACGCACCACTGGCGGGATAATTTTGTAGAGACACTAGCGAATGCATCGGGCTTATCGCTGACGCATTTAGATCCTCTAGCCTACGAAGGAGACCGGGAGTATGATCCGCAGTTCGTGTTTGACAAAGACTGTTGGCTGATCAACCAAGTCGACTGTGTGATTGTCTATCTCAGTGATGATATCAGCGTCGGCGGTTCACAAGAAATGCTCATTGCAAAATACCTACGGAAACCGCTCATTGGACTTGCGCCAAAAGAAGGGAAGTTCAATAAATCAGAGAAAGAACACTTAGCTAAGGTCATAAAGGACTACATCGATCCGTTCGTGTACGCAACCTGTGATGTGGTGTGTGCAGACATGGAGGAAATGGCGAATGCTTTACGGAATCTGCCATCACCGAAAACTATTTCGATCATCGATGATGGTATTGAGAGGATGGAAAAGCAGCAGTGAAAGTAGTAATAAACATCTTTGGTCCATCAACGGCCGGAAAATCGACCGTTAGCGAGTTATTGCAGGAGCGGATTGAAAGACTATATACCGTAGATTTTGATGTCATAAAGCGTCAACTTGCCGGCTACTACTGGAAGCGCGATGCGGAAATAGCAAGAGATTTAACCTATGAAACGCTTCGGTCTGTGTCGATGACCGAGCTTCCCATTCTGGCGCTTTTGCCAACGCCGAAAGATAAAACTGAGTATAATCGTATTGTTGACATTGCACGACAAACAAAGCGCAAATTGCTTAATATTGAAATCACTGCCCCAGATGAGGTGCTGATCCAGCGCTACGAGGAGCGACTGAAAGCTATCAAAGCATCCGGCTCGACGTGGAAGTTTAAAACACTCGACGAGTTCAAAGAAAAATTGGCTCAGCGATACTATATACCAACTGACGTTCAGACATTTGATTCGTCGGTATCTTCACCTCAAGGAATCGTCGACAGAATTATGAAGATTATTGAAGAGGGTGCTAAATGACAAAAGTTCTTTTTGTCTGCGAAGGCAACATGATGCGCTCGCAGATGGCAGAAGCGTTTTATAACGAGCTGACAAAATCGAGCGATGCCGTGAGCGCTGGTGCGACGGCGGAGACGAAAGAACACATCTCAAAGCGAGCCATCGAAGCAATGAATGAGATCGACTACGACGTGACGCATTTGAAGCCGAAGCAGCTGACTGAAAAGCTGGTGGACGATGCAGATACGGTAATATATTTTCCAAGCGACTACATGCCGGAATATGTCACCAAAAGCCCGAAGGCGACACACTGGGACGTCATCGATCCGCATTATCACCATGAAGAGGGTATGGAACTGGTGCGACGGGTGCGTGATGATATTCAGAAGCGGGTTGAAAAACTCATAGGAGAAAGCAAGGTATGATTCGTCACCGTTGGCGGCGATTTTTGCCGTATGCTGGTCCGAGAAAAGTCAGGGCGCCACGATCGGTGGAGGCGCTGAATGAGCAGATTGAACAACTAAAACGTTCGCTGCCCGAGATGAACCGTGCGAATAAAAAACTGGCACTACAAAAACTACTCGTTCTGCAGACACCACGTGCGGCCTTGGCGCAAAACCAGATGGATCGGCACAAACATGGGTATCATAACCGAGAGAAGCGGCTGTATGAGCTGATTGATTTCAACGATACGTTTGTGGCGGTGGTGCTGGCGCTTGACCGTAGTGAACTGGCAAGATTTACGCCGGATATCAAGCAGCGCATGAGTGATTTTTGTCGTCAACAAGACACGCTGATGTTTAGCGACGAGCAGTTCGAAGCGATCGTGCATGGCTTGTCCGTGGAGATTTCTGTCTACCGAGCGGCGCATGACGACGGCCTGGATGTGGAAATGACCAGCCGTACCCAGGACGCTTTTGGTATCGATATGGTGGTTGGCGATCCGTCGGTTAGGCGACAAATTAATATTGACTGTAAAACGCCCTCAGCTTTTCGTTATAGGCTGGAGGAACTTCGTAAAAAAGGCCGGATCACCGATAGCGAGGTGCTACAGGCCGACGAGCAGGATTTTATCACGACTATGAACCGCCATGACGATGAAAAAGTTCCGGTCACAACCCTATGCATCCGCCCGGAACGAGTGGGCGATATTGCTGATTTTTCGCTTGGTGACACGAAGCCACTTGGTAGCTTATTACGCTCTGTTATTGCAGTCGACGGCTACCCATATTAGCGCTTGTGTTTTTTCGCTTGCCAGCGCATATTATGTACATGAGCGCCCATGAGACCGAAGCAGCTGAACGATTACTGCGAGGGCTTGATGCGGACGCCGTCGATATAGCCAAAAATCAGGACTATTTCGACAACTTGGAAGGCTTTGTCCGTGCGTATGTAAGCCCGGAGACGTTTACCGTAGATGACGTAGAGATTGCTTATACGGCTGCTAACATGATCAGCGGCCTGGAGCTTGGCGGTATGATGTTGAATGTTCGGCAGCGGCGTACGCAAGCAGGTGAGACTTCGTACGATCCGGATAAATTCTATGCGGTTGCCGTTGGCTGGCTCGATTCGGATAAGACACCGGAATTCCGCTTTGTCCCTTCCCGCGTCAAACGAAGTCCCGATGGCAAACTGATAAGGAATGAACTGCTACTGGACGGCACGTGGAATGAGCTTGAAGATAAGCTAGTGGCAGATCCGTCACGCAGTACGCTCGAGCAGGCTGAAGCAATACTGGAACGTCAGCGTATCCACAATGTGCAGCTGGCACAAACGACGCGGATTGTCATGACGTCGGAGGGAAGGTGGCTGTATCTGCCAGGTCATGTGGTGCACCGTCTGAAGCCGCTCGACGAAGCGCTCGCGTGTACGCGCCTGGCGCGAGAACGTGGCTTTGGCCGGCAGGCTACTGAGCAAACAATCGTGACAGATTAGAACTGTATTGACATTTTTGATATAAAGTTGTAATATCTAGTTATGCAACGGAGTAGAAGCACGCGGTTATTTCCGCTATTTATCAGTCTTGTCGTCATCGCGCTGGTGATCGCGGTGGTTGTTTCATTGGTACGGACATTTTTTGCCGGTAATGACAATGCAACAAACACAAGTCAAGTCGCCGATCAGAAAAGCAGTCTACTAAAAACCGACGAAACTCACAGTGTCAAAATGACCGTTCGCGGACCGATCGTGGCGAATGAGCAATTTACTTCCTACGCTATCGAAGTTTCTTCCGATGAGCGCAGTATGAATATCTATAAAGGCTACGAAGAAGATCAGGTCGACGGGAAGCGTTTTGCTAACAATGCGAAAGCCTACGAACAATTCGTGTATGCGCTTGATAAAGCCAACATGATGAAAGGCGAGGTACCGGCTGACGTTAATCAAAACGACCTGCGCGGTATCTGTGCAACCGGTTACGTGTACGAATTTAGTGTCCTCAAGAACAACGACACGGATAAGCGTCTCTGGACTTCGACCTGTTCGGGCTCAAAGGGAACGCTCGACGCCAGTCAAGTGCAGCTCAGCAACCTTTTCCTGGCACAAATTCCAGATTCGGGTAAACTCGTGCCATTCCAACAGTCGCCACTGCAGCTTCATTTTTAACTAAAGAGTAAACACGGTACAATAAGCGTATGATTCATGCGCTTATTTTTGACTGTTTTGGCGTGCTGTATAGCGAGGGGCGGCGGGAGATTGATGCGTTGGCGCCGCCGCACCTCAAAAGCGAGATGAATGACCTATATCTTCAATCAGATTATGGATATATTACGCGGGAGGAGTTCCTAGCTCAATTGGCGGCTATGACGGGTTTGGATGTTGAGCGGCTTAGTCTAATGATTGAGCAGCATTACGTGCGGAATGAGCCCCTGATAGACTTTGTTCGTACAATGAAAGGTCGTTACAAAGTCGGTATGTTAAGTAATGTTGGTGATGATTTTGTGGAATCGCTCTTCTCTGAAGCGGAACGAGAAGCGTTATTTGATGATATTGTGCTATCAAGTAATGTTGGCCTACTGAAGCCCAGCGCGGAAATATACGAGCTTGCGGCGCAGCGGCTCGGTGTACTGCCCGAAGAATGTGTGTTTATCGATGACAGACCGGTCAACGTGGAAGCCGCTCGGTACGTCGGCATGAAGGGAGTTACTTACACGGCCTTTCCGCAACTCAAAACGGATATGACGAAGCTTTTGGAGCAATTCGATGCCTGAACTGCCTGAAGTTGAAACAATACGACGTGGCTTGGAGCTACTCATCGTCGGTAAAAAGATCGTCAAGGTGACCTATGATTGGCCGAAAGGCTTTCCGAATAGCGAAGCCGACATAAGCGAATTTCTGGTTGGTGCGAGCATTAGCGCCGTACGACGACGCGCAAAAGTTCTACTCATCGAATTATCAACCAATTACACGCTTGTCACACACCTCAAAATGACTGGACAATTGGTATTTCGCGGCAAGGAAACGTTTGGTGCTGGGCATCCGAACGCTAGTTTAGTTGGTGAACTACCTGATAAATCGACGCGCGTCATCATTTTATTCGATGACGACTCAACACTTTATTTCAACGATCAGCGTAAGTTTGGCTGGATGAAGCTGTATCCGACACCGGAAGTAGCGAATATCGATTTTATGAAAAAAGTCGGTCCGGAGCCGCTCGAAGACGACTTCACGGCTAAAGAATTTGTTCAGCGGATTCGTCGACGAAATGGGACAACTATCAAGGCAGCTATACTAGATCAAACGGTTCTTGCCGGAGTGGGTAATATTTATGCTGATGAAAGTCTGTGGGGCGCGAAGCTGCATCCAGCCACGCGAGTACGCGATGTGAGTGACGAGCAGGTCGCCGAATTGCTAAAAGAAATCAAATATGTCATGAATCTCGCTATCGAGAAGGGTGGCTCGACGGACAAAAATTATGTCAATGCCGAAGGTAAGCGCGGTAGCTACATCGATTTCGCCCGAGTGTTTCGCCAGGAAGGTAAAGCCTGCCCGCGTCATCCCGACGTACTGATCGAAAAAATTCGCGTTGCTGGCAGGGGAACGCATATTTGTCCGGTTTGTCAGCTACAATAGAGTTATGATTTATTTCTTAATTGGTGAGAATTGGTATGCGCGCGACAAAGCGGTGAAAGCTATTGTCGAGCGAGCTGACGGACTGCCAGAATATATCGACGCTGAAAAAGTCACTGCGGGTAGTTTGCGTGAGCTTTTGAGTGCACAAACACTTTTTAGTCAGACTCGTACAGTTGTGCTGCGACAGCCGTCGGAGAATAAGGATCTGTGGGACTCTCTCGAAGACATAGCGTCAGGGGTTGCCGACGACGTTACACTGATTATCATCGAAGACAAACCCGATAAGCGGACGAAGACCTACAAGGCGCTACAGAAACAGGCGACGACGAAGGATTTTCCGAACTGGACAGAACGTGATACAGGATTCGCAACCGAATGGCTACTCAAAGAGGCCAAAGCACGGGCAGTACCGCTGAAAACTCGTGACGCTCAGCTGATTATCCAGCGAGTAGGGGTCGACCAAGGAGGGCTGGCGGCAGCACTTGAAAAGATTAGTCTCATGCCGGCAATCACTCCCGAAGCAATCGAAGCGAGCATCGACACCACCCCGACCGAAAATGTCTTTGTACTGCTAGAGACCGCACTGAGTGGCAAACGGGAAACGCTGGCTACTATGATCGCGACCTTACGACAGACCGAAGATGCCTATCGTGTATTTGGCCTGTTGAGTAGCCAATTGCAGCAACTTGCACTGCTCGTCTATGCCAAGAAGCCAGCGGCTGAAGTAGCGCGCGATATTGGTGCGAAGAGTCCGTACATGCTGCAAAAGCTAGAGGGTACGGCGAAACGACTCGGTAAAGAGCACGTTGCTACACTACTGACAGTCTTTGCTAATGCCGATATGCGGCTGAAATCTACCGATAACGATCCATGGTCGGTAGTTGAGAGCGCACTGTACTCGAGTCTAAAAGACTAAACGCCTACTGGGAGTAGGCGTTATAAACTTGTCCTAGAAACTTATTTCTTTGCGGCGGGTTTTTTAGCAGCAGTTTTTGCGCTAGGTCTCTTGGCCGTCGCCTTCTTGGCTACGGGCTTTTTAGCGGGAGCTTTAGTAGCAGCAGGTTTTGTAGCCGGCTTCTTAGTAGCCGCTAGCTTTACGCCGGCATCTTTTGCTTCTTTAGCGAGAGCAGCTTTACGGCGAGCCACCGTATTCTTGTGCAGCAAGTTTTTCTTCAGTGCTTTGTCGAGCTCGGAGTGAGCTTTGGCGAGTGTCTCGCTTGACGGCTTGGCCTCAAAAGCCTTGACGGCTGCCTTGATGGCGCGCTTTGTAGCGACGTTGCGTTCGCGGGCGACATTAGCTTGCTTTACGCGCTTAATAGCGGACTTAATAATGGGCATGTGGTTCTATCTTTCCTTTTCCTTACACGTTGATGTAATAGTCTAGGGCTGAATTATAGAGGAAAATACCCCAGTTGTAAAGAGGACGGTGAAATGTTGACGGAGTGGAGATGCTTATGATAAAGTAATACCAAACTGTCACTAAAAGAAACAACATGGAAAAAACGAACAACATGAACGACAGCCAGGGCGCAAAGCAACAGATTGTCGAACGAATCAAAAGTTCGAGTAATATTTTAGTGACCGTCAGTACCGATCCGTCGGTTGACGAATTGTCGGCTGCCCTCGGTCTCACCATCATGCTGAACAATATCGATAAACACGCGACAGCGGTGGTCAGTGGAGCGATCCCGCCAGCGATAACGTTTCTCGATCCGGAAAAAACATTTGAAAATACGGTCGACTCACTGCGAGACTTTATCATCGCGCTTGATAAGGAAAAAGCCGACCACTTACGCTATAAAGTCGACGGTGATGTCGTAAAAATCTTCATTACACCGTACCGCACGACGATTACATCTGATGATCTGGAATTTAGCCAGGGTGACTACAACGTAGAATTAGTCCTTGCTCTTGGGGTTAAGACGAAGGAGCATCTGGATGCCGCACTTACTGCTCATGGACGGATTTTGCATGACGCTACGGTCGCGACCATTAGTTGCGGTGGCGAATCGAGCAATCTCGGTAGTATTGATTGGACTGAAGCCAACGCGAGCAGTCTGAGTGAAATGCTCGTGGCGCTCTCTGAAGCGCTTAAGGGCGACAAACCGCTCCTCGACGAGCAGGTAGCAACCGCCTTTCTGACGGGTATCGTTGCGGCGACGGACCGTTTCAGTAATAATCGTACCAGCTCGAAAGTGATGACGATGGCGGCACAACTAATGGCCGCCGGTGCTAATCAACAGCTGATTGCTGCGAAACTAGAAGAAGCACATGAAATCGGTGAAGATAAAGGCGCCAAGGATGGTGGGCAAGGAAATCCTGATGGCACGACACCTCTAGACGAAAACACGCCTACCAAGCTGAAAAAGGAAGACGCAACCGCTCCAGACAGCGCAACAAAAGACGACGGCTCACTCGATATTTCCCACAAGAAAGAGGAAATGATCGAAGAAGCTGCAGCGGCTACGGCTGAGAAAAACCAGACTGATGCAGCGAAGCAAGCCGAGGAAAATCTGGCCAAGCAGCTCGAAACGGTTGCACCAGCGGCAGCGAAACCTTCGGTCGCTGACCTTCAAAAGGATCTGGCGGCTGCCAGTAGTGAAGTAGAGAAGGCAGCTGAGCAGCCGATCGGTTCACCGGAAGCAGCCTTGCCACCAGTTAGTCCAGCCTCCGGACAAGAAGCCGGTCCGGTCATGGGGGGAACGCTGAACGCGACAGCCGAACAAGCCCAAAAAGACAAAGAGAAAGAGCTTGAAGACGACCGCAACAAAACAATTTTGACTCATGAAGATGGCGATTATGCAAAGAGCAATGATTCGTCATTCCAGGCACCGTTTAACGCTGCTAGCAAACCAAGTGATGAGCCGCCAAGCGTCGATATCTTTAAGGATCAAGGTCTGATAGCCACACCGGAACAATCTCCGTCAACGCCACCGACCAGCGGGGAAACACTTGCCGATATCGAACGTCAGCATCGCCACAGCGATGATCATAACGAAGCTCAAGCCGCGGTCGCTGCGGCGTACGAAGCAGCACCGTTTGATCCTGCGCACAACCCACAAGTGGATATTGGTGCTCAGCCTCTTGGAGATGTGCCGCATAGTAGTCCACTCACCGCTGCGCTTCCTCCTCAGCCAAGTGTAGTACCTCCAGCATTGCCGCCAGTCCCGGATGATTTTTCAGCGTTGCCGCTGCCACCACCGCCACCGGTTCCGAGCTTTGACCAACCACAAGGGCCACTACCGCCCGAGCAACTTGGGCAAATCTTTGGCTCGCCGTCTCCCGACCAGCCAACAGCGCTTCCTCCTCAGCCAAAAGATCCAAACCAGTTCCAGATTCCAAACCAACGCTAGCGAGACCAGTCTCTCTTATAGAAAGAGCCGCCGAGCCAGGGCATCACCCTTAACAGGGGTAAAAAGTCCGAATTTGCTTTTTGGTTGGTACGCTATGCTGTCAAAGCTGCAGTGCGATATAATTAGTTCTAGTGCAGTTTGATCTCTCGAAAGCCAAAGACGGTGTTCTACTCGTCGATAAGCCAGCCGGTTGGACGAGTTTTGACGTTTGTGCAAAAATCCGCGGACAGATACGCGCCGAATACCAGCAGCAGGGTATCAAGCCAACTAAACGCCAGCTAAGAGTTGGTCATGCCGGCACGCTCGATCCGTTTGCGACAGGGCTGTTAATTGTGCTGCTCGGTGACGCCACAAAAAAGGCAGATGAGTTCCTGAAACTTGATAAAGTCTATGAGGCTACTATTCGACTTGGACAGGTGAGCACGACCGGTGATCCGGAAGGGGATCTGACAAATGTTTCCGACCGCCAACCGACGCGTGAGGAAATCGAACAAGTACTTACACAGTTTACCGGTGACATCGAGCAGCGACCACCAGTCTTTAGCGCGATCAAAATCGATGGAAAACGTGCCTATAAGCTAGCGCGAAACGGAGAAATGATCGAGATGCCACTCAGGAAAGTGACGATCTACTCACTAGAGCTCCTCGGCTACTCATATCCTGAGCTAAAAATTCGCACGCATGTCAGCAGCGGTACATATATTCGAAGCCTTGCGGTGGATAGTGGAGAAGTATTAGGAACTGGGGCGTACTGTAGCGAACTACGCCGTGTGAAGATAGCAAATTATAGTGTCAAAGAAGCGAGTCTACCTTCTGGGTAAAGCATGATCCATTGACATTATTACCAAAATATGCTAATATGTACTTATGGTAAGTCATGAATATGATGACAATTCTCTCGAACTTGAATTATCTCAGGAAGAGCTTCGATCGCTCCTCGGGCTGCTTGCCCAGAAACTTATCTCCAAAGGAGAGATCACTGAGCCAGACGGGGTGATACCGGCAACTCCTGAGGCAGGGCAGCCTAGAGCGTTCACGTTGCCGCTTAACTCAAAAGTGGTACGAGAGGTATTTTATCCTGATGATCAAGAACTTATCCCTAGTACAGGCAGTCAGATTGAATACACCACGGCGCATAGGTTGGAGCCAGATGACCCCGCAGTATATGAAGGGATCGTGGTGCGCTGCGCCTCGCGGCTATTTAATACTGATATCACTGTAGAAGACTTCTTTATAATCGGCAGACAAGATGATCATTTTACTGGCACTATTGATCGTGATTATTCCAAGGACAATCGAGTGATTAGCCCGAATGATTTCGGGTATGATAATGCTCTCGACTCAGACGATAAGATCGTTGAGGCGCTATGGGACGCAAACGCCTTACAGCGCCCACTAACGCTTGATGATGCGCAAAAGCTACGTCAGTTGGCTGACATCTTGGGCAACTAGGGTAACCTCTTGCTTGCCGAAGGAATTTCTGCTACAATTGACACCTAATGATCACTAAAGAGAATAAAGCGAACGCAATTGCTGCGACACAAACGAGTAAAAAGGATGTTGGGAGTCCGCAGGCGCAGGTATCTGTCCTGACTGCTCGTATTAAAGAGATAACCGATCACCTAAAAGGCAACAAGCACGACCACATGGCACGCCGTGGGCTGATTCAGATGGTAGGCCGTCGTAAGCGCCTCCTGAAGTACCTCGAACGGCGCGATTTTGATGCTTACAAGACAGTTGTTGCAAAACTCGGCCTCCGCAAATAGCGGAGCCAGTTTTTTATTTATTTGGCTTCCCAGATTTCTTCGAGCCAGCGGTAGCCTTCTTTGGCAACGTGAGGGTCATCCATACCCATGCCGACCAACCACTTGTCGCCGAAGATAAAGCCTTTATACTCGGCAACGATAGGGAGTTCGCGGCCAACGTCCTTCTCGCAAATCACGGCGAGTTGGAGATGGCTCGCCCCTCGATTGCGTAGGTGATTGAAGACAAAGCTTGCCGTGATACCCTTGTCGAGTACATCGTCAATGACGATAACATCACGTCCGTTCACTTCAGTAGAAGGAGCGAGATCGGTGACAATATGCGGTTCGCCGGCGTGACGGCCGTCGCCGTAGGTACTGACCATCATATAGTCGAGTTCCGGGTGGTAAGTGGGCGATTTGCGGACGATTTCAGTCATTAGTCGCGAGCTAAATGGCGCCGCACCGCGCAGTAATGACACGAACAGGGGAGATGTGGGATGGTCGGTGATAATCTGTGTAGCAATCTGGGAAACTTTCGCCGATACTTCGGCATAGTCAGCGAGTTTAACGTAGCGATCATTCATAGTAATTACTGTAGCACATCGTCGTCTGTTCATTTGAACGACGGTTCCTTCTACAAATGATATAATGAATAGGTAAACAAAGCGGATGGTGATAGATGGGAATGTTTGTCCGAACAAATTTTCGCACCTGTTACTCTCCGCGATATGAAAGGAGACAATAGAATGTCTACAATAAACCCTAATGGCAAGGAAATTATTTCCGTTTCTGCCGATGTGTGCGGCAAGCCGCTCACACTCGAAGTTAATCGCGTCGGCTTTCGTACAACCGCTAGTGTGCTGGTAAAGTACGGCGACACCATCGTGCTTGGCACCACACAGATCGGCAGCCGGCCGATTCAGCTCGACTATTTCCCACTGAGTGTCGACTATGAAGAAAAAATGTATGCAGCTGGGAAAATAAGCGGCAGCCGCTTTATCAAGCGCGAAGGCCGTCCTAGTGACGAGGCAGTCTTAATCGGTCGTATTATCGACCGTCCGATCCGCCCGCTTTTTCCAAAAGGCTATCGCGCCGAAGTACAAGTAGTTGCCAGTGTGCTTTCGATGGACCCAACGTTCCGCCCCGATATGGTTGCCATGATTGCCGCCAGTGCCGCACTAAGCATCAGTGGCGCGCCGTTTGACGGTCCGGTAGCGGGGTTACGGGTTGGTCGTGTAAACGGCGAATTTAAGGCTTTCTTGACCCCCGAAGAGCGGGAGGCATCTGATCTTGATCTTGTCGTCGCCGGTATCGAAAGTGGCGTCGTCATGGTAGAAGCTGGTGCTAACCAAGTCGATGAAGAAGTTATTATCGACGCGATCACGTGGGCACATGGCGCCATGCAGCCGGCAATTGCACTGCAGAAGGAACTGGCTGAGAAGATCGCTACCGCACCAATCGACTATGAGTTGGTCTTACCTAACGAAGCTATTCAGGCCGAAGTTGACGAGTGGACACACGAAAAACTTGGCGAAAAGCTCCAGCGACCCTACCCAGAACGCAATGAAATGATCAATGAACTTCGTTGGAAGTTTCATGAAGATATGGCTAAAAAAGTCGGTGATACATACGATGAGCAGCGCGATGAATACGATGAAGCCTTTACGATGGCGCTTCATAAAGACGTCCGCCGCGGTATCGTGGAAGAGCAAACCCGTCCTGACGGCCGTAAGCTCGATGAAATCCGCCCGCTCAGCTCTGAAGTTGGCATCCTACCGCGCACGCACGGCTCGAGCCTGTTTACGCGCGGCGTCACTCAGGGCATGAATATTATCACGCTGGCACCACTGAGCTACGCACAGATGGTTGACACTATGGAAGTTACTGATGGCGAACGTCGGTACATGCACCACTACAATGCGCCAGGCTATACGGTCGGCGAAGTTCGTCGCCTCGGCTCGCCGGGACGTCGTGAGATTGGTCATGGCTACCTAGCTGAACGTGCCGTTTTGCCGGTGCTACCAACCGAAGAGGAATTCCCGTACGCGATTCGCAGCGTCACTGAAATTATGAGCCAAAACGGTTCAACCTCTATGGCCGCTACCTGCTCAAGTGTTCTCGCGCTGATGGACGCCGGAGTACCACTGAAAGCGCCTGTTTCGGGTATTGCTATGGGTCTGATGATGGATGGCGAAAAGCCGTACGTACTGTCTGATATTGCCGATGCCGAAGATTTTGCTGGTGATATGGACTTTAAGGTGACCGGTACCGAGCACGGTATTACGGCTGTCCAGATGGATATGAAGTTGCACGGCTTGCCTGTCTCTGTCCTCGCAGAAGCAATTCGTGGTTCGACTGCAGGTCGCAAGCACATCTTAGAGCATATGCTGACGACTCTGGCGGCGCCTCGCACCAGCCTCAGCCCGTATGCGCCACGCATCGAGAAGATCAAGATCAATCCTGAGAAGATCGGGGCAGTGATTGGCAAGGGCGGTGAAGTCATCAATAAGATTACGTCTGAAACCGGCGCCGAGATCGACATAAAGGATGACGGCCTCATCACGGTAGCCAGCGCCAATGCTGACTCGATCAAGAAAGCACTTGATTGGATCAAGAGCCTGACTGAAGAGCCTGAAGTTGGTCGTATTTACGAAGGAACCGTTGTGTCGATCAAAGACTTTGGCGCCTTCGTGAATATTATGCCGGGTACCGACGGTATGGTGCATATTTCGCAGTTGAGTGACAAGCGTGTTGAAAAAGTCACCGATGTCCTGCACGAAGGACAGGTCGTCAAGGTAAAACTAACCGGTATCGATGAACGCGGTCGCCTTAGCCTCAGTCTTAAAGACGCGGAGTAGTAGAGTGGATAAAAAAGCTCTACTTGAGCAAATTGCGGCAGACATTCGAAGCGAGAATGTCTGTCCAGATTTGGCCAAGGGTGCACATAGCTTAGTAATGGGCGATGGCAATGCAGATGCCGATATCATCTTTATTGGTGAAGCGCCAGGAAAGAATGAGGACGAGCAGGGATTGCCATTTGTCGGCGCCGCAGGGAAGTTTCTCAACGAAATGCTGGCTGCCGCCGACATGGATCGTAGCGATGTCTTTATCACCAATATTGTGAAGTACCGCCCACCGAATAACCGTGACCCCCTGCCAGAGGAAAAACAGGCTTTTTGGCCGTACTTAGCGCGGCAGCTGGAGATCATTGATCCTAAAGCGATTGTCACGTTAGGTCGTCATAGCATGGAATTTTTCTTACCAGATGCCCGCATCAGTCAAATCCACGGACATGCTGTCAGGAAAAAGGTAAAATACCATGACGGAAAAGAGTATGAATGGCTAATCATTCCGCTTTATCACCCCGCAGCAGCACTCTATAATGGCAGCATGAGGCAGACATTAATCGACGACTTCTTACGAGTACCGCAAATGATAAAACAAATGGAGGACTTGTCAAATATCGACTAAGTGTGCTATAATCAGAGCACTTGCAAAAGGGAATGTCTTGTAAACCTGCCGTAACCCCTCGCCTTGTATTTATATTTAATTTTGAAATTATTAAACACATTTCTATTAAAAGGAGAAAAATAACTTATGGGTCAACGACGACTCGCGAAGCCGCAATCTGACGATATGTCGAAGCGGCCGCAAAACCAACAAAAACGACGATCCGACAACACGGTTCTCAACAATACCAGTACCCGTCGCGGTGAAGTCTTTCGCGCGCAGCGCCGCACGTCCGAAGACGTCAATCTGCGCGCCTCACAGCATATCATCAATATCCCGGTCAACAAGAGTATCTATAACGGCTATGAAGGCCGCCAATTCAGCCTGGCTGACCAAAAGAAGCAACCCAAGATGGCCGGACCGAAGCTCCGCGTTATTCCTATTGGTGGGCTCGGTGAGATGGGTATCGGTAAAAACATGATGGCGATCGAATACGACAACGACATTATCGTCATCGACATGGGATTTTTGTTCCCGGGTGGTGACTACCCAGGCATCAATTACATTACCCCAGACATTACCTGGCTGGAGGCAAATAAGCACAAGATCCGCGGCCATGTCTTTACGCACGGTCACCTCGATCATATCGGTGCCTTTCGTCATATAGTTCATAAGATTCCAGCACCAGTCTACGGCAGTAAATTTACGCTTGGTATGCTGAAGCGGACGATGGAGGAATCACAGAGTGGCTACGAACCCGAGTACTATGAGCTTAATCCAGAACTGCACGAACGTGTGCAACTCGGCGACAGCTTCAGTATCGAGCTGGTGCGTGTCAATCACTCTATCCCGGACGCCACTGCCGTCGTCATTCGTACGCCGCTTGGCGTACTGGTCGACACCGGTGACTGGCGCTTTGAAGAAAATCCGGTCGACGGTAAAAAGTTTGACCTGGAGCGTCTAACTGAAATTTCTGCTAAAGAAGGCATCCTGATGCTGATGAACGAGAGTACCAACTGTGAATCGGAAGGTACGCACAATCACGGCGAATTTGATATTCAGCGCTCAATGGGGCAGGTGATGGAAAAATATCCAAACTCCCGCCTTATTATCAGCTGCTTCTCGTCGCAGCTCCACCGCATGCAGGTTATCCTCGATGAAGCCAAGAAGCACGACCGAAAAGTCGCGTTTGCCGGCTACAGCATGATCCAAAACCTCGAAGTCGCCTTGCGTACTGGCATTATCAAAGTGCCGAAAGACGTTGTCATGAAGATGGAAGACGTCGTCAAACTGCCCGACGGCAAAGTAACGATTATTTGTACCGGAAGCCAAGGTGAGTTTAACGCGGTGTTGAACCGTATGGCGAGCGGTGCACACAAGCACATCAAGATTAAAAACTCTGATGTGGTCGTCTTTAGCTCTAACCCAATTCCGGGTAACGAAAAGTACGTTGTGCGTACGGTTGACGGCTTGATGCGTGAAGGTAGTGAAGTTATCCAAAACGGTAAGACGCACCTGACTGGTGTTGGTCCGCTCCACCTTTCTGGTCACGGCTACTACGACGACCACGTCAAGCTGGTGACAGCGCTCAACCCGACCTATTACATGCCGATTCACGGTGAATTCCACATGTTGGTACACAACGCTGAGCTGGCCGAAAAGGAAGCTGGCATTCCACGTCGTAATATCTTTGTTTGTGACGCCGGTGACATTGTAGAGATTACTACCGAGGGTGCACGTAAAGCTGGCCGTATCCCGGTCGGTGGTATCATGTACGACGACAGCGGTGCTGTGGTCAGTGAAGTGGTTTTGAAAGATCGCATCCATATGGCCAACGAAGGTATGTTCGTGGTGGTTCTAACCGTCCAGCGAGGTACTGGCCGCTTACTGACCAGCCCGGATATTATCTCACGCGGGTTCATCTACTTACGTGACTCGGAAGAACTCATGGGACTCATCCGTCAGTACTTGAAGCAAAAAGTTGCTCGCAGCTTTAGTGGTAAGAAGATTGATCTTGATCAGATCAAGAAAGAGATAAAGGACGAGATTACCCATGTTCTTTACGACCAGACCCGTCGCACGCCAATTGTTATTCCGGTTATCAATGAGATCGGTGGAGCCGGCCAAGTTGCCAGAACGCCTCGACCTGAGCAGAGACCAGCCCAGCAGCAACAGCAGCCGTACCGTCGTCCGGCACCAAAGCAATTTCAACCGCCCCAGGTACCCGACACCGAGGCAATCGCCCCGCACACCAAAAGTGATAATCGAGGTTACTAATGGATAAAGACGCCATTTTGACTCGTATGGCGTCAATCCACTTTCCTGATCCAGGCGGCGTCATTATCGTAGGAGGCACGGCAATGGCAATGCTTGGCATCCGTAAAGCAGAGGATATTGATCTACTTCTCAGCTGGCAGAACTGGCGGTACGTAAGTACGCTGCCGGACTGGAGGCTGACGACTTCATACGGAAGACGGCATTTTATTAGCATAGATGGCGATTTTGATGCATGGCGGTGGTGGTTCGATACAAACGCGAGACGACGGATCTCCTTTCAAGAGATAGCTTCTCACTGCCTCGTTACCCAGGCGGGGTACCTTCTCCCAGCGGCCGATTACCAGATAGTAATGAAGCGTCAACTAAATCGCCCCAAAGACCGGGCCGATATTGAACGGATCGTACAGCATCGGTCGACATAAGTCTCTTGTAAAATAGAGCTAAGTATGTTATTATATAAAAGTAAATAACTTTAGCGGGTGTAGATCTCGCTATCATAAAACCAACAGTACCAAACACCATGCATATTATTGAAGTCATCTATATTGTTAGTGCGACGTCGGCGATCATCGCCTGCATGCCGCAGCTTAGCCAGATATATAAGGCAAAAGCCTCGGATGAGTTGAGCCTAGCTACTTGGACAACGTGGATGATCACCCAGATGGTGTCCCTCGGCTATGTTAGTTATGTCGGTAATGGTTTGTTGGTTGTCGTATCGACAGCGTGGGTGAGCTTCTATGCGTTGATGGTCTGCTTGATTGTAAAATACCGCCGGCCGGTTGCTGTATTGGCCGAGGCTCCATCCCTTACTGACGAAGCTGAAACATAAGCTGCTTGCAAAACATTGTAAATTTTGCTATAATATGCATGTATCTGCCGTTAAGCAGGGTATAATAAAACAGTTATGGCTAAAAAGAAAAAGCGAACTACTCGAAAAAAAGCCGCCGCTAAACCAGCTCCGCAGCATGCATTGCCGACGGGTTTTTGGGGGCAGGTAGGTGCTGTCTTTTTGGCGGCTGTCTCTATATTGTTTATTGTGGCGTGGTTTGGGGTCGGGGGGCCCATCCTCGAGTGGCTCCAGCAAGCGGCGCTGGCAACGATTGGCTACGCCGTCTATATCCTACCGCTGCTATTTGTCTATCTCGCTGTTGAAATATTTCGAGCCGAAGGGAATCGTATCCCGATGGTGATGAAACTGAGTGCAGCGCTCCTAATCCTCTGGTTTAGTGGGCTGTTTGGTCTGATGGATCAGCGGGCGGCGCAAACTGGCGGGTTCTTTGGGCAACTACTCAACAACGGCGTATTGGCACTTGTCGACAAGGGAGTAGCGGTGTTTGTTTACGTGCTGCTAATCCTCGTTACCGTCCTATTTATTGTCCGTGTCTCGCCGATTACACTGGTGAGAAAGCTCTGGGAGCTAATTCGTACCCGTAGTGAAGATGGTGAGCAAGCTGAAAACGTCAAAGTTATGCGTAAGGCCGCCGAGTCCGATAACGTTGGTGCAGAGTTCAAGCTCAATGCTGGCGTACCAACGCTTGATTCGTCGGAGAGTAAACGTTCGGCACGTTTGTCGAGTTTGAAGAGTAGCGTTAAGCAAGATAAGGCGGCCGAAGAGCAGGCGGCACTCGTCGCAGTGAGCGACCCGAACTGGCAGCGTCCAAGTGTCGATCTCCTAGAGAAAAAACAGAGTCCAGCCGATGCTGGCGATGTTCAGCATAACGCTCAGATTATCAAGGAAACGCTTGGCGAGTTCAGCATCGATGTCGAGATGGAAGGCGCCAACATCGGGCCAAAAGTTACCCAGTACACCTTGAAACCACCAAGTGGGGTCAAGCTGACGCGTATCACGCAGCTAGAGACGAATATCGCGCTCAATCTCGCGGCTCAGAGTTTACGTATTGAAGCGCCGATCCCTGGCCAGCGCGCGGTCGGTATTGAAGTTCCAAACCTCAAAGCGGCCGATGTGCGTATTCGCGGTATCTTAGAGTCAAAGCAGTGGCAGGGCAATCGTGAGCCGCTTGGCTTTGCGATCGGGCGTGATATTTCCGGTGATGCCGTCGTTGGGCAGCTCAATAAGATGCCGCACCTACTGATCGCTGGACAGACCGGCTCTGGTAAGTCTGTCATGATCAATACGCTACTCACCAGCCTGCTGTATCGTAATAGTCCGAGCGAAATGAAACTCATCTTGGTTGATCCAAAGCAGGTAGAGATGGCGCCATATGCTGATATCCCACATCTATTGACTCCAGTTATCACCGAGCCGGAAAAGACGATCTCAGCACTGAAGTGGGCGGTCAATGAGATGGAGCGCCGCTATCGACTCCTCGCCGAAGAGAAAGTACGTGATATTAAGAGCTACAACCAGAAGGTTCAAAGTGGCGGAGCAAAAATATCTGTTCAAGATGATGAAGGCAATGCCCAAGAGGTTGACCAAGGTGCTATGCCGTATGTCGTCATTGTTATCGATGAGCTGGCCGACCTGATGATGGTCGCAGCCCGCGACGTCGAAGCGCTGGTTGTCCGCCTAGCGCAAAAAGCCCGTGCCGTTGGAATCCATCTGGTACTGGCCACACAGCGGCCGAGCGTCGACGTGATCACTGGTCTGATCAAGGCTAATATCCCAGCTCGTATCGCCTTTACGGTTGCGAGCCAAGTTGATAGTCGCACGATTCTCGACCAGGTGGGCGCCGAGAAATTACTAGGTCAAGGTGACATGCTTATGAAAACTGCTGAAATGCCGAAACCGCGCCGTCTCCAGGGAGCTTGGGTTATGGATGACGAGGTAGTGAAGGTAACCGATCACTTGCGCATGCAATCAGCGCCGCAGTACAACGACGAAGTCGTCTCGCAGCCTGTTCAGCTCAATGGTAAGGGCGGCGTCGTAATGGACTTTGACCACGAGGGTGGCGATGATATGTATAAAGATGCGCTCCGCGTCGTCGTGGATAGCGGCAAGGCTTCGACCTCCCTGCTGCAGCGCCGCCTGCGCATCGGCTACGCTCGTGCTGCTCGTATTATCGAAGAGATGGAAGACCAAGGGGTGATTGGCCAAGCCGACGGTTCGCGGCCGCGCGAAGTGCTGATATCGAGTCTCGACGATCTCAATGCTTCGGATGATTTTTAGATAATACGCTCCAATTTATCGTGCTATTATGGGGGCATGAGAAAAACCATAAGCATGTCCGGTAGTGAATCTTTGTGCGCAAAGGGTCTACTGCGGCGTGGTTTCACGATTATTGAACTCCTGATCGTCATCGTGGTGATTGCAATTCTCGCAGCGATTACGGTCGTGGCGTATAACGGTATTCAAACTCGAGCGAATAATACGCAGACAATTGATGCCGTGAAGCAATTCGTTAAAGCATATCATCTCTACGCGATCGATAACGGTGACTACCCACAGTTTGCAGGCTGCTTAGGTGAAGGATATCCGGCGCCGAATGCTCGTTGTCTGTCTCAGAGCACGGCAGAGTGTTGGGGCACTGGCGGTGCAACCAGCCTCGCTATAAACGAGGCGCTGAAGCCCTATATGAACGGTCGGGTGCCGTCTCCGAGTATGCAGCAAGCTACTTGCGGGGCTACTACCTATGTTGGTGCGTACGGTTCTTATTCAAGTACCACGAAAACAGTAACTGTATACATGATCTTGAAAGGTAATCAGGTCTGCCCGCCAATGAGTCCAAATACGGTTACCGTAGGAACGTCATTTATTGGTGATGCCACGAGGTGCTTCTATAGGATAGAGGCAGCCGCATAGCTAGCATATTTCTAACAAGTATCGTATAATATCTAGGATATCAACTCAGCTTATCCTACGAGGTAAGCATCCATAACGGATTCCAAAGGAGAACTACGTGGAGTATGAACTAACCGTTCTAATTCATCCGGATCTAGAAAGTGATCTGGAAAAGCCGCTGACGAAGGTCCGCGAGCTCATCAAAAGTACCGGTGGTACGATTAAAAACGAAGATGTCTGGGGTAAGAAAAAGCTGGCTTACCGCATTAAGAAAGAAGACTTTGCTGTCTATGTGTGTTTTGAAGTAGAGCTACCCGCCGATGCGCCGCTCAAAATTTCCAACACGCTCAATATTACCGACGAAGTATTACGCTACCTACTGGTGAAGGTAGATGAAAAAGAACGCAAGGCGCTAGCCGCCGCCAAAAAGAACGCTGGAGAAGACAGCGAGGAGGAGTAGACCATGGCTCGTTCAATTAACCAAGTAATCCTGATGGGGCGTCTGACGCGTGATCCGGAAATGCGCACCACCACGACTGGCAAGAGTATCGCAAGCTTTGGGCTGGCGGTTGACCGCAATACGCAGGACGACCAAGCGGACTTTTTCGATATTACCGCCTGGGAGAAACTCGGCGAACTAGCAAATCAGTACTTAAGTAAAGGTCGCCGTTGCCTCGTACAGGGACGCTTGCGCCAAGACAGCTGGGACGACAAGGAAACGGGTAAGAAACGCTCACGCGTTGAAGTCGTGGCGACAGATATTACCTTTCTCGATGGCCCAAATAGTAGCGACAATGGCGGCGGAAATGCCCCAGCAAGTAGCAATTCATCTTCGAGCAAAAAGTCTGACGACGTCGTGATCGAAGAGATTGATGATAAACCAATTGATTTAAGTGAAATTCCATTCTAGGAGAATATAATTTATGGCACCAAAACGATACAAAAAAGCTGCATCGATGTACTTTGACTATAAAGACGTCAAAACCTTGCAGCGTTACATCAATGCATACGGACAGATTGAAAGCATTGCTAAAACTGGCTTGAGCCTGAAGCAGCAGCGTCAGCTCGCTGTGGCGATCAAGCGAGCTCGTCACTTGGCACTACTCCCATTTGTTGCATCAAATTAAGGAAACTACTTCATGGGCGAAAAAAGACTTCACCACGATGATGAGTGGGGGTGGGACGAAGACTCAAATACAGAAGACGAACCGCGGGTGAGAATCCCTGAGATTCCTAAAGGAGTCATTATTACAGCTGCCATTGGGCTTTCAGCGACAGCGCTCGGGCTCGGCATTAAACGGCTATACGATAAAGCACACGAAGGAAAAGGTGATGTATCAACCGACTGACTTAAAGAAAGGTACTGTTATCCAGCTCGACGGCACGCCGTATCGAGTGACAGAGTATGGTCAAAAAGTTATGGGACGTGGCGGATCGATCGTCAATGTACGCCTGAAGAATCTACTCGATGGTAGTGTGGTGCCAAAAACGTTTAAGGGAGCCGATAAAATTGAGCCAGCAGAGGTGAACACAAAAAGTGTTCAATACCTCTACAACGATAGCGACACCTACTTCTTTATGGATCCGGAAAGTTTTGAACAATTTGAACTTTCTTCAGAGGTTGTCGATACGGCGAGTGACTACTTAAAAGAAGGCGATATGCTCGGTCTACAATTCTTCGCTGGTCGTGTTATCAACGTCGAACTACCTAAAAATATCTACCTCGAAGTGACCTATGCCGAGGATATCGTGAAAGGTGATACGACCAGTGCGGTTATGAAAGACGCCACGCTTGAAACCGGGCTTAAGATTCGTGTACCAGCTTTTATTAAGACCGGTGATATTGTTTCGGTCGATACCGCTACGGGTGAGTACCGCGAACGGAAGAAATAATATGAAACAGCGCTTGGACGTGCTGATGGTAAAACGCTGGTTGGCGCAGTCTCGCTCCCAAGCTGAGAACCTGATCCGACTCGGTCAGGTTATGGTGAACGGGGTGCCAGTGCAAAAAGCTGGTCATTTCGTTTTGGAGACCGACGACATTTCTCTCTCGAGCGATGAACGTTACGTCTCACGTGCCGGTTTGAAGCTGGCGAGTGTGAGCCAGGCGCTCGGTCTTGATTTCCAAACTAAGACCGTACTTGACGTCGGTTCGAGTACCGGCGGATTTACCGATTATGCGTTGCAGCATGGTGCTAGGAAAGTGTTTGCCGTTGATGTCGGTACGGAGCAGTTGCACCCGTCACTGAGAGGTAACTCTGCTATTGAGTTGCATGAAAAGACCGATATCCGTGATTTTAGGCCGACCGAGCCAGTCGATATAGTGGTGATGGACGTGAGTTTCATTAGCTTGCGGGAGGTTCTACCGCAGATTGCTACGTTTTGTTCGCCAACTACTCAGGTCGTGGCGATGCTCAAACCGCAATTTGAAGCAGGCCGCCAGCAGATAAACAAAGGTATTATCAAAAATGATGCGATCCGTCGCCAGATCCTAAAAGATTTTGAAGCTTGGGTAAGACGGTATTTTGTCATCCAGGATAAAAAAGACAGCGAGGTGCATGGTAGCAAGGGCAATCGCGAGCGATTTTACTTACTGAAAATTATTTCGTGACGTTGAAGCGGAATTCGACCACGTCACCGGGCTGCATGATATACTCCTTGCCCTCGGTGCGCATTTTGCCTGCGGCGCGGGCAGCTACTTCCGAACCAGCCGCGACCAGATCATCAAAATCGACAATTTGGGCGGCGATAAAACCTTTTTCAAAATCACTGTGAATAACACCGGCGGCTTGTGGTGCAGTCGCACCTTTATGAATCGTCCAAGCACGGACTTCTTTTTCGCCGGCGGTTAAGTAGCTTTGCAGGCCAAGCGTATCGTAGGCTGTTTTGATCATCTGGCGAAGGCCAGTTTCAGCGACTCCGTAACTTTCGAGTAGTTCTTTTGCGTCGGCTTCATCGAGTCCTTTGATCTCTTCTTCGAGCTTGGCGCAGACAAAGAGGCAGTGGGCGGGCGCAACTAGGCTCGTGAGGTCATGTTGTTTTGCGCTATCGGCCAGGGTGGCTTCGTCAACGTTAAAGGCATAAATAACTGGCTTGGCCGTGAGCAAGTGCAGGTCAGCGATCATTTCATAGTCTAAGCTGGGGAGGGCAGATAATGGAGTGCCACCTTCGAGGTGTCGCTTGAGGGACTCGAGGTACTGCACCTGCTCACGCGCTGCAGGACGAGCTTTTGCTTCTTTTGTCAGTTTCGGAATGCGACTGTCAATACTTTGCAAGTCAGCTAAGATGAGCTCGGTGTTAATAATCTCGATATCAGCTTTCGGATTTACCGACCCGTTGTCGTGGCGCAGAATGTCATCATTTTCAAAAGCGCGGACGATGTGCACGATCGCATCGCCCTCGCGGATATTAGCAAGGAATTTATTTCCTAGGCCTTCACCCTTTGAGGCGCCAGCCACGAGACCGGCGATATCGACGAAGGTGACGGTTGCAGGGATGACTTTCTGGGCCGAATACATTTTTTCCAAGGTCGCCAAGCGATCGTCTGGTACTGGTACAATACCGGTATTTGGCTCGATTGTCGCAAATGGGTAGTTGGCGGCCAAGATATCATTATTAGTAAGTGCATTAAAAAGCGTCGATTTGCCGACGTTTGGTAGACCAACGATGCCAATGGTTAACATTTAACACAACCTGTTCTGACGTTGGAATTGGTAATAATCCCCATATAGTTATTTCTTCTTTCGTTGCAACAATATTTGTAACCAGTTTTTCGATTACTTTTCTCTTGTCGTTAAAGCTCAGTTTTCCTACTAATTTTACCACACCGTCAACAAGTTGTTCCAGAGGTACAGTGGGCTTGTTCATTAACTCAGCCTCAATAGCATTTAGTTCATAGACTACTGCTTCACGTTTTTCATTCAATTCTTGAACTACTTCTTTGTAAATTTTCTCAGGCATAGTACCTTTGCCATAGGCTTTCACATATCTTACCTCTTCGTCGTCAAAGGCTTTTAAGCGATTTTTTAGCTCTTCTGAGCGGTGTTCGAGTGGGGAAGCGGACTTCTGCCATCTTTGGGCTTGTTCTACGACTAGGGAAGGATTAGCAAGTAAATCTTTGACGTTCTCCCAGACTAATGAATCTAGGACAGTTACGTTGATTCCTTTTTCATAGCAGGTTCGAGGTAGAGGATATTTGTTCAGTCTATCGGTGCATCGGTAGTAAGCACTCCCATTAGCAGGGTCGCCCGCACGAGAACAGCCACATGGACACTTAATTAGTCCTGTAAGTAAGTATTTATTCTTACTATTATTGCGTGAGTTAAGCCGTTTATTTATACCCAGTTGTACCTGCACTTTATCGAATAAAGACGGCTCTACTATTATAGGAACATCAATGGCGAGCCATTCTTCTTTGGGGCGTTGTACTCGACTGCCTTTAACTACTTTTCGATATTCTTTGTCAGGGTTCTGTGGTTTTTTGGTCTCAACTGACTCACTTTTGTTGTAGTAGTGCTTACCCATATAGGTCGTATCTCTTACTAATCGGTCAAGTGTACTGCTACTCCACTGGTCACGAAGACCTTTTGGCGGTTTCATATCTGCATCAACAAGTAGTCTTTTTACTTCATGCTTAGATTTTCCTTCTGCAATCCAGTTGAAGATTTGACGTACAATTTCTGCTTGTTTTTCGTTTATAGAGAAGTATCCTTCTTTAGCATCTGGACCAGTTTTAACCCTGTGGTGGTAGTCATAACCAAACTTTGGATTATAGCCGAGTAGCTTCTTATTTTCACGAACTTTTCTGACCTTACCGATACGCATACGCTCTGCTATTTTTACACGTTCATATTCATGGAAAATACCCATAACACTTCCCATAAGGACTTCTTCTGTAGAAGTGCCATTGATGTCGTGTAAACTGATGCACTCAATGCCGTTATCTTTTGCTTCGCCAAGAATAATTTCTTGATGCACATATTTTCTGGATATACGACCTCGGTCATAAAAGTATAGAATATCAAACTTTTTGCTTTGCATATCTGCCCGTAAGTCATCAAGTCCAGGTCTTTTAATAATTGCACCACTCCAACCATCATCTTTATAAATTAGGTCGGGAGATAGTACATAACCATCAGCCAAGATTCTAGCTTCAAGTTCCATGTATTGGCTTTTAATCGTTTCTTCATCTTCTTGGTGAGCTGTACTCACACGCATATATATTGCCACTTTTTTCATTGCTTTTTCCTTTTAGTACTGTCTGAAATAAACTTGGAGAGTGAGGTGGCACTTATTCGATAACCCTTACCTAATTTCACCGCTTTCAGCTTGCCGCTCTTAATGTAATTCAACACGCTTTGCCAGTGAACTTGGAGTATTTCTGCAACTTCCGCAACTGTATAAAACTTATATTCAGACATAGTACTTATTATTATAAATAGTTATTAGTATTTGTAAACATCAATCCGTTGGATTGTTATTTTCTTCTACCATTTCGAACAGCATGTTAAATACCTGTTCAATCAGAATCGTTTCTTTTTCTACTTGTCGATAAACGACAGTAGGTTCTTTATTTTTCTTTTTTTGCGAGTCGTTTAGAAAATCAGTCATATATAGTAATACGTTTCTAACGCACTCCTGTATCGGTTCTGATATGGTAGTAAACGGCAGTTCTTGGACCTTCGGAGGTGAAGACTAACTCATCAACGATTAGTTCTTCAAGGTATTCACCAAGTCGATTCATACCAATCTTTTTACCATTACTCGCAAGTAACTCATAAAGCAGCTTCTTTGTAATATCCGACTCGTTAATCTTCAATGTATCGACGATATATTGTTTGTCGTCAGCTCGTTCACTTGACCGATTTTTTTCTTCGCCTACAAACTCAAAATAACTGGTTTCGTTTTCCAAAACAAAGCGTAATTTGAAGGGTCGTATTTCTGGCATATAACGGTTTTTAGTCTGCTGAACTAAAACGTATTCACTGCCATTTTGACGGCTCATCGCCATGTGACAATCAACTGCGGCAAGTATGTCGGAACTACCTCTCATATCTCCCGATGGATTGTAGTTCCCTTGGTTAGGTTTTCGATTGTGGTGAGCGATAAGTACAGACAGCCCACTATCAGTAAGTTGTCTAAATAGGTTAAACAACTCCGACATATCTTTGGAGGCATTTTCGTCGCTTGAATGAAGTCGAACTAAAGAGTCAAACATCACTAAGCCGATTTCTTTTTCCTTACAGATAACTAAAAGGCTTTCGACGTATGCCTCTGTTACTCTCGTATTCTGACGAGAGGTATAGTGTATCGGTAATCCTTCAACAGAGCCTAGCTGCTTAAAGCGTTCTTGTAGCATTCTAGGACCCGATTCTTCGTCTACAAATAGGACGCCTGTTTTGTTGGTACTGTACTTTCCAAAAAGGCTTCTACCTTCCGCAATGGAGAGAGTTATTTCAAGCATTAGCCACGTTTTGAACGAGCCTGGTGCTGCTGACAATATGGTCAGCCCTCCCTCTGGTATGATGCTCTCCACCGTCCACCTTGCAGTAGGGAAGTACTGCGTCATAAGTGAATCGAGTGAAGCCACATCAATTATTTTCTTTTCTGATGTAACCATTTTATTTCCTTGTAAGCACCATAGCGGACAAACTATTAACTACGATGCTTTTTGCTGTTTGTCTATTCTTAATTGTATGCCCATTTTTGAAGAAAATGTAACCGAATGCGGTGCTAATTCTTGAGGTGAATAAAGATTTTTTTAACGATTCTTATCTGTTATTTTTACGTCCGCAAATAATTGCAGGACATTATTCTGATACCTGAGATGCTCTTTGCTAAGACCCCTTAAACCTGCTCGAAGTTTTGAAACTTTTTTGCTAAAATCGTTAATTCCATCAGGGTCTTTTACTGTTGTTCGGAGGTTTACGACTTTCATTGCTTCCGAGCGGCTTAAACGATAATCGGGGGAGTTAAGCAATTTACCAAACAGCTTTCGGTTGTCTTTTTTCCTGTATAATTTGAAACCTTCGCCGTTGATTTTACCTTCACCAGTTTTCATTGAATAGATGATTCTAGGTAGGTTACCTTTTGAGGGTATAGACTCATCGAGTAATTTATACCGTTCGAGTAAGGCATCTACGTCTACGATAGATACTCGTATTCCGTCTAAAGTACCGAACATAGAGAGAATTTTTATAAGTCCCTGGGTTTCCAGACGTTGAAGTGTCTTTTCAATCTTTAATAATTCGTGTACTTGAAACATTGACTCTCCGCTCATTATGGAGTTTGAATCAAACGCAGGCGTAGGTATTTGTATTTTTTCTGGCTTTTTGTAGCGAGTGTACTCATCAACAATCGGAAGTAAAATCTCTAGTTCTGCCTGTTTGTCTGTTAGTGATTCGCTACTCATTATTACTATTGTATGCGATAGCTGTTGATATGTACTCATGCGAATGGTTCAAGAACTGCTAGCTGAAAATATTTCGTGAATCAAATACGGACTATCCATATTAAGATATATACATGACGAAAGGTATTTATGGTGCGTTCAATAAAACAACGGGTGAGTGTATCTATGTTGGCAAGTCTAACAGTTCTATTACAGGTCGCTGGAATCACCACAAAAAACTTTGGAAGGCAGGCAGACCCATACATCGCCAACCGCTACTGACCCAGTATTTATATTTCTTTGGCGACCAAGTCGAGTGGAGAATACTTTCAGAGTTGAGCGAACTCAAACCTGCTGACTGGATATATACGGACAATGATTTACTAGAAGCTGCCGAAAGAGAAATCTTCTTTCAACTTAAACCCATCGCTAATGCATATATACCGAATGGCTGGGATACCTTGCGATTGGTGGAAAATAATGGAGAACCATATCCCATTAGCGAGTGGAATCCGTATGCTGTCGAGGTTAGGATTTCAAAGGGTCAGTTTGCTCGATTTTCTGATGATAAGCCACATTTCACCAATCCGAATATACTTTCCTAATTCTGCTATGCAGGTATATAATACTAATAGACGACATACACACTGGCATCTGCAAAGCGTCCCTGAAAGTCTTTATACAATACTCGGCTCCCTGTCGTGAGGATACTATCAACGGTTAGTACACTCCACCAGATGGCCTTATAAATTAAACCCGTACAGCTAAACATCTCGTTTTAGTTGTTTTTTAATTTCTAAAGTATGGAGTAGTTATTGTATGAAGCAAGAACAAAAAAATCAGCAGTGGACAGAATATATCGAGACGGACAGACAGCCCTCTAGCCTCGAAAAGTTGGACTGTATCTTAGAAAAACGCCTAAAGGCTTTTTTAGCAGTACGGCATGCTAAGACTTTTATGTCTAAGGCACGTTTATGAACCCCTCACACGTGGTTAATGAACGAGTTGACATTGTACCCATCTTTCACGCCAACACGGCTGAGAGGGTCTTATGTATGCCTTGGAAGATGAGGTTTCGAGGACAAGAGATTGTGTTTACCGTGTTTGGTATGAGACACCCCACGACAAAAGGTAAACGTATGATACATGTCTTTGAAATGAGTGATGGTTCGAACGATTATCGTCTTGAGTTTGATGCTGAACATTTGACATGGACGTTAGCAAGTATAGTGGAGGGTCACAGTAGTGGAAGGTATTAATAAAGAAAAACCGATGATAATGCACATCGACTTGAATAGTGCATTTGCAACAACCGAACAACAAGCACACCCTACATTAAGGAATATGCCTATGGGTGTTACAAATCGACTCTCAAAAGAGTGTTGTGTGATTGCGGCAAGCTATGAGGCTAAAGCGTTAGGTATAAAGGTCGGTACACGATTAAGTGATGCGATGGCAATATGTCCTGAGTTTGTAATGCTTGAAACAGATGCACCTAAATATAATGTTGTGTATCAAAAGCTAGTGAAGATAATGAAAGACTATTCTCCTAATATCAAGATGAAGTCGATTGATGAAGGTATTATTGATTTTCATGGCATGGAGCCAGTGCTGAATGGTCGAAGTCTTAGTGATATTGGATATGAAATCAAGCAACGTGTGAAAGACGACATCGGTGACTATATGCGAATTAATATTGGTATCGGTACGAATCGTTTCTTAGCGAAACAAGCGGCTGGTTGGCACAAGCCAGACGGTCTAGATGTAATAGACCATACTAATTTGAAGGCATATTACAAAGAAATGAAATTAACAGATTTAAGCGGTATTGCTGAACGCAATGAGGCGAGGCTTAATTCTTATGGCATTATGTCGCCACTACAGTTCCTTTCGGCTGATGAATATATGCTCAAGAAAAGAGTGTTTAAGAGTATTATGGGGCTTTATTGGCATAAACGTCTGAGAGGCTATGAGATAGATGATTACGATACTAAATTAGGAATGGTTGGTCGGCAATGGGTGGTGAAGAATCCATCTAATAAGAACGAATATTTGCTTCCTTGCTTGAGTTTCTTATGTGAAACAACTGGTATGAAATTGCGGTTCAGAAACGTAGAAGCACGAGGCATCTGTGTATGGGCAACATTCCGAAATGGGGAGTATTGGCGTTCAAAAAGAATGCACAAGTCTACGTTCTATACGAATCAAGAAGTATATCGTAGAGCTATGGAATTATTTAATCAACGACCTAGTGGTGCAGATGTAACTACGATTGGTATATATTGTTACCAACTTGAGCCTTCGAAGCGTAGTCAGCTAGATTTGTTTGAAGACATAGCGAAAAAGGATTGGCTTACTAAATCGGTCGATGAAATCAATGATTTCTATGGGGCATTTACTATTCACTTAGCTAGCTCAATAGAGGGCAAGAAAATCATAAAGCAGAAGATTCCTTTTGGCGGGACTGAATATTTTGAATTGCTATTGAAGAGTGCATAAATGACCGTAGGATTATTATAGGTACAAGTAACTATAAAATGAATGCTACAATTAATTAACATAAGCGAGGGAGAAAAAATGAATAATAGTTCTAAAAAACGAATAATCATTCCAATTATCGTAGCAATAGCAGCTCTATTAATAGGAGCAGTAGCAGGATACCAATACAAAGAATACGAGATTAGTAAAAAGTTAGACGAAGCCTTTTCAACTAATAATACTAAAAATACCGATACATCGAACGATACTGCGGATTCAACTGACAGCACTAATGAAACTACAATAGGCAATACTAAACTAAGTGAAATAATGGACGCTACTAAGGGCAATTTCTCTACAGTAACAGAGACAAAAGTCTTTAACGAAGAGAACGACCCTAATGGCACCCTTGGTAAAGCTGGCTCATATTCACATGGTGCTGCTTTCTGGGATTCACGAACTGAATACACCAGTGAAGACTCGACATGGGGTACTGACGCAGGCGGAGCTATTGAAGTATTCGCTAATGAAGAAGACGCTACAAGTCGGACTGAAACTCTACAAGGAACTCAAGGAACAATCCTAGATGCAGGTGCAGTAGAGCAAGTAGGGAACGTAGTCTTGCGAGCATCATCAAAGCTACCAGCCAGTCAGCAGAATGAAATTATCGCATTCTTAAAATCGCAATTATAGAACTCTTATTGCTAAAGAGTGCTTGAGCGGACTATTCCACAGTGATGTATAGGTGGTATTTTTCAGCAACAGTCTTTTGAAAAGTGGTCTGAGTTGTAGTTGTGATAACAGTACTACCGCCGAAATAAGTTTCAGAAATAAAATCACTATCAATCCACTGAGTCTCGTCATCAGGTAACGAGATGTCAAAGCCAAGTTCAGATGAACGAGCTAGTGAGTCTTCGGTTAGTGCAACAGGTAACTCGAATAATACAGCTTTATTGTCACCAGCTATACTCATTGCTTTTGAAAGGACTCCGACAATTAGAGGTCCTTGTTCTTTCGTATACAAAAGGTATACATCAATTCCGCCTCCATAAATACCTTCTTCTTTATCAAAGTAATAACTCCCAATGTGAGTGCGACTATTAGAATGGTCGTCGCTTACATAACTTTGTTTCTCAACAAAGTCGTTGATGAAGTACTTATCATCTATAAGAGTTTGCACACGGATAGCTATTAAGTTTTCTCTAGAGTCGTTTTTCTTATCAATTTTAGTTAAGTTGAGTGAAAGATTCATAGTGTAACTTTAACGCTTAACTACTAAATAATAAAGTACCAGAAAACGAATCTGTCACTGATACGCCACTGTTAATGGGGTTTAGGGTTTATATGATAGCTCGATTATTGGGCGGGTGTTATACTGTAATAGTCTTACGTTTCACAATAAAATAGCAGTAGTTAAGTTGCAGGTGACTGCACAGTTTTGCTCTTAAAATGGGCATCGTGTGTAACCAGTTGGAGCAAATCCTACTGCTACGAGACGTAAGACATCTATCACACGGTGTCCTTTTTTATTTGGACATCGTCTAAATAACCACAAGGGGGAAAACCAGATGGATAAAAATAATAAACCTAAAAAAGCCTGGTACAAAAGAGTATGGGTGTGGATTGGCATTATCGTGCTGATTGGAATCATCGCAGGTGCAGCAGGTGGTAGTGAAGACTCTACTACTAATACTAAAGAAGAATCGGCTCCTACAACTCAGTCAGACGCACCAGCAGAAACAGAAGAACCTGCAAAGTTTGACCTTGAAGCTGCGTATGCAAAACTCGAAACGGGTATGACAAAAGCTCAAGTTGAAGAAGCGACAGGTAAAGAATCGGATAACTGTACCGAAAGTGATATGGGTGAGTTAGGCAAGTCAGAATCATGTAGCTATGGTAACCCGTTCATAGATAAGGGTAGCATTATGGTTATTTACTCAAATGGTGAACTTTCCTCTAAAACGAAGTCAACTTATTAGTCCTAATAGATGATATGTAAAACAGATGGGAATAAAGCCCATCTGTTTTCATAGGGAAGGTATTAATACTCTCAAGGGGTATAATAGAAATAAATGATTAAGTATGTAACAGGCGACTTAACTACTATGGAAGTCGATGTAATCGTTAATGCAGCTAACACAGGACTTGTTGGTGGAGCAGGGCTGTGCGGAATGATACATGACGCAGCAGGACCAGAGATAGACGTTGAATGTAGGAAGATAGGGTATTGTTTGCGAGGTGATGCAGAAATAACCAAAGGATATAATCTACCTGCTAAGTTTGTAATACATACTGTAGGACCAATATACGGACAGCATCACGGAAAAGAGCCAGAGATACTATATAGTTGCTACTACGAGTCAATGCGTCTTGCCGATGAATACAATCTTACATCAATAGCATTCCCGTATATATCGACAGGGATATATTTATATCCTAAAGAAGAAGCGAAAGGGATTGCGGTTGGGTCATTAACTGACTATTTAGAAGATAATCCTAATACATCGGTAAAAAAAGTAGTCTTAGTCGAATATGATGGCTAACTCAATGGTTGCAAATAGTAAATGTTTACGAGACATTAGCTATTGATTTATTTACGAATTTTGGGCTTTAGCAGTGATTGACTAATCAAAAAGGCAACAGTACTTATAACTATACCGAGGCGGCGTACATGATTAATGCTATTGTTGTTCGTTTTGTTTTTGTCGCAGTCGCCTGATGACAAAGTATCCAATTCCTAAGAGAACGACCGCTATAACCAAGTATTGAAAGAAGCCGACGTATTCTTCAACTAGATGAAAGTTCTCACCGAGTATAAACCCAAGACCGATAAGTGTACTATTCCATATCAAACTTCCAACAGCCGTATACGCAATAAATAACGCCATGTTCATACGTTCAACTCCTGCTGGAATCGATATAAGGCTGCGGAAAATAGGAATCATTCTTCCGAAGAAGACTGTTCTGGCTTCATGCTTGAGGAACCATGCTTCGGTTTTATCAACGTCATTAATTCTTACGAGAGGCATTTTCCGGAATATGGCACGTGTACGGTCACGTCCTAACATTGCACCAACATAATACAATAATATTGCTCCGACTACAGAACCGAGCGTTGCCCATAATATAACACTAATAATCCAGAATTCACCTTGGCTAGCGGTAAAACCAGCGAGTGGTAAAATAATTTCACTAGGTATCGGCGGAAAAAGATTCTCAAGCAGCACTAGCAGGCCAACTCCCGGTTCGCCGAGCTGCTCCATAATGGACGTCACCCAAGTTTCTATGTTCTTAAAAATATCTAACACAAGTACTAGTATATTACAGGGCATAGGCTTTAAGGGGAAAATCAGAGGTCAAAAGAAGTTCTTGGTTCAAGGCAGCAACGTAATCATCAGAATAGCCCCGTCTTCCCGAATCTGTAGGTGGCATAGTCAATTTTATTTCAAAAGGTAGTTGTGTTAAGAATTCACTATGCACACTTTAGGACCAATATATGGACAGCATCATGGCGAAGAACCTGCGATACTTTATAGTTGCTATTACGAATCTATGCGACTAGCGGACGAAAACAATTTAACTTCGATTGCTTTTCCATATATCAACTAGTATATATCGTTATCCAAAAGAGGAGGCAAAGCCCGTAGCAGTACAGTCTATAAGCGATTACTTAGAAGATTTCCCAGACAGTATGATTAATAACGTCTATTTAGTAGATTACGGTCATTAATGTATGATATTAAGTATCTACTATGAATAAAACTGCATACCCACAAGCTAAATACCTATCCTTAAAAGAAATACAAAGTATGACTAATGATGATGTCATCAAGTATGTGTATTCGCAACACAAGGAAACAGGGGTTTCTATTGAGGATTTCTGGCAGGAACAATATAACGACTTTGAAAAACAAACTATGAATGGCATTCGTGGAAGCGAAAGTGATTCATGGAATAATAACAAGAACTTTGAATCTGACTCAAGGTTCATGCAGATAGGTATAGTGTATGCAATCGTCTTCTTGATTATTTGGTTCATTTTTGAACAGCTTGTTAAAAACGAAGTTAATACACTAGGATTTGCTTTAGCTGTTTCTGGGTTTGCTTCAATCTTGATAACGACGCTTTTTATGAACGTATCTGGCAAGAATGAGAAAAACTATTTCGATGCTAGCAACAAACTACAACACGCCTATTTAGTGTTCCTCAATAAAGGCTTCAACGCTGTTTCTGGTAAACCATTAGACTATACGAAAGTCGATAAATTACTCAGAAAAAGGAGTTAGAGTTCGTGCAATTGTTTGAGGGGTGTCGTTTTAGCCGCACCATTAGAACCCAAACGATATTGAAACAGTGTAGTTTCTAGCATTAGTCCAAATTTAGGGCTTATTATTTTGCTTTTGTAGTAGATAAATAACCACACCCACTACCATAACAGAACTACCTGCAACGACTGACATCACTGGAAGCGTAAATGCCAAAACCAAACAGCTAATGAAACCGAGTACCGCTAGACCTTTACTAAAAAAACGCTCACTTGGTTTTAGAGTGAAGGCGGCCATATTTGTAATTGTGTAATACAAAAGCACGGTGAATGAGCTAAAGCCAATCGCAGAACGAATATCAACTAGTAATACAACGGCAGCAATTATCAGACCAACTGTTATCTCGGCAAGATGCGGTACTTTATTGACTTTATGGACACGAGCCAAGTAACTTGGTAATTTGTGGTCGTCTGCCATCGCAAACATCGTGCGGCTCACTCCCGTCATAAGGGATAAAAGTACGCCTAACGTCGCAAATGTAGAGCCGACTTTTATAAGCCACTGCCAGTCGTCAAAACCCGCTTGCTGCACGGCGGTTACAAGTGGCGCATTGGATTGCGATAGTGTTTCTGACCCAACTAGGAGTAGCGCAGATAACACCACTGCTGTGTAGATAATCAGGGTCAAAATCAAACCAATCATAATTGCACGAGGGATAGATTTTTCGGGGTCTTTCACTTCTTCGCCAAGCGTTGCTATTCGGGAGTATCCAGCAAATGCAAAGAACCATATACCAGCCGATTGCAAAATACCGTACAGTCCGCTCTGTCCCAATAAGGGCTGTAGGTTGCTCAAACTTGGTTTACCGCTCAAAATCAATGCCACAATCGCTAGTAGCGACAGTAATACTATAGCGACAATAACTTTAGTAGCGTTGGCAGTTTTCTTGACTCCTAGATAATTTACAATCATAAAAACAATAACTGCCGCTGCCGCTAAGTACCGTGCGTAATCAGGCGACAGATAATATCCGAACGTCAAAGCGACTGCCGCACAACTTGCCAACTTACCAAAGATAAAGCCCCATCCAGCGAGCCATGCCCAAAAATCATTGAGCCGTTCTTTAGCATATACATATGTACCACCCGATGCTGGATATAGTCGAGCTAGTTGAGCAGAGGAGCTAGCGTTGAAAAAAGCTACAAACGCCGCAATAGCTAAGCCAATGATAAGTCCAGCTTGGGCCACACTTGCAGCAGGCCCTAAAGCGGTAAAAATACCAGCCCCAATCATTGAACCAAGTCCGATAAAAACTGCATCTTTCGTTTTGAGCGTACGGGATAGTCTGTTTATTTTAGTAGTCATCAGTTTCTAGTATAAACCATCGAACAACTAGCTTAAAAGAGAACTTGATAAGTTGAACGCATTTTTGAAGAACAGAAAATTAGCTAATATTGCATCGAAGAAAACAGTGAATTGAAACCGACGGGTCAATATACGAAGTAGCTGAACCTAAATCAGGAACATTCGAAGGATTCGACAGCACGGGTAATTGCTCGGAGCATAAAGCAGATAAACTACTGTAGATACAAAAAATTACTTTTTACCTTGTTAGATTTATTTTGAGGCGGTCAATGTATTTGTCAGAATAGCCTCGATTGCCAGAATCGGTGGGCGGCATAGCAAGTTTTATCTCAAAAGGTAGTTGTGTTAGAAACTCACTATGCCAATAGTAAGACTCATTTTTCTTATTATACCAGAGGTAGCGACGATATAACGAATATATGTCTTCCGAACCGTTTATGCTATTATTACTAGTAAGTTATGGCCAAGCTGATTAAACAATCAAGGCGTACATTCCATCTCAGGCGGTGGCTAATAGTTCTTGGCGTAGTGCTCCTCGCTGGGGCAGGTGTTTTTGGATACAGTCAGTGGTCAAATTATCAGGCCGAACAAAAAGCAGCAGAGAAAAAGGCAGCCGATGAGCGTGCTACCAAAGTAGCGATAGATACGGAAAATACGCGGCAACTCAAGGAGCTTGAGCAACAGAAGCCGGCTGCGGATGCCTCGGCAGAGCAAAAACGAAACTACCTGACTCAACTGGCGGATACACAAATACGCCTCGGACAGTATGATCAGGCGCTGGCCGCGTTTAAGCAGCTTGAGAAAACGGTAGCTCTCGATGCTATGAGCTGTGTTGAGTTGGTCGACGGCGCGTACGCCTATGCTAAGCAAGGCGATAAAGCTACGGCCAATACCTTATTTGCGCAGGCCGAGAAAGCAGCCAAAGAGCAAACATCTGACCCAATAGATTACCAGCTATACATTGACTATATCAACGAAAAACGCGGGGGAGTGCTGTAAATGACGGCTGATTACGTGCGAAGGTGGGAACGCTTTAGTGTTATCTTTGGTCTCACGCTTTTATCGAGTACTTTAATCATTCTATTCGGACTCTCGCCTTCGGTGGGAGCCGTTAATCTTACTAATCAGTCGCCGACCAACGGGAACTATATCTATCAGGACAATACAAGCCGGGATGATATGGCGAAGCACTTGTTGATTGCCAGTGAGCATGGTGACGTTGAAGAAGTGCGTCTTGGTATGTATTCAACCTCTGGTAGCCCGAAGACAATTAGTATCTATAACGCAGGTGAAGGCGATGGTGGGCTATGTCGAGCGTATGGCACAGCTGCCCGTCCGCTAACGAGCGATTTTATCGAAGTACGGATATCTGAGGCAGGCAATCAGAGCAACAATGAGGTATACCGGATAAAGGGGAAAGACGTCTGTAACTCTTCGATGGCGCACAATACACCAGACTCGACTAGCCCGAAGTTTTATGGCACATATCGCGGGCCGCGTTTGACTGAAGAAGATCCCGACACTGGTCTTTACTACCTAAAGATAGCTATTAGATATGTGAGTCCAGACACGCTAGTACGGAATATTGGAAGTGGTCAGATCAGCACTTTTAAGGTCGTTGGACCGACCGACTCGTTAATCGGTAACATCGATACTGGAGGTGGCGGTCTGAATAATTCAACCTTGGCTAAAGAGGTCGGTAGGGCCGGGCCAGTGACCCATAAGTTTGCCTTTGCTCTTCCGTGTAGGATAACGGATAAGCAAAATAAGGATGTTTCTGTCTATGACTCGGACAATGGCTTGCAAGCAGGGCCACCAGTTAAGTTCTATATTGCTTGGATCGATAAAGATAACAACAATAAACCGGTAGCTCTCACACCCTCCGAGTATGTAGACTACAATCGGTACCCTCGCTATAACCCGGATAATCCTAATGCGCTCGGCTATCGGGGGGCATTTGCTGATGATATTGGCTCTATTGCAGCGTTTCGGCCAAGGAATGGTACTACCGCTACAGCGACAGCCAAGATTAAGAATATGGATCCAGATAAAAAGTATGTCCTGATCATCAAGAATGTCTGGGGTACAGGGACGAGTGGAGGTGCTAGTAACTTCATCTACGTCGGCTTGCCAGGCGACAGTATCTATGGAGCGGAAAACTTCCAATGCCCGGGCTGGGAGTTGAGCCCAAAAACCGTCAATAACGCGACACAAGTAAAATCAGGCCAGCAGGCAAAGTGGCGGCACGACGTCATAAACCTCGGTGCTGATACGACTGACAAAGCGGTATCATGGAAAGTCCGCCAATTCTTTAGGTCGGGCGGCACTGACAGTCCAAAGACAACCGCGGCTCAGGGGACGATTGCGAGTGGAGGAAGTGTGGGAACAATATTGACGAGACGCACTGCTTACACAGCAAAGGATGTTGACGTGGGCAAGAAGGTCTGTCAGGAAATCGGTGTTAAGCCGTGGAAACGCAAGGGTAATGGAGACGGTGGCCTACTCAATAGGTGGGAGTATTCTGAGCCAAAATGTATCCCAATCGGTAATGTTGGTGACTTTACCCCTTATGCCGACGTTGCTCCCGATGCGGCTGAGCCGCAAAGTGAGTATAACTGGAGCGCTGGGGTAAGCGATGGAAGAATCGATGTGACAACGTGGCCCGGTCCACCTGCAGAGAAGCAATTTAAATCTTCGCGTATTACCTGGCAGGTACATAAGATTGTCTATCCGGCTACCGTGACGAGCACGTACAGTGGTGGCGACAGTGCGTTCGCCTGCCCAGCGGGAGCAACCTGCACCCAGGAGAGTTCTCCGCCAGGGCATGCCCGCAAGGAGCCGAATGGTAATGTCAACATATCACGGACAGGTGTGCTCGGTGACTTGGCGGCCGGTTCACGGGTATGCTATGTTTCATCGGTCTATCTTCCCCCGGAAACAAGACCTAAATCACGAAGAGAACTGTGGTATCGGGTGCCTGTATACGAAACTGGTGACGAAAACGGCAACGGCATCGAAGGCGAGCTTCTGCGCTACAGGAAGGTGTACCACTGGGTTGAGTACCAAAAATATGACTACAGTACGCGTAAATGGCGTCATAGCGATGCTGCCTGTATTGTTGTCGCGAAACGTCCACGTGTGCAGATCCGAGGTAATGACTTGGTCGCTCAAGGCGCCGTGACTTCAGGGACGAGCAGTTATGCAGATGGCAAGACGTACGGTAGCTTTGGCGAGTATGCGGTTCTCTCCGGCGGGTTGAATGGCTTCGTTGGCTCTGGGGCACCATATACCAACGGTAGTAACGGATCAATGCCCAGCTGGTCGCGACTGACGTTTGCCAATACCGACGCTGGGAGCAACCAGTATGGTAAGTTTGGCCTTATACCGAGTGCTCCGAGGATAGCTGAATACTACCAGGCACGACTTGGTAGCGCACAAAACTGGGGAGGTGGGGCTTTGACTGGTAAAAGCGGCCTCTATGTCGCCAACGGTGACGTAACACTCCCTAATAGTAACAATATTCACAGTACAGTCATTTTATACGTCAAAGGCAAACTGACGATCGATGGGTCGATTACTTATCAGAATGGTACCTATGATACCGATAGCCGCTTACCTCAAGTTATTCTGATCGCCGACACTATCAACATCAAAAACAGCACGACCCAGATAGATAGTTGGCTAGTAACCGCTGCAAGGGGCGAGGATGATGACGGGCAGACGGGTGCTGGGAGTATCAATACCTGCTCGGATGTTTCACTGACAGCAAAGCTGACCAACGCTGTGTGTGACAATCCCTTGACTGTAAATGGCCCAGTTATCACCACCTCCCTGCACCTGCGACGTACCGCTGGAGCACGCAACGAGGATGCTAAAGGCGAACCTGCTGAGATATTCAATCTCCGTCCCGACGCCTACGTATGGGCATACCGAGAGGTACAGGCTGATAATCGTGCCGCGCAAACTGTGGATATCCTGGAATTGCCGCCACGTTTTTAAAGGTGTAAAGCGCTTGCTCCACTCATAGCGCTTATGTATAATGAGGGGTATTATGGCATTACTAAAAGGCGTGGGCGACTTCTTTGCACTCGATATTGGTACGAACGCAGTGCGAGTCGTACAACTCCATGCCATTGGGCAGGATGCCTGGGAACTGGCACATTACGGCTACGCACCAGTGGACATGAAGGTAACGGCGGGTGACTCACCCGAAACGCGTCGCCGCTTAGGTGAAGTAATTATGACGGCGATAGGGCAAAGTGGCGTCAAGACGCGCGACGTTGCTATTGGGCTACCATCGCAAAAGACCTTCACAACCGTCATCGATGTACCAACGATGAGTGAAGCAGAGCTACGTAACACGATTAAATACCAGATTGACCAGTATATTCCGATGGCGATGGATGAGGCAAAGGTCGACTGGAAGCTACTCGGACAGTCGCTGCACGATCCCAAGCAACAAGAAGTACTACTGACTAGTACATCGGTCAAGTTTGCCGAAGATCAGCTCGAATTTATTGAAAATCTTGGTTTGAACGTGATTGCCGCCGAGCCAGATCCGATGGCGATGATTCGCTCGCTTCTGCCGAGTGGCGTAGCCGACGCTCGGCTGTTACTCGATATGGGCGAACAGTCGACTGATATTGCGATTACTTTTGGCGATGCTCCACGACTGGTACGCACCATACCAGTCGGGCTTTCAACCCTCCTCAAATCGGTCGTACAAAACCTTAACGTTCAGGAAGACCAGGCGAGGCAATTCGTATTGAAATTTGGGCTGGCACCTGATCGTCTCGATGGCCAGGTACTACGCTCACTCGAGGCAACGCTCGACAATTTTACAAGTGAGCTGACAAAATCAGTCAAATTCTTTCAGACGCGCTATCCCAATACACCGGTAGGAGGTATCTTGCTGGCGGGGTTTGGCGGGAGTATTCCGCGCTTTGGCGAATATATTGCCGCCAAAACCGGTGTTCGTGCGGAAATTGCTAACCCCTGGCAGAAGGTACGGGTTTCACAGGCTGACCAACAGAATCTGCTGCCAGTAATGCATGAGTTTGCGACGGTGGTCGGGCTAGCGCAGCGGAGGAATAGCTAGATGATTGAGATCAATCTCATCCCTGACGTCAAGCTTGAGCTTCTGAGAGCGCGTAAGCTACGCAATAACGTTATCTCGGCATGTATTGTTATTACGATCGCCGCTGTCGGTATCGTTGTACTACTCGGACTGTATAACTATGGCGCTTTAGCGATAGCGGATGCCAGCGCCGACCGGTCGATCAACGAACAGAGTGCGAAGCTCAAGAAGGTTCCTGATCTCGCAAAAACACTGACGCTGCAGCAACAGCTGGCGTCGCTGACCGAAATGCACAATAATAAGCTTATCTCCTCGCGTCTTTTTGACATTGCGACGACGATAATCCCCGACTCACCGAATGACGTGACGATCTCACGACTAACGCTTGATACCGAAAGCACGATGATCACGATCGAAGGCCAGGCCAAAAATGGCTACGAAGCACTAGAGGTCTTTAAGAAAACAATCGAGGAGACCAAGTTCGACTACGGTCAGGCTGGCATACGCCAGGAGCCGATCAATATCGCGCTAGAGGTTACCGACGGTGACCGTAGCTACGGTGAGGATTCAAACGGCGAGAAGACGCTCCGTTTCACAATGCAATTCACGTATCCTTTGGAGTTGTTTGCTCGTACGTCGCAGCAAGGCAAGATCGTCGCACCGAACAAATATAACGCCACTGATTCGGTACTCGGTGTGCCAAAAAGTCTCTTTAGCACTGCCAACCCAACGGGAGGAGAGAATTAATGCCGAAAAATACCAAAGGAATCAGGAAGTACCAGCAGATCCAACACGCCAACCGGACGATGTTTATCTGGGTGGCGGTTGCTTCGGCACTGGTTGGAGCGGCGCTAGTACTCTCGTTTACTTTATTTGGACAAATTATGTTTAAGCAAAAGGTGATTGGTGAGAAAAACACCACGGTTCAGACGCTAAAAAAGAATAACGAAGTAGTGACTGACCTAAATGATAATATTCGTCTCCTTGAGAGCAACCAGGCACTTGGTGAGACGCCGCAACCGGAAGACAGTAAGGCGCTTGCCGTGATCCTCGATGCTCTGCCGTCGCAGGCGAACTCTTCGGCGCTCGGGGCTTCCTTGCAGCAGAAATTACTGAATGTGCCTGGCGTGACGGTCGAATCATTGAATGTGACACCGATTGCCGGTGTAGAAAATAGCGGTGAAGACACAACGGCGGATAGCAGCGCTGGTGACAACACGATATCTTTCCAATTTTCGGTCAGTGTCAAATCAGGAGAGGGTAGCTTGCTCAAGCAAGTACTGCAGAACCTGGAGAAATCGATCCGCGCTATTAACGTCCAGTCGGTTGAAGTCCAAACAAGTAGCGAAAAAATTACCATGAATGTCAAAGCAGCTGCGTATTACCAGCCTGAAGCAACAATTGAACTAAGCACAAAGGCGGTGCAGCCATGAAGAAAACCGATATAGCCATGATTACCCTGATCGCGTCGTTGAGCGTAATTGCCGCCTACAGTATTGTTAGTATTATTCCCGGTCTCAGCCCCTCACAAGAATCGGTTAGGGTAAAGACTATCGACGAATATACAGCCAAGGTCAGCCAGCCGGATCCGACTATTTTTAATAGCGACGCTATCAACCCGACGGTCAACGTAACGGTCGGTAAACAGTAGGGGGATCAGTGGCCCTTATCACGACGGAGCTCCAGGAAAAGCTACTCTCGCTTTTAGTTAACGAAGGGTTGGTTCAACAATCGGTTATCGATGAGACAAAAAGTGATGCAGTGAAAACCAATCAACCGATGCTAAAGGTGCTAACCGAAAAAGGCGCGGTCGATGACGAGTTGCTGACACACGCTATCGCCCAAGTGTCCGGGGTACCCTATGTTAATCTGCAAAACACACTGATTGATGAGAAAATTCTTGAACTGCTGCCAATAGAGATTGCCGAGCGGTTCATGGCGGTACCCCTCGCCGAAGTTCAAAACCGTTTGGCGGTTGCTATGCTCGACGCCAATAATGTGCAAGCGGTCGACTACCTTGCTAATTTGATTCAGCGGCCCTTAAAGGTCTTCATGACTAGTGAACCGGGTATTCGACACGTACTCGACCAATACAAGACCGACCTTTCTTCGGTGGATGAAGCGGTGCGTTCTGAAAAAGCGGCCTCAAGTGCCGAAGCAGCAGAAAGTGCCAACATCAAGACACTCGTACAGGATTCACCGATTAGCCGTGCACTCAGCACTATCTTGGAGTATGCGGTGAAAACAAAGGCCAGCGACATCCACATTGAGCCGTTTGAGTCGGCACTCAAGATTCGCTGCCGCGTCGACGGTGTGCTCCGCGAGGTCATGCAGCTACCGAAGAGCATTGAGCCGGCACTGGTGAGTCGTATCAAGATCTTGTCGAACCTCAAGATTGATGAGCACCGGACGCCACAGGATGGTCAGTTTGCGATTAAGGTTGCCAACAAAGAGGTAGACCTCCGTATTGCAATTAGTCCAGTGGTCTGGGGTGAGCAAGTTGTCATCCGACTGCTTGATAAATCCAGTAACTCATTTGCCCTCGAGGAGATGGGATACGCCGGGCGCGCACTTCGTGCCATCCGAAAAGGCATCCGCCGTCCAAACGGCATGGTACTAACTTCGGGTCCAACCGGAAGCGGCAAGTCAACCAGTCTCTATGCCCTGATCAAAGAAGTCAAAGATGACTCGGTCAATATCGTCACGCTAGAAGACCCAGTTGAGTACAAGATGGAAGGGGTCAATCAGATCCAGGTTAATAGTGAGGTCGGTCTGACTTTTGCCAATGGGTTACGCTCGATTTTGCGTCAAGACCCGAACATCATCATGGTGGGGGAGATTCGCGATGCCGAGACGGCCAATTTGGCGGTGCAAGCGGCGTTGACGGGGCACCTGGTATTCTCAACACTCCACACCAACTCAGCGGCCGGTGTCTTACCGCGTCTCCTCGACATGGGGATCGAGCCGTTTCTGATCGCCAGTACAGTGAACACGATTATTGGTCAGCGCCTGGTGCGCCGCGTAGCACCGAACCGCGACGTGTACAGCTCAACCCCGATCGAAACGCAGAATATCCTTACCACTGTTGGCCACATTCTACCGAAGACGAAAGAGCAGGTTGCGGCAGTTTCGCAGGATCTAGGATATAAAGACTTGCCACTAGCCGGGCAAAACGCTTATACTTTAGTCAAGGGGAAAGATACTCCCGGGACGCCACATGGCTACTCGGGGCGAGCCGGCCTCTTTGAAGTCATGGACGTGACGGAGGAAATACAAGATCTTATCGTTCGTCATGCAACCAGTGCGGAAATCCAGCGTAAGGCTATGGAGCAAGGAATGATCACGATGCGACAGGATGGCTACTTAAAAGCACTGACTGGTTTAACAACAATTGAGGAAGTAAACCGCGTCGCGGCGGATACGGCATAAGGGTGGAAAGTATGAACCAAGAATTACGGATAGAATTATTACTCGAAGAGGTTGTCAAGCGACGTGCGAGCGATCTTCACTTGCAAGTCGGCTTGCCGCCAATGTTGCGTATCGACGGTAGTCTGACACCAGTCCAGGGCTACGATATCTTAGGTGAGCCAGAACTGGAAACTCTCGTGTTTGCCATCCTAGACCAAGAGCAACAGCAGATTTTGCAAAAAGATAAAGAATTTGACTTTAGCTTCGCGTTTGGCAACCTTGGCCGCTTCCGTGTTAACGCTTTTCATGAACGAGGCAACCTGGCGGCAGCACTACGTCTGATCCCGAATGAGATCAAGAATATTATGGAGCTGGGTATGCCGCCGATTGTCAATAACTTTTCCGATTATCCACGCGGGCTTGTATTAGTCACCGGCCCGACGGGTAGTGGAAAGTCGACCACTCTCGCAGCACTTGTCGATAAGATCAATACCGAGCGGCCGCAGCATATCATCACGATTGAAGATCCAATTGAGTTTACGCATAAGTCAAAGAAGTCGGTTGTCGTACAGCGTGAGGTTCACTATGACACTTATAGTTTCTCGGCCGCTTTACGCTCCAGCTTGCGTCAAGATCCTGATGTAGTCCTCATCGGTGAGATGCGTGACCTCGAGACAATCTCGGCGGCAATTACGATTGCCGAGACGGGACACCTGGTATTTGCCACGCTTCATACCAACTCGGCGGCGCAATCGATCGACCGAATGATCGACGTTTTTCCACCGCACCAGCAGCCGCAGATCCGCGCCCAACTCTCGAATATCCTGATGGCGATTTGTTCACAGCGCCTAGTGCCGGCTATCGGCGGCGGCCGTGTCGTAGCGGCCGAGATCTTGATTGCCAACTCAGCAGTGCGCAATATTATTCGCGAGGGAAAGAGTCATCAGCTCGACGCGGTCATCCAGACCAGCGCGGACCAAGGTATGCAGACGATGGATCGGACACTTGTCAGCCTTGTTCAGTCCGGAACGGTGACGTTTGACGAAGCTCGCAACTATGCGGTTGATCTTACCGAATTTGAAAGGTTGATGCGAGGTTAGATAGAAACCTCCTGCAGGATAAGCTATGAAACGATTCGACTATGAAGCCAAAGATCTTTCAACAGGGAAGATCGTGAAAGCCTCGGTTCAGGCTGAGTCGGAAAACGCTGCAGCAAAGCTACTCCTAAGCCAAGGCTTTACGCCGCACAACATCCAGGAAGCCGGCGAGAACCGTAGTTTACTCGCTCGGTTAACCGGTCGGATTACCACTAAAGACCGTGTCGTTTTCACGCGGCAGCTGGCAACATTGATCGGTGCAGGACTGCCATTGACACAAAGTTTGCGCACGGTTCACGACCAGACGGAGAATAAACAGTTCCAAGCGGTGCTCGACGACGTGATTGCTTCGGTCGAAGGTGGTAAATCCTTGGCCGATTCGTTTAGCCAGCATAAAAATGTATTTGACACTATCTTCCTGGCACTCGTAAAAGCCGGTGAGGCATCAGGAACGCTCGACCAATCCTTGCGTCGTATTGCTGCCCAGCAGGAAAAAGATGCGGCGGTAATGAGCAAAATTCGAGGCGCGCTAACCTACCCGATCATCGTCCTTGTTGTGATCCTTGGTGTCGTGGTGTTCATGCTGGTCACCGTTGTGCCACAGGTAGAGCGGCTGTATGAGGATCTCCATCAGACCTTACCATTCTTGACACAGATTCTGGTGAGTCTCGCTACGGTGGTTCGTCTCTATGGCTGGCTGCTGATCATTATCGCTGGTATTGGCATCTATTTTCTTATTCAGTTTCTCAAAACCGATACGGGTATCCGCTGGATGGACACCTTTAAGTTGAACGTGCCGCTCTTTAAGGGAATGTTCCGTAGGCTGTATATGGCGCGCTTTACCCGTACCGGTCAAACGCTACTTGCGACTGGCGTAGCAATGCTTGATATGCTCGAGATTGCTAAAGAGTCGGTTAATAATACGCTAATTGGAGAAGATATTGGGCGAGCCGCTGAAAAGGTGCGCGGTGGTAAGTCACTTTCTTCATCGCTACAAAATGAGGCCTATATACTGCCGCTGGTTGCACAGATGATCAGTATCGGCGAACAATCGGGCAAGATCGACGAGATGATGGGCAAGACAGCACAGGTCTATGAAGATGAGCTCGATGAAGAGATTCGGACGATTTCGACGGCGATTGAGCCAATCCTCATGGTGGTGCTCGCCATTGTAGCTGGTGGTATGGTCGCGGCTATCCTGCTGCCGATTTACAGTCTGGTAAATACCATAAGACTCTAGACAAGTATAATCCCGGTCGTGTACTATAAGCACAAGCATGACTAGAAGATAGCGATAGAAAGGTGGGTAAAGTAGATGAAGGCAATAGGTAACAAAGAAAGAGCAAAAGGCTTCACGATCATTGAGGTGGTCTTGGTGTTGGCGATTGCCGGACTGATCTTCCTGATGGTCTTTATTGCTCTGCCGGCGCTGCAGCGCAGCCAGCGTGATAGCCAGCGCCGTAATGATGTCGGGACATTTATTAGTCAGTTAACACAGTATTCAACCAACAATAACGGCGGGCTGCCAGCCTCCGGAAGTGTCGATGACTTTGCCACTAGTTATTTGAAATGGAAGAACGATGATACTGGAGAATTCAAGGATCCAAAGACGGGTAAGGGCTACACACTTGTTGGCGGTGTCGAACAGCCAGACCAAGGGGAAATGGTCTATGGCGGCCGTAACACGACTTGTGACGGTGAAATGGTTAAGACTCTTGGGGCAACCGAGACAAATAACCGCCAAGCTGCAGTCGCAGTTGCACTAGAAGGCGGTGGCGCCTTTTGTCAGACGATTCAGCAGTAGGGATTATTTGAGTCTCACAATAAAATAGCCTGTCTAAGCAGGCTATTTTTACAGGGAAGAAACTGGTATGATGAAGATAATGACAAGCGTAGCCTTTATTATGTTTGGTAGCGTGTTCGGTTTACTCGCCGGCAGTTTTGCCGGTGCAACGGTGTGGCGGCTGCGCGCGCGGCAGCTGGCCGAGGACGATGAGCGCTTGATGGAGCTGACCAAACGAAAGAAACTGTCTCGCGACGAACGTCTGGAGCGGGCTGAACTGGCCGAAGATACGGCACAGCGAGCGGCTGAGCGCCACAAGCTTGACCCTTTGCTAAAGAAATCGTTTACTACCGATCGCTCGCGCTGTTTAACCTGTCATCATACGTTGGCTTGGTACGACTTGCTGCCGCTGGCGAGCTGGCTTGGTACTGGTGGGCGCTGTCGCTACTGCCGTACGCCAATTGGTCGGTTCGAGCCACTGATGGAGCTTGGGAGTGCATTACTTTTTGGGCTCTTTGCCTGGTACTGGACAACCAATTACGCGCAGGGGGGTGTGCTCATACTCACGATCTGGGCGGTGATATTGGTGTTGATGGTAGTCGCATTTGCTTACGATGCCAAGTGGTTCCTGCTGCCAGATACGATTATGTGGCCACTGATTATCCTGAGTGGAATCGTAGCAGGACTTGGTGTCATACAGGCTACGAACCATGGGGCAGCGCTCCTTTCAGCCGTTGGTGCCGTCCTGATACTATCCGGCCTATATCTGGCGTTGTGGCTGCTTTCAAAAGGCGCTTGGATCGGCTTTGGCGACGTCAAACTAGGATTGGCATTGGGGCTACTACTGGGGCAGTGGCAATATGCTCTGTTGGCATTATTCCTGGCCAACTGTATCGGGCTGTTATTTGTACTGCCGGGTCTTTTGAGTGGTAAACTGTCGCGGCACACGCACGTCCCCTTTGGTCCCTTTCTGATTATTGGTTTTTTTGTGACACTTCTCTGGGGGCAGGAAGTAATCCAGCTTTATCAGGGCGGGGCAATGTTATTTAGCGATTGGCTGATAACGCTCATGGTATAATGAAGGCAACATGATACGGGCAGGGATACGCAGCGGGTTTACAATTATCGAGACAATGCTCTTTCTAGCGATCAGCGGAGGCTTAACGGTGATGATCTTGGCCGGTTCAGGTACAATGATCTCGCAGCAGCGCTATAAAGACGCCGCCAGCCGTACACAATATTTGATTCAGGAGCAATACGCCAGTACTGTTAATACGTTAAATGCGCGCCAAGGTAGTAGTTGGCGCTGTAACCCAGCAACAGGGGAAGTCAGTCAGGACAGCGGCGAAGGGGTTGGCGCACAGTGGCGTGGTGCCAGCGAATGTGAGATTATTGGTCGGTTTATACAATTTAACGGTAATGGCCGAGAGATTATCACCGGCAACGTCACTGGCTACCGCTTTCAGGCAACCCCAAGCCCGACAAATGATCTGCAGGCATTCGGGCAGTATCATCTGGCTCGGATGACTGAGGGCAGCGAGAGTCGGCCAGTGTCGTGGGGAGCCAGTATTACGCACCCGACTAGTGAGGCGATTGATAATGAGCTGATACTGATACTGCGTTCACCGTTCTCGGGCACGCTTCGTACCTTTATTACCAGCGCTTACCATCCGTTTGATGGTGAGGCGATCATCCCAAATTCGCTCCTTGCGAGCTTTAATGGACGAGCAGTGCTTTGTATCAACCCGGAGGGATTTTCGATTGGTGAAAAACTTGGTATCGTGATCGAGGCGGGCGCCAGCGGCACCAGTGCTATCAAGCAGCAAGCCAGCGGGAGTGGATGTTGATGCGCCGGCGTTGGGATCAAGGCGATACGATTATTGAAGTACTGAGTGCTGTTGTCGTTTTCAGTCTGCTTGCGATTGGGGTCATATCGATCATGAACCAAGGGATCAATGGCGCTCAGCGAGCACTCGAGATTACGCTAGTGCGCCAGCAGATGGATGCCCAGGCGGAAGTGCTTCGCTACATCAACCAAGGCTATCTTGCTGGTCTCAGTGACTCTGGTAAGATCGATGACAATTTATCTACTCAGTGGCGGGCGATCCAGGCCAAAGCAGAAACAACGACAAGCATTTCACCTCATGCCGATGATACGTCGCGGTGTCCGGCTATTCCTTCACAGGCTTTTATAATGGATGCTAAGCGGCAAGAACTTTCCTCGGCTCACATTTACTCCATGACGGAAAGTTTTGACGGTTCCACACTGACACCGCCGCCCTATGCTCAGGTAGTCTACAACGATTTTAACCTCGACCGGACATTTGGAATTTGGATCGAAGCGGCCGCGGCTCCAGAGCAAGCTGGCATCCGACACATAGATTTCTATATCCGTAGTTGCTGGCAAGGCCCAGGCACCGGTACAACGGTAAACCTTGATACGATTGTGAGACTTTATGATACGACGTCGTAATACGCTCGCCTTTACGATGATCGAGCTAATGCTGGCGATGAGTTTTGTTGCCATCCTAATGATGGCGATTACGTTTTTAACAATTCATGTTAGTAATCTCTATACACGAGGTGTTACGCTCAAGGAGGTAAACCAAACCGGCCTGGCGATTACTGAAGATATGCAGCGGACGATTGGCGCAACGGCACCCTTTGATATCAACCAAGGATCGGGTACGAGCCGTTATGTAGAAGTAGCTGACCGAGGCGGGCGACTGTGTACTGGCCAGTATAGCTATGCTTGGAACTATGCAAATAGCCTGCAGGGACATGCATTGCCATATACGACCTATCAGGACACGAATAAACCAGTAAGACTCGTACGGGTACTTGATCCAGAGGCGTATCTCTGCCGAACCGCCATGAACAATGTAATAGATCCGGCGAAAACCACTAATCTATTGCAGGCGGGTGAGCGTGACTTGGCGCTCTACAGTTTCACGATCAGTACCAACGCGGCAAGCTCATTTGTCAGCCAGGCGCTCTACACAGTCTCTTTTACACTGGGAACGATCCAAGAAGGTCAAATTGACTCAGTAAATAAAACCTGCAAGCCACCGAAAGAAGGTGTGGGATATGAGGATTATTGTGCTATAAATGAATTTAATATAGTTGTGCGCGCAGGTAATAGCGAGGGGAATGAATAATGAAAACAATACAAGGGCAGTATAGTAGGGAGCGAGGAGCTGTCTCGATCTTTATTGTTATTTTTACGGCGTTACTTGTTACTGTAGTGACAGTAGGCTTTGTCCAGCTGATTGTACAGAACCAGCAGCAGGCTTCTCAGGCCGATTTGTCGCAGAGCGCCTACGATTCTGCGCTCGCCGGTGTTGAGGACGCCAAACGGGCGCTGGCACTGGATAAAAAATGTCGTGCAAGCAACAACACAGTAACGGGCGTGAACTGCGTTCAACTTCATACGGCACTGGTTTCGAGTGAATGTAGTACGCTACAACAAATATTCAACGGTGCCAACAGCGGTGAGACAATTGTCCGCCGGCAAGGTAGCTCCGGTAACGCCGATGTTGCGCTTGACCAAGCGTACACTTGCGTCAAAATTATTCAGAATACACCCGATTATCGTCGCAGCGGTCTGACCAGCGAGCGCTCCCATTTAATTCCGCTAAGGGTAGCACCCGGTCAGTCGTTCAACCAAGTTGAGGTCGAGTGGTTTACTAAAAAGGACAGTGGTCTCGACGATAGTACTCCTGCGGCGCTGACATACCCGCAAGTAAGCCCGCCGCTGCTGCCAGCCGACACCGACGGATGGGGGGGAGATCAGACGCCGCCACTTCTGCGGGCGCAGCTGATCCAGACCGGTAGCAATTTCTCGCTGTCTGACTTTGATAATCAATCAGGTGACGGCAGTGATGCCAATACATTGTTCTTGTATCCGGCACTTGTAGGCTCCTCTAGCTATAGTTTCGCGCAGGATAATCGCCTGACGGGAGTTAATAGTCCGAAGCAAGTCGTTTGCGATAGGAATACCTATACGAATGGTGGGTACGCCTGCAAAGTTACGCTCACGCTTCCACGGCCGATCGGCACGGCTGATCTCAGGCAGCGCAACGCTCTGTTGCGGCTCAGTGTTCTCTATAACACGACGCGCTACCGAATCACCTTAAAGAACAACGGCACTCCTATAAACTTTTATGGTGTCCAGTCAGAGGTGGATGCAACGGGTCGGGCAAATGATTTGTTCAGACGAGTCGAAGCCCGAGTTGAGCTTGACTCGACCGACTTTCCCTATCCTGAAGAGACCGTATATCTCTACGGAAGTTTGTGCAAGGATTTCTACGTTACCAATCGTGCCCAACACTACGATGCCGGAAAGTGCGAGCCGTCATACGGTGCCGAAGAAGTCACCCCGTAAACCCTCAGTGTCTGATGGGCACTAGCTATGAAACCGCTGGTGAATATCGCGAAGATGTTCGTCAGTCACGTGGGTGTAGACCTGGGTCGTAGCGATATTGCTATGACCGAGCATTGATTGGACGCTACGAAGATCGGCACCATTCATTAATAGGTCGGTGGCGAAACTATGGCGCATAGTATGCGGTGAGACATGCTTAGTGATACCAGCAAGCCGGGCATATTTGTTGATCATGCGCTGGATGCTTCGTGGTGTTAGGCGGCGGAAGTCGCCGCTTTGGCTGGCGACATTGTTGCGACTGTAGCTGATAAACAGGGGCGGTAGGTTATCGAGTCGTGCATTCAGATAGTCGTTGACATGGTCGGCGGCGGCTTCAGTGATAAAAACTGGTCGATCCTTCTGACCTTTGCCACGCACCATAAATTCACGCCGACGCGTGTTGATATTGCCGCGGTTGAGGCCAACGAGTTCTGAAACGCGCAGACCACTGGAAAAGAGCAGCTCGATAATTGCCCGGTCACGTAAGCCTGGTTCGTCACTGGTATCGATGGCGTTGAGCAGACGGTCGATCTCCTCGACATGAAGGAAGGTAACCTGTTTACGGCTGACTTTCGGCAGCTTAATCTTATCTGGGGAGAGGCTAGGAATATTGCGGTCGGACAGATAACGCAGAAAGCCGCGTAGAGCAATCAGGTGGTAACTCTGCGTAATGGTCGCCAAGTCTTCCTGGTACTCATTTTGGTAGCGGTTGAGCCAGAGGCGGTATTTACGGATCGTTTCGGTAGTGATTTTTTCCACTTGGATATCACCAGTAAATTCAACAAAACGCTCAAGATAGAGTCGGTAATTTTCAGCTGTCCGCGCGGAGCGGCCACCTTCGACTTCCAGCGACTCAACGAAATCTAGGAGTAATTCCGAGGTATACATACACCTATAGCATACCGTTAATGGTACAATGAGTCCATGAGTTTGCTCGAGGTTATCGTACTCGGCCTAGTGCAGGGATTGACTGAGTTTATTCCGATTAGTAGTTCGGGGCATTTGGTGGTCGCTCAAACACTGTTCGGGAGCGGTTCCGACCACTTATTTCTCGAAGCGATCAATATTGGTACCTTCTTGGCACTAGTTGTGTATTTCTTCCCGAAAATTATGACAATCGTCCGCCTCTTGATCGAGAAGAGGGAAGGACGGCTCGTCCGTAACATATTGATCACCTCCGTTCCGGCAGGATTGGTTGGCTACGTAGCGGCGGACTTTATCAGTGGCTCGGCCTTTTTTGGTAGCATTATCGTTGTAATGGGCACGCTTCTCGTTGTCGGTATCTTAATGATTATCCTCGAAAAATTGCCGCGGCTTTCTGAGGCTCGTGATGGCGAGGCGTTGAGCGCAGGAAGGGCATTTCTTGTCGGCATTGCGCAAATGCTGGCGCTTATTCCAGGCGTTTCGCGCTCCGGATCAACTATCATTGCCGGGCGCTTGCTAGGGCTTAACCCCAAGGAAGCTGCTGAGTATAGTTTTCTCGCATCGCTACCGATTATGGCCGGCGTAACGTTGAAGGTGTTCCTGACTGACGGCGACTACCTGGCTGCTCATGCGACGGATCTCGTCATCGGCAATATCGTCGCTTTCCTATCGGGCCTTATGGCGGTCAGTTTCCTGATGCGTTATCTGGCGTACCACGATCTGCGGCTATTTGGCTGGTACCGTGTGGCGCTCGCTGCTATCATTGGCGTCACGCTTTTGGTACAATTATAGAGAATAAGAAGGAGAAATATGAGCAGTAATGTTGAACAGACATTAGTATTATTTAAGCCGGACACGGTTCAACGTGGCCTCGTGGGCGAGATTCTGACGCGTTTTGAGCGAGTTGGCCTCAAGGTCGTTGCCACCAAAATGATTGCTCCCGACCGCGACCACTACTACCGACATTATGAGGATATTGGTCAAATGGTGACACGCCGAGGCCAAAAGGCTTTCGATGTGACACTGTCGATGATGACGGAAGGTCCGGTGATCGCGATGGTCTTTGAGGGTGTCGAAGCGGTCTCATTGGTACGCAAGATGGTCGGTGGTACCGAGCCTAAGTCAGCACTTCCAGGTACGATCCGCGGCGACTTCTCGCACATGAGCTTTGAGTATGCCGACGGTCAGGACAAAGGTATTCCAAACTTGATTCATGCGTCGGGCGACCCGGACGAAGCTGAAAAGGAGATCAACCACTGGTTTTCTGACGGGGAGCTATACGACTACCATGCGTTGAACGAAAAATTCACCCGTTAAGGGGGGTGACGGCTATAAAAACAGCGGCAAGAATGGCCGCTGTTTACGATTTAGCTGGTATAATCGAAGCGGGGCCCTGGTAGCTCAACTGGACAGAGCAGTTCCGTCCTAAGGAAAAGGTTGCAGGTTCGACTCCTGCCCGGGGTACCAGGTATAAGGTATGAAAAAACACACCAAGAATATACAGCAGTTTGAAGGCCAGCGTGAGGGTGAAACGCTTCTCTTCGTCTTCCGTCGCCATATCATCGCGATGCGAAAAGGGTTCTATGGGCTGCTTATTCCCTTTGCTATCACGGCTATTCCGCCACTTATCTGGCAAGATAATCTACAATTATTCTTACTTCCGCTCGGTGGGCTACTTCTTGGCTTGCTGATTTTTTCATACCATTTTGTACTGTGGTACTATACTGTCTACATTGTAACTGACCAACGTATCCGTCAGGTTACCCAAAAAGGGTTTTTTGGTACCGATGTCGTCGAGCTACGGCTGTCAAAGATTCAAAACATAAGCTATAATATACCTGGCTTTAGCGGTGAACTATTCGGCTTTGGCACTATTGTCATTCAGACATTTGTCGGTGACCTGGTGATTCATAAGGTCGAACATCCCGATAAAATTTACAACAAGCTGCAAGATGCTGTCTTGAACGCGATCGAAAAGCAAGGAGCGTATGAAAAAACCGAGGATCAAGAGACGTAAGAAAGAGGCGCCGGAAGCACCGGCTCGCATTACTAATGAAACCGTCGCTGAACACCGCGAAAAAATCTTGGCAGGCGGACGCCGTTTTAAGTATCCGCATCAGTATGCCAGGCATAGACTGGTAATAAATGCCATACTTATCTCACTAGCGACGCTCGTTATCCTTGTAGTTGTGGCCTGGTGGCAGCTTTACCCGATGCAAAATACCAGTACCTTCTTTTATCGACTGACGCGCATTTTACCGGTGCCGGTTGCATCGGTAGACGGCACATCGGTACGTTATAGCGATTATTTGGTGAGTTTGAGCGGGTCAAAACATTATTTGGAACAAACCGAGGGGTTGAATCTCGATTCAGCAGACGGCAAAAGACAAATTGAATATATAAAACGCCAGGCGCTTGATAGTGCAATCGCCGATACTTATGCCGCAAAGATCGCCCGCGAAAAGAACATTACTGTAAGTGATAGTGAGGTAGAAGCGGCGATTGACGCTAGTCGTGACACCGTGAGTGGCCGTATATCGCGCGAAGTCTATGACGACTCGGCATACAGCACCTTCGGATACGAGGCGGATGAGTACCGTGATATCTTGCAGCGCGCGTTGCTTCGTCAAAAGGTTGCCTATGCTGTAGACGGGACGGCTAGGGATGCTAAAACGACTGCCGAGGGGTATATCCGCCAGGCCAAAAAGCCAACGCTCAGCGCACTAGCGACGCAACTGAAAAAAGCAGGCTTCGTCGTGCAAGCGGGCTCGTCAGGTTCTGTCCCACTAACCAATCATGACGGTGGATTAACACAAGCAGCCAGGCAGCTGACAAAAGGCAAGGTATCGGGTTTTCTGAGTTCGACGACTGGAGACGGCTACTACTTGGTGCAACTAACGTCAAAAACCGAGACACAGCTCAGTTACGATTTTTTGAAAATTCCTCTGACTGAGTTTGACCGTGGGCTGCAGCAGCTAGCGAGCAAGCGCGCTATTCGAGAATATATTTCGGTCAGTAAAACGACCAGTGAAATTATCTACAATAAATAAGGAGGGTAAACTATGTACCAATTACCAGAGCTCGGCTACGGCTACGATTCCTTAGGGGGCTATATAAGCAAAGATATCATGGAGCTGCATCATTCCAAGCACCATCAGGCCTATATCGACAAATTGAATAAAGCACTCGACGAGGCGCCGGCACTCAAAGAACGCAGTCTTGAGTCACTACTTGGTGACCTCGACAGTCTGCCGGATGTTGTGCGGACGGCTGTGCGCAACAATGGTGGTGGTCATTATAACCACAGTTTATTCTGGCAGTGGATGAGTCCGAACGGTGGCGGCGAACCAAACGGAGAATTGGCGACTCGATTAGAAGAGAAATACGGCAGTTTTCAAGGGTTCGTAGATGAATTTACCACGAAATCCCTGAGTGTCTTTGGTAGCGGCTGGTGTTGGCTTCAGCCTGATATGGAAATTATTACAACAGCCAACCAGGACGCGCCGATCATGCAGGGACTCTCGGCACCACTGCTTGGCCTGGACGTCTGGGAGCATGCCTACTACCTGGACTACAAGAATAAGCGCGACGATTACGTAAAGGCGTGGTGGAATACGGTTGATTGGAAGTTTGTGTCGTCAAGGCTCGAGGGGAGGTAGAGGTTGCTATCCCACCGGATGGTTCCAGTAGGCTGGAACCTCCGCTTGCTCATTGTTCTGAGAGTAAACTCTCGAACGATTTCGCTGTACTACACCCAAACCGGTGATGGCTCACTGTGTTCGCCGCGCAGATTCAAATCCGGTACGACGACAAGCCACGAAAAAACGTCATCAGGTGATGACGTTTTTTCGTGGCGGGATTCGAACCGGCGATCTCCTCCGTGACAGGGAGGCGTGATAGGCCAACTTCACTACGAGCCCGTATTGAGAATAAGCTTCCCGTATCATAGCAAAATCTGGCCTCTGGTGCAACTCCTACTCAGGACCGTTTATTTTACTTCTTGGCAATGCTATAATGACTAGTGATCTGCCACATGATGACGAGCATTGCTCTCCGGGATTCTCGTGCTTACTGGCGGAACCGTTTTGCCGCCTTAGCTCAGTTGGTAGAGCGGTACTTTCGTAAAGTATAGGTCGCCGGTTCAAATCCGGCAGGCGGCTCCACAGGAAACGTATGAAACATATCATTCATTCAGCATTCAAACAAGTAATTGCCGACCGGGTATTGATGCTATTTTGTATCGGCATTGTTGTTGCTAGTGCTGTCTATATTCTCTACGTCGCCCTGTCTCTCCACGCTAGTGACTTGCAACTTGCCATTCGGTACACCTCGTATGGCGAAACACATATTTACCGAGATAAATGGTACTACTTATTGTCATTCATTGGACTTGGTTTAGTGTTTATGGCTGTCCATATCGGGGTGATAGTAAAGCTTCATATGAATGGACTTAGACAGCTTGGATATGCCGTTGGCTGGCTCAGCGTGGTGATGCTGGCTTTGATGTTTATTTACACGCATGCCGTACTCGGCATCGCGTACCTTAGTTAAGCCGTATGATTGACCTCGAAATACCGCTCGGTCGACGACAGTGGCGCTACCGGCTGTTTGAGATGGTACCAGGCCTGCTTAGCTGGGGTTCAATTATTCTTTTGGTGGCCTTATCGTTGCTTAATCCGCTGCTAGCAGGAGTTTACGTACTACTTGTCATTGTGACGCTGCTTATAAAGGCAGTGGGAATCGCCATTCATACCTTGACGGGAAGCCGCCGGATTGAAAAAGCCCAAACTATCGATTGGCATGCCAGGCTCAATGACTTATCTGATCCGGAGGCGTCATATACGCACTGGCTGGAGCATCGTATGAAAGAACTTGGGCACACGGCACACGGAGAGAACCTACGCCTGATGAGCAATGCCCATGAAGTCTATCCGAAGCCTCGGGATATCTATAACGCGGTGATCATTGCTACCTACAACGAGTCGTATGACGTCCTGAAGCCGACGCTGCAGTCGCTGATCGATACCACGTACGATCTCGGCCACCTTATCGTTGTGATCGCCTATGAAGAACGAGGCGGTGAGACGACGCGCACCACCGTAGCGCGGCTCCAGAGGGAGTTCGCAGACTCCTTCAAGGCACTTGAGATGGTCATGCATCCGAAAGACCTACCTGATGAGGTGGTGGGAAAGGGTGCCAACATCACCTATGCTGGGAGATATTTGCAATCCTGGCTTGATAAAGAGGGGATCACGTATCAAAACGTCCTTGTTACGACGCTCGATAGCGACAATCGACCACATCGGACATACTTTGACTACGTTACCTATGAGTACATTGTGCACGATAATCGTAAGCATCTGGCTTTTCAACCGGTATCGCTCTTCCTTAACAATATATGGGACGTACCAGCACCGATGCGTGTTGTCGCCACAGGCAACTCATTCTGGAATATTATCAGCTCGATGCGGCCACATATGCTTCGGAACTTTGCTTCGCACTCCCAGCCGATGGATGCGCTGGTAGAGATGAACTTCTGGAGTAAGCGAACCATTGTCGAGGATGGTCACCAATACTGGCGGAGTTATTTCTACTTTGGTGGCAATTATGAGGTGGTTCCCATTTTTGTACCAATTTACCAAGACGCGGTTCTATCGGACACCTATTGGCATACTTTGAAAGCGCAATTTGTCCAGCTGCGACGCTGGGCGTATGGCGCCTCAGATGTACCCTATGTTGCCACTCGTATATTTACGAGAAAGCGTAATGTTCCGTTTTGGGCGGGTTTCACGCGGCTGGTACGCTTGATTGATGGCCACGTTACACTTGCTTCGGTTTCCATCATCGTTACCTTTGGTGGCTGGATACCGCTCCTTATCAATAGTAAGGCCGCGCTCAGTGTAGCAGCCAATCAACTGCCCGAAGTACTGAGCGTCATCCAGCGCCTGGCAATGGTAGGGTTGATCATTACCGTCTTTTTGGCATTTAAAATGCTGCCACCCCGTCCACGTCGCTATAAGAGGCGGCGGAGCCTGGGAATGGTACTGCAGTGGGTGCTTATGCCGGTTACCTCTATCTGCTACAGTGCCGCTGCTGCTTTCTACTCTCAGACACGATTGCTGCTCGGAAAGTATCTCGATAAATTCGATGTCACCGATAAGGCGACCGTCAGATCCGACAAAGACTAGCGGACGGAGGGACGACCGCGCTGGCGGGTTGACGTGATAAGTTCATGCTGGGCAGCGTATTGCAGCGCTGCTAACGCATCAAACCGCTGGAGAACCTGATGAGTGACGGCAGCGATATCATCGGTACTGGGTGCTCTCGACTCGCGAATGAGCAGCTGCTCGACCGTCTGAGCAAGTGAAAGTGAGTGTCGTTCACGTAGGGTAGTGTCGTGACTGCACGCCGTAGCGATACTAAGCATCAGTTTACTTAGGCTAAAAGGGGTAGTGCCTTTTTGCGCACTCCCATAAATATCAATCTGTTCTAGAGAGAGGCGTTCGTAGGTGGTGAAAAGTGTCTCGCAGCGAGGACAGCGCCGCCGCCGCCAGACTTCACTGGTCTTTTTGGCGCTGCGAGAATTAGTGACTGTAGTGCGGGAATGAAAACAGTTTATACAAATCATGTCTATATATTGACATACGGCTATAAAAATAGCTAGTGGAAAACGCTGTGAATAATTCTGTCAAAACGAAAAACCGCCACCTACCTCGAGGGTAAGTGGCGGAAAAGTTCGCTATAGACTTAATTCGAACTATTTTTTATACTTTCGACGAGCTTCAGCCCAAGTCTCGTTAAATTCGAAGCCTAGGGTGAACTGGTCGAGTTTTGATGGCTTTTGGTGTTTAATCTCTTGGTTAGCCATGGTTCTATACTAGCATAAGCGAGACTTTTTGTCAATAGAACAGTACGGTCATACGTATATCATAGATGGCGTTATACTCGATAGAAATCGTTGATGGACAGCGTGGAAAACTTTATCTAAAAGTGGGAAAATAAAAACGTCTTCGCTTTAAGCGAAGACGGGAACATGGTGGGCGATAAGGGAGTTGAACCCCTGACCTCCTCAACGTCAATGAGGCGCTCTAGCCAACTGAGCTAACCGCCCATGCCTGGTAACAGCACTAATCATAGCAAACAGGGGCGAGTATTGCAATCCGTCGGGGGTACGATGTATAGTAAAGACGAATGATGACGCGGTCTAACCAGCCGCTGAGTTCCGTCGGAGCGATCGCAGACGAACGAATCGAATGCGGTAACAGAAATAGCCAAGGTGGAACCTCCGTGAATTGAACGGACCGAGGCACGCGTAAAGAAAGTTCTTTCTTGTGAACGCGTGCTATTTATTTTAAGGGAGAAGAAATGTCACACCTAAAATCACTACAGACCAAAGTGCTTGCCAATAAGACCGCCAAAGGCTTTGATACAGAGGTAGAAACAGAGTTTCTGCTCCTGTATGGTGAGGTAGCTGAAGCCTACGAAGCATGGCGTCAGAAAAAGAATGATCTGGGGGAAGAGCTTGCCGATGTGCTGATTTATTTGCTTGGTCTAGCAGAAATATTAGGATTCAATCTTGATGAGGAAGTCACTGCGAAGATGGAAAAGAATGCAAAGCGTACCTATGTCACCAAAAATGGGGTTCTAGTAAAGGAAGGAGAGTAGAATGAGCAACGAACAACTACATGCGATGCGACATAGTCTCGCACATATTACTGCGGCGGCGATTCAGCGACTGTGGCCGGAGGCAAAATTTGGCGTTGGTCCAGTGGTGGAAAACGGCTTTTATTATGACATTGACCTCGGTGAAAAGAAGATTAGCGAACAGGATTTTGCCAAGATTGAAAAGGCGATGCGGCGTATTGTTGCCGAGGCGCAGAATCTCGAGCATTTTACCATGCCAATCGATCAGGCAATTGACTGGGCGAAAGAGAACGAGCAGCCGTATAAGGAAGAGTTGCTTAATGACTTGAAGCGTAGTGGTACTACCGTTGCCAAGGATCTCGATGTCGCAGCGATGGGCACAATTGCTGAAGGTGATGCAGCGGTCGATGAGGTCAGTTTTTACAAAAATGGTGACTTTGTTGACCTCTGTCGCGGCCCGCATGTCGCCAACACCAAAGACGTTGGTGCGTTTAGGCTAATGCGCGTTGCTGGCGCCTATTGGCGTGGCAGTGAAAAAAATCCGCAAATGCAACGACTTTACGGGGTAGCATTTGCTACTGAAGAGGAGCTAGAAGCATATCTTACGAATCTCGAGGAGGCCAAAAAGCGGGATCACCGTAAGTTAGGTAAAGAACTTGATCTTTACACGACTTCACCACTGGTTGGAGTTGGGCTACCAATGTTTACACCACGTGGAACGGTTCTGCGCGAAATCTTGTCGCGATACAGCAATCAACTCCGTGAGCAGGCCGGTTTTCAAAAAGTATGGATTCCGCACATTACAAAACATGACTTGTATGAAGTGTCGGGTCACTGGGCAAAGTTCGGTGATGAGCTATTTCTAGTGAAGAGTCAAGAGTCAAGTGATAAGTTTGTCATGAAGCCAATGAATTGTCCTCATCATACGCAAATATTTGCCTCGCAGCCTCGCAGTTATAAAGATATGCCTGTTCGCTACCTGGAGACGACAACAATTTACCGTGATGAAAAAACAGGAGAGCTAGGCGGGCTAAACCGGGTACGGTCAGCTACTCAAGATGATAGCCACGTTTTTGCGCGACCGGATCAGATCGGAGGGGAGGTCGACGGATTGCTTCGCTCTGCTCAGGAGCTGTATGCCAGCGTTGATCTAAAGCTACGGGTTCGCCTTAGCTATCGGGATGACTCTGATGCCTACCTTGGTGATATATCGCTATGGGAATCGGCACAGGCGCAGCTCAAGGCGGCGGTCGAGAAAAACGGACTCGATTACTTCGAGCAGGCCGGTGAGGCGGCTTTCTACGGACCAAAAATTGATTTTATGGCGACCGATGCAATTGGTCGTGAGCATCAAGTAGCGACCATCCAGCTCGACTTTGTGCAGCCGGAGCGGTTTAAATTACAATATGCCGATAAGGAAGGCAATTTTCAGGCACCAGTTATGATCCATTGTGCACTGCTTGGCTCAATCGAACGCTTTCTCAGCGTCTTCATCGAGCATACGGCGGGCTGGTTCCCGCTGTGGGCGGCGCCAGAGCAAGTTCGTATTCTGACGATTAATGACACGGTACTTGATTACGTTGAAGAAATTAAGACGGTACTGAGTGATGTTGTACTAATGAGGCCAGTCAAATATAACGAGCTCCGCTTTACCTGTGACGACCGCAATGAGTCCCTTGGCAAGAAAATCCGCGAGGCAACTGCCATGAAGATTCCAGTCCAATTGATTGTCGGGCCAAAAGACAAAGAAGCCCGCGAAGTCAGTGTTCGTACGCAAAGCGGTGAAGGGAAAATTGCCCTCGATGGACTAAAGGAATACCTTTTTAATCTGTAACGTTATGAAAAAATCAACGATTATTCATGAGTCCAAAAGCTAGTTTTCGTCAACGGATTGAAGAGCTTATGGCTCAGGTGCCGGCTGGCGAGGTAGCCACCTATGGTGACCTGGCGGGTTTAGCCGGGCAGGCGAATGCTAGTCGAATCGTCGGCGGAATCGCTCATTTTGGAGACCCTGATCTACCGTGGCACCGGCTAGTGAATCGCTTTGGAGGACTTGCGAGCGGTTTTCATGGAGGCCGAGAGGCACAAGCACAACTACTGGAGGCAGAAGGCGTACACTGTACAAATCACATCGTTGATAATTTCGAAGCGCTTCGTTGGCGACCAGGTCAGTTGAGCGATCAGGAGCGGGCTAGATGATTGCTAAAATACCACTTATCGTCATCACCGGCCCTACGGGGAGTGGGAAAACTGCACTGGCCATAGAAGTTGCCAAGCAGTGTAATGGTGAAATCATCTGCGCTGATTCGCGGGCTATCTATAAAGGTATGGATATCGGTACGGCAAAACCAACTGCCAGAGAACAAGAGGTGGTGCCTCACTGGGGAATTGATCTGGTAGAGCCAGGCGATCGGTACACGGCATCGGATTTCAAATCATATGCCCTTCAAAAGATTGCCGAAATCAGAGGCCGGGGCAGAGTGCCGTTACTCGTAGGCGGGACGGGACTTTATATTGATGGCGTTGTCTTTGACTATTCTTTCGCCGGCAAGGCTGATCCGGCGCTACGTGCACGGCTTGAGGCAATGACACTACAAGAGCTATATGAATATTGCGTTTTATACAACATAAACCTACCCGAAAACAAGCGAAACAAACGGTATGTGATCCGCACTATAGAGCGTCAAAGCGTAAGTACTATCAAGAATAAGCTGCCACTTTCAGATACGTTTATTGTAGGGATAGCAACGGATATGAAGGCACTTCGCAAGCGGCTCCAGTTGCGGAGTGAACACTTGTTTGATAATGGTGTTGTTGATGAGGCGAGAATATTGGGCAAAAGATATGGCTGGCACAGCGAAGCGATGACCGGTAATATCTATCCGCTCATCAAACAGCACCTGGATGGAGCATTAAGTATGTCCGAGGCCAGAGAACGCTTTGTGACGCTTGATTATCAACTTGCGAAACGCCAAATGACGTGGTTTCGTCGTAATCCATATATTTTATGGGTACGATACGAGGAAGTGCTCAGCATTCTTTCAGGAGCGATTCGCTCATGAATACAATTTGTGCTACCATATAACAAGAAAGTTATTCGGTAGAGGAAATGATTGACGCATTATTTGGCTCAAAAACACGGGTGAAATTGCTCCACCTATTTCTTAATAATCCTGGTAGGGCATTCTATGTTCGGGAGATTACCCGCCTCATCGACGAGCAGATTAATTCAGTTCGCCGAGAATTGTCAAACATGCTTAACGTCGGGATTATAAAAAGTGACACCTCGGATAATAAACTTTATTATGAAGTCGATCAGCGCTATGAGTATTATGTACCGCTGCGGGCGATTTTCGGAGACGGTGAGGATGCTCATCAGTCTGTCGAAGTATCAAAGCCTTCAACGCTCGACTGGCAAGCGCGACTCGATGAACTCGGGAGCATCCGTCTGGCGATTATGGCCGGAGTGTTCGTTAATGGATCGGCCAGCACGATCGATCTTCTTTTGGTGGGTAATCCGGCGCCAGCCAAGCTGAAGGCGTTTATTAGGACGCTCGAGAAAAAAGAAGGCCGCGAGCTAAACTATAGCGTGCTACCGTATGACGAATTCTATTATCGCCTCAGTGTCCGTGATAAATTCATTACGGAGCTGCTGAGTAGTAAGCACGTCTTGCTACGCGACGACGAACAAATACTGACAAGACAGAAGTAACAGGAGGGAGCTTTTAGATGTTTGAACTCGAATATAAGGGTGGTAATACGATGGTGATTTCTACCAGGAAATCAAAACTTATTACCGACCCGAAGCAATCAGTCGTGGGCTTAAAGGATATCGAACCAAAAGGAATGGTGTCCGTGGCGACTGAAGCGCGGTTCACTGTACACAGCGACGATGCGCTCCTGGAAGTTGAAGGACCGGGCGAGTACGAAGTCGGTGACTTTTCGATCAGAGGTATAGCTGCGCAGCGTCATCTCGATGATGGCGGGGCACTGGCTACTATTTACCGTATTGAAGTCGGCGACGTACGCATTGCCTTGCTTGGTAACATTGATCCACAGTTAAGCGAGGATCAGCTGGAAGCTCTAGGAGTGGTAGATATGATCATCCTGCCGGTTGGTGGTAGTGGCTACACTCTTGATGCGACAAGTGCCGCTCAGCTAGTACGACGGATTGATGCCAAGGCTGTCATCCCGGTTCACTATGCGGATAAAGCCGTAAAGTATGAAGTACCCCAAGATGCCGTAGAGGTATTTATCAAAGAATTTCCTGCTGCGGTGGAGAGCATGGATAAGCTCAAGGTTAAGTCAGCCGCTTCGCTTCCGACAGTTGCGACAATCTACAAGTTGACGAGAAGCTAGACGTACGACAGTGAAGTGAAGGGCAACAATAAAGATCTCCGCCATCGAGCGGAGATTTTGTTATTTAGTGGCCGGAGCCGAGAGCAAGCCTTTTTTCTTTAGTGTGCGGATCGCCTGGGTTGACAGTACCATCGTGACTTTCTGGCCATCGACGACAAATGTCTTTTTCTGCAGGTTAGGTTTGAATACCCGCTTGGTGCGACGCAAAGAAAAGCTCACATTGTGGCCGAATTGTTTTCCTTTACCGGTCAGTTCGCAGCGCGCTGCCATTTGATTGCTCCTTTTTTCTAAGACTCGTACAATTGTAACGGATATTCCTCTTGAGGTCAAGGGGCGTGACGATAGTGGAGTGATGTATTCGGTTCTCCTGTATAATGGAGTGAGTGGATATTGGTTATTTATTTATCATCCTGGTAGTTATCTTATTCTCGATGACGTTGCACGAGGCTATGCACGGCTTTGTTGCTTACTGGCTTGGCGACGATACGGCAAAACTGCAAGGAAGATTAACGCTTAATCCAATCCGACATATTGACCCGTTTCTCACGTTGCTACTACCTCTGTTGCTTGCGCTTGCGGGTGGTCCGATCTTCGGTGGTGCCAAGCCAGTGCCATTCAATCCGGCACGTGTCAGGTATGATGAATGGGGCGCGGCTCTTGTCGCTGCTGCTGGTCCACTGACGAACTTTGTGATAGCCTTCGTACTTTTTGGAATATATGCCATGATCGGTACACCGCAAAGTGGTTTCTTGGCGCAATTTTTGATAGCGGGTGTTTATGTAAACCTCGGCTTCTTTATCTTTAATAGCCTGCCGATCCCTCCGCTTGATGGCTCACGGGTACTCTATGCTCTGGCGCCAGAATTTGTTCGGCGAGGTATGGAGGCGATTGAGCGATTCGGGCTAATTGTGGTATTCGCCATCGTTCTCCTTGCTGGCTCGGTTATCGGTGGTATTATGCTGGCTGCACTCAACTTCTTTTGGCAATTATTTAGCGCTATCTTTGGACTGCACTAAGAGGCTGGTGGTATAATAGAAGTGTCCCCCAGTGGACGCGACGTAAATGATTTCCTAACGTCATTTGATAGGAAGCTCGATATTCTGGACCACTGTGGTGATCCTCTGAGAGCCTCCACCTTGCACTTACGCGGGGATATATCAAGCGTCCGTCCGTCTGGGGGTTTTGTTTGTTATAATAAATTGCGGTAGCGGGGTTTGGCGCAGTCTGGTAGCGCGCACGCCTGGGGTGAGACGAGCCGGTGGCTCGTCGTAAGGAAATCTTCCGATGGCGGCTATGCTGCCAATCGTGAAGTTTCGGGGTCGCCGAAGGTGACCGTGAGGAACCTCATGCCGGAGGACGTGTCGTATAATAGAACAAGTAGCGGGGTTTGGCGCAGTCTGGTAGCGCGCACGCCTGGGGGGCGTGAGGTCATCGGTTCAAGTCCGGTAACCCCGACCAAAGCTATCTCTTCATGTCGGGGTGTGGCGCAGTCAGGCAAGCGCGCACCGTTCGGGACGGTGAGGTCGCTGGTTCAAATCCAGTCACCCCGACCAGAGTAGGATATAATAAAGTAGATGACAACAGTAATCTTCCAATATAAACAGAGGAATAAACAGTGAAGCAGCTTATCTCGGTGCGGGCAATTATCCGCGACGGTGGAAAAACCCTCCTACTTCGGCGGGCAAACGGCCGCCAGACTATATTGGGTAACTATGAATTACCCGGCGGAAAGCTTGGCTACGGAGAGCAGCCCGAAGATGCACTGGGACGGTATATCAAGAATGACCTAGGACTCCATCTTCAAACGGTTCAGCTAGCGGACGTGTTGACGTATATCGATCATGACGATCGAGACATTCAGTATACGTTCATTCTCTACCTTGCCAGTGTGGTAAACCCCGACACTATTACATTAAGTGAGAGCTATGATCGGTATCAATGGAAGAGGATAAGAGAAGTCGAGCAGGGAAGCCTTACTGAATCGGCAAAGTTATTGCTGGGTATCGCAGAACAGCAAGTTACTGGGGTGAAAGAGGGCGAACTGGTTGAAAAACCTATCACTGAAAAGTTACCCGACGACGGTAGTCATGTTATTATCTATTCCGATGGTGGGTCGCGAGGCAATCCGGGTCCTTCCGCTTCGGGTTTTGTGATTATGAATGCCCATGAAGAAGTGATTCACCAGGGTGGTATGTACTTGGGTGTCACCACTAACAACCAGGCTGAATATCATGGTGTACGCTTAGGCCTTGAGAAGGCAGGTGAGCTTGGAGCGAAGACGGTAGATTTTCGAATGGATAGCCTGCTCGTCGTAAACCAGCTAAATGGCGTCTACAAGATAAAAAACCGCGATCTGTGGCCGATTAGCGAACGGATTCGTGAACTAGCTAGTGGGTTTGAGAAAGTAACCTTTAGTCATGTGCGGCGTGAGTTCAACCAGCTGGCCGATGGGATGGTGAATAAGATATTGGACGCTCAAGACACCAATAGGCGTAAATAATGGTATAATGGCCTCTAGCAGCCCGCTAGGCGATCGCCGTATCCTAACGGATAGGGAGGAAAGTCCGGGCAGCGTAGGACAAGGCAGTTGCTAACGGCAACCGGAGGAAACTCTAGGGAAAGTGCCACAGAAACAAAACAGCCCCGCCTTGGTGGAGCTACGATGAAACGAGTGCGGTAAGAGCGCACAGTCCGGCATGGTGACATGTCGGGGAGGTAAACCCAGCCTGCTGCAAGGAGGATCACACTAAAGAGTTGTCCGCTCGTGATCCGCTAACCGCTCGAATAACGTGGCAACACGCTATCTAGATAGATGGTCGCCCCAGACAGAACCCGGCTTATCGGCGCGCTGCATCAAAAAATACCCTTCAATGAAGAAGGGTATTTTTCGTGGGGAGGGCTTTATTCTACGCTCTTAACGATAGCGCTGAATGCCCGTGGTTCAGTGACTGCTAGTTCAGCTAATACCTTGCGGTCGAGTTCAACACCTGCTTTCTTGAGACCGGCAATCAGCCGTCCGTAGGTGGTACCATTTTCGCGGGCAGCGGCGTTAATGCGAGTGATCCAGAGGCGACGAAGGTCACGTTTGCGGTTACGGCGATCCCGGTATGCATACTGCAACGCGCGGATAACACCTTGTTTCGCTAGGCGGAAGCTACGCGTCCGGTTGTGCTGCATACCTTTGGCCGCTTTTAGTATCTTTTTGTGCTTCGCGCGGGCGGGAACACTTCGTTTTACTCGCATTATTTTGCTCCTAGGGCTTGCTTGATATTCTTGGCGATCCGACCAGTGATTGCACCAGTAGAATTGATCGCTCGTTTACGACTTTTGCTTTTCTTGGCCAATAGGTGACCCCCGGAAGCACGTTGCCGGGTAATTTTACCGCTGCCAGTGATCTTCACTCGCTTAGCGGTGCCTTTATGCGTTTTAAGCTTTGGCATTATTTACTCCTTACTGTAATACTCAGGTTGCGACCAGCCATTTGCGGCTGCTGTTCGACGGTGGCGTCATCTTCCAGGAGCGCAATAATACGATTAATCATATCGTAACCGAGCTCCTTATGTGCCATTTCGCGACCACGATAGAAGATCTGAATGCGAACCTTATGGCCTTCAGCGAGGAAGGCACGGATCTTTCGCAATTTGATGTCAAGGTCTCCGCTACCGATCTTGAGACCGAACCGCATCTGTTTCAGCTCACTTTGCTTACTTTTAACGCGGTTCTTCTGTTGTTCCTTCATCTTCTGGTACTGGTACTTTCCCCAGTCGATGATTTTTGCAACCGGCGGGTGCGCATTCGGAGATATCTCAACCAGATCGACGCCGGCTTCTTCGGCTGCTTTGAGCGCTTCATTCCGGGGGAGGATACCGAGTTGTTCCCCGCTTGGCCCGATGACGCGTAACTCACTTGCTCGAATTGCCTCGTTGATACGAATGTTTTGGCTGATGTTAGTGGTCTCCTTTATGATTACTTGACCGATGCATGGACTACATCGCTGCCTGAGTGGTTAACTCGCTAGCTATCGTACCATATTACTGGGGTATATTTCAAGAGGTGATGAGTCGGTACTGAAGTGCCTCTGCGACATGTTCTGGCCTAATTTGTTGGCTGCCCTCAAGATCGGCAATAGTTCGGGCTACTTTAATAATCTTGAAGTAGCTACGTGCGCTAACATTGAGCCGCTCGGCAGCTTGAGCCAGAATGGTGCGTACACTTGGTGAGAGATAAATTTGGCGATTAACCTCCCGAGAGGATAGATTACTGTTGTTTACGATACTACTTTTATACCTAGAATGCTGGAGGCTAGTGGCATTTTTTATATTTTCTACGGTCTTTTTATGTTGTATGGAAGTCATCGGTTTACTCTCCAGTAACGCTTCATTCGGTACACGCTTGACGGAAACGACCAGATCAATACGATCAAGCAAGGGGCCAGAAAGGCGCTGTTGATAGGCAAGGATCTGGTTTGAAGTGCAGGTACACTCACGTTTCTCGTCACCTAGATAACCACAAGGACAGGGATTCATTGTCGCTACCATCATGAAATCCGCTGGATAGACAACGTGACCGTTTGCGCGGCTGATAGAGACGCGTTTGTCCTCGAGAGGCTGTCGCAATGACTCGAGGACGGCGCGCGGGTATTCGGGCAGTTCGTCGAGGAAAAGTACGCCGAGATGAGCGAGGCTAACTTCACCCGGCTTTGGTCGGTTACCACCCCCGATAAGAGCGATACGGCTAGCCGTATGGTGCGGGGAGCGAAAGGGCCGTTCGTTTACAATACCATCGATGACATCACCACTAAGACTGTGGAGTTTTGTAACAGCGATTTGTTCGGATCGATCGAGCGGAGGTAATAACGAAAGCAGCGTTTGGGCGAGCATTGTTTTTCCGGCACCAGGTGAGCCGGTCAAAAGGATATTGTGACGACCCGCCGCCGCAATGGCGATGGCGCGTTTGGCTTGTTCTTGACCGTGGATATCATCAAGGAGTGGGAGGTGCGATGCGACAGGGGTAGAACGAGGAGGTATTGCTACCGCTGGAGTAAAAATAGGTAAGCGCTGCTCGTGCTTGAGGTGGAGAAAGAGCTCTTTTAGATTGGCAACCCCTATGACCTCTAGATCGTCAACTAGGCTGGCTTGCTCTGCATTGATCGCGGGGACGTAAATCGTATGACAACCGTGGTGGTGTGCTGTCTCGGCGATGGAGACTACTCCCTTGATAGGACGGAGAGTGCCGTCAAGCGCTAGCTCTCCGGCAAATATGGCCTCACTAACCTCGGTGGCGAGTAGCTGACCGCTGCTGACGAGGATGGCGAGCGCTATTGGCAAGTCGTAATGACTGCCGTCCTTGGGTAGCTCGGCGGGGGCGAGATTAACAACCAGCTTCTTGGTTGGAAAATCGAGCAAGGAGTTCGTGATAGCGCTCCGGACACGTTCTTTGGCCTCATCGATCGCCTTATTTCCCATACCGACGATCTGGAGACTAGGGAGGCCGTTCTTTATATCACACTCAACCTCTATTAAAGAGCCGTCAAACCCGACGGGTGCTGCGGATAATACTTTTGATACCCCCGACATTACACTAAGTTAACCATAGGTAGTATCTATCCGCAAACTATGGTATAATTATAGAGGTCGATCGAGGGGCTGATACAGCTTTCGACAGATGGATCTTAACAACCTGCTCTGCAAGTCGCTTCAACAGACGTAATCTGTTATATAATTGCAAACTTTATTGCAAAAGCAAAGACTGGACTAGCGAAATTAGCTGATGCTGTTCGCGTTCAGACCCTTGCGCCAGCATTGGTCTAATCTCCAATGCCGTGGTCGTCCAGATACCTATTATGGATGGACTGCGTCATAGTAATAGGTAAACGATACGATCCAGTGCTCCAGTGGATCGTGGCGAGACTGTTCTGTAGCCCATGCTTTGTTCACGTTCGTTCCGTTTCTTGGAACCGAGCATGGCTAAAACAACAAATGGAACTAAGCTTGTAGACGAGTAGGAGGTTACCGTTTGGACGCGGGGGCAGTACCCGCCAGCTCCACCATGACCGCATACTAAATCGCCGCGAAATCGGCGATTTTTTGTTGGCGTTTTTCTTTGACTGGCATGAAAAAACAACCGCCTGCGAGGAACGGTTGTTTTTGTGTGGAGTTTTTTGGTTTCTTTTTTGTTTTTGGCTCCTGCATAATTTTTTTATTCAGAAGCTACCCCTATAATAGGCCGTGAAAACGTTTATGTCAATAACTTTTTTCAAAAAAGTTTTGGTAAAAAACACTACGTGATTTTGGCTGTGGATTGCGTAGACGGATGGCGCAAATGAGGCGTCGTGCTGGAGTGTTATGCCAGTTTTAAAAACTCGGGAATCGAATGATAACATTCAAGCTTTGGGTTGAGGTAATGATTTGGCAAAGTAGTTTTGGCTAGGCAGCCTGGCGGAGAGAAGATATAAGAGTTAACAGTTGGCGCCATCAGGATTTCCCAATGGGGCTATGGCTATGCGCGGTCACGACGAGGAGCGGTCATAGAGGCCTCTATGACGCTGCTTAGTGATGAGTTTTGCCTATCCTTGAGCGGGCTAATATAATAAGGCTAATCCTTTCCCGTAAAAGGCACCATAAAAGAGGCAGCGCATGACATACCTCACCCTATATAGCGTAGAAATATCGGGAACCTCTACTATCTTTGAGTTGCTAGTCCGTGGTCGGGACATTAGATGGTCTAATTCGGAGTCCTAACGTCTACGCAAGACAAGTTTTGCCCTTCAGTTGTTAGTGACTTGGCATAGGGGTGAACCATCAGGGCAACCTTAACCTTGCTTCGGGGATGGCAGGGCAGATACTATGTGGTCTGTTCCTTCTGGTGGGGCAATAACGGTATCAAGCTATATCTGATCATCTGTGCCGTATACCGGCGGGCAACTCCGGTAGGTAAAATACACGACGCAGCAGGCAATTGGCTTAATGGTACGTCAGGTTCGTCGACAGCAATCAACTACACGGTCAGGTAGTTGCCGGATCCGCCTTAATATGTGTATACACCATCAGTGAGCGTGATGAGGCTCTTGCGTGTACGTGTGCCACGTCTTAATGCAGCCACTTCTACCCGGCAAGAGCACACTATAGCTATCACAGGCCTGATGATAGTAAGTAGCCATCGCTCAGCAGCTGTACCGACAGCTATTCGACCGATTAGACTTGGAATGGTGTGGGGCAAGTAGCTCGACATTGATCAAACCACTACTGTAACGTTGCTATAAGTACATCGCTGTAATAAAACCGTCTAGACTGTTTCGGAGAGGTTAAATGTACGTTGTATATTTAACCTACAATATATACATCAAAATTATTGACCAACGAGTTAGCCTATGCTACTGTAAGGGTAAGCTTTTCACAAAAACAAAAAAAGCCAAAAACACCTTTACAATTAAATCTGCTCCGACGGAAAGTCGATAACGGCAGAAAACCACTTTTGAACTGCTGACCTTCAGTAGCTCATGCACCTTCCTTTTATGTGGTTTATGATGGCGTTATCGATGCTCCGCCGTTCTCTCTTTCAGAGAAAACTGTGTTTGAGCGCCGGATTAGTACCGACGCGCTGAGTTAATCCTTGTTACCATCCAAAGGTAATAGTGACTCCACTCAGCGTGTGCGTGGAACCTCCAATACATTGCCCCAGCAATTGCTGGAGCGGTCAGTTGTCTCGAGCGGCTAGCTCGTCTATCGACACACGCGTTAAATATATATTTTTGAACGGTCAGTGCTTGTCTAGACACACGGTTAGTCGCTCAGACACCAAATCTTTTATTAAAATGGTATAGTGGTGGTATGTTGGGAAGAGTGATTGTCCTCAGTTCGGTAGCGGCGGTGATACTGCTCGTTATTATTCTCCAGACGACGACGCCATCGATGATCGGTCCAGTAGGTTTGCTGGCCGTCTTTTTTTTACTTTACATAGCAGTACTAGGGATAGTGACATGGCTTCTATGGATTACTTCAAGGGCGACGGCATACATAGGTCGGCGTATTATGACGCGTAGTCCGCCGCAATCACTGTCGCTGTCGAAGGCATATTATTTCTCATCAGTAATTGCGCTCGCCCCCGTTATGATGCTCGCGATGCAGTCAATCGGCTCACTCGGTGTGTATGAGGTTATACTCATCAGTGTCTTTCTAGGGGTGGGAATCTTGTATATTGCAAAGCGCAGTTTATAGTAAGCGGCTATGCTATAATTACAGATATGGAACCAAAGCTATCTTCACCGGAATCCAGTCCACAGTATCAGCCTCCGTCACCAGAGCAATATATTGATTCAGAGCCCTCTATTGAGGTACCACAGCGTGCACCAGAGTCGGCTCCCGAACGTGGTGGTGAGCAGCTTTCAGCGGTACCATCTCCCGCTCAACCCACTCCGGATCCTTCACTGATTGCTCTACCGACACCGGTGGCTCTGCAGGGTCAAGCGGACGATGCTGCTACTTCAGATGATCTGCCCCAGGCGGCAGCGGATGACGATCTAATCGAAAAAGAGTGGGTCGACAAAGCAAAAAAGATTATTTCAGAAACTCGTGATGACCCACATAAACAAGAGCGTGAGGTGGGTAAACTGCAGGCGGATTACTTACGGAAGCGGTATGGTAAAGAGCTAGGTGCCTCGTAGCTCATTGGGCGTAACAACGGGAGAGGGTAGGTGTTAGGAGTATTCATCGGAATCTTTGGCCTTGTACTGGCGGTAGCGACCGCCGGGCTGCTCGTTTTCTTTCAGTATCGTAAGACATTACGTGAAGCCAAAAATTATGAACGTGGCCTCAAAATGGTACCAATGCTGATCCATCTGCCGCCGACTAGTGAAGACCTGGAGACTGGCGGTCGTGATGAGCGTGACGTAACCGAAGAGATCCTCTCTCAGGCACAGGTCATGTACAATATTATCGCCAGTACAGCCACGAAAGGCTTTAAGAGCAAGGTATACGGACAGAGACACTTGTCATTTGAAATCGTTGCTCGCGCTGGTTTAGTACACTACTATACCGTTGTACCGGTCGTACTGGTTGATGTGGTGCGACAAGCAGTTGCGGCAGCATATCCATCGGCTCGGTTGGAAGAAGTTGAGGAGCATACGATATTCAGTGAAGTCGGTAAGCTGAGCGGTACAATAGGCGGCGAATTCACCTTAAAGAAGGACTATGTCTACCCGATCGCAACCTACCAGGAGTCAAAGCGGGATGCCTCGCGGGCACTGCTGAACGCATTATCGGCTGCCGGACGAGAGGACGGTATTGGTGTACAGATCTTACTTCGTCCCGCTAGAGAAGGCTGGATAAAGCAATCGGTTGCCGCTGCTGAGAAAATCACCAAAGACAAAGGGAAGAAAACGACAATCACAGGATTCGGTGCGGTAAAGGATATTATGGAAGCGCTATGGAAGCCACCGGAGGCTTCGGAGGGCAAGGAGAAGCCTGAAGATAAGCAACTGACTTCACTCGAGAGGGCTCAGGTAGAAACGATTGAGGAAAAAACGCGCTACCCAGGGTACGAGACCCTGATACGCGTGGTTGTGTCTTCCAATACGGCAGCGCAGTCACAAACACTGCTTAAGAATGTCATTTCAGCGTTCTCGCTGTTTGACTCACCCAGTAATAATGGATTTAAATTTACTATCTCGCGTAATATTGAGGAATTAGTTACCTCTTATATTTTTCGCTTTTTCCCTCAGTTTGTCCGTTCTAATATTCTCAACAGTGTAGAACTTGCAACAATATTCCATCTGCCAGATCAGAAAAATATCCCTACATCCCAGGTGCAGCGACAAATGAGCAAGCAGGTTGATGGGCCGACTCAGGTCATGGATGAAGGCTTTCTACTTGGCTACAACGAGTTTCGTGGCAGCAAGAAGCCGATTCGTCTCAGCACGAATGATCGCCGGCGCCACACCTATATTATTGGGCAGACAGGTACTGGTAAGTCGGTACTCCTAGAAAACTTAGCATTTCAGGACATGATGGACGGCAAGGGGTTTGCCTTCGTTGATCCACATGGCGATTCTGTCGAAGCGCTGCTTGGCAAGGTGCCGAAAGAGCGAGTCGAAGACGTTATTTACTTTAACCCTGGCGACATGACGAATCCAATCGGTTTGAATATGTTTGAATTTGACCATGAAGACCAAAAAGACTTCTTGGTTCAAGAAGCGATCAATATGCTGTACGGTCTCTATGACCCCGGACACACAGGCATTGTGGGACCAAGACTAGAGCATATCTTCCGCAACTGTGCTTTACTTTTGATGAGCGACCCAAATGGCGGTACCTTCATCGATATTCCAAAATTACTGATTGATCAAGACTTCATGAAGAGCAAACTGAAGTACGTCAAGGATCAAAGCGTGCTTGATTTCTGGACCAAAGAGTTCCCGGCGTCGCAACGGTCCAACGAAGCAGGCGAAGTCATCAGCTGGGTGGTCTCAAAATTCGGTCCCTTTATATCGAACGATGCCATGCGTAATATTATCGGTCAGCGTCGGAGTGGCTTTAATCTACGCGAGATCATGGATAACAAGAAGATCTTGCTGGTCAATCTGTCAAAGGGTCGTATGGGTGAACTTAACTCAAAGTTGCTCGGTATTATCTTTGTGATGAAATTCCAAGCAGCAGCAATGGGAAGAGCCGACACGCCAGAGAGCCAGCGAGTTGACTTTTCGCTCTATGTCGACGAGTTCCAGAACTTTGCCACAGAAAGCTTTGAGTCTATCTTGTCCGAAGCTCGTAAATATCGCCTTAATCTAATTCTCGGTAATCAATTTATGACACAACTGACTGATAAAGTACGAGAAGCCATCATTGGTAACGTAGGAACAGTTATCGCGGGCCGTATTGGTATTACTGATGCCGAGATTCTCGTAAAGAAATTTTCGCCGACGTTTGACACTGAAGACCTCACCAAAATGCCGAACTATCAGTCGATTACCAGCGTAATGATCAATAACGTTCCCTCGGCACCATTTAGTATGTCATTTGTGCCACCGATGGGGCACTTTAATGCGCAACTCAGCGATGCATTAAAGCGTCTGTCAGCAGCGAAGCATGGTAAACCGAGGGCAGTAGTCGAAAAAGATATCTTTGACCGTCTGGGAGCGGCAGAAAAGGCTAGGAAAGATCGTTTGGAGGAGATGCGCCGTACGCAGCAGGACGCCGCTGCTGGGGTGAAGGCTCCGGGCTCATCGTTCCTTGACGAGTGGCTAGCAAAACGCCAACAGCTTGCGAGCACAAAGCCTGCTAGTGGTATTACCCGCCAGGACGAAAGTCCAGCTGTAGGGAGCTTCAAGCCTCCTCAATCAGCTGTGCCTGCTGCAGCTTCTGCCCAAATAGATGCACCGATTACGGCACCGGAGCCTACTCGACCTGCGTCAGCTGATAAGAAAACGGTATCGAGCGCTGCCGACCATCTTCGCATTAGGGGTGACAATAAGAATAGCGAAGAAGAGGTTACTTTCAAGCTGCGATAGGCTCGGGCTAGTTTGAACTACGGCTTTTTACCGGTAATCATAACACGGAAATAATCGAAGAGTAGACCTAATAGCCAGCCGACAATAAACGAGCCAATACTTTCAAAGCCAGAGAGCGGGTAACCGTAGTATCGTGCAATAAGGTAGATTACTAGGGTTACTATGAAGGCGCTGACAGCCCCAGACAGCATGGCATTAGGTCGGGCGACCGTGGAGCCAACTGCATCGCTCGTCTTTTCAATTATCTTGTTGTGGATGACGTTCGAGAATGCACGGCCCGGTACCGACATATGGGCACGTGTTTCGCGCATGGTTCTCGCGTAGGCGGCTTTTTGCGCCGCTGAATTACGCTGCAATGGTGCGTCTTTGCGTCGTTCAGCAGGTGAGGCCTCCTTCTCTTTTTTGCGGTTGGTATGGACTTCAGCAGCTTTCTCAGCTGCTTCTCTCAGTTGCTCCATGTCACGCTGAGAGGTGGCTTCACGACTACGCTCGAGTCGCTCGCGCGCTAGTTCGGCGCGTCGTTCCTCGCCAACTCGCTTCAGCTCTGGGTTGTCGTGGGAGTGTTCTGGGGTATTAGCTAGTCGTTCGCTCATATTTTTTACCTACTTATTCTGCTTCACTATAATGCACCTGTATTAAGTCCGCGTCGTATCAAGCGGATTTCTTTGCCAAGTTGGCGTGAACGAGCGTAGAAATAGGTGACGACCGCGAGGAGGACGCCAGCAAAGATCATATTCTCACGGGCGCCGGTACGGGGCAGCTCACTGACGACTTGCTCGACTATTACTTTTTGGGTCGGGCAGGTGACATTAATATCGACGCTGTTGCCGAAAGTATTGACCATACGGCAATCAAAGGAGTCCTCGTTGCTCGTGCCGGTATTGGTTGCCGGTATCGCAGAGAGGAGTTCGACTACGATGGTGCGTGACTGCTTATTACCGCCGAAAAGAGTAACCTCTGGCCAGGAAAGAGTATTTGAGTTGCTGTCAAAAGTACCACCACCGAGATCAATCAACTTGGCGTACTCCAATACATCAGCAAGATTCTCTCGTATAGTCAGGTCTTGGGGAAGAACACCCCTGTTTTCAGCTGTTAGTGTATAGCTGATTTTGTCACTGGCCCTGGCCGTTATTGTTGTCGCATTGACATTACCCTGTGTCATATTAGTTGTTGTTTTCGTCATAATGATATTGGCGTCACAGCGTTCGTCCTTAACCCAGATATCTGGATTACCCGGACATGGCTGACAGTCGGGCGAACTCGGTGGGAGGGAAGGATTGTAGCTGCAGACTTGAGGTTTGGCGATAGTAAATGATTTAACGCAATCTTCAGCGTCACTGACGGTGCCTTCGCTGGTCTGCACTTTCAAGGTAACTTGGTACTTTCCAACCTTGGAGAGTTCGAAGCTATTGGCGAGGACGGCCTCTTTTTGACTGGTAACAGTCATGCGTTTGACGACCTTACCAGTAGTTTTATCAGTCACGATAAATACATAGGCTTTAATCTTGGCTCCGTTGTTAGCATTCGCATAGCCAGACAACGAGACGATACTACGATTTGATATCTCTACAACAACATTTTTACAGATGACAACTGGCTTCTTAGGGACGACCGTAAATGATTCGCGGCATGAGGCGTCAGACTTCTTTCCTTCACTGGTACGTACGGTGAGCTCAACGTGGTATTTGCCTTCGGTAGTTTGCTCATAAGTAACGCTATCTCGATTTACAGTGCTGCTAGAGTAGATGGTTTTGATATTTACTCCTCGGTTGTTGGTAATGGCGTAGGTATATCCCTTGATAACGGCACCGTTTTTGTCGGTTGAGCGTCCGACAAAACGAAACTTAGTGCGGCTGAGCTTTTCTACCGTCAAATTTTGACAAGCGGCCATGGGTTTTGGTGGTACTTGTGGGGGTTTACTCGTGATTAAGTTGCCACAGTCTTTCTTGATTGCGAACCAGCCGAATGTCTTGGAGTGACCCACTAGTACGGGGTGGACGGGTCCGCCTTGCTCAGTGAGAGCCATCGGACGATAGTAAACAGTACCTGTTCCACCCGAGGATTTCTTGAATGACCAGCTGCGCTGACCCTGCGCGTAACTGTATAAGCTTGTCAGTGACCAGTTATAGTGACCGGGTTCGCGGACAGTAGCTGACTTGGTGTCGGCAATCTCGCCCCGTGTTATACCGAGAGAAGTATAGACATCTTTTATATTATTGATATTGCCATCGTAGTACCGGAGAAACTCCTTTGAACTGCTAACACCGCCGCGTACAAAATCAGCCGAACTAGCTGCGTTGGCCGCTTCGGGTGGCGAGAAAATGGCAAATGATTGAACGACGAGGGCAAGTGCAGTGAAAATAAGTCCCAGACGACGAGTAGCCTCTTCTTTACGTAGCCGTTTGGCATAAAAGCCAAGCTGCCCGACAAGTGCGGGGCTAAATGGCAGGTTTGAGACTAATTTACGAAACATCACCGGTAGTCTTTATTTTTTGTTTTTATATAAAAGTATATCCTTTGCTTCAAGATTAGCATAAGTATTGTGTTCAACGCAAGAGCTTGAGTGAATACAAATAATCCGATATAATGTGGGCAGTGTAAATAGCAGAATAGTCCGAAATAGTGAGGGGAGAATGGCTAAACAAAAAGCTGATGGCTCGTATGATGGGTCACAAATCCAAGTCTTAGAAGGCTTGGAGCCGGTGCGTAAGCGCCCCGGTATGTATATTGGTAGTACCGGGTATGACGGTATTCACCATCTTATTAAGGAAATTGCCGATAACTCGGTTGATGAAGCGATTGCTGGGTACGCTAGTAGGGTTGATATTGCTATCTTGGAGGATGGCGGCATCACAGTTACTGACGATGGGCGCGGTATACCGGTTGATAAACATCCGAAAACGGGTCTTAGTACGCTTGAGACTGTTCTGACCGTACTGCACGCTGGTGGTAAGTTTGGCGGTGGCGGTTATAAAGTCTCTTCTGGTCTGCACGGGGTTGGTTCAAGCGTGGTCAATGCTTTATCGACGAAGCTGATCGCTGAAGTCGTCCAGAAAGGGCAACTCTACCATATTGAGTTTGAGCGCGGAGCCGCAACTATGCCGCTTAAAAAGCTTGGCAAAACCGACCGACCAGACGGCACAAGTGTCACCTTCTATCCAGATTCGGAAATCTTTAAGGAAACAATCGAATTTGACTATAAGTGGGTCGTCAGTTATTTGCGTCATCAGGCGTACTTAACAAAGGGTGTCTATACTGCTGTCGTTGACAAGCGTACCGGTGAGCGAGCAGCATTTTACTTTGATGGCGGCATTCAGAGCTATGTCAAACATCTAAATATCGGCAAAGATACCATGTCGGATGCACCATTCTACGTCGAAAAACAAGTCGAAGACTCAATGATCGAGGTTGCGATCCAGTATAATGATAGCTTTATAGAGACAGTGAAGCCGTTCGCCAATAACGTCTTGACACCAGACGGTGGTACGCATGTCGTGGGATTCCGTGCGGCGCTAACACGTGTTATTAATGATTACGCCCGCAAAAGTGGTCTGCTAAAGGAAAAAGAAGAAAACTTGAGTGGGGACGACATTCGTGAAGGCCTTACTGCCATTATCCTAGTGAAACTACCCGATCCGCAGTTTGAGGGCCAGACAAAGAATAAGTTGGGTAATCCAGAAGTCCGTCGCTACGTTGAGCAAGTAATGAACGAATACTTTGCTTATTATCTTGATGAGAATCCTGAAGTTGCCAAGAAGATTGTTGGCAAAGCACTTCTCGCGGCTCGGGCACGCAAGGCGGCTCGGGCAGCGCGTGATAATGTATTACGCAAGGGTGCTCTCGATGGAATGGGGCTACCAGGAAAGCTCTGGGACTGTTCGAGTAAGAGCCCTGCCGACAGTGAAATATACATCGTTGAGGGAAATTCAGCGGCTGGTTCGGCCAAAGAGGGTCGCGACAGTAAGACGCAAGCGATTCTACCGCTTCGTGGTAAAGTTCTCAACACTGAACGAGCTCGTCTCGACAAGATGTTTGCCAACAAGGAGATTGTTGCCATGATCCAGGCATTCGGCGTTGGTATTGGTGAGCAGTTTGATATAAATGGTCTACGCTACCACAAGATTATTATCATGACCGACGCCGACGTTGACGGTAGTCACATCTCAACACTGCTACTAACATTTTTCTTCCGCTACATGAGAGAGGTAGTTGAGGGAGGTTATGTATATTTGGCAAAACCGCCACTTTACAGTATTAACCGTGGCCAGAGCAAACTCTATGTCTACGATGAGGGCGAGCTAGAGGGTGAGTTGAATAAATTAATCGAAGAGAGAAAGGCGCGCGGCACCGCAGTCAACAAAGAAGACGATCGAGTAAAACAGGCGGGCGTGACAATCTCTCGATTCAAGGGACTTGGTGAAATGGATGCTGAGCAACTCTGGGAGACAACGATGGAACAGGGTGCTTATCCAGGTGCGAGTCGAGGATGCCGAGGAAGCAGACGCAATCTTCACTAAGCTGATGGGTGATGAAGTAAGTATGCGACGAAGCTTTATTCAGGCGCGAGCGAAGGAAGCAGATTTAGAGGAATTGGACGTGTAATATGGATGACGATGTAATAGATACCACACCAAATAAATATGAGCAGGTCGATAACGATATTGTTGTGCCTGGCATTGAACGCCGAACACTTGAGGATGTCATGCAGGACAATTTCTTCCGGTACTCGATGAGCGTTATTATTGACCGCGCTCTACCGGATGTACGTGATGGCCTTAAGCCGGTTCATCGCCGTATTCTGTACTCGATGGAAGCAAATGGATGGCGAAGCGGTGGCAAGTTCGTCAAAAGCGCCCGTGTGGTTGGTGACGTCATCGGTAAATATCACCCTCACGGTGACACTTCCATCTATGACTCTATGGTGCGCCTGGCTCAGCCATGGGCGCTACGAATGCCGCTTGTTAATGGACAAGGAAATTTCGGCTCTATGGACGGCGACGAAGCGGCCGCCTATCGTTATACCGAAGCAAAAATGACTCGTATTGCTGAGGAGATGCTGGTTGATATTAATAAAGATACGATCGATTTTCGTGATAACTTCGATGGTTCCGAGCAAGAGCCATCGGTCTTGCCGGCAAAAATTCCCAACCTGCTTCTCAACGGCCAGATTGGTATCGCTGTCGGTATGGCTACCAATATTCCACCGCACAACCTTGGCGAGCTAGTCGATGCGTCGATTGAACTAATCGACAATGAAGAGGCGACTATTGATGATCTACTAAAGCATGTCAAAGGTCCCGACTTTCCAACGGGAGCGGTGATTTATGCGGGCGAGAGCATGAAGCAGGCATATTTGACTGGTCGTGGTAGCGTGACCATCCGAGCGGTGGCAGAAATCGAAGAGACTAAGAAAGGTCGTCATCAGATTGTTGTTACGGAAATTCCCTATGGTGTAAATAAAGCAACGCTTGTTGAAAAAATCGCCGAGCTTTACAAAGATAAGAAAATTAATATTGCTGATCTACGCGATGAGACAGCACGTGGTAAAGTGCGTGTGGTTGTTGAAGTCAAGAAGGATGGCTATCCGAAGAAGCTCCTCAATCAGCTATATAAGCTGACTGCTCTTCAGACGAGCTTCAACTTTAATATGCTTTCGCTGGTTGATGGTATTCAGCCACGCATCCTTGGGCTTCAGGAGATGTTGCAAGAGTTTATCAAGCATCGTCAGAAGGTGGTGCGCCGCCGTACAGAGTTCGAGCTCAGGAAAGCAAAGGAACGTGCCCATATCCTTGAGGGGTATAAAATCGCGCTCGATCATATCGATGAGGTAATAAAAACCATTCGAGCGAGCCGAACTCAAGAGCAGGCTCAGGCAAGTCTTATGAAGCAGTTCAAGCTGAGCGATATTCAAGCCGCTGCCATCTTGGCGATGCAATTGCGGCGTTTAACCGGTCTATCGCGCGAGGAGATCGAAAATGAATTAGCCGACCTTATTAAACTGATTACCAAGCTGGAAGGTATTCTGGCCGATGAGAAAGAGATTCTCAAGATTATCAAGACCGAGCTACTCGAGATGAAAGAAAAATATGGCGACGAGCGCCGTACGAAGATTATCAACCATGAACTTGGTAAGTTTAGCGATGAAGAGTTGATTCCCGAGGAAGATAGCGTCATCCTCCTGACAGGTGAAAATTACATCAAGCGTACATTGGTAAGTGAATACCGCCGTCAGCATCGTGGCGGTAAAGGTAAACGTGGTATGACGACAAAAGAAGAAGACGTCATCGACCAGCTGGTGCCAGCGAGTACGCACGACTGGCTGCTATTCTTTACTAACCGAGGCCGTGTCTTCCGTCTCAAGGCATATGAGGTGCCGGCTGCATCGTTAGCAGCAAAAGGAGTGGCGGCGGTCAACCTCCTGCAGCTACAGCCAGAAGAAAAAATTACATCGATCATTCGTCATGAGAAAAATGCCGCCGAGGATGGCTTCCTCTTTATGGCGACCAAGAAGGGCACCGTCAAAAAAACACCGCTCAAGGACTATGCCAATATCCGCACGAACGGCCTCATCGCTATTAGGCTTGACGAAGGAGACGAATTACGCTGGATAAAGAAAACTGACGGCAAGAGTGACGTGATCATCTCTACTTCAGCCGGCCAGGCAATCCGCTTTAATGAGAGTGACGCTCGACCAATGGGGCGTGCAGCTCGTGGTGTGCGTGGCGCTCGTCTTCGACCAAACGATGTCGTGGTGGGCATGGACATCGTAAGTAGTGAAGACCAAACGTTGCTTGTCATCAGCGAGAAGGGCTTCGGTAAACGAACGACGGCTGGCAACTTCCCGAGCCATAAACGTGGTGGGGTTGGTATTAAAGCGGCCGTGGTGACGGCAAAAACGGGTCCTATTATGTCGGTGAAAACCGTTGATCCAGATATGACTGATGCCATCCTGATTTCGAAGAACGGTCAAACCATTCGGCTTGGCCTAGCGGACATCAAGATGCTTGGCCGGACAACGCAAGGAGTGACGGTTATGCGTCTCGGTGAGGGTGATGCGGTTTGTTCGGTCGGTTTGATGCCGGCACCAGCCGCGGAAGATGGTGAGGGGGAATAGGCTATGATTTCGCCGTATCTCGTTGCTATTGTCATCGGGTGGCTAGTCGCACAAGGTCTGAAGTATGTCTTTGACGCCATCCGGTCGCGTACATGGAGTCACCTACGACAGCTCTATCTGTCGGGCAGTATGCCAAGTGCGCACTCGGCTACCGTCGTCTCCCTAGCAACTGTAGTGGGTCTTCGTGATGGGCTCGATTCGGCCATCTTTGCCGTTGCTCTACTTTTTGCCGGCGTCGTCATGTATGACGCCATGATGGTGCGGCGTTCCTCTGGCGAGCAGGGGCTGGCTATACAGTCTCTCATAAAAGAAGCTAAAAGTAAGGTTCTGCTACCGCGATCAGCGAGGGGTCATACTCCTGTGGAGGTACTTGCTGGCGCAATTCTAGGTGTGGTCGTCGGCTCTGTTGTATTTGTAACGACAATTTAAGAGAAAACTAGTATTGACGTACCTCTAGGCGTCTTGTATCATGGATAACAGTCTGGTCGCGAAAAGCGACGTTCAACGTGGAGTTGAAACAGATAACACAAGTACGTTAACAATTTAGTTGTGCAATAACATCGTCAGTCTATTTTGTAGACGTCACTTGCAATAGTGACATCTTTTATGGAGAGTTTGATCCTGGCTCAGGATGAACGCTGGCGGCGTGCCTAATACATGCAAGTCGAGCGGCAGCGGGCTCACTGGCTTCTTCTTTTCTGCGGAGACAGGAATAGCGATTTCGAAGAAATCGCGTTCTCAGTACCGAAGGAGGAATGCTTCCGGGCTTCACCAATACTTATAAGGTGAAATTCAGAAGCAGACAAAGGAGAAGGTTGTGAGCGCCGGCGAGCGGCGGACGGCTGAGTAACGCGTGGGAACGTGCCCCAAAGTGAGGGATAAGCACCGGAAACGGTGTCTAATACCGCATATGATCTTCGGATTAAAGCTTTATGCGCTTTGGGAGCGGCCCGCGTCCGATTAGCTAGTTGGTGAGGTAAAGGCTTACCAAGGCTACGATCGGTAGCTGGTCTGAGAGGATGATCAGCCAGACTGGGACTGAGACACGGCCCAGACTCCTACGGGAGGCAGCAGTAAGGAATCTTCCACAATGGGGGCAACCCTGATGGAGCAACGCCGCGTGCAGGACGAAGGCCTTCGGGTCGTAAACTGCTTTTATGAGTGAAGAATATGACGGTAACTCATGAATAAGGGTCGGCTAACTACGTGCCAGCAGCCGCGGTCATACGTAGGACCCAAGCGTTATCCGGAGTGACTGGGCGTAAAGAGTTGCGTAGGTGGTCAGTAAAGCGAATGGTGAAATCTGAGGGCTCAACCTTACAGACTATCATTCGAACTCACTGACTCGAGAACAGCAGAGGTAACTGGAATTTCTGAAGTAGGGGTAATATCCGTAGATATCAGAAGGAACACCAATGGCGTAGGCAGGTTACTGGGCTGTTTCTGACACTGAGGCACGAAAGCGTGGGGAGCGAACCGGATTAGATACCCGGGTAGTCCACGCCGTAAACGATGGATACTAGCTGTGGGGGGTATCGACCCCCTCCGTAGCGAAGCTAACGCGTTAAGTATCCCGCCTGTGGAGTACGGCCGCAAGGCTAAAACATAAAGGAATTGACGGGGACCCGCACAAGCGGTGGATTATGTTCTTTAATTCGATGCTAACCGAAGAACCTTACCAGGGTTTGACATCCCGAGAATTACTCCGAAAGGAGTGAGTGCTTTATTGAACTCGGTGACAGATGTTGCATGGCCGTCGTCAGCTCGTGTCGTGAGATGTTTGGTTAAGTCCATCAACGAGCGCAACCCTTGTGATTAGTTGTATTTTTCTAATCAGACTGCCCCGGTAACGGGGAGGAAGGAGGGGATGATGTCAGGTCAGTATTACTCTTACATCCTGGGCTAGAAACGTAATACAATGGCGAGTACAATGCGCTGCGAAGCCGCGAGGTGAAGCAAATCGCACCAAAGCTCGTCCCAGTTCGGATAAGAGGCTGAAACTCGCCTCTTTGAAGTCGGAATCGCTAGTAATCGCAGATCAGCAAGCTGCGGTGAATACGTTCCCGGGTCTTGTACACACCGCCCGTCAAACCATGAAAGTGACCAACACCCGAAGTCCGATTCGTCGGCCTAAGGTGGGGGGCATGATTGGGGTTAAGTCGTAACAAGGTATCCGTAGCGGAAGCTGCGGATGGATTACCTCCTTTCTAGGGAGAGTTATGCCAGAGGAACGAGAAATCTTTCTCTGAAGCTAGGTCGGTCCTGTTACTGTGATGAGCTTACATAGTAACGTTGTTCCAGCTTGCTGGAGCAGGACGAAGTTCAAAGTGGTTTATAGACACGCTTTAAGACGAGTTATTGCACAACTAAGTTGTTAACAAAAAGCGCTTCCTTCTTGAGGAAGCGTTTTTCGTGGGTTGATTCAACATTGGTTGAATACCCCTTGTAGCGAAGGGTAATTTACGCTAAAATGGGAAAAGTCTAAACGACAGCAATACCGTGGGGACATAGCTCAGTTGGCTAGAGCACCTGCTTTGCAAGCAGGGGGTCCAGGGTTCGAGTCCCTGTGTCTCCACCACGTATGGGGTAAGTCGGGCTTCGGTCCGTTCTTACTCCACCAAGAGTACATGTATGGGCGCCTAGCTCAGTTGGCTCTGGTCTCTCGTTTACACCGAGAGGGTCGGGGTGAGAACTGCCAGTGGCAGTTCGCAAGGCGACTTTCCGAGGTAAGCTGTGCTTACCATCGTGAAATCGCGGGCTCGCCGAAGGTGAGTCGAGTCCCGAAGCTTAATAAATTATGGGTTGTTAGCTCAGTTGGCTAGAGCATCTCGTTTACACCGAGAGGGCCGGGGGTTCGAGTCCCTCACAACCCACCATTTGGGGCTATAGCTCAGTTGGTTAGAGCGCGTCACTGATAATGACGAGGTCGATGGTTCGAGTCCACCTAGCCCCACCACAATAGGTACCGCCTGGAAGGGCGGTTTTTATTTACAATGCTCTACAGTGCTGTAGACGTAAGAGAGTCTGCGGATATATACGAGAGTATTTACTATTGCAGAAACTGTTCGTCTCAGGTACAATTATAACTAGTTACGCGAATGTTCTTCATGAACCTCTGGCGATAGGGTGAAAAATTACAACAAAACCGCCTTTACAGCGCCTCTAGTGGGGTGATAGGATGGTAAGGCTGCTCTGCGAGACCAGATAGAACGCACCATTAGTCGAATGATGACTTCGAATGTGTTCTCGCGAGGCGAGAGTACTGCAATTTAACAATTAGTGATGTAAAGAAATTTTTTATATGAGATTGACGGCCTAGTATTGGTAACTACCAACTACTAGTCAAGTCAATGCATAAAAAGGTACTCAAGGGCACAGAGCGGATGCCTTGACGTATATCACCGATGAAGGACGTGGAAGACTGCGATAAGTCTCGGGTAGCTGTCAACAAGCTTTGATCCGGGAATTTCCGAATGGGGAAACCTAGTGCGAGTTATGTCGCATTGTCTGCTTCTGAATATATAGGAAGTATGAACGGGAACCAACTGAACTGAAACATCTTAGTAGGTTGAGGAAGAGAAAGTAAATAACGATACTCGGAGTAGTGGCGAGCGAAACGGGTAGAGCCCAAACCTTACAAGTTTTTGTCTGTTCGCAGGCAATAACGGCTGATAGGCCAATGCTTATAAGGGGTTGTGATATTACATATGACCAAGTCAGAGAATTAAACCTCGGTTTAGGTATCTGATTTGCGAAGCCCGGCTATCACCGAGGCTATAAGGTAAAAAATCGGCGTGGTTAGCAGAATAACTTGAATGGTTAACCAAAGGACGTGAAAGTCGTGTATGTGAAAACGACGCTGACCTTATGTGTGTTTTATCGAGTAGGGCGGGGCACGAGAAACCCTGTCTGAATCCGGCTGGACCACCAGCCAAGGCTAAATATGATATACGATCGATAGTGAACAAGTACCGCGAGGGAAAGGTGAAAAGAACCCCGGGAGGGGAGTGAAATAGATCCTGAAACTCTGTGCCTACAAGGAGTCGGAGCAGATTTATTCTGTGACGGCGTGCTTTTTGTAGAACGATCCAGCGAGTTAATTTCTAGAGCAAGGTTAAGTCAAGTGACGGAGCCATAGTGAAAGCGAGCCTGAATAGGGCGAATTAGTTCTAGGGATTAGACCCGAAACCAGGTGACCTAACCATGGGCAGGTTGAAGCGACAGTAACATGTCGTGAAGGACCGAACCAGTGTCGTGTAACAGGCTTGGATGACCTGTGGTTAGCGGTGAAATGCCATTCGAACTTGGAGATAGCTGGTTCTCCTCGAAATAGCTTTAGGGCTAGCGTCGCGTAGTAGCATACGGGGGTAGAGCTCTGTAAAGGACTGGGGGGAGCAATCCTACCCACCCTTAACAAACTACGAATACCGTATGTGTAATCGCGGCAGTTAGAACGTCGGGGCTAAGCTCGGCGCTCGAAAGGGAAACAGCCCAGACCATCGTCTAAGGTCCCTAAATTAACACTAAGTGGGAAACAAGGTGAGATTTCTTAAACAGCTAGGATGTTGGCTTAGAAGCAGCCATTCATTTAAAGAGTGCGTAACAGCTCACTAGTCAAGAGATCTTGCGTGGAAAATGTAACGGGGCTAAGTGTTATACCGAAGACATGGATGCCACCAGTACAGTAAACATCTAACGTAGAAAAGCTACATTTTCTCCGCCACCCGGAAGGGCTGTCGGTCAAAATAGCTCCGCCAAGGCGGATAACCTACGATCATGAGGTGTTTAGTGTACTGGTGGCGTGGTAGAGGAGCGTTCCTATCTGCGGTGAAGCAGTTTTGGAAAGAATTGTGGAGCGTTAGGAAGTGAGAATGCTGGAATGAGTAACCACAAGAGGGGTGAGAATCCCCTCGGCCGTAAGAGCAAGGTTTCCTGAGCTATGGTAATCATCTCAGGGTTAGTCGGGCCTAAGCCGAGGCGCATAGCGTAGGCGATGGACATCAGGTTAATATTCCTGAACCGGCGTGTTTTGTACACTGTTCACGGCGAGATATTCGGAGCGGATTCATGGTTTATCCGTCCAACCTAGGGGGAACCCGATGGGAGTGAAAGTTACCTTTTTAAGGTGACGATTCTGGAAAAGGCGCTGGCTAGAAAAGCAGGTGTACGCGTGGACACGTCGACCGTACCGCAAACCAACACAGGTGCTCGAGTCGAGTAGACTCAGGCTTACGAGAGAACCTTCGCTAAGGAACTCGGCAATACAGCGACCGTAACTTCGGGATAAGGTCTGCCCCCACTTCGGTGGATATGAGCCGCGTTCATAAACTCAGCGATTAGGTGGTTAGAAGAACGCATTTATCAGAGGTAAAAGCGCTGATAAATGTAGTGAGTACGCATCGTTTCTGCGTAAAGTAGAATCGGTGTGATCAAATCCTTTTTAAAACCATAGAATTTTTCTGAGATAAGTAACATGAATAATGTTCTTTTGAACGCGAACCGTTCACATCTAACGATGTGGGGGCCGCAGCAAAAGAGCCCACGGAACTGTTTATCAAAAACACAGGTCTCTGCTAACACGAAAGTGGATGTATAGGGGCTGACTCCTGCCCAATGCTGGAAGGTTAAGGGGAGCGCTTCACGGTGCGAACTGAAGCCCTAGTCAATGGCGGCGGTAACTATAACCGTCCTAAGGTAGCGAAATTCCTTGTCAGGTAAGTTCTGACCCGCACGAATGGAGTAATCATGTGGGCACTGTCTCAGCGAAGGACTCGGTGAAAGTGCATTGGCGGTAAAGATGCCGTCTGTCCGTACCAGGACGAGAAGACCCCATGGAGCTTTACTACAGTTTTACATTGATCCGGGTTTTGGCCCGTGTAGCATAGTTGGGAGACGTTGAAGCAGATACGCTAGTATTTGTGGAGTCGCCGGTGAAATACCAACCTTGCCAAGATCTTGATCTCACCCTGACCGTTATCCGGTTAGGGGACCGTGTATGATGGGTAGTTTAACTGGGGCGGTTGCCTCCTAAAGAGTAGCGGAGGCGTTCAAAGGTTGGCTAGCTTCGGATGGAAATCGAAGTGATAGTGTATGCGCATAAGCCAGCTTGACTGTGAGGAGTACATTCCAAGCAGAGACGAAAGTCGGAGCAAGTGATCCGCTGTACGTACATTTGTACATGAATGTGGGATCGACAGCGCAAACGGATAAAAGTTACCCTGGGGATAACAGGCTTATAGCGCCCAATAGTTCACATAGACGGCGCTGTTTGGCACCTCGATGTCGGCTCATCACATCCTGGAGGGGGAGCACCTTCCAAGGGTTCGGCTGTTCGCCGATTAAAGTGGTACGCGAGCTGGGTTCAGAACGTCGTGAGACAGTTCGGTTTATATCCGGTATGGACGATAGGAAATTTGAGAGGATCTGCCCCTAGTACGAGAGGACCGGGGTGGACGAACCTCTGGTGTATCGATTGTGGCCACCTGCTGCATTGTCGAGTAGCTAAGTTCGGACTAGATAAGTGCTGAAAGCATATTAAGCACGAAACTAACCTCAAGATTAGATTTCCCTATGAGGACACTGAAAGATTATCAGTTTGATAGGTGCAAGGTGGAAGTGCAGTAATGCATGGAGCTGAAGCATACTAATAGTCCCATTGCCTTTTTATGTCCTTATCACCAGCGTTAATGCTTGCATTAACAGAGGTGATGAGGTAGACTTGACTAGTAATTGGTGTTTATCACCACGTTAGTCTCTAAAAAAGAGATTTGTACATCACTAATCCGTGTCTACGAGTTCACGGACATCGAAGTAAGGCTTTTCCCAGGTTGCCCAGCGCGGAACCTCCGAGGAGCAAGCCTTACTTCGGTGCCCATGGCGACGAGGAAACACCTGTTCTCATCCCGAACACAGCAGTTAAGCTCGTCAGCGGCGATTATACTGCCACAAGTGGGAAACTAGCACGGTGCCGAATTATACAAATGCCCCTCCGAATAGGAGGGGCTTTGTCATAATTCGATTTCATACTAATTCCCACCTGTCAGCAGTATAAACCCGGCGGCAGAAGAGCCAACGAAGTGAGTAAAGAAAATTAGTTTACTCATTTTCTTTCGAACGAGGCGACTCGCCATCCAGTCTTTAGGCTGGATGATTATACTGCCACAAGTGGGAAAGATTGACAAAACATATTACTTATGCTAATATTTAATCAGAGATTGATCAAAACAAAAAGGACACCACCACAATGAGCGAAGCACTATCAACAGCAATAATGCAATCAGAAGCGGATTACGCTGAATCTGAAAAAGTAAGAAAAGAGCGTATTGGCAAGGATGCTGTTAGTGGCTTTGAGGAAGACCACAGCTATAAAACATCACTAGAAGACCGTGACTATCAGGAAATTACGGTTGGTATGATTGACGAGAAGATGCTTGACCTTGAGGAAGCTGGGCTCGAAAGCTCTGCGAATACAAAAGCTTATAACGATTTGCGTGATATGAAAAACGTTATCACCGATTTATCATCGTCTGCGGATGTTGACGGCATGTATGGAGATGCTGTGAAGCGTGCCGAAAAATACAAGGCAGAGGGTGACACAGCACGTGCCGCTGCGGCGCGAGGTGCTGCCGAGTTCTTCCTTCGTACAAGGAGTGAGGCGTCGAGTGTTGAGGGTACATCTGAAGACTATGACGAAAACCGCTTGGCAAATATCCAGCAAGCTGTAAAAGACCATAATGATCGAAGAAGTCGGAATTTAGAGCGTCGTCGAGCACTGTAGGGCAACAAGAGATAACACAATGAGTGAACAAGATTCCCGCAAAAATCCCGAGACCTCAACAGCCATAGTGATTGGTTCCCCGAAGAGGGTAGCCGCAGATACCCTGGCCAGAGAAATGGCCGGCAAAATTGTTCTAGATATGGTCGGCACTGAGGGGATGAGTAAAGATAAGCTTAACATGGCTTATCGTACGGAATATGCATTGAGGAGAAACGAACTGGAGCATATAGCCGGCCACGAAGAACCATACGCAGAAAAGCAAATACAGTCAGGTGAGATAAACCACCAGGAACCTGATTAAACTACCTACTCAGAAATAAATGTGCTGCCAGAACGAGCCAAGCCTCCGCTTATACTAAAATAAAAGAACGACCCATCTCGCAGATCGGGTCGTTTTGATTTGTTCGAAACTAATTTGGTTTCAAACAGGTCTCACAAGTGGTTACCTATTGACAAATCATACCTCTTATGCTAAAATGTTCTCATAATCCAATAAAAACAAAAAAGGACACATTAACAATGAGCGAAGAACCCAAACCTACCACTGACCGACCTAGTAATGTTGAATCAGAGGTGCCTACACTAGGAACCTACGACGTTACCAGCCCAGAGGTAACACCCGAGCAGCACAAACGCAACCAGGAAATCCTTGCAGCGATTGAAAGAGGAGAGCGAAAATTCTCGCTCCCAGATGCTAGAACAATGGAGGCTCAGGATGTGTTCCACGAAGAATCTAAGCGAGCCGAAGGGATGGCTCACAGCGGATCTCGACAAACAGGCATGCAGTATGATGGGTTTGTTGATGTTGATGCCTTTGGCCGCTCACAAGACAGGTAGCTAGAATAAGTTAAAGAAAAACGACCCATCTCGCAGATCGGGTCGTTTTGATTTGTTCGAAACTAATTTGGTTTCAAACAGGTGCCGATTCGAAGGGGTAGTTTTTACGTGCCCATACGAACTGTATCTATAATATAGCATAGGCGGCATAACTGCAATACTTTTTAAACCATAAGAATGTCTATGGTAAACGTTGACAAAAAGCATAAGCTATGATACTATACATAACGTACACATAGCATATGTGAGGTAAACGGAGGGGCTACCACTGTAAAGTGAAGCCTCTTTTAAGTAGAAAAGGAGTCATTATTATGGCAGGTACAAAAGCAGGCGGCATGAAAGCTGCTCAGAAAAACTTAGCAAAAGACCCAAACTTTTACGCCAAAATTGGCCGTAAAGGTGGCCAAAACGGCCGTACTGGTGGCTTTGCTGCCAACCCAGAGCTTGCTCGCATCGCGGGCGCTAAAGGTGGCCGCATCTCTCGCCGCCGTAAAGCAACTGCTAAAGCTGCTTAATAGGCTGTACGCCTAAGAAGAACCCGCTTTTAAGCGGGTTTTTCTATGTGATTTTATAGCGGCGCAGTGCACAGATGCGCGCGTCGTTGACGCGCCAAGTCTGTCGGCAGGAGATGCACTGGTAGAGCTTCTTCTGTATCTGGAGACCGGTGGCTTTACAGGTGGGACAGGTGCTGCGCTCATGGAGCCAATCACGGTAGGTATCCATATCGTTATGAATGATTGCAGCGGGGATGATGACGTCAAACTGTGGTCCTAGGGTAACTTTGGCGTATTCCCAGGCGTCTCGCTCCATTTTTATGAGGTCGATATCACGCTGATAGGAAGTGTGCTTTAATACCGCGTGGCTTGCTTCATGAAGAAGGTGGGCGTCAAATGAAGTGTCTGAAAGGTCGTATTGAATGGTCTTTTTAGTAGGTTGCCAATGAAAACGGTTTCCTTCGACAAAGTGAAGCTCGGGAAACTGGCTGGAGAGCTTATCGAGTAGAGAGTTGGTCGACGGCATAGTAATAACATCCATAAATAACAGCGTGTTCGGGGTGGCGAGCCTGGATCAGTCTTGGGCAGGGGATATAGTCGGGTAGGCGCTCTCTCAGAAGTTTTTCCAGCTGCTCGTGGTATTGGTCAAAATACGTCCCCATACTGCCACCAAAAATGATGACCGACGGCTGCAACAAAGGGATAATCGTCAGGAAGCCGCGACTAATCCGATCGGCAATCTGCTTCCAGGCTCTTTTTGAGGTGATGTCGCGAGCGTATTTGCCGTACGCCTTGTAAATAGCCGCTCCCGAGGCAAATGACTCCCAGGTACGCACTACGCCATCATATTCGGTCAAGATATGACCGCCCTCACTGTCACGGGTGCCAGAGTTGATCTTGCCGTCTTCGATAATACCGGTACCGATGCCGGTGCTGATCGTGACGTAGAGTGATGACGTCGGAATAGTGCGCAGGCTGCGCGTTTCAGCCAGGCCGGCTAGATTGGCATCATTTTCGAGATAAACACGGGTACCCGGATAGTACTCCTCGAGCCTCTTTTGAAGTGTAAAATCACGCCATGGTAGGTTGCCGCACCACTTGATGACACCGCTTTTTATAACACCGGGTGCGCCGACGACGAGAATAGTCGGCTTTTTACCCTTCGTGATGGTCGTGATAGCATCAAATAACTCGTCGAGATATTGCTTGGTGGCAGTAGGGGTCGGAAAACGGATGGAGTCATGAATAGCCCCTCGTTGGTCGAAAATTGCGACCAGTGTCTTGGTTGCGCCAGTATCTACCGCTACGAGCATAGTACTTTTAGTCTAGCATACTCAAAGAGGAGGGTTGTAATTTATCTCTTACGGGGGTACAGTACTAGGTAAGAAACGTGGAGTTTTATATATGAAGAAACGGTATGTGCGTCAGGGTGGATCGGCACTAGTATATGCACTGGTAGCCGCTGTGTTGGTAGTGGTACTTGCGGGCGGCCTCTATGCGGTGCGTCAGTACGATATTGGCTCGGAGATAGCGAAAAACGATAGTCCACCTACTTCCAAGGAGAAGCAGCCTGCGACAGATCAGCCTTCGGACGACAAAGAGGGCGGCCAGGCTCCCGTAGCGTCATCTGACAGGGGTCAGGAGCAGCAACAGACGGATACTTCGCCGCAAATGTTACCGGTGACCGGCCCGGCACTTGATATGGGGCAGCTGTTGGCGATTATGGCGCTTGCCTTTGGGCTGACATCGTATATTACGAGCCGCCGTGCGCGCTGGACTTCTCGAGAAAAGTAGCGTATAGTAAAAACCAGCTAGGAAGGTGACAACCGCACTCTTCGAGTGTCACTTTCTTTAATAGTAGTAAGGAAGGAGTCTTTTAGACATATGGCTAAAACCGCTATAACAATGGACGACCTGCTCAGCATGGAAAGCAGTGTCAAGCAACTTGTTGCCGGAGAGACAATCGTCGGCACGATCTTAAGCGTTAAGAAACATGAGGTACTTGTTGACCTCGGTCCTCAGGGTGTTGGCTTGGTGCCACGCCGCGAAGTGGGCTTCTCGCGCAACTTAAACGAAGGCGATGAGGTTACCGCCAGTATCGTCGATGCCGAGCTGGAAAACGGCTATTCGTTACTCAGCCTGCGCAAGGCAGCAAAAGAGCGCGGCTGGGAAGAGGTTGTCGCCAAGCAAGAAGCAGGTGAGATTATCGCTATTTCCCCCTACGATGCTAACCGTGGCGGTCTGCTCGTAGAGTTTGAAGGTGTACGTGGCTTCTTGCCCGTTTCACAGCTTTCGGCCGAGCACTATCCGCGTGTCGGCAGCAGTGACAAAGATGAAATTCTGCAACGCCTCAACGGGCTTGTTGGCCAGGAACTCAAGGTGCGCATCTTAGATGCTGACCGGAAAGCCAACAAGCTGATCTTCTCAGAAAAAGAGGCTATCAAGGACGGCCTGGCGGAGCGCTTTGAGAAACTAAGCGTCGGTGACAGTGTTAAGGGAGTCGTAACGGGTGTAGTTGATTTCGGTGTATTTGTAAACGTCGATGGTATCGAAGGCTTGGTTCATATCTCAGAAATTAGCTGGGAACGTGTCAACAACCCTAACGATTACGTCAAAGTTGGTCAAACAATCGAGGCGAAGATTATCTCTATCGACAAGGATCGCCTCAGCCTCAGCATGAAGCAGCTGATGAAAGATCCATGGCTTGACGAGGTAGAAAGCCTCAAGCCCGGTACGGAAGTTGAAGGCACAGTCACACGAATCACGCCATTTGGCGCCTTCGTACAGCTCAGTCCGGCGGTTGAAGCTCTGGTTCATATTTCCGAACTCGGTGGCGGGAGTGATGTTGACCCAGAAAAGGTCTTTACTCTGAACGAACGCAAGAAGTTTATCGTCCTCGAAGTAGACAAGGACAACCGCAAGATTTCTCTCAGCCTGGCTGACAAGAAAAAATAATACTCGCCCATGAAACGGCAGAAGGGAGCGCATACATGGCTGAAAAAATCGTACACATTGCCGACGCGATTACTGTTGGCGAACTTGCCGAAACGCTCAATCTGCCGGTTACAAACTTAGTCGGCGAACTGTTTAAAAACGGTATCATGGCGACGATTAATCAGAAGATTGATTTTGAGACCGCTTCGATTATTGTTGGCGAACTCGGCCTCGATGTGGAGCTGGAACGGCGTGAATCGACACTTAGCTCGACTCGCCAAGATCATATCCTGAGCGACGCGGCAGTTGAACGGCCACCGATTGTGGCCGTGATGGGTCATGTTGACCATGGCAAAACGAGTCTACTTGACGCGGTTCTTGATACCAAGACTGCAGCAGGTGAGGCTGGCGGTATTACTCAGCACATCAGTGCCTATCAGGTAGTACGCGATGGTCGTAAGATCACGCTGCTCGACACACCTGGGCACGAAGCCTTCGCGGCGCTTCGGCAGCACGGCGCAACACTCACTGATGTGGTGATTATTGTTGTGGCGGCTGATGACGGTGTTAAGCCGCAAACGATCGAAGCCATCCGTTTCGCACGCGAAGCCAATGCCAAGATTGTCGTTGCTATCAATAAAATGGACAAAGAAACCGCTAACCCGCAGCTCGTCAAAACGCAGCTGGCGAGCGAGCATCACCTTAACCCCGAGGAATGGGGTGGCGATACGATCATGGTTGAAGTGAGTGCCAAGACCGGCGCCGGTATCGATAAACTGCTCGAAAGCGTCCTCCTGATCGCCGACCTCGAAGAACTAAAAGCCGATGAAGACGTACCGGCTGAAGGACTCGTGATCGAAGCGCACACCGAATCAGGCCGTGGCTCGGTAGTTGGCCTTCTGGTTGAACATGGCAAGCTACATCCTGGTCAGTACTTGGTAGCGGGAACTTCTTATGGTAAGATCCGTACGCTGCTTGACTTTAAGGGTGCATCCCTCAAAGAAGCCGGCCCTTCTACACCGGTAACAGTGACTGGCTTTAAGGATTTGCCACAGTTTGGTGACCAGTTCCGTCTGGTGAAAACTGAAAAAGAGGCGCGTCAGGCCACAGTTGCAAACCGCCTAGAACGTGAGCGTGAAGCGGCCAGTACCAATGTTACTAGCGCTGACCTTCTCAAAATGATGAACCAGAAACACGAAGCGTCGGAATTTAACGTCATCGTGAAAGCCGACGTGCAGGGTTCGCTGACTAGTGTTGTGGATAGCCTGCGGCTAATCGAGACCCAAGGTCAGGTGGATCTTCATATCGTTGGCAGCGGTGTTGGAAACATCTCGGAAAACGATGTCCATCTTGCGGCCGATGAAAACACAGTTATTTACGGCTTTAATGTGGATCTCCCCCCGGCCGTGAAACGCCAAGCAGCGCGCGACAAAGTACAAGTACGTCTCTATAAAGTAATTTACGAACTACTCGACGATGCGAAACGCAGCATGGAAGAACTGCTGGCGCCAAAAGTCGTTGAGACCGAAATTGGTAAACTGACGATTAAGGGCGTGTTCCGTACGCTGAAAGATGAAGTAATCTGCGGTGGGGAAGTTACTAGCGGCAAGATCACTCCAGGTCTGCGCGTGCGCGTCAAACGCGGCGATGAGCAGCTTGCCGAAGTGAAAGTGGAGAAAGTCCAGCGCCAGCAATCAGAAGTAAAGGAAGTCTTCGAGGGTGAAATGTGTGGCCTTAGTCTTAAAACGGAGAAAAAACTCCAACTTGAAGAGGGCGATAAGCTCGAGTTCTTTACCCGCGAGACAGTGAAACGAACACTGAAATAAGACTTTTGCGGCAAGAGCACTTAAGCCGTTTTCATTGTATCAAGATGATCACGGTAAGCATTGAGGGCTAGCCGAGCGGCTGTCCTACGAATACGCAAGCGGCGTTTCTGTTCTGATTTACGCTCTTTTGATGGAGGTATTATTTTGAGCTTCTCGGTTGTTATGGCGTTCCTTTTAATCCTATTAGCGGCTCGATTAGCTGATCTAAGATCGAGCTTATTTGCCCGTTGACGGAGCCAGTCCCCTCGGCTTGTTGTCCGAACCGTCTCATGTGACAGCGGATTGTCGCCATCAGTTGCATAGCGCTCTTGAAGCGACATGTCTTCATAAGATTTGGCGGTTTCCTCAAAATTTGTTCTTCGGCTAGGGTATGTATTTCTAACTAAACTCACAGCAGTTCCCCCAAGTCTACGGTAAAGGGAAGGACGGCGCAGTTCAACCGGCTCTCCACGCTCCCAGCGAGCATCCTTTTCAGCACGGCCCGCTTTAAATGAGGCGACAAACGCATCGTAGTCAGAACCGTCTAGGTTGTATCCGTCAACTTCCTTCGAATCGGCTCCGGTAGGGCTTACAGCGTGGTCGGGGGAGGCGGGGGTGTTTGTAGAGTGTTTTTCCATAATATCTCTTGTTTGTATTTCTTAGGGGATGTGTTTATTATAAGCATAAGAGTATATATTTGTCAATAGAACAAAATATTAACAGAGGGAAAGAGCACTTGATAACCTAGTTGAAATATGCGTCGTTTTATGCTATACTATCGCTTAGTAAAACTATTCACAGCTTAAGATGAGCAAAACGGACGATATTTTCGCTATGACACAATCACATGATAATTTTCCATCTTCAAGGCCGGATGAGACTGATGAGCCCCGGTTGATTATTACCGATAGATATGGGCGTGAAGTGACAACCGAACATGTTCATGAGGCGGAAGACGCAGACGGTGGCGCGTTAGATGCAGCTCGCTCGGCATATGTTGACGCCCTTAATGACCCGGTGATTGATGGCGCGACCATGAAGCTGGTTCGTAAGGTTCGAGGTGCTTCGGCTGAGACTGGAGATGACGCCGCTAGAAGGAGTGAATACCTGGATGTAGTTACTGACGCCGTCCGTTTACGACTGGAGGCAGAACGTACCGAAGACCACACTACTACGAATACCCGGATTGCTGAGCTTGTCGGCGACGAATGGGAAGCACTCGGCGGTGAGTTATATGAACGAAGGGTGCGGGTAGATGCTTCTCGTCACCGCTTGCGACAGTACGGCGGCCGGGCATTATTTGCGGCTGAAGCCGGTGCGGCAGCGGTTGTTACACATTATACTCATTTTGGCTATCTCGAGCCGCTCCTCCCCGCAACGGCGATGGGGACGACGGCTGCTTTGACGCGATTCCGTCCAGACCAAGAGGCAATCGATGAAGTACACCCACCCACGGAAAACCGCGGTCCAGTCGAGGAACAAGCGGTAAAATTGTTAAATGAACTCGGGTTAAAAGAGAATACTACCCGCGATACACTTGCGCTGGCAATGAAACGTTGGCTGAAGCGCCACAAACCTTCTTTACAAAGCGAGGGTGGTAAAGTGTATACTGCGGTAAAGGCGCGCTTCGAGGCGCTGCCTACAGACAGTAGTGAAGTTGACGCGTACCGACTTCGGTCGGCGGTAGAGCTAACATTTGCTTCACTAGAAGAAGCACAACACGCTGCCCTTACCGAAGAACGTAATAATGAGAGCCACCGTCGGTGGATAGCCGGCGGAGCGGCCTATTTCGCCATGCTGGGACTAATGTATTTTGGTGGTATTGCTACAAAAGATGAGACTCCTCCGGAGAAGAGCCCTACGTTTGTCGAGCCATCGCCAACGAACTCAGGCCCGAACGATGGCGTAACGGAAGAGCCATTACCCTCTGATGTGCCAAGTGAAGGGTATTTTGACGACAAGTAAACCGCCTTCGTTTAAACTAGGTACCATCTTTGCTATAATAAAGGGCAAGTAAAATAAAGGATGGACTTACAATGTTTCGACTAGATGAGCAGTTCCTAAAAGATATCGGCCTCGATGGGCTGCCCGAAGAGCAGAAAAAGCCGTTTTTGCAGCATATTTATAGTGAATTAGAGCTTCGCGTCGGTACAAAACTGTCCGATGGTCTCAGTGATGAGCAACTGGAAGAGTTTGAAAAAATTATTGATCGTGATCAGGAAAAGATTCAAAGCTGGCTAGCCGAGCATGCGCCGGCCTACCTACAGGAAGATGCCTTTAAGAAACTTCAAGAAGCCACAAAGCTACCGGCTGAAGACCCGCGCCTGGTCGCAGAATTTACTGCTACCAAGTGGCTGGAGGTCAACCGTCCGGACTATCGCCAGGTAGTCGCCCAAGTACTTGAAGAACTCAAACAAGAGATCATGACCAATCGCGATACTATTCTCGGTGGTATAAGTCAGCAACCGCCAGTATCTACGCCAGATGATGGCCAGATAACGCAAGCCTCGTAGCCTTATCGTAGGTAACCGTTGATAAAGGCTTCTGTGCTCACCAGTTTACCGCTGGGAGCAATAAGCTCATCGATCGAAAGAATCGAGTTGTTCTTAAACACCATGTCGAGTGGTGTTTTTGCTTCACTGGCAACGTGGGCTTTTGTAACGATAACAGCTTGGCCTGCGATGACTAGTTTTGTTTTTGGGAAACCGAGGTAGGCGCGAATACGCCGCTCGGCTTCATCGGCGCTGAGCTGGTCTGGATCGAGCAGGCTATCTTGCTTGGTTAGTAGCTGGCAATAGGTCACCCCATCTTCATCTTGCGGCTTCGGAAGGAGTGAGCCGTCGAGGATAGCGGGTAAGTTAGTAAGGAGTAAGTCGGTGCCTGCCTCGGCTAATGCTGTGTAAAGGTCAAATTTGGTCTCGGCACCAGTTAATTGGATCAGGCTTTGGGCATGGACTGGTCCAGCATCCATGGCGGTGGCGAGCTGCATGATGGAGACGCCGGCAGTTGTGTCACCACTGACAATGGTTGACTCGATCGGCGTCGGGCCACGCCAACGAGGCAGAAGCGAGGGGTGGAGATTAATAATCCCACTCGGAAAAATATCGATGACGGACTGGGGAATAATCTTGCCATAGGCCACCAATACGGCCGCTTCAGCCTCAAAACTGTGAAGCTGCTCAATGATTTCACTTGGTTTTTCTGGTAGTAGCACCGGGATATTGTGAGAAGTGGCAATTTCAGCGACCTCAAGCGGTCGGTTGGTGCGCGAGCGGCTATCCGTATGGTGCGAGACGACCGCACGAATGTCGTAACCTTGCTCGATAAGCCTACGGAGAACGGGTGCATTGGTATGCTGGAGCCCGCTCACCAGTCGCTCGTTGCCAAAGAAAACTAATCTCGCCATTTACGTTTCCCAGAGCGTATCGTTGTGCTTGATATGACTATCATAGTCGAGTGCCTCGAGCTCACCCTCAGCATTGAGTGTGAAGAATGCATCCGACTGATCTTTGATATGATCGACAAAGACGATACCGTTGGTGTGGTCGATCTCGTGCTGGATGACGCGAGCGAGGAAACCTTCTGCTTTAAAGCGGACTTCTTCGCCATCTTTGTTAAGTGCACGAATACGTACTTTGGTGTGGCGTGGCACGCGACCGTAGATGTCGGATACGCTCAGACATCCTTCGTAGTCGGCCACTATATCACCTTCGTATTTGACGATCTCCGGGTTGATCAGGACGGTAAAGTCACGCGCCGCTTTGTCTTCAAAATCGCTACGGACAATCACGATCCGTTCCAGTCGATCGACCTGTACTGCCGCCAGTGCGGCGCTGATCTCATGCGGCCGCGAGTCTTCCCAGTCCAGAGCCGCCGACGTCATTTCGTCGATGACTTTTTTGATATCATCAGTGATCACATGGATCCGTGCTGACTTTTGCCGTAGATGCGGATGGGGCAGGGTGATGATGTCTTCTTTTTTCATTAGCCCTAGTATAACAGATTGGAATCTATTGGCTGTAGTTTGTCCACGGATTCCAGGAGCTATAAAAACCGGTCGAAGCGCTTATAGAGAAGGGTGCACCAAGCCCGCTGCATAAGCCAGAAGCTCCGGTCGCTGGCGTCCATGTAGTTGTAAACGGCTGGATTTGAGGGCTGGTATTGGTGACAATGAACGCATTTCCTGATTTACTTTTTGCCAAGTACGCATAGGCAGAACCATCCGAAGTGAAGCAGTAAAGAGCATTTCTCATGGTCGTTGTGGTGTCGTACGCACCTCCAGAAATACGCATATTAAGTGCATTCAAATCGTTGTTGTTCATGGGATAGGTGTCGGAGTGATCGATTTTATAGAGCTCAAGCTTCTTCATCAATGTCGTTATATCTGCCTTTATAGTGGAGTCCTGCGCCCGCCCTTGAATTCCGTTGTAGGCAACTATAGTAATGGCCGCAAGGATTGCTATCACGACAATGACAATCAATAGTTCAACAATCGTAAAACCGCTTGTGGTTTTTATCATATGGTCAGTATAGCAGATTAGAGAAGAGAAATAGGGTCTAGCTCAAATTGCCAGTGCTGTGGGGGAAGATATTGTAATACTTCCAGAAGTTGAGCACGCTTCGGTGCCTTGAGAATCAGTTGCCAGCGGTAGGTATCACCCTGACGTTCATAGAAAGCGGGCGCAGGGCCGAGGATTTCGACGTCTTTGGGCAGCTGCTCGCGCAAAGTAGCCGCTAGCTTTTGACTATTCGCGACAGCGGAACGTTCGGTTTTATACACACAGACAAGTTTGAGTAGGAAACGATAAGGCGGAAAATGAGTATGCTTTCGCTGTGCCAGGGTGCGCTCATAAAACGTTTGATAATCTTGTGACAGACCAGCTTGGATAATCGGATGAGTGGGCTGATAGCTTTGGACGATAACGTTTGTAGGGTGGGTACTTCGACCAACACGACCGATAGCTTGAGCTAGTAGTTGGAACGTACGTTCAGCAGCGCTGTAATCGGGCAAACTGAGACCCGCGTCAGCCTGGATAATCGCAACGGTGCGCAGATGGGGTAGATCAAGCCCCTTGGCGATAACCTGGGTGCCGATAATGATATCAATATCTCCATCATAGAGCTCCTTGTAACGCTGCTCGACCGTATCAGCAGCCGCACTGTCGCCGTCAAAACGGGCGATGACTTTATCTGGATATAGCTTCTTGAGTTCACTTTCAATGAGCTTGGTGCCTATACCCTTGTGGATAATATCGGTGTGATGACATTCAGGGCAGCTGGTAGGAACCTTAGCAGTGTAATTACAGATATGACAACGAAGCAAATGCTGGTCGGCATGGAGAGTGAGCGGCAAATAACAACGGGGACATCCGGCTTGCCAACCGCAGTTATTACAGAGACTGATGCTAGCGCTGCCGCGACGATTATGAAACGCCATCACTTGTTTCTGGCTCGCTAGGTCTTGCTCTATTTGCTTAAGGAGATCGTCAGAGAGAAAGCGGTGGCGACTAAAAAGCGGACGCTTGGTCATATCAACGATTCGGACCTCTGGTTTAACAGTGTTCACAATGGCCGGTTTAGTAAGTTCTATCAGGCTACCGGGTTTCTTCTCGGCGAGGTAATAATCCTGCATGGAAGGCGTAGCGCTGCCAAGCACCACATGGGCACCGGTTTGCTCGGCCAGGATATGAGCTGCGCGCAGTGCAGAGTAGCGTGGTGACTGCTCCTGCTTGTAGGTCGGTTCATGCGCTTCGTCGATCACGACAAGTCCAAGACTCGGAACGGGCATGAATAGTGCCGAGCGCGGGCCAACAACGACGAGAGGCTCTTTGCTATGTAGGGCAGCTTGCCACTGCAAGTGACGTTCAGCCTCAGTTTGGCGGGAGTGTGTCACGATGACATGGGGAAAGTCATGAGAGAAGTCGGCGACCAGCTGAGAAGTAAGTGCAATTTCGGGCACTAGTATAACAACCGATCGCTTCTTTTCAATCGTTTGCCTCGCTACTTCGAGGTAGACGGCTGTTTTGCCCGACCCTGTCACCCCGTGAAGCAGTGTCGTACCTGTTGCACCTGCCGTGATCTTTTGTACGGCAGCCTGTTGCTGGTTATTGAGTAAAAAATTTGTTCGCTTACGCACTGGGGCAGATACTTCTATAGTCCTAGCACGCCGTGATTTCTCGAGGCCGCGGGGGAGTAATGTCTGTAACACACTCGCCAATGGTGTTGCGTAATACGACGCCATCCAGAGGGCAAGATCGACATAAGCGGCTGGAATGGGACGAGACTCGATACATTCAGTAATCGGCTTAACCGGATAGGTAGGTCTCGTTGTTGTTTCGTGAATGATGAGACCATTCATGAGTAGCTTACCGACATTGATTCGCACTAACTGTCCCCGATCAAGCGGTGTTTCGGAGCTGTAGGTAAACGCCGTTTTATCGGCGCGGACAATCCGGAGTGGGGCTACCTCGTAGTAATGCATGGACTTATTATAACGCGAAGCGCTCTTATAGCTGGTACACTAGATATATGTATTTTGAGTCACGTACCCAGGCTGGTGCTCTTCTGGCCATGCAGATGGTAGAGAAATATCGCTTTGAAAACTGTGCAGTGGTCGCGTTGAGCGATGGTGGCGTCTTGGTGGGGGAGCAGATTGCCAGCGCCCTACACTGTATCTTGACGATGCTACTCATCGAAAACATCGAAGTGCCGGGTGAGAGCATCGATTTCGGCGGTATGTCACAGGGCGGCGGCTTTACCTATAACGGCATGTTTAGCGCTGGTGAGCTCGAAGGATATATTAATGAGTTTCATGGATATTTGGACGAACAGAAGCGCGAAGCATTCCAAAAGATAAACCGGCTTCTTGGCGACGGCGGGCTGATCGATAAAGACATGTTACAAGACCACGTGGTTATCTTAGTCTCCGACGGGGTGGATAGTGGCGCAGCGATCGATGTCGCGATGGACTTCTTGAAACCGATCCGCACACAGCGAGTAGTCGTGGCGACACCTCTTGCTACCGTGCCAGCTGTTGATAAATTGCATCTGGTCGCCGACGAGCTGCATATTCTTGACGTCAAAGAAAATTTTATGGGCGTTGACCATTACTACGAGGATAATACGATCCCGTCGCACGAAGAAACGATTGCGAAGATCAACCAGATCGTTCTGAATTGGCGCTAACGCTTATAAAGCCAAACCTACAGTGCGCGAGCGATGAAATAAATTACCTGTCCAGCTGCTCTTTTCCCTAATTCGCTAATTTAATATAGAATTTGGGCTTGAGTAATGTTGTAAGATTGTGTTACGATAGTAAATAACGACAAACAACGCTAAATCTGAGGGAGAGTAATGTTAGACGTTTTTATTACTTCACGTGTCCGCCGAAAAATCGTGGTTGTGTATGCCAAATATCCTGACTTTCACACGCATGTGCGAGGTTTGGCGAAGCTGATCAAGGAAGATCCGGGTAATATACAGCGCGAGCTCAAACGTCTCGAGAAAGTTGGTTTTCTCACTAGTGAAAAACAGGGTAATACCAAGATTTACTCGACCAACAAGCAGTTCCCGATCTTTAAGGAACTCCAGAGTATTGTTATCAAGTCGCAGCAGCACCAGACGAGCCGCACGAAGCGCGCTTCTAATGATATTCAGCCGGTTTAAGGCTAGAACGGAACTCATACTGCTATGAGTGCCGAAAATTTATTCGAACAAATTTTAATCGCTCGTGGCCTGAAGACCCGCAGCCAACGCGATGCTTTTTTGAATCCAAGCTACGACGCCAAGCATGACCCGTTCTTGCTGCCAGATATGAAGCCAGCGGTCGAGCGCCTAGTAAAGGCTCACAAGAAACAGGAACGTATCGCAATATACGGTGACTACGATATCGATGGGCTGACCGCTACGACGCTATTACTAGACGCGTTGGGGCAGTTTGAGTTTCGGCATGTCAGTGCGTTTATACCAAATCGTTTTGTCGAAGGCTACGGACTGACGGTCGATGCAATCGAGCGGATTGCAGCCGATGGCGCCGAGCTTATTATCACGGTGGACTGCGGTAGTCTCAGTCATGAACCGATCGCGCGCGCCAAAGAACTAGGCGTCGATGTGATCGTGACCGACCACCACAATGTTGCCGAAGTGCAGCCACCTGCCGAAGCGGTGATCAATCCCAAGCGCCCCAACCACAAGTATCCATTTATCGATCTAGCGGGCGTGGGAGTGGCATTCAAGCTCGTACAGGCATTGCAAACGAAGCTTGACGGCGTACCAGTTGGCCAGGAAAAGTGGCTGCTAGATCTGGTCGCGCTCGGGACAGTATGCGATGTCGTAACATTGGTAGACGAAAACCGGGCAAACGTCTTTTGGGGATTAAAGGTGCTTGCAAAAACGCGTCGGCCGGGACTGAAAGCGCTGATGGCCGTTTCGCGAATCGAACCCGATAAATTGACAACCCGTAGCCTGGGATTTATGCTCGGGCCACGCATGAATGCGGCTGGTCGGCTTGAAACAGCGCAGATCGCGCTCGATATGCTGACGACGGATGATCCGATGGTGGCGCTTGAAAAGGCGGAGCGGCTTGATGCACTAAATCTCGCACGACGCAGCGAACAGGATCAGATTTATAAAGAAGCGATTCAGCAGGCCGAACAATTTACTGAGGACAATGTGTTGGTTGTCAGCGCACCAAACTGGAACCATGGTATCGTTGGTATCGTTGCCGCGAAACTACTGGAGAAATATAAGAAACCAACGTTTGTATTGCAGGAAATAGGCGAGGAAAGTAAAGGCTCGGCGCGCAGCTATGGTGACTTTTCGGCGGCCGATGCGATTCGTGCAAGCGATGGTCTCATCACCAAGGGTGGCGGACATAAGCTAGCAGCTGGCGTAACGCTGCCGACCAAAAACATTGCTGCGTTTCGCCAGCGAGTGAATGAATTTTATAAAGCGCAAAAATTAGTCAACCAGACGACGTTGTTGCTTCCCAAATCGGAGGTAGTCGCCGAACTTCAACATGTGTCCGAAGTGCTAATCGAGTTTATAGCTCAGCTTGAGCCCTTCGGCAACGGTAACGAACAGCCGATACTGCGCTCTAGTGATCTGCGTGTCATCCATACTCGCCGTATGGGCAGTGATAGTCAGCACCTAAAGCTGGAAACTCAAGATTCCGCCGGGCGTAAGATGCAATTTTTAGCCTTCAATGCACCTGCCCACTTCTTTGTCGAGCCGGGCGAGTTGATTAATGTCTGGTACCAGCCGGATATCAACGAATGGCAGGGTCGGCGTAGTGTGGAGGGTCGATTACTTCATCTTGAAATGGCATAAAGTGCTTATGCTACAATAACCCTATGAAACATGGCTTCACGATTGTTGAACTCCTCATCGCCATAGTGGTAATTGCCATACTCGCCGCGATCACAATTGTGTCGTATAACGGAATACAAAATCGTGCCAACGATACATCTATCCAGAGTGATCTGAAAAATCTGGGGACGAAAGTCCTTACCTATCAAGCCACCGAAGGAGCTGTTCCCGCAACGGGTCCGGAATTTGCATCAATGGAAGGAAGAGTATCCCCGAATGCTTATGGTAGTCATTTCCAGCCAACGGCAGGCAATAATTATAATATGGCCTATTGCTACAATGCTAGCACTAAAGCAGCCTTTGTACTTGTTGCGGCAAGTAGATCGGGCAATGTATACGTTTTTCGGGATGGCGGAGTGAAATTAGGCATTGGACCCATGCAGACGGTAGCAACTACATGTGCAAACAACGGCATAAGCACTAACCTAGGATATATATGGCTTTACAATGCTAGCGTATGGCAGTATAACCTGGCATCGTAGTAGTTGAATAAAATATCTATCCCTGTTACAATACTAACAATATGATACAAGTAACCCGCAAAGACGAACGAGAAGCTAACGAAAACGTGATTCGCCGCTTTAACCGCAAGGTATTGCAGAGCGGTGTGCTGTCAACTGCCAAGACGAGCATGCGTTTTTCTAAGCCAATGAGTAAAACCGAACGTCGTAGTAAAGCCATTATTCGAAAAGCTCGCAAAGCTGACAAAATGGCCAAGATGCGACTTGGCGTGAGGTAGCCTGGATGCCGCTCAAAGAGCAGATTCAAGCCGAGCTAAAAGCCGCTTTACTGAGCGGCTCTCGTTTTGACGCCGATGTGCTACGGGGACTCAAGGCGGCAATTCTGAATGAAGAAGTTGCTAGCGGTAAGCGTGACGAAGGCCTCGGCGACGAAGAGATCGAAAAGGTAGTTGCTCGGGAAGTTAAAAAGCGTGCCGAGAGTATCAAGCTTTATGAAGAAAACAGCCGGCCTGAGTTGGCAGAGAATGAACGCAACGAAATAGCGATCCTTGAAAGATATTTGCCGGCTCAAATGAGCGAGGCTGAGTTAGAGGCGCTTGTTGACGAGACAATCGCGTCTCTTAGCGAGGTTACTATGCAGCAAATGGGACAGGTTATCGGTGCAGTGAAGGCCAAGGCCGGGAACGCAGCCGACGGCGCGCTTATCGCGCAGCTCGTGAAAGCAAAATTAAGTAAATAAAAAGGGACGCTATGATTCTACTGTTTGGTCCAACCGGTGCCGGAAAAAGCATGCAAGGTCAGATGCTGGCGGTACGCCAGGGTTGGAAGTGGCTGAGTACTGGCGAAATGCTGCGAGATAGCAGGGACCCGGCGATTATTCAGATTTTGAAATCTGGCGACCTCGTAAGTGACGCGGCGACCTTTGATGTTTTTCATGAAGCTGTTGAAGATGCAAACGCAAAACATTTTCCAAATATTATCGTCGACGGATTTCCGCGTACCAAGGTACAAGCCGAATGGTTGGCGCGGTATCTCGATAAAACTGACCAACACATTGATCTGGTGGCTGTACTAGAGGTGCCGGAAACAGAGATCATGGCTCGGCTCGAAAAACGCGGTCGGATGGAAGATACACCCGAGACGATTGCCAAGCGTATGACAATTTACCGCCAGAAGATGTATCCGGTACTGGGAATTTTTGCCGAGCAAGGTATCAAGATCGTTCACCTTGATGGTACCGGTACAGCTGGTGAGGTTCACGATCGTCTGTATGCTGAAGTAATGCATACGATTGAGGAATAAATACAAATGACGCAGCCACCAAAAACAGACGACCAAATCCAGGCTATGCGTGAGGGTGGACAGATTATTGCTACCATTTTTGATGGCATCAAGCAGCGGGTAGTGCCGGGAATGACCGGGCTTGAGGTAGATGCTTGGGTAGCGATGGAGATTAAGCGACTTGGTGCTGAGGCGACGTATAAAACATCTGAAGTGAACTTTCCAGGCGCAATATGTATTAGTGTTAATGATGCGATCGTTCATGGCGTACCGACGGAACTGCCGTTTGAGAAGGGTGATGTGGTTGGATTTGATCTCGTCGTTACCTATAAAGGCATGAAGACCGACAGTGCCTTTACGATGGTGGTGGGTGAAGCGCCGAATGGCGCCGTCAAGCATCTATTAAGTGTTACCGAGCGAAGCCTCTATGCTGGTATCGACGCCATTAAGGGTCGTGGTACGCGGATTGGTGATATTGGCTCTGCTGTAGAAAAGGTGCTGGCCAGCGGTAAGCTTGGTATTGTGCGAGATTTAGTCGGGCATGGGGTTGGTACGGAAATGCACATGCCTCCCGAAGTACCGAACTACGGTCGCTCCGGCAGCGGTCTAGTGCTTGAGCCTGGTGATACGATCGCAATTGAGCCGATGGCGACATTGGGCGGTGAGACGATCCGGACTGACAGCGATGACGGCTGGACGATCTTGACACGTGACGGCAGCTTGGCAGCTCATTTTGAGCATACGGTGCTCATCACCGAGACCGGTGCTGAGATTTTGACACAACAGTAGAAAACTTGAGTACGTCGGCTTGTTTTGTGCTCATCTCCTTGTGCCATATCTTACTAAATAAGATGTAGCATTGCCTCGTTCGGAAAAATCTACGGGTAGCTTTTTCCCTCACATCGTTATGCTATATGAAGCTTCCGCACAGATATAACACGGCCTCACTCGGAAAATTGTGCAAGCACATTTTCACTCGTTTCGTTGTGTTATAATGAAGCTTATGCAAGAAAATGCTCGATATGCTGTCGGGATCGACATAGGTACGACTTCGGTTCGCTGTGTTGTTGGTCACATCGACGGCAGTACTGGTAGTCCAACGATCGTAGGAGTGAGTACCGCTGTCAACAGCGGTATGCGAAAAGGGGTGGTAGTAAATCTACAGGGACCAGCCGCTGCAATTGATGAGGCGCTTGGAGAAGCCGAGCGTATGAGTGGCTACCAGGTAGACTTCGCGACGGTCAGTATCAATGGCTCGCACATCGTCAGCGTAAAGGCAGATGGTATGATCGCTGTTGGCGCGATGGACCATGAAATCAACCGTGAAGACCTACTACGAATTGAGGATGTGGCTACCACTGGCAAAGTGCCAGCAAACCGTGAGATTTTGGACGTTGTACCACATAGTTATCGGCTTGATGGTCAGGATAACATCAAAGATCCACTGGGTATGACCGGTACGCGCCTCGAGATTCGCGCCAACGTGGTATCGGCGCTTGCCCCTCATCTCCATAATCTGCAGAAGACGGCTGAGATGGCTAAGGTTGACGCACATACGATCGTACCTTCGGTACTGGCTAGCGCACACGCAGTTTTAAAAGAGCAGCAGCTCGAAAGTGGTGTCGCTGTCGTCGATATGGGTGGAGCAACCACTGGTGTGGCGGTATTTGAAGAAGGCGATCTGCAATATGTTGGCGTTGTTCCGATGGGTGGCGTCAATATTACTAATGACCTGGCGATTGGTCTAAAGACGGATCCGGAAGTAGCCGAGAAAGTAAAACTATTACACGCAACGGCAATGGCGCGCAGCGATGCCGAAGGGATAAGTGTAAAAGTCGAGGGTGAGATTCATACGTTCACCACGACCGATATTGATGAAATTGTTGATGCCAGGCTTGAGGAAATTTTTGATGCAGTTAATAAAGAACTGAAAAAAGCTGGCCGCGCCGGGCAATTGCCGAGTGGCGTTGTACTAGTTGGTGGCACGGCAAATATGAAACATATAGCCGAGTTTGCCAAGCAAAAATTAGGTTTGGCTGCGCGCGTCGGTAAGGCAAGCGGCTTTGGTGGCGTCGTGGAAAATATTGAACAACCAGAGTATGCAGCAGCGATTGGCCTTATGCTGACCGACGCGGAGGGTGCTAAAGCTAACAGAGGTAAATCTAGTACTCATATCGGAAAAATTAATGGCAAGCAGGCCGCTAACTCGCTTAAAAAAGCTTCCGATGGACTGGCAAAATTCTTCTCGAAGTTCAAAGTTTAATTTTTGTATTCGGTAGTGATATACTGGAATGAGTAAAAGTTTTGAATAGAATTAGGGGAGATGAATAATCCATGCCCGAAGTAAAACCTAGTGAGATCCAGACATTCGCCAGTATTAAAGTAGTTGGCGTGGGCGGTGCCGGTGGCAGTGCTGTCAACCGTATGAAAGAAGCAGGCCTGCAGGGTGTGCAATTTATTGCTATGAATACCGATGCCCAGGCGCTACACAACTCTAAAGCTGATGTAAAGATTCACCTTGGCAAAGAAACAACTGGCGGACTTGGCGCCGGCGCCGATCCTGCCAAAGGCGAGCAGGCAGCCAATGAGTCTCGCGATGACATCAAAAGCGCCCTCGAAGGCGCCGATATGGTGTTTGTTACTATCGGTGCCGGTGGTGGTACTGGATCGGGGGCTGGTCATATTGTGGCGGAACTTGCTCGTGAACTTGGTATCCTCGTGGTGGGTGTCGCGACGAAACCGTTTAGCTTTGAGGGTGAAAAGCGTCGCCAGAATGCCGAATGGGCGATTGCCCAGCTTGGCCGTCAGGTGGATACATTGATCACAATTCCAAACGACCGTCTATTGCAAACAATTGACCGCCGCACGCCGCTACTAGAGACATTCAAGATTGCCGACGATGTATTGCGCCAGGGCGTGCAGGGTATTTCGGAGCTTATCACCGAACACGGACTGATTAACCTCGACTTTGCAGACGTCAAGGCGGTCATGAGCAACGCTGGTAGTGCGCTGATGGGGATTGGTCGTGCCAGTGGTGACGACCGCGCCGCTCAAGCTGCACAACAGGCTATTGAATCACCGCTGATCGAAGTTTCGATTGATGGCGCCAAGGGTGTACTCTTCAACGTCACTGGTGGCTACGACATGAGCATGAGCGAGATCCAAGAAGCGGCTGAAATCATTACTAGTGCTGTTTCTCCAGATGCGAATATCATCTTCGGTGCCACACTTAAGCCGGAGCTGGAAGACGAGTTGATTATTACCGTGATTGCGACTGGCTTTGACAGTGCTTACTTTGAAGAACAGGCGGCTACGTTGGCACACCCAGGTGATGTCGTAAGTGCCATGCCAGCGCCAATAACAGGCAGCGATGTTGATGATTCGACGGTCGAATCAGTTGATATGGATCTCGATAAAGAGGACGCGGCAGCTAGCTTTGCCGAAGACACGCCTCATGACATCTGGAACCAACCGGACATTGAGGATGAAGACGATACGCCGGCATTCCTCCGCCGACGCAAAAAGAAAAAGTCAGACGAAGAATAGGAGCCTACACAAAATGGCAAGATCCATTAATATCGGTGATAGTAGGGTGCTAGAGTCGCGCGAAGTTGGTGATGGCAAGACAATTCGCCGCCGTCGCGAAGCACCCGACGGCACGCGATTTACGACTTACGAACGGATTGAAAAGCCGAATTTGGCGGTGATTAAAAAAGATGGCTCGCGGGAGCTATTTGACCGTGATAAGTTGGCTAACGCTATCAAACAATCGGTCGGCAAGTTTTTCTCCTCCGAACTGGAAGTCGAGGAGATTGTTTCCAGTGTCGAAGACGCGATCTACAACCAAGGTGATAGCGAAATCTTTTCTAAGCAGATTGGTGCGATTGTGCTCGACGAGCTGGAAGCACGCAATCAAGTCGCCTATGTACGGTTCGCGAGTGTTTTCCATGATTTTAAGACACTTGATGATTTTGTCGATATTCTTGCCAAGCGCCGTCAAAAGCAGGGCAAGCAATAGTCATGAGAGCGGTGGTTATCTATAGGGCTGAGAGTGAACACGCTCGTGCCGTTGAGGAGTACCTCGATAACTTTAAGCGTCAAACCGGCCGGGAGCTGGAGACACTCGATCCGGATAGTAAAGAGGGGCGTCAGTTCTGTGAAACCTACGATATTCTGGAATACCCGAGTATCTTAGCGCTTAGCGACGACGGTCATATGCAAAACTTGTGGCGGGGACTGCCTCTACCAACTATCAATGAAGTAAGTTATTATAATTAAGGTTAAAACTATATGTTTACTCGAATCAAAGAATATTTTACCCACCACGAAGCCACTGTACGAGACAACCGCTGGATTTTCAGCAGTATGCTCGTCGGCTCGCTCTTAAGTCTACTGGCTTCGTTTGCCTTATCAGTTGATGTGATCGAACTAGCGAAAAATCCTGACGCACAGCTTAGCTGTAGTATCAGTGCGGTGGTCAACTGCGCGACCGTTAACAGTCATCCCAGCGCAACCATGTTTGGCTTCCCGAACAGTTTTCTCGGCCTGATAGCTGAACCGATCGTCATCACCGTTGCAATCGCTGGCCTGGTTGGCATTCGTTTTCCGCGTAAATTTATGTTTGCGGCGCAAATTGGCTATACGCTCGGCTTTATCTTTGCCTGGACGCTGTTTTATATCAGTTTCTTCATCATCCAGGTACTTTGTCCGTGGTGCCTGCTGGTGACGCTGACGACTACGCTGGTGTGGTTTGCGATTACGCGCTACAACATTCGTGAAGGTAACCTATATCTACCGAAAGACGTATCGATACGTCTAAAAGCGTGGGTGGCGAAGGACTACGACAAGGCTGCTATGTTTGGGCTGATCGCACTTGTGACGGCAGCCATCTTGGTGAAGTACGGCAACGGATTGTTTCTCTAGCAGACGCCAGTCCACAAAATAGATTGCTTTTATTTAGCAAAAGCGGTATGCTCAAAGGGAAATCACTACACATAGGGGGCACACCGCTTTATGGCACAAAAATCATCAAACTATAAAACAGCCTGGAAGGCACTAGCCGTTGGCAGGATTATTCTTGGTCTTATTCTATTGTGGGCATTCTTTGACAAGACGTTCGGCTGGTATTTTGCGACAAAGCCGACAGATGCCTGGATCAACGGTGGCTCACCGACGACCGGCTTTTTGCAATTTGGCGTCAATGGCGGTAGCCCATTCGCTGACTTTTTCACTAGCCTCGCTGGACAAGCTTGGGTTGACTGGCTATTTATGGCCGGCCTCCTCGGTATCGGTCTCGCACTTGTCCTTGGTATTGGGCTACGTATCGCAGCCGTGACAGGTACGGTACTAATGCTACTCTTGTGGATGGCCGAAATGCCTTCTGACAACAACCCAGCTCTCGACGATCACCTTGTTTACGCCGCTGTCATGATCATGGTGGCAACTGGACGTCGCGAGTGGAGCCTAACCAACTGGTGGCTAAGCCTCGGTTTCGTCAAGAAAAACAAGTGGCTCTGGTAAACATTGTCTAAGTTATGTAAAATGAGGACAGAAACGTCCTCATTTTAATTTGGAGAGTGAGGTAAGCGGCTATCACCCGCGAAGTTTCGGGAAGAACGGCACTTGCCAAGTAGAGCCCGACGCCAGGCTGCGTAAATGCCGAATGAAGTGCTAAGAAGAATCTCTTTTTAGAACCTGGATGGTACCGTCCGATGAATCGGATTCCAGGAGCTAAGAAGGGATTTTTAATTGGAGAAAATCATGGAAGAGTTTATACCGTTCACACCCGAACACGAGACGACTGAAGAGCGAGCCGCGTGGGATGATATTCTACGCGCTCTTAGTACGCTGCGCGAGTACGATGAGGAGCTGGATGTATATGAGGCGATCCAGAATCTTAAGGATGAGCAGCTTGAAGACGGGTATATGATGGTTTTCAATTATGCGGTCAATGTGATTGTTCCCGAGGATGAGTCGAGCGACCTTGAGCAGGTAATGGAACTTCTCCAGGACAGTGGAGTGGTAGAAGGATGGGCAGAATGAAATTTAAAGCAGTTATCACCGACCTCGACGGAACTGCGGTTAATTCTCCCGAGCAAAAACAGGCGAGCCAACGCCTGAAGAATGCCGTACGACAGTTAGAGAAAAGCGGCATCAAAGTGTGCGCAGCAACTGGTCGAGCAATCTCGTTTGCCAAACCACTTCTTTTGTCTATGGGATTGACCGGACCGGCGATTGTTGCCGGAGGCACGAAAATCATCGACTCACAATCTTTCCAAGAACTGTGGTCATGCGCTATTTCTGACGAGGCTATGGCAAAAGTAAAGGCAGAGGTTGAGAGCATGCCTTATGGATACCTTTGGAATGACTATATCGAGGACGATTATTTGAATGGCGGCTGGCAACTAGCGGATATGCCAGTGAATGAAAAAAACGTTTACTTTTTTGAAATTGTGTTTGTTCCTGACGACGAAGCATTTGCGCTTGCCGGTAGACTTTCTACGATACCCGACATTGCGGCTACAGTCGTCGTCGCGCAGCGTTCTGGTATGAGGGATATTCATATCACTAATGCTCGCGCCACCAAGGAACATGCTATTCATGAGCTTGAAGCAATGCTTGACATATCAAAAGCGGAAATGATCGGGGTAGGTGACGGGCATAATGACTTACATCTGTATAATGCAGTTGGTTATAAAGTGGCGATGAGTAATGCGGTTCCTGAACTGAAAGAAGTAGCGGATGAAGTAATCGGAGCGGTACAAGATGACGGACTTGCTGAATATTTTGAAAGATTAGCACATGAAGTAAAGGAGAATCGATGAAGTTCAAATCAGGTACACGTCGGCGGGCGATTGAATACGAAAAAGACTGGGTCAAACGCTGGAAAGCAGATAAAACGTTTGAGAAATCGGTCGAGCAGCGCTCGAAAGATAATTCATATGTGTTTTACGACGGGCCGCCGTTTATTTCCGGTGTGCCTCACCACGGCACCTTGCTAAGCTCGATCGTCAAAGACGCCGTACCGCGCTACCAAACCATGAAAGGCAAGCGTGTCGAGCGTGTCTGGGGGTGGGATGCGCATGGTTTACCAGCAGAACGCTATACCGAAAAGAAGCTGGGTATTCATTCTCGCCAGGAAGTACTCGATTATGGCCTCGAAAAATACATCAAAGCGACGCGCGCCAATATGCTCGAGACTTCAAGTGCCTGGGAAGATGTCATTGATCGTATCGGTCGCTGGGTAGAATTTAAGGGTGCCTATAAAACCATGGACAAAGATTACATGGAATCGATCTGGTGGGCGTTCAAGGAGCTTTACGAAAAGGGCAAGATCTACGAAGGCGAAAAGGTGCTTATGTACTGCACACTCGATGGTACGCCGCTCTCGAAAGCCGAAGTGACAATGGACGCGGGGGCGTATCAGGATGTGACCGATCCGAGTGTCTATGTTAAGTTCCAACTTGATGACGGGCGCATCTTACTAGCTTGGACGACAACGCCGTGGACATTGCCGGCCAATACGGCACTAGCGGTCAATAAAGATGTACGGTATGTTGAAGTTGAAGTTGATGGTGAGCGTATGGTAGTCGCCAAAGACCTAGCCGAAAAAGTGTTTACAGACGAAAAGCATCAACCGCTGAACTACGAAGTTCTCAGTGAACTTACTGGTGCCGAACTGGTCGGATTAGAATACCGACCGTTGTTTGTTGATCGCGGCAAGAATGCGCACAAAGTCTGGCACGCTGACTATGTGGAGACGGAAGCCGGTACCGGTATTGTCCACCTAGCGCCGACCTACGGTGAGGAAGACTTTGAGCTTGCCAAAAAAGAAGGCTTTCCGGCCGTACACACCATCGATCAAAACGGCTTTTTCACCGAAGGTGACTGGAAGGGCGAGAATGTATGGGAAGTAAACAAGCAAATTGCGAAGGATCTACATGAGCGCGGTGTCGTCTGGAAGATCGACTACATCCAGCACAGTTATCCGCACTGTCACCGCTGCGGTACACGTCTAATGTATCGAGCGCATCCGAGCTGGTTTATGGATATCGACGGCCAGCGCGAGAAAATGCTCGAGAAAAACGAGCCAATCAACTGGTTTCCGGCACACCTCAAACACGGTCGCTTTGAAAAAACCGTTCAGCAGGCACCCGACTGGAACATCTCGCGTGACCGCTTTTGGGCGACGGCCATGCCGGTTTGGAAGTCAAAAAGCGGTAAGGTGAAGGTCGTGGGTAGCTACGCCGAATTGAAAGAACTCTCGGGTATTGAGTTGGCAGATTACCACCGCCCGTGGATCGACGACGTGAAATTCACTATCGACAGCGAAGAATATACGCGAATCGACAAAGTGATGGACAGTTGGTTCGAAGCTGGCAGTATGCCATTTGCACAGTTCCATTATCCGTTTGAAAACAAAGAAAAATTTGAAGAAAACTTCCCAGGTGACTTTATCGTCGAGTACATCGGTCAAGTGCGTGCCTGGTTTTACTATATGCACGCTATGGCGATTGCATTGTTCGATGAAAACTCATTTAAAAACGTCATTACCACCGGAAACGTGGCCGGCAACGATGGCCGTAAGATGAGTAAAAGCTATGGCAACTATACTGATCCAAATGAACTGATGGACAAATTTAGTGCTGATTCGCTGCGCTTTCTGCTGCTTTCCAGCCCGCTCTTAAACGGTGAAGATTTTGCGCTTCAGGACAAAGAGGTTGGCGATGTCGCGCGCAAGCTCGGTATGATCTGGAACATGTACGATTTCTTCACGATGTACGCCGAAGTTGATGGCTGGGAGTTTGACGGGGAACTCAAAGACCCGCTCGATGAGGCTACTAATCCGCTCGATATTTGGATCATTTCGCGTCTCCATCAGCTAATTGAAGAGATTGAGAAAAACATGGATGTCTATAATCTCCCCGACGCGATGAATCCAATCTTACCGTTCCTTGACGATGCGTCAAACTGGTACGTGCGCCGCAGCCGTCGCCGATTCTGGAAGTCGGAAGACGACGGAGACAAACAGATGGCCTACCAGACGCTTCATTATGTGCTGGTACGGCTAGCCTACGTGCTAGCGCCCTTCACGCCATTCCTCGCCGAGGAGCTGTATCATAATTTAACCGGTGATAAAGAATCGATTCACCTCAAGGATTGGCTATCGGCGGGTCATATCAATAAGCTCGTGATGGACGACATGGAGACAGTGCGTGATTATGCTAACCAGGGGTTAAGCTTGCGTGCAAAAGCCGGCCTGAAAGTGCGCCAGCCACTGGCTAGCGTCACGGTACCCAGCCTAGGTGAGTATGTAGAATTTGAACCAATCCTACTCGATGAGCTGAATGTTAGATCTGTAAAAATCGGTGATGCGGTGACGATCGATGAAACGTTGACACCAGAGCTGCGGCGCGAAGGTTTGATACGCGAAGTCATTCGCCATATCCAAGCCGCACGCAAGAAAGCAAATCTTAAAGTGGATGACCATATCAGTCTTTCACTATCGACAGCTGGTGACAATGAGCTGACAAAAGCTATCAACGAGCATGAAGATACAATCATGGCGGAAACACTGGCGGATCACATGGTGAAAGGCGACCTCGCCCACAGTGAGTCGGTGAAAGTTGAAGATGAAGAGCTAGTCATCTCTCTCGAAAAAGCTCACTAATTAGTTCGTACGTCGCGGCGTAGGAAACCAATCCAACCGATGATGGTGAGAACGACGATAGCTCCAATAATGACAAGCAAGTTCGTTTCATCGAGGCCATTGCTCATAATTTGTGGATTGTTGTAGTAGTGTAGTAGTGAAAACTTATCAAGGATTTCCAGCTTATCGACGGCCGGAGCCAGTGAGGTGATGAACAAGCTGGCGACAGCATAGCCACAGGCAAGTAGTAGCGTCAAGCCGCGACTGCCCGTAAACATAGCGATGACGTAGACGATGACTCCATAGGCGATGTTGATGAGGCTAAAAGCGAGCAGTGATTGCCAGACTAGTGTAAAGTCGGTTGATTCGTCAATGACGAGCAGTGCCAGCCAAATCGCTAGGACAACACTTGCGCAGATGACGGTAACGACCGTGATGGCGGCGAGCCATTTCTGAAAGTAGACACGGGTGCGACTGACCGGAAAGCTGAGAAGAGACTGCATGCGGCCGTCGGCTTCTTCGCTGGCGCTGATACCGAGGAAAATGAGGATCGCCATGATAAGCGAAATGATATAAAGATTCGGGCCGAAGATTTGTTGGCCGATGTAGCCAGGGACAGTTTTAAAATCAGCCACGTCGCCGACTAGGCTTTTAAGCGAATCAGGCACGGAATTGACAATATCTTCAATACCCGTCTGGCTAAAAGAAGGGTAGAGCACCATAGTAGAGAACGACATAGCCGCGAGACCAACCAACCAACCGAGTAGTTGCCAGCGTAGGCTGTAAAGACTTTTGAAATAGATATTCCTAAACATGGCGACCTTTCTTTGTCGTGGGAGCGCTATAGTATTCCATGAATAGTTCGTCGAGCGCCGGTTCTAGAATCTGTAAGTCACTGATCGGCTTGGTGGCGAGGATGTGAAGTAACTCGGTGTAATCACCGCTGAAGGTAAAGGCTCGTCGTTTGCCGTGGATATGAAAGTCGCTGACACCCTTTAAAGTACGCAGGCGGCTATCGGGAGCCCCTGATGGGTAAAGCGCACTGACACGGTGAGCAACATTCTCGAGAAGTTCTTCTAACGTGCTGACACGAATCAACTTACCATCACGGATAAAACCGATGCGGTGGCAGGCGGCTTGGACTTCGGAGAGAACATGCGAGCTCATAAATGTTGTTTTGCCACGTGCTGCGTGGTCACGGATAATAGCATTGAACTCATTTTGTACCAGTGGATCGAGGCCGGATGTCGGCTCATCGAGTATCAGTACGTCAGGGTCGTGCATTAGTGCACTGACGAGGCCGATTTTCTGACGGTTACCACGCGAAAGATGCTTTATCTTTTTGTTGGTCTCACAGCGAAGTTGCTTGACTAGCTTATCGACTGCCTCAGCCGACACGCCGCCGCGTAAATGTGCGGCATATTGAAGATATTGCTTACCAGTCAGGCTGGAGTCCGTCTCCATATCACCAGCTAAGTAACCGATGTGACGATGTACCTGAACACTATCGTCATGTGCGTCCAGGCCAAGGACTTCAATCGTGCCGCTGTCGGGACGCAGTAAATCAAGGATCGTGTTTATGGTTGTCGATTTGCCGGCACCGTTTGGTCCCAAGAAGCCGAATATTTCACCTTGGGAAATGGTAAGCGATATATTTTCGATACCTCGAGACTTACCATAACTCTTTGTGACGTGCGACAGCTCGAGAGCGGGAGTAGAAGGCAGACGTTTCATTAATTTAAGCCTATACCCTTCTAACGTAAGCGTCAACCATGTAAGCGGCAATAGGGAAAGGATATTGACAATTCATTGTGTTTATGTTAGACTGATAAAGTAAATTATAAAAAACAAACATGATATTTTTTAAACGTAAACTAGCTTTTCTACCGATTGATCCACTTGGTGATGGACTCGGCGATGAAATCGCTCGAGAGCGGCGCGAGTCGGAAGCGATTACACTTGAGGAGCAGCTGGATGACCAGCTCGCTAGCAAATGGGATGAAATTTTAAACGATGCCCATAAAGATCCCGAGTGGTTTGATTTTGCGAGTGACGAATAAAAGCGTCTTGACGTCCTTGAAGCGTGAGCGTATAACAAGGCTATTATCTAGGGTCAAATAAACAATAATTGAATACGACATTAGGTAAAGCCCTTTAGGAAACAGAGAGGAGGTGAGGGTAATGTCTGCTGTCACTGCCGCGCAGTTACAAGACGCTGCGCACGGATGTCTCGCTGATCTTTACCTGCTGTCCCGCGAAGGGAAAGTAGTGTACGGACACGACGTCGTGGAGTTGGTTGACGACTTCTGTATCCGTGCCAAGTGCACCCATGCTGTCGGCTCACTGCCGGCGCCGCTTGGGTCGCTCTACCGCGAAGCCTGCTGCCAGCCGAGGAGAATCTTCTCGGGCAGTAAGCTCAACCAGCTACTGTGCGACCTTGCACAAGGCATAGCTGCCTGATCTGTTTACCCAATAGGGGTGCCGCGTATGAAGTGGCACCCCTAAAACATGTCTAAATAGTGCTATACTTAGTACAGTATGAGAGAGATTTCCGACGACGAATTTGACCAGTTGATTTCGCGGGCGATGGATGAATTACCACAGGAGTATATTCGCGGTCTACAAAATGTTGCCATTGTGATGGCGGATGAGCCAAATGATCTGCAAAGGGAGCGTATAAAGTTGCGTCATGATAATTTACTCCTCGGTCTTTATGAGGGCGTGCCGCTGACGCATCGAAATGGCAACGAGTCGGGCATTCTACCAGATAAGATCACGCTATTTAAATATCCGATTCTCGCGGTCGTGAACAATGAGCAAAGTTTATTTGAGCAAATCAAGCGCACATTGTGGCACGAGATCGCTCATTATTACGGGCTGGATCATGGACGGATCCATCATCTGGAGACCAAGCGAAACGTTGTAGAATAAATCTGCTTACGGTACAATAGAAGTAGCTACATATCACGTCTTGGGGTGACGAGGAGAGGTAGGGGATGAACGTGCGAGGACAATCATCACTCAAGGGAGCTTATCTACTGCTTATATTGGCCGGGTTATGGCTCGTGCCAACACTTGTCGTGGCGTTCTCTCCGCTCCGTGCGCAGGCGCTCGTGCCGGAGCTTTTTGGTTCGGGCAAACTAAAGCGGGCCAACCTTTCTATCGATATAAAGAAGACAACTTCCTACACGTCTTCACTGTTTACATCGCGTGATAATTCTTCCTCATCGGTGAATAAAACAAGCCCAGACAAGGGTGATAAAAGTAAGGTAAACAATTCATCCGATACATCCACGACGTCAGCGCCCTCGACAAAGACGACTACTCCGGCAGGGAGCACTACTTCAGCGCCAACACCGAAACAAGCGGCAACGTATCCGACGCTTTCGCTTGTGGCCAAGCCACTCAAGGCCGTCACACTACCAGCGGCAACATTGGTGAGCGCTGGAGTAGCTCCGGTACCCTCACCGGTCGTCCTGACCGATGGCAGACCACGTCTGGTCGTGCTTGAACCGTCAGATGAGGGGTGGCGGGTCTTTGGAGTAGCATGGTACTGGTGGATCGCGGCGATAATTTTAGGTGGCGGTGGGGCAATTGCAATGCGTGAATTTAGGAGGGTAACGAAAACAGAGGAGAGCTGGGCGTAACGAATAACTCGAAGAACAGAAAATCGTTTGACGCTTATGTTTGCTTAAAATAACACGAGGGGTATACTGAAATCAGTAAATATATAATCCTGTAAGTGGAGTTGCGGGAAAAGCGAGGATAGGTCTCATGGTATTACATTTTAAAAGTAAAAGCCCCCTTCGAGTTAACAAACTTGCCGGGGCATTCATTGCGATTGCAGCATTTTTGGTGCAACCGCTGGTAACACTAAACATTCCGAGTGCATTTGCGGTTTCGGGTCCTCAGTACTACGTGCGTGCTGACGGTAGTGACACAAACTGTGATGGCTCTGCGAATGTCGCAGATGCTGACACGACTACGACGGCATGTGCCAAAGCAACCGTCCAGGCGGGTATTAATGCCGCTGGTAGCGATGCAACCGTTCACATTGGTTCTGGCAGCTTTAGCGCCAGCCAATATTTAGTTCTTGCTGGTCATGATAACCTGACGATAGACGGAGACGGTAAGACGCACACGACACTGCAACTTACCGCTGCCTATGATGGTTTCAAGGTGCAAGCAAACAACGTTACGCTATCAGACTTCACGATCGATGGCACCTCGGTCGCAAATTACGGCCTCCGCGCCCAAGGTGTCGACAACCTCACGGTTGATAATGTCAAAACTACTAAGATGAAAAAGACAGGTTTTGATATCAATGGTGTCACCAACTCCTCATTCACGGATTTGACCGCTACAGACAATGGCGGAAACGGTTTTTCGGTAACTGATACGTTAAATCTTACTTTCACTGACACACGTTCTTCTGGCAACGCATGGGGCGGCATGGGCATTTATACTCACGGTGGAGCATTTGTTGGTCGCTGTGGCGTGGATGGTATTAGCTTCAGTGGAGTTCTAAACTTGCAAGAAGTCGGAGCCCTCTATACTGGAATCGACAGCTCTACCTGTACCTCTATCACTAATGTAAATATTCCAAGCACGGCCCTTCCGTATAAGGTCACATTAAACAACACCGACCCACAGGATATTTATACCGCTAGCCAGGCCAATGCCGAATCGCTTGTTAGTGCTTACGGTGCGCTTTCTCCAGTAGTGAGGAGCACCGAGACGGGGCACTACGTTGTGGTCGGTGGCCAAACTATCCAATCGGTCATTAACGCTGCTCCGGCCGGTAGTGTCATCGACGTTCCGGCAGGTACCTACCCAGAAAGCGTATCGGTGAATAAAGCCGTGACACTGGTCGGTGCGGGAAGCGACGATACGGGAACGGTTATCTCGGGTACGAGCGGTACGGGTCTTAGTCTTTCGGCCGGTACTGACGCGACACATCGTGTTGTTGTCCAAAACCTTAAAGTCACAGGCTTTACGACCGGCGTGACGGCAAGCAGCTACAACACGCTGGAAAATGTCGTTAGCACCGGAAACGCTAGCTACGGCATTAGCCTCAATAGCTTGAACGATCTAAACATTGCAAGCTCTAAATTTAATAACAACACAGTCGGTTTGAAACTTAGCTCGGCAGCAAGCGCCAACAATGTGCAAATCACCAACAGTGAATTTAACGGTAACAGCGCCCATGGCTGGTACTCTGACAAAAGTGCAGCAAGTGGTTCGTACTTAACAAACCTATCGGTGGCTAATACGAGCTTTAGTGATAACGGCCAAAAAGGTTTTTACACTGAAAAGCTTTCGTACGCAACATTTGACCATGTCACTATAAACAATAGTGGCTTCACCGGTAGTTATGGTTCTGGTCTTAATATCAATCTGAAGTATGGTAATTACCAAAATATTACCATTCAAAACTCAGTAGTCACGAATTCTGGCCGAGGCGATGCACTCTACGGTACAGGTATTAATATCGAAGCACGCGATGACGGCTCCTACGCCAGTAATCCTGCAACGCTCAACAATGTGACGATTTCAGGCGGTCAGGTAACGGACAATCAAGTTGGTCTACGCTTCGGTGAATCTGGCAAGAACAATGCTGGTCCGACAGGCGTGACTATCATGGGAGTTAATCTGAGTGGCAACGTTGCAGAAGCGATCAATAATCAAACGACGGCGACCATCACCGCAGTCGGTAACTGGTGGGGCCATGAGACTGGTCCAACAGCAGGTCAGTACACCGGCGATGTCATCGTTACTCCATGGTGTGACGTCGCGGACTGCAGCAGTTTGTTTTCAGATGAACCCGTACAGCTAGAGGTTTCTGACGGGCAAGGTACGACGGACGTTCCTCTAGCTCTCAGTAGCTCTACGCCGAGCGGTCCGGTATCGGTAGAAATTCCAGAAAATACGACGATAACAAGTGACTCAGGTTGGGACGGAACTATCACACCGCCCACAATAGATACAACTTACGATGTGCCTGGAGCAAGCAACACGACTGGATTAGTCATTACAGTGGGCTCGGATGAATACAGCCTGTCATTTGACAAGCCAGTAAAGCTTATCCTACCTGGCCAGAAAGGCAAGCTGGTGGGCTGGCAGGCTCCTGGCAGCAGTACATTTACCCCAATTACGACCGATTGTAGTACATACCTGCCCGACCTAAACGCTGGTATGCCAGTTGGCGGTGATTGTAAAACCACAGATGATACTGATCTTGTCATCTGGACAAAACACTTTACAACCTTCGCAACTTATACGGTGGCAACGACAAATGGCGATGGATCGGGCGGCGGCTCAGGCGGCGGCACTACAACTACCAGCCCGGCGCCGACTCCAACGACGATTTTTGGCGGAGTCTTTAACGTCACACCGAACCAGGGTACGAAATCTGGTAACGGCATCAAAGACGATAACGGTGAAATTCTTGGTACTAATACGTCACCAAAGAAAACTACTGCGAATGCAAGTGCTAAAGATAATGGCGGCATTATCCTTGGCTTGGCCTGGTACTGGTGGGTTGCCATCCTGGCAGTACTAGGACTCGTCTGGTGGGGCTTCAGCGCATGGCGCACCCGTCGTAGCGACACTTTCTAGATTGCTAAACTACGACTTCAAGAGAAGCGGCTCCCTAAAGTAGGAGCCGCTCTTGTTTTTCCTAAACCGGTGCTATACTTATAGAATAAGCGATACAACATAAAAATATGCCAAAACGAAACGTCACGAAAAAAACGCTGCATACCCGCGTCCGCCGCGGTATTAAAAATACTGTCGTGCCGCACAAGAAAAACGGCTACCGTCCGCATCTGATCAGAGGAACGGGAATTGCTGTGGTAGTAACAGTGGTCGTCGCAGCGCAGCTACTTAGCGGTCTCGTACCGCGAGGCACGATACTGGGCAATGAGACCGATGTGACGATGGAGCGATTGCTCGCTGCTACTAATGAGCAGCGCGTTCGCCAGGGTGAAGCGCCATTGACGCTCGACCAGAAACTGAATTACGCCGCCACCGAGAAAGCTCACGATATGCTAGCGGGTCAGTACTGGGCACATGTATCACCCAGTGGTGCCACGCCGTGGACTTGGTTTAAAAAAGCCGGCTACCACTACAGTTATGCCGGCGAAAACCTTGCTAAGGGCTTTCTGACTTCTTCGGGCGTTGTGACGGCTTGGATGAACTCTACCGAGCACCGCGATAACGTGCTAAATGAGCATTATACGAATGTTGGTTTTGCTGTGGTAAACGGCTCACTGGACGGTGAATCGACTAATATTATCGTCGCGCTTTATGGCCGACCAGTAGCAAAAACAGCCGTTGCCACTGGTGAGACAGTACTCGCTGCAACTGATGAACCAATGAGCCTGGCGGCACATCTCGGCGTAGCCTTGCAGTCGATGAGCCCGGCAGTGCTGACATCGCTACTGCTCACTATATTCACGATCTTTATTGCGCTGACAGCGCACATGTACCGCAAAAAACTGCCCAAGCAAGTCCGTCAGACATGGCGTCGTCATCATGGCCTATATAAAGCAGTTGGCATGAGCTCACTGGCGGTCGTTTTACTTGCGCTGTACGGTGGCGGACAAATTTAGGGTATAATTATGGCTATGGATAGAGATAACGCACCACATTTTAACGTCTACGAGCCAAAACAACCCGAGGAAGTGAGAGAATTTGTCGTACCGTCCGAGAAGGATTTACCATCTGGTTACGAGTTTCTCTACCAAGAAGATCGAATACTGGAGCCTACGCTTGACGGACGAACAAAACTGGATGTGCTGCTAGCAGAGCATGGTTATGCCATACGGCTGGTTCCTGTGGATGGCGGCTACCTCGTATATAAATTTATGGGTCTCAAGCCAGTAGAATAAGTATATGAAAGTTACTAAAGCCATTATCCCTGTCGCGGGCTGGGGCACGCGCCGACTGCCAATTACGAAGACGATTGAAAAATGCATGCTGCCGATTGGCAACCGGCCATTAGTCGACTATGTGGTACAAGATTGTCTAAAGGCGGGCATCACGGAGCTGATCTTTGTCGTCGGGGAAGATAGCACGCAGCTCGAAGATTATTACCGCAGTAACATCAAACTAAATGACTATCTGCGTCAAAATGGGAAAGAAGATAAGCTACCGCTTGTCGCGCCACTCGAAGGTATAAAACTCCACTTTGTAACACAGCCCAGTCACGGCAAATACGGTACGGCCGTACCAGTAGCCTTGGCGAGAGGTTATATCAAAGAAGGTGAATCAGCGGTCGTGCTGATGGGTGACGACTTTATCTGGAACGAAAACGGTGCGAGTGAAGTTAAACGCTTGATAGAGGCAACTCCCGAGGGAGACTGTGGCCTCCTCGCGGCACAAGTTGAGCTCAAAAAGGGCGGCACGCTTGGTTTGATCGTGCAGGATGAGCAAGGATTTTACAAAGAAATTGTCGACCAGCCACTTGTTGAAGATAATCCACCGAGCGATCTGGCGAACATCAGTAAGTACCTCCTCACCAAGGAGGTACTCGATGAGGCAGTGAAGCTGCCTCCGGCTCACAATGGCGAGTATCAGCTGCCAGACGCAGTGAATAACTTTGTTGCACGTGGTGGACGGGTAAAAGTGGTTCCAGCGCAAGGTCAGTATCTCGACGGAGGAACACTCGAAGGCTGGCTGCATACCAACAATGTCATAGCTGGAAAATAGACTTGAGCAGAGAACCACGGTTGAAAAGTGGCTTTATATCTGTTACAATCAATCAGATTGAACATTAAAGCAATAAGGATTATTCATGAAAGCAGTCGTGAAAGTAGGCGGCAAGCAATATATTGTCGCTGAAAAAGAGACCCTCCTGGTGGACCGCCTCCCGGATGGAACCAAAGAGCTCACCCTCGACGCGCTTCTGACGATTGATGGAGACAACACCACCGTCGGAACGCCTACTGTCAAAGGTGCTGTAGTCAAAGCTAAGGTGGTAGATGATGAAGTAAAGGGCGACAAGCTCCGGATCATCCGCTACAAAGCCAAAAAGCGCGTGCACAAGGAAACTGGCCACCGCCAGAAGTACACCCGTATCCAGATCGCCTCGATTGGTAAATAATCAAATAAGCTCCGCTACAAAAAAGCGGAGCTTTTTGTTTACGGCTCATGCTACAATAGGAGTAAAAGAAGAGGGAACAACAAACAGGTGACTACCGTTATCGCAGTGACGAACCAAAAGGGAGGGGTCGGCAAGACTACCAGTGCGGTTAATATTGCCTATTTCTTGGCAAAAAGCGGCAAGAAAACACTACTGATCGACTTTGACCCTCAGGGAAACGCCACCAGTGGCCTCGGTTTCGATAAACAGTCGCTCGACACCGGTACGATGACTGATGTCCTGCTCGAAGCCAAGCAGCTGCAAGAAATTGTACTAAAAACCAACCACAAGAATTTGTTTATCGCACCCGCCACTCCTTACCTCGCTAACACGGAGGCAGAACTCGGGGGTGCTGGTCGCCGCTTCAGTCGACTGAAAAATGCTGTCGACAATACACCTGGTTATGATTTTTTGATCATCGACTGTCCGCCCAGCCTCAGTTTACTCACCGTCAACGCACTCATTGCTACCCGCTATGTACTACTACCGGTGCAGGCTGAATTTTATGCGCTTGAGGGACTTGGGCAATTGCTGGAAACCATGAAGCTGGTACGCAAAAATATGAACCCCACACTTGATCTGATTGGTGTGCTGCCCACTATGGTTGATGGCCGTACCACCTTGAGTGGCCAGGTGCACGAAGAGATAAAGAAGCATTTTCCAGGCAAGGTATTCAAGACGGTGATCCCGCGCAACATTCGCTTGGCGGAAGCACCGAGTCACGGGGTGCCGATTGGCGCATACGATCGCTTTTCTAAAGGGTCTCGTGCCTACAAGGCAGTGACAAAGGAGGTGCTGGAACGTGTCGGTTAAAAAAGGTCTAGGACGCAGTTTTGAATCGCTCATCCCGAGTGAGTTACTCGACGAATCATTTGATCCGACGGCAAACGATGACCAGAAGGTGAGCGATCTACGTACAATCAAGCTAAGCGAAATCATGCCTGATCCTGACCAGCCACGTCGACAGTTTGATGAAACAGCACTGACGGAGCTAGCAGCTTCCATTAAGGAGCATGGTGTCCTGCAACCGATCGTCGTGGTCACAAAGGATGGGAAGTACCAGATTGTTGCTGGCGAACGGCGTTACCGCGCGAGTCTCCAGGCGGGCAAGACGACGATCCCGGCACTGGTACGCACCTTGAGCGATCAGCATAAATTGGAGCTGTCGCTGATCGAGAATATTCAGCGGCGAGATCTCAACCCGCTCGAAACGGCCACCGCCTATGCCAAACTGCGCAACCAATTTAATCTCACCCTCGAAGAAATCGGCGCCCGCGTCGGTGGCAAATCAATGGCCACGATTAGCAATACCTTACGCCTATTGCGGCTTCCTGAAGCAGTCAAGCAAGCAGTAGCCGAAGGAAAAGTCAGCGAGGGGCAGGCTCGTCCGCTCATCGGTACTGATGAGGCGGTAGTACAGGAGCTCTTGCCGCAGATCATAGGCGAAGGCTGGAGTGCACGTAAGATCGAAACGGTCGTTGCGGCATACAAGTCAAAAAACCGTGCGAGTACGAAGACATCGTCACCTCAACAGCCGTTGCGAAACGATGTACTGTCGAAACGATTCTCTACTAAGGTTACCGTACAATCATCACAGCGCGGAGCGGGTAAATTCATCATTGCATTTTCAAATCAGGAAGAGCGCGAACGGATCGAGAGGCTACTCGGCGAGTAAGGCTATAAAGTGAACCCTACGGCAAAGTCTTGGCCGAAAGTGTGCTTAAAATGTTCGAATCTTATCAAACGGGAAGATCCGTAGCGCAACCGGTCCGACGACGTCGTAGTAGGGGATGTAGCCAAGACCGTTGCGCGAATCTTTTGAATAGCCTTCTTGGCGGTGGTCACCACTGACAAACAGGGTACCTCTCGGTACGATAGTATCAACCTGACCGTCTGTCGGCGATGACGGCTCACCGTGGTTTTGATCGTCGGGGTTGAAACCTTTTGGACTGGACTGGCTGTAGACGGTGAAATGACCATCGCTTAGGACGACTCGTTCACCAGCAAAGGCGATGACGCGTTTGACTATATATTCTTCGCCCATTCCAGGAGAGTACTGCGGGTTCTTAAAGACAATAACATGACCACGCTCGGGCACGTATGTTTTATTTTGCAGTTGTGCCATTGTGACAGGTAGTCGATTGACAATCAAACGGTCACCAGTGTAGAGCGTGCTCTCCATACTAGGACCTTCAACGTTGAAACTACGAAAGATAAAGGCGTTGATGAATAACGTGCCGATCAGCACACAGACAATAAAAATAAGTATTCCGAGGACATCTTTGAGGCCTTGGTGGCGCTCGAGAAAACTGGCATTCATTCCTTTTACTATACACTAGATTGCCATGACCGACCACGATAAAAACCGGCTATGTTTTATCGTGCAATCGAAAAAAAGTTTGCTATAGTAAGAGGAGTATTTATGCGAAAACAAACGTCCTCACTTGATGGTTTTGTCCCCCGGCGACCCAACAGCATGAGCAAAATTGCTCAGGCTGGTGAAGCGCGTGAGAATCTTTCTGCCAGGCCGCAATTGACCGAAAACGACATTGAGCAGCGCGGCATGAGACGACGCGATATTGACGAATCTCTAGCGGGCATCGACAACGAAGAACCACAGCCGAAAAAGCGGCGTCGACTATTCCACCGTCGCCAGCGCGGTAGAGTGCTGACACGCCGTCAGAAAATCATCCGACGGACTATTAAGTTTCTGATCATCATTATTATACTGGCGGGTGCATTTGTAGCAATCAAAACGTTTATCGCTACCAATAACATCTTGCAGGGTAATATTTTTGATATCCTACAGAACAAACCACTCAAAATGGACGCAAACGGCCGTACTAACATCTTGCTCTTCGGTACCTCCGAGGACGACCCCGGTCACGAGGCAGGTAGCTTGACCGACTCGATCATGATGGTGAGCATCGATCAGAAGCAAAAGAATGCCTATATGGTCAGTATCCCGCGCGATCTCTATGTCGACTATGGGACAGCGTGTAGTGCTGGTTACCAGGGAAAGATCAATGTTATCTATGGCTGTTACTCAAATGACGGCAAAAAAGAAGCGGCTGGCGCCAGCGCTCTCGGAAAAAAAGTCGGTGATGTGCTTGGTCTCGACGTCCACTACTACGCTCACGTTAACTACACAGTGGTGCGCGACGTGGTGAAGGCGCTTGATGGTATTACTGTCACGATTGAGAGTCGCGATCCGCGTGGCGTGATGGACAGTAATTTCGACTGGAAGTGTAAAAAAGGCAATGCCTACGCATCGTACGCGACTATTCTTAAAAATTGTCCGCCGAATGGACACTTTATTGATTATCCGAACGGCAAGGTCAAATTAGACGCCGAGCATGCACTGTACCTGGCACAAGCCCGCGGCGATGCGGCACCGACTTACGGTTTGGAACAGTCGAATTTCGATCGAGAAAAAAACCAGCAGAAGATTGTCAAGGCAATCACCGAGAAAGCAGTCAGCGCTGGGACGATTACCAACCTTGGGAAAGTGACGGGGCTAATCGATGCGCTGGGTAACAATCTGCGTACTGACTTCGAGGTCAGTGAAGTACGCACGCTAATGCAACTTGCCGAGAGTATTCCGTCTGATCGCATTAAATCGATCTCCCTAATTGAAGAAGGCAACGAGTTAGTCACGACTGCGACAATTGGCGCTAGCGTGGTTGTGCCGGCGGCAGGAACGTATGACTACAGCCAGATTCAGGCATATGTTGCCAAGAAATTGAGTAAGGATCCTGTGGTGCGTGAAGCTGCCAGCATTTTTGTCCTCAATGGCACTACAACACCAGGCTTGGCGCAAAGCGAAGCGGCTAAACTTACAGCGGCCAAATACGTGATCACCGCAACCGACAATGCTGCTACCGATGACTACCAAAAGACTGTCGTATATCGGCTAAACAAAAAAAGCGATGTCGATGGTACGGCCAAGACCCTTGCAACGCGTTATAGTGTGAAGCTAAAGACGGGAGCGCTCCCGTTCGCTATCAGCGGCAACCCTGACTTCGTGATCATTGTCGGTGCCGACGTCGCTGCGACCAAGACAAACTAGCCCGTAGGTGCTACAATAGGGAACTATATGGATCTTTTACGGACTGCGCGTCGGCGCTCCCTCTTTAGTGAGGCGATCTACATCATCCTCAACATCCTACTAGCAGTAGCGCTTCTGGCCGTCGTACTGGCGGTCAACGTGCCGTGGCCGGCCTTTGGGCTGGTGCTACTCAGTAAATGGCGTGTCTTCGCAGTACGTCTGCGGTATTGGGGTGCAAACATCCGTGCCAATATGATCGATGCTATCGTTGGGTTTAGCGTCGTAATTTTTCTCTACGCAGCCAGCGGCGACCTCTTGACGCAAGTCAGCTTGACGGCGCTATACATTGTCTGGCTATTATTTATTAAGCCGCGCTCGAAGCGTTCTTTTGTCGCGTTGCAAGCGTTAATTGGCGTCTATTTTGGCGTGGGAGCCGTCGTACAGCTCTCGCCGAGCTGGCCGTCGTCGCTCGTTGTGCTCCTAGTATGGCTCATCGGATATAGCGCCGCACGTCATATTCTGAGCCTTGAACATGAATCTCATATCAATTTCCTGAGTGTTCTGTGGGGCTTTATCTTGGCCGAAATCGCCTGGCTGACGTACCATTGGACGATCGGCTATCAGGTGACAAGCTCTATGCAATTGTCGCAGGCTGCCGTCATCACGACGCTCCTCACTTTCGTTGCTGATAGGGTTTACCTGAGCTTCAAGCGCGACGGCAAGATCGAAGCCAGTAGTATAGCGTTGCCGATGTTGCTGTTTCTCGCTGTCGTTGCACTGTTCATCTTTGATATTATCCGCAGGGACGTTGTACTGTAGATTTTTAAGCTATTTTTCAGGGAAGGGGGCTATAAGAAGGGTATGGAAGACAAGCAATCGGCGGCGTCAGCGGTGACGCCTGTATCGAAAGGGCGCCATCGCGCTGCTCATATAGTTGGTTTTATCATCGCGGGCGCTTTATTGGCGCTGGGTGCAGGCTTTTTGGGCAGCTGGCTGGAAGACCAGTGGCTGGGTCAAGGGGCATCGCCACTGACGGTTCTCAAGAGCTCGGCCGACGATGGTAATAAAGTAGTTACTGCTGAAGAAGTATCGATCACGGCGGTTGCCAAGAAAGTATCGCCGAGTATCGTATCGATTATCAGTGCTTCCAAGCAAGCAACAACCTTCTATAACCAAACGGTGCAGCAACAGAGCGCCGGAACGGGAATGATCGTCAGCAGTAACGGCTATATCCTAACGAACAAACATGTTGTCGACGGAGCCTCAGCCGTGACGGTTATATTGGCCAATGGCAAAACGTATAGGAACGTCGAGGTTGTTGGTACCGATCCACTCAACGACCTGGCATTTTTAAAGATTAGTAACGTTTCGAACTTGCCGAGTGTAACACTTGGTGACTCAAAGACTATTCGTGTGGGTCAATCGGTTGTGGCAATTGGCAACGCGCTGGGACAGTACCAAAATACCGTGACAAGCGGCATTATCTCCGGTACTGGTCGCCCCGTCGTCGCAGCCAGTGACGAGAGCGGTACGTCGCAGGAGAGTCTGACTGATCTTATCCAAACCGATGCAGCGATCAACTCGGGAAACTCAGGTGGGCCGCTCTTAAACTTGAAGGGACAAGTGATCGGTATTAATACTGCGATTGCCCAGGATGCCAATAATATCGGCTTCTCGATCCCAATTGGAGCGGCGAAGGGTCTGCTTGCTCACGTCATCAAGACGGGGAAGGTCGAGCGGCCATATCTCGGTATTCGCTATATTTCTATTACTCCCGAAGTAAGAGCACAGTATAAACTGCCTGTCGATCGGGGTGACTATGTCACCGCCGAAGGTGGGGCGGCAGTAGTGAGCGGAAGTCCAGCAGCAAAAGCCGGTCTAAGGGCGGGGGATATCATTACTAAGGTTAACGGCTATAGTGTCGGTGAAGTGGCGAGCGTTTCCAGCCTTATTTCTGAGTACGAACCGGGTGATACAGTGCAACTTACGGTGCTGCGTGGTGCTCAGACGCTGACGAAAAGCGTCACACTTGCCGCCTACAACGGTTAATTAGCGGTTTTTTCAAGGCAGAGCGCAAAACTATCACGCGCGGTCTCATTGAACCCGTAGCGGCGAGCAAGACTTGCGATAGTATCGAGTTGCCTGGTGTCAGCTTCCAGTAGGAGATAGCCGCCTTTTGGTAACCGTGCAGCTGTCTGTTCGATGCAACGCTTTATCACGGCCAACCCCTGGTCATTAGCAAAGAGCGCTTCGCTCGGCTCGTGGCTAAGTTCGTCTGAAAGTTCCCAGGATGGATCCACGTACGGTAGATTTGCAAGCACGTAGTTGGGGGTGTATGGATAGCCAAGCAATAAATCAGACGAGAAGACTTCAACATTCGCCTCGAATTGATCGGCATTCTTCTTTGCGATGGTCAGCGCATGGCGGCTATTGTCAATGAGATCGACCTGAAGCTCGGGAAACTCGAGCTTCGCAGTGATACCGAGGCAGCCACTGCCCGTCCCAATATCTACCAGCCGTTTCGGCGCTATGCTCGGAAGCGGTGCGGTCGTCGGAATGATCGCCTTCAAGAGATCGATAAGCTGCTCGGACTCGGGGCGAGGGATGAGAACGGCTGGTGAGACACGAAAGCGTCGGCCGTAGAATTCTTTATGGCCGATAATGTAGGCAACCGGAACATGGTCTTTGCGGAGCTCGATGCGGGCATTGGCAATCTCCTCGAGTCGAGGTTCGATCGGCTCATCACCGTGCGCGTGCAGGTAGGTTCGCGGATGTCGGAGGGTATGAGCTAAGATAATTTCAGCGTCAAGTCGCGGTGAATCAAACATAGCATCGGCTAGTTCGTCCGTCGCCCGTTTCAGCCATGCGAGGATTGTCATGTTCGTATTATAACAATTTTTACAACATATATCAACGGAGGTGGAAGAAATTTGTGTTTGACTTTGACGGCTGCACGGCGTAAGGTAGGAGGCATTACGTAGTATATGTCTATGAGTATAGAAGCAATACAAACATCCGAAAGAAAAATAACAGAATGGTTGTCCGGCGAAACCCAGATTCATCATGCTGTTGCCGCGGATCTCGGTACAACCGCCACACACGGCGAGGTTATCGCATTTCCAGGTAGTGAAAAGGCCTTAGGCCAAGGGCGGATTGAGCCGGAACATAGCTTTGAAAATGTCCTCGAAATACGAGCAGAAGTTGGCGAGCTCGACAAGCTGATTGTCGGTTTGCAACAAGAATTAGCGGCGGCACATGAACGGGCTGAAGCGCTGAGAGAGCAACTCGATGACTTGGGCGGTTTTGTGCAGACGGATGAAGAACAGGGTCAAAGTACGGTGAGAGAAGCGACGGTACGTTTAAGAGCCACAGTGGCCGATATAAGTATGCTTGTGCAGGCAATCAAGGCTAAAGAAACGGCTAAAGCGAAATTTATGGAGTGGCAGGAACAGGTAGAGCTCGGCCTCGAAGCAGTTGGGGATCCGAGATTTCTCGACCTACGCGAGCGAGAGCTCACGAGAGCCTACAGTGCTGGCAGCCTCAGTCGGGCAGACGGTACGATCGCTGAGCGCAGGCCATAGTAGCAACACAAGCTTATTGACATATAAGCATAAGTGTGATACTATCGTCCTATGAAGAAAATCGAAACACAAACAGATTATTCGGAAAATTACCGCATTCCCGTTCGCTACACGAGGCGAGGAAAAGCTGTACTTGGTCTACTCGGTGCCGGCTTAGCAGTCGGTGGAGTAGGGACTATAGTAGAGGCAAACAATGGTCCAGATTTTCAGGGCGAACATCAAATCACGATCAAACAAGGCGACACCGTCACCGATCTGGCGCTTAATAATGTTGAGGGTGCAGAAGATAATGTCAAAGCTACCGTCAATGAAATTGTGAAAATGAATCCCCAAGTATTTCAAGACGGTAAGGCCTATGTCGAGAGTGAAGATATCGGCAAGCGCGCTGAAATTCCTAACTCAGTCGATGACTAGACAGAAGCAGCTTTTTAATTTTCGGCGTTCTGGGCTTTGAGCTCGCGCTCGTAGGCTTGAAGCCTTTCGATTAGATCGTCGACATCTCCGTTCATAGCAGCGGGGATATTTGATCTCGAGTAACCGATACGGTGATCGGTGATACGGTCTTGCGGGTAGTTGTAGGTACGGATTTTTTCTGAGCGGTCGCCGGAGCCGATCAATGAGCGACGCTCGGCCGTCAGCTTAGCTTGTTCTTTGTCGACTTTTATCTGCAGTAAGCGGCTTCTGAGGACACTCATGGCCTTTTCTTTGTTCTTGAGCTGCGACTTTTCGTCTTGGTTGGTGACGACGAGACCAGTCGGCAGGTGAGTGATGCGTACGGCCGAGTCGGTCGTGTTGACACTTTGTCCGCCGTGGCCAGAGGCACGGAAGATATCGATCCTCAGGTCGTTTGGATTAATTTCAATATCGGTTTCTTCAGCTTCTGGCAGGACGGCGACCGTGGCGGTTGAGGTGTGGATACGACCCTGCGATTCGGTGGCCGGCACGCGCTGGACACGGTGGACGCCGGACTCGAATTTGAGGGTAGCGTAGGCGAGTTCGCCTCTGACTTCAAAGATCACTTCCTTGAAACCGCCATTATCCGAACGATTTTCACTCATGAGATCCGTCTTGAAATCGTGTGCTTCGCAGTACCGCAGATACATGCGGTAAAGATCACCGGCAAAAATTGCTGCTTCGTCACCACCAGCGCCGGCGCGGATTTCGATAATGACGTTTTTCTCATCGTTCGGATCTTTCGGCGTCAGCATGATAAATAGCTCGTCGTCCAGTCGCTCGAGTTGCTCTTCGGTAGTATCAACCTCAGCTCGAGCGAGCTCTGCCAGCTCGTCATTACCCCCAGTAAGAAGCCTGGCTTCGTCCAGCTGTTTTTCGAGACGCTGACGCTCTTCTGCTTTTTCAAGCAGCGATTCCAGCTCGCCGAGACGGCGGTTTCTTGCTCCAAAATCAGACGCGCTATATGCTTCGGGCTTAGCCAGGAAAGCAGTTAGTTCCGCCCTTTCTTTTTTGAGAGCTTCAAAATCAAGATTAATTTTTGGCATTTGGTCTCCGAGTGGCAAGCAGTACGATTCCAAGGATGATACCAGGCAGCCAGGCAATCGTTGCGACAGCCCCTATGAGAAATAAAATAACATTCATAATGGTTCGAAGCACTGGTGGCTCATAGTCACTTACTGGAGCACACACGCCGGCAAGGGGATCGTTAGTGCATGCTACGCCACTAGGATCTGGCGGTGGCGTCATGCTTGCAAACGTAAAATTGGCGATTGCATAGAACAAAAGTGCAGCGATAAGTAAGGCCGTCGGGCCAATGAGGCATACTAATCCCCAAGTTAGCTTTCGTTTATTGCTACGTGTCACGTTACTAGATGATGAGGCTGAAACCGACGGATTACTATCCATGAAATACTCCTTGCTTGACTGATTCAACTATAGCAAAAAGGCTTTCCCTATACTAGAAAGCCCTTTTGACGTAATAGGTTATTTTTCAGCGCTGGGCTTTTTTGCTTTTTGAGCTGATTTTTTCTTTGCCTTGTTAGCAAGTTCGGCTTTACGTGCTTCAGCGGCGGCAAATTTTGCCTTGAAACGGTCGACACGGCCTTCGGTGTCAATGATCTTTTCTTCACCGGTGAAGAAGGGGTGAGAAGCGCTCGAGATGTGCACTTTGACAAGTGGGTACTCGTTGCCGTCTTCCCATTTGATGGTCTCACTTGTCTCGGCAGTTGATTGCGTCAAGAAAGCGAACCCCGCCGCGTCGTCGCTAAATACGACCGGGCGATAATTGGTTGGGTGTATACTGCTTTTCATATCCGAACCATTGTAGCTGACTAGAGGGGAAATGTCAAAGGATGACGACTATGCTACAATCATAAGCATTATGAACCGTCGCGGGTTTACCATCGTCGAACTCTTGATTGTCATCGTGGTGATTGCTATCTTGGCCGCGATTACCATTGTGGCGTACAGCGGTATACAAACACGGGCGGAAAATGCAAAAACCGTTGCCGCTGTCTCGCAGTGGGCACAGGCAATTCAAATGTACCAGGCGGATAAGGGGACTTGGCCAGCGAATAATTCGTGTCTCGGCAGTCCTACGACCTACGACTCGTCGGTATACGGCGGTCGTTGCTGGCCACCGAATACTTCTGGATGGACTGTAAACGCAAGCTTCCTAGCGGAAATGCAGCCATATGTCGGAAGTACGTACCCGGAGCCGTCAACAAAAGCAGTTATCGACACGACTAACGGCAACGAATTTCGAGGAGCGATGTATTATCAATACTCGGCAACCGACAAGCGAATATATGCACATTTTCCAGGATCCACAACTTGTCCAACAATAAGCGGCCTTGGTGACGCGTATGGCGGAACTAATTACAGTAATGGACGCGTGTGCTACTATCGGCTCACTGGACCATAGTAGTTGACCTCTAGTGTTGTCTCTGTTATTATTACTCGGTAATAAATTTAACGAAGCACCACCCGCCGGTATCCTTCGAATCAATCGAATAAAAGGCGAGTGGGAAGGGAGAAGGATATAACCCGACCGACTTCTTCGAAGTCAGACGGGCAAGTGGCCGCACGGGATATGCGCGGCTCCTGATCCAGGAAGGAAACTATGTCGGTACAAGTCGATATGAAGGCAATGTTCGAAGCCGGTGTTCATTTTGGACACAAAACGAGCCGTTGGCACCCAAAGATGGCGCCATACATTCACTCAAAGCGCCAAGAGGCGCACATCATCAACCTAGAGAAAACTGCTGAAGGCTTGGAAGCGGCATTACCCTTTCTGACTAAAACGGTAGCAAGTGGTAAGAAAGTACTATTTGTCGGTACGAAAAAGCAGCACCAAGACATCGTGAAGGCAGCAGCTGAATCAGTTGAACAGCCCTATGTAACTGGCCGTTGGATCGGCGGTATGTTGACCAACGTTGCGACGATGAACAGTCAAATGAAAAAACTGCTCGATCTGGAGCGTCGTATGACAAGCGGTGATCTGGAAAAGCGCTATAGCAAGCTGGAAGTGCAGCGTTTCCAGGAAGAAATCGACTTACTGAACGAAAAGTACGGCGGTATTAAAGATTTGCAAGGTGTACCTGGTGCAGTCATTGTCGTTGATACTCTGGCAGACCGCAACGCGATCAACGAAGCCAAGAAGCTGGGAGCCCCAGTAGTTGGTGTCGTCGATACAAACGCCGACCCAACCGTCGTTGACTATGTAATTCCAGGCAACGACGACGCCATTAAGGGTACACAACTATTGCTTGATTACTTTGTGGCCGCCGTCAAAGAGGGCGAAGGTGCAGCGAAAAAAGAGGAGGTAAAATAACCCATGGCAGTAACGATTGAAGACATCAAGAAGTTGAAGGAGCTGACTGGCGTCGGCTTGACTGACGCCAAGGTCGCCCTAGTTGAAGCTGACGGTGATTTCGACAAAGCACTCGAAGCGATGCGTAAAAAAGGTCTCACACGTGCTGAGAAAAAAGGTGACCGTGAAACTCGCGAAGGTCTGATCGAAAGCTATGTTCACAGTGGTCGTATCGGCGTCATCGTCGAAGTAAACTGTGAGACTGACTTTGTGGCTCGTTTGCCGGAATTCAAAGAATTCGCACACCAGATTGCGATGCAAATCGCAGCGATGGCACCGAAGTATCCGACGATGGAAGATGTGCCGGCTGATGTCATGGAAGCGAAGAAGAAGGAACTGCTCGAGAGCGATGCACTCAAGGGTAAACCGGCTGAAATAGCTGAAAAGATTGTCGAAGGCCAGCTCAGGAAGCATTTTGCTGAGCAGGTGCTGGCGGAACAGCAATTTGTGCTTGATGATAGTATGACGGTCGGTGACCGAATTAAAGAACAGATCGCCAAAAGCGGTGAAAATATTCGCGTATCACAGTTCAAGCGCATCGAACTTGGTGTGACAGAATAGGCATACCCAAGCAAAACAAACGCAGGCTACATGTAGCCTGCGTTTTTTGCCTGGGTACGGTTTGTCAGATGCCACTTATGGCAGTGTAGGCAGTGGTAGACTTTGAGCTCGAGTTGCATATCGGTGAGCATTTGCACTTCGGCCGCCTGTTCGGCTTGTTTTTCGGTAGGAAAACGACGCTTGCTTTCACAGGTGGCCACTCCGCTCGAGGGTCGATAGCGAGAGACTTTGGGTGGTGTGTGACGACGAGGCATGACTATGAAAGATAAATGATGCTAGCATCGGCTTTTAGTTCGTCGCGTAGGTCGGTGGCGGTGATAACAGTCTGATATTCCTTAAGCGCTTCAATGAGTGCTTGCTCGCGCGATAGGTCAAGTTCTGAAAAAACGTCATCGAGTAGCAGGAGTGGCTTCTGGCCGCTATGGTGCTCTTGGAGCTGAACTTCGAGTAACTTAAAAGCAAGCATAATGGTACGCATTTCACCGCGTGAGGCGGTTTCGGAAGCGAGGTGACCATCGAGAAACAACTCGATATCATCACGGTGTGGGCCGTTACTGGTAAAGCCGCGAAGCGCGTCGGATTGCCTAGAGGCCTCAAGCCGGTGGAGTATAGCTTGTTGCAATGCCTCATCTTCGGCTTCAGTGCTGGAGACGTAGCGAGCAGTTATGCTATGAGACGAGCCAGCAAGACGGGAATAAATCGGTGATAGGTAGTCGTTGCAGTGCGTCATGAAGTTTCTTCGTGCTTTGATGATTGTCGCGCTGAGTTCAGCAAGCTTAATATCCCAGGCAAACAGATGACTTTCCCAGGCGCCAGAGTTCATGGTATCAAACTGTTTAAGCAGTTCGTTGCGTTGGAGAAGTGTGCGCTGGAAACGGCCGAGGACGGTCTGGTAGGTAGGAGAGAGCCGGGCGATGATCCCATCGATAAACTCACGTCGGCGTTGCGGGCTGGACGTGAGAAGTCTCAGCTCGTCGGGTTCAAATAAAACGACCGGTAGGCGATTTGACGGGCTGATACGAGCCGACTTGCTATCGGCGATAATAAACTCTTTTACGACTTTGTCGTCGGGCGTATGAGTAATGCTGAGCCGCCTGGTCTCGCCGCTTGATAGCTCGACTTTGATTTCAGCACGGCTATTGTTATGCGGGATAATGTCGCGGTCACGGCCACGGAAGCTAGTGCCGCGGTGCGCAAGGTAGATCGCTTCGAGTAGTGTCGTCTTGCCAGTACCATTATCGCCGAGAATGAGTGTTGTCTGAGGGTGAATATCAGCTGAAAAAAGCTCGTACGAGCGGACATTATGAACAGTTATTTTCTCCATAGACATAGCTTTAGTATAGACGATTAAGGAGCCCATAGGAAAGGCGCTTGTCAGCCCTCTCTGCAAGAGATACACTAAAATCATGCAAAAAACCAGGAGCGGTTTTACTATTGTTGAGCTTATTATTGTAATTATTGTCATCAGTATTCTGGCTAACTTAACGATCATTACATATAACGGTCTTGTCCAGCGGACCGGGCTTCACTATGGTGACGACCGGATAGTGATTGTTTGGCCATAAAGTTGTTAGTGGCTTCTTTCAATTTAAGAGCCACTAGATGATAGAATATTTACAGAAGAAAGTGAGGAGTATGTTTGATACTGGTATCTATGAAGTAAAAATGGATAATGCTTTGGAGCACTTTTCAGAAGAACTTAAAAAAGTCCGTACTGGCCGGGCGCACCCGGATATGCTGAGTGGAGTAATGGTAGAGGCGTATGGTACAAAGATGCCGCTGAATCAAGTAGCAAACGTAACCGCGCCAGAGCCTGGTATGCTGCTCGTATCACCGTTTGATCCGGGTACTATTGCCCAGATTGCAGCCGGTATCCGGGAAGACCAGAGCCTGGGCTTCAATCCAAGTGATGACGGCCGCGTTGTCCGCGTACCGGTCCCGACGCTGACTGAAGAGCGACGTCGTGAGATGGTGAAGCAGCTAGCTGAAAAGGTTGAAAGCGCTCGTATTGCCCTCCGAAATATCCGTCAGGATGCTTTTCGCGATGCCAAGCGAAGGAAAGAAGCCAAAGAATTATCGGAAGATGACGTGCGCGCCGTCGAGAAAGCTTTCGACAAATTGATGCAGGCATATCAGGCAAAGCTTGATGATATCTTTAAGGTAAAAGAAAAAGAGATCTTAACAATCTAATGCCGCTTCCTGGCCTCTTGTCGGACACGTATAGGCCTGCCTTGGAGCAGGCGCTGACGGCTGTGTTTACGGAATATGAGCAGGAATTACTCGATATCTCCCCCGATGGCGAACGAGTTCTGGCACTACTCAAAGAGTTCTCGCTGCGACCGAGTAAACGGATTCGCGGCTCACTAGCTGCCGCAATGTATGATCATGCAACCGGCGCAGAGGTTTCCGAAGCTGCACTACGCCTGGGTGCTTGCGTGGAGCTGCTACAGAACTACCTATTGATTATCGATGATGTAATGGATCGTTCGGACATACGACGGGGAAAACCGAGTCTTCATCGGCTCTACGAGTCGCTCTACCCCGATACCGGTGAGCATGAAGCGTATATGGCGGGCGTCTTGATCGGCATGTTTGCTCAGCACAGCGCGAATATTGCGCTGCTCGGCGGTAACTACGACCCGACTCGTCTGCGGGCAGCGCTTGCGTTATTGCATACGCACATGACAATCACTGATATCGGTCAGATTGACGACATGCGCCAACAGATCAGCCATTTGCCAATAACTGGCGATGCCTTGCGGCGAAAATACCAGCAAAAAAGTAGTTATTACTCATTTGTGAATCCATTACAGATGGCACTCGTCTTGGCGGGAAAAGACGAGATGGCGGCTCGGCGGGATGCTGAAGCCTTTGGACTACCAGCCGGCGTGGCCTTTCAGCTACGTGACGATTACCTCGGCATCTTCGGTGAAAGTAGCACGACTGGCAAGCCGAACTTGGACGATATCAGAGAAGGCAAATATACATTCATGATCCACTACGCACTTGAGCAAGCATCTATCGAGGAGCGGGAATCGTTACTGGCTATCTTGGGCTCGCCGACGGCGGACGAGCATGCCCTCGAGGCGGTCAGAAAAATTATCTGTAGTACTGGTGCTGATGAGCGTGCGATGGTCGATGCCGAGCGTTATATCCAGGAGGCAAAACAGGCGGCACTGGCAGGCACTTCGTGGGACGAGAGCTTCGCTCGTATGCTCAATGCACTAGTTGATTTTATTGTGGAGCGTCAGGTATGAGCGACAAAAAACAAGCTGTCCCACGACACGTTGGCTTTATTGTTGACGGCAATCGTCGCTGGGCGAAAACGCATGGTCTACCAGCCTACGAAGGCCACCTAGCGGGGTATAACGTCTTGCAGGATGTACTCTTGGCACTGCTTGACCAGGGCGTACAGTACGTGAGCCTATATGCTTTTAGCACTGAGAATTGGAAGCGGAGCGAAGACGAAGTGTCGCGACTTATGAAGCTGCTAATCCGTATCATCAAGAATGATCTCGGTATCTTTATCGATAAAAATGTTCGCCTGCGAGTAATTGGTTCGCGCGAAGGACTTAGCGATAATGTTGTCCGAGCGATCGAAGACGCCGAGAGGCGAACCGCGCAGCTAGCCGGCGGTGAAGTTATCCTGTGCTTTAATTATGGCGGTCAGGCAGAAATCGTCGATGCGGTTAAAAAAATTGTTCAGTCAGGTGTTGGCGCAGACGAGATAACGCCGGAATTAATCGCTGCCAATCTGTATGCGCCGGAAGTACCCCCCTGCGATATAATCGTCAGAACCAGTGGTGAACAGCGGCTTTCGGGCTTTATGCTTTGGCGGGCAGCCTATAGTGAGTTTATGTTTCTAGGAAAAAACTGGCCAGACATGACAAACAGTGACGTACACGATATACTAGAGGAATATGCGCGCCGTAATCGGCGTTTTGGAGGGTAAATGCTCATAGTTGGAATCATCACCGGTCTTATTGTCTTAGTGCTGCTTGTTGTCGTACACGAGCTTGGACACGCCATTGCCGCGCGTCGTAACGGCGTGGTTGTCGAGGAATTTGGCGTCGGCTTTCCTCCACTGGCGTGGGGAAAAAAGATAAAGCAAAGTATCCTCGGTAAGAATGTCCTGTATTCGATCAACTGGCTACCACTTGGCGGATTTGTCAAACTACAGGGTGAACATGACTCAGCGGACAAAAAGGGTGATTACGGCGCCGCCACTTACTGGCAAAAAACCCGGATACTGCTTGCCGGTGTTCTCATGAACTGGGCGGTCGCAGCCGGCATTTTTACCGTCCTGGCGCTCGTGGGGCTGCCAAAAGTCGTACCAAATCAGTTTTCCGTCCCTACTGATACACGTATTTCAATTGAAGCGCTTCATGTCGCGCAAGTAACGGCTGGTTCGCCCGCCGATAAGGCTGGGTTGAAGATTGGCGATGAGCTGCTGCTGGTCAACGGGCGCGAGATTGACACCGGCAGTAAATTAGCGGACTTTACAGGGAAGAACCAGGGCAATACAGTACGTATCACTTATTCGCGCGACGGCAGTGAGCATACTGTTAAGGCGACACTGCGCGAAGAAAATAAAGACGGGAAAGGGTACCTCGGGGTCGGAACAGCACAACGAGAAGAGATCCTTGCCACTTGGTCGGCACCGATCGTTGGGGTGGGCACGACCGTCCAGCTCACCGGTGAAACCTTTGCCTCGCTTGGCAAAGTCGTTGCCAGTCTAACGCAAGGTGTGGCAAGTAAATTCAGCGGTGATGCCCGAGTGCAGGCGGATGGCGATAAGGCACTCAATTTTGCGGCTGGCAGTGTCTCGGGGCCGGTCGGTATTCTCGGCGTTATTTTCCCGCAGGTTGAGCAGGCCGGATTCAAGTGGCTGCTACTTCTTACCGGTGTTATCTCGCTCAGTCTTGCGGTCATGAATGTTCTGCCGATTCCGGCGCTTGACGGCGGCCGCTGGTTTACGATGACCCTTTTCCGCCTGCTTAAAAAGCCGCTGACCAAAGAGCGCGAAGAAAAGATCCAGGCGACTGGGTTTACGGTACTAATAGGACTTATCATCTTAGTGACGGTCGCCGATGTCATCAAGCTCTTCAGCTAAAGTGCTTCGCTCTCTCGGCCTTGCCCTCTGGGTGCCGACTGTTTTTATCGGTGCCCAGATCGTAACACTACTGCTTTTTATGGCGATCGCTTTTATCGCCCCAGATTTCAAGTCGATCGACCAAACGGTGTATTCGACCGTGTTTGCCGCCGCCAGCTACAGCCTGGCTCTGCTCGGTGTAGCGGGTATCCCATACCTGTTGTGGCGTCGTCGAATAACTGGTGAAGTACTCGGACTGCAACGGTTACTCGGCTGGAGTGACATTGGTATCGGGGCGTTCGCGTTGTTGCCGTACTATATTATTGCTGGGATTCTTCTGTGGCTCGCCAGCTGGCTTTTCCCCGTACTTAATGGTTCACACGCACAAGAAATTCCCTACCAGAACCTTACTCAACAGTACGAGTACCTGGCGGCATTTATTGCGTTAGTCGTGCTGGCACCATTTGCCGAAGAGGCACTATTTCGCGGCTATTTTCTCGGCAAGCTGCAACGGATAATCGGTGGCTGGCGAGCAGTACTGATTGTGGCGGTCGTGTTTGCACTCCTGCATCTGCCCGGAGCGGTCACACAGCAGGGCATTGACCTGCAGTGGATGGTGATGATCGACGTGTTTGCGCTCGGTTTGGTGCTCGGTGCGCTGAGGATACTCACCGGCAGTATTTGGGCTGGTGTACTGCTGCACATGTTTAAAAATATGATTGCGTTTTATTTCCTCTTTATCTATAGGGGCTAAACTGGTACGCTAGGAAGGTATTATGCGAGTTTCCCAACTTTTTACAAAAACACTGAAACAGGCACCTGCCGACGAGGTGGCCAAAAATGCCCAGCTGCTAATCCGTGGTGGCTATGTCTATAAAGAAATGGCGGGAGTCTATGCTTACTTGCCATTGGGTCTGAAGGTAGTCGAAAAAATCAAACAAATCGTGCGTGAAGAAATGGATGCAATCGAATCGAGTGAGCTCATTATGACCAGTTTGCAGCGAAAAGACATCTGGGAAAAAACCGGTCGTTGGGATAATAAAGTCGTCGACGTTTGGTTCAAGTCAAAATTGCAGGATGAAACCGAAGTTGGCTTTGGCTGGAGTCACGAGGAACCGATTGTTGAAATGCTAAAGCAGTACATCCAAAGCTATAAGGATCTACCGATCAGTTTGTATCAATTCCAGACCAAGATGCGAAATGAGCTTAGAGCCAAAAGTGGCATCATGCGCGGCCGCGAGTTTGTCATGAAAGATATGTATTCATTCCATACATCGGCAGAAGACCTACAAGCCTATTACGATAGAACGATTGAGGCGTATAAGCGCGTTTTTGACCGGCTGGGTATCGGTGATGAAACGTACATGACGTTTGCGAGCGGTGGTGCTTTTACTAAGTTTAGCCATGAGTTTCAGACAATTTGTGAGGCGGGGGAAGATATCATTTATCTACACCGCGAGAAAAATATCGCTATCAACGAAGAGGTGATCGATGAGGCTATCAAGGAGCTCGGTATTGAGCGAGATGAGCTAGAAAAAGTTACCACGGCAGAAACCGGTAATATCTTCAATTTCGGTTCACAAAAGACTGACGAGATGGGGCTTTACTACACCGATAAAGATGGCACGCGCCATTCGCTTTACATCGGCTCGTACGGAATCGGTATTACGCGCGCTATGGGCGTTATTGTCGAAAAATTTGCCGACGACAAAGGCCTTGTCTGGCCGGAGGCAGTCGCTCCGTTTAAAGTCTATTTGGTTTCGATTGGTGAAAAGGGGACTAAGCAAGCTGATGAGCTGTATGAGCGTCTCAAAAAGCATGGTGTCGAAGTGCTGTACGATGACCGCGATGAGCGACCGGGTGCAAAGTTTGCAGATAGCGAACTGCTCGGAATGCCGCAGCGCGTAACGGTCAGTGACCGTCTCGTTGAGCAAGGCGTGGTAGAACTTACTGACAGAGGTACCGGTGAAACGAAAACATTGACGACCGAGGAGCTTCTTGCTACAATAGTTAATTAATTGTAGGCAGCTGTCATACCAGTTGTGGGGATAGGGTTTACAATAAATTACCAGGTGGTGCCACATTAGGCACCTCTTTATGTGAGTCTCATAAAGGAGCGCGACGTATGAAAAAGCTGTATCAGATTACGCCTGAAGGTAAAAAAGAACTCGAAGCTGAACTCGAGACTCTCAAAGCACGCCGTGGTGAAATCGCCGAAAAAATCGCCGAAGCTCGTGATTATGGCGACCTGAGTGAAAACGCCGAATACGATGCTGCCCGTGAAGATCAAGGGTTGGTCGAAAGCCGCGTGGCTGAAATCGAAGACATACTTTTAAATGCTGAAATTATCAAAGCCAGTCGCAAGACGACTGTCGGATTGGGTAGCAAAGTTGAACTAAAGAACGGCAGGTCTTCGGTCAACTATCACATCGTGGGACCGGTTGAGGCAAATCCGGTCGAAGGTAAGGTCTCCGACCAGTCACCGATTGGACAAGCGCTGCTTGGCAAAAAAGTGGGTGAAAAAGCCACCGTCAGCACGCCCAAAGGGGATATCCACTATCAGATAGTACGCGTGGGCTAATCTGTACGTTATCTAAACAGCGGGCGATCAGAAATATCGCCCGTTTTTCTTACTTGCTCGGCAATAACAGGACCAGGTTGAGAGGGCTCAAAGAGGTATTCGTACGCTGCGTGTGGTGCATCGGGCCTTTCCGGGTCAGGAGATGGACGCGGCACAACGCTAGGCTGAGTAGTGTTTAGTTCGCGCACTGCTTCTTCGAAAGGTAAGTCTGCGTCAAGTGAGAGCTGAAGTGCATCGATAGTAAATTCGAGAGATTCCGGATGTGAGGCATGAAAAGCGGCGCTAAGAGCATTACGCACTAATTCAGAGCGTCGCTCGGGAACAAAATCTGAGGCATGCCCAAGCAGGGCAAGTGTATGCGGGGTAATATCGTCCGGTTGTGATAATCCGAGAAGCTGCTCCGCTGTATTGAATATATCTCGCTTCACTTTACGGGGTATATGCCTCGTATTATCAAGCTCAGCAGTAAGTTGCTTAAGTGTGCTGATGCCTGCCCCTACGCTAATAAGAGCTTGAGCTCCAGTCTTTCTATGGAGGGTGGGTAAGTCAAGTACAAGAGGCTTTTCTAACCGATGTCTACCGTGTTCAAGCGCTTGTGTACTCATGCTATTTACCGAATTGTTTATGTTTATTATTACAAGTTGATGTGGTCATTAAAGCACATAGCATGGTATTTCGCAATACCTTTTATGCTTATATGCATGAGTCGTAGCGTCTTTCTTGACAATACGCTATACTAACTAACAGATATGGCGACACTTAAAGAACTACGCGACGAGAGACTACGGAAACTAGAAGAGTTAAAAAAGCTGGGGGTTGACCCATACCCGGCAACGTCTGCACGCACACACACAAACCAGGAAATCATTGATAAATTTGAAACGCTGTCGGGTCAGACGGTTACCGCAGTAGGCCGGATTGCTGGCATTCGCAAGTTTGGCCAACTTGCCTTTATTGTACTGAGGGACATGAGCGGTTCATTGCAGTTATTCATGAAAGCCGATACGGTAGACCCATTGAAGCCCGACGAAAGCCAGCTCGGCATGAACGAACTCCCGCTCCTTGATATTGGCGATTTTGTGCAAGCTACAGGGCCGGTCATCAAGACCAAGACAGGGGAGGTGTCGATTGACGTACGGCAGCTGAGACTACTCACGAAAAGTCTTCGACCGATGCCGACGAAGCAGGACGGTTTTACCAACAAAGAAGAGCGTATGCGCCGTCGCTATGTCGATATGAACGTCAACGATGATGTTCGCCAGCGTTTTATACGCCGTTCAAAGTTCTGGCAGGCAACCAGGAATACGTTGCTCGATGAAGGATTTTTAGAGATCAATATCCCGGTACTTGAAAGTATTGCCGGTGGCGCTGATGCGAACCCATTTGTCACACATATGGACGCACTCGACCAAGATTTTTATCTGCGCATTAGTCATGAGCTACCACTTAAGCGGCTACTTGTTGCCGGTTATGAAAAAGTCTTTGATATCGGTCCGCGTTTTCGTAACGAAAATTATTCTGAAGAACACCTGCCAGAGCATATCGCTATGGAGTGGTACTGGGCCTATGCCGACTGGGAAATGGGTATGGAGTTTACCGAACGTATGATGCGGCGAATCGTCGACGAAACATGGGGGACGCGTCAATTTACGCTTTCAGACGGAAAGCAGGTGGATTTCGGTAAGGACGGTGAACATTTTTCCCGCATCAGCTTTGTTGAGGTGTTGAAGAATGAATATAATATCGATGTTTTCGCCTCTTCGATGGATGAAATTCAGGCAGCACTGAAGTCAAATCAGCTGGAAGTGGAAAAGGCGGACAATCGTCAACGCTCACTCGACAAGCTTTGGAAGAAATATCGCAAGACCTTGGCCGGTCCAGTTTTCCTTATCGACATGCCGACCTTTATGCAGCCGCTCGCTAAAATCCAGCCAGGTAACCCGAAGCTGACTGAGCAATTCAACCTTGTTTTTGGCGGTAGCGAGATGTGTAAAGCCTTTAGCGAACTGAATGACCCAATCGACCAGTATAACCGCTTCAAGGAGCAGCAGGCTATGCGTGATGCTGGTGATGAGGAAGCGCAGATGATGGATATTGACTATGTCGAAGCACTCGAATACGCTATGCCGCCGGCCTGTGGTTTTGGTTTCTCAGAACGCGTTTTTTGGTCGCTTGAAGGAGTAACGGCACGTGAAGGTGTGCCGTTTCCACAGTTGCGTCAGGAGATCGACGAAATCACCAAAACTATCTATCCTGACCTCAGGCTCTAGGTACCTATTTACCCGAAAAACTAGTATACTAGAGGGAGAAGAAGGAGGTGAGCATGGAGCTGGTCTATGAGTTTGATGGCGTGCTATATAAGTCAGTTGGCGAATACCTGGATGCGGTCGCGCATGAGTACAAACACGGCGACAAAGATCTGGCAAAAACCTCTCTGGAAGACTATGGGTTTAGTGTGAGCGACATTAACGTAAATAGGGACGAGGACAACTAATGAAAGCAATCTGGCAAGGTGCGGTCGTGGCTGAGGCACCAAAAGAAAATCTGATCAGGATTGAGGGCAACTGGTATTTTCCGCCTAACTCAATCAAAAAAGAATATTTTTCTCCGAGTGATCTCCACACCGAATGTATCTGGAAAGGCACTGCCAGCTACTACGACATTACCGTTGGTGGTGACGTAAATGACGGTGCTGCGTGGTATTATCCGATTCCAAAAGCGGGGTCGGTCGAGCGAGTCAAAAAGGATTTCAAAGATTACGTCGCATTTTGGCGCGGAGTTGAAGTAACAGAATAGTCTACTGTGCCTCTAGGTTTTTCTTGAGCTGCTTGATGTCCTGGCGATTTTTGCGAGCGTGGGAGCGAGCCATAGCTTCGAGAGCTAGCTCGGCTGTCAGATAGTGCCAACCCTCATCTGTTTGGGGTAGGTTGGCCATCTCCTGCTGGAAGAGCTCATCCAACACTTCATCCGTACTTAGAAAATCGGCAGGACGAGTAATGTCAAGTGACATGACACCCTGTGGTCGGTACACGGCATACAACCAGGGGCGGTCAGTGTGGAATAAGGGCTTCAGTGGAATGCCGCTGGGGGTTGCAAGCTGGTCATGCAAAGTCTCGAACTCTTGTGGCGATACCAGGACGTCGATATCTCGCGGTGCTCTGATATTGACGCAGGCAAGGCAGCAACTGCCAATGAGAACGGTCGAGTTCCTGTCGAGACCATAAGTATCAAGTGAGCGGTGCATATGGTCGAGTGAGACTTGTATATCCTGGGACTGCCGGTGATGCCGAAAACTCATACACTAGATTAAATCATTTTTATAAATATTTACAATAGCTGAGATAAAAGCGAATCTGCTACAATAAAACCATGTTAGATATCCGTTATATTCGGGAGAATGCCGACAAAGTCCAGGAGGTCGTTAAAAGTAAGGGCTATGACGTTTCGATCGCTGAGCTACTGAAACTCGATGATGAGCGCCGCAGTCTGCAGCAGCGAGTCGACGAACTGCGCGAAAAACGCAACACCAATGCAGCGAAGATGAAGGATGGTAGGCCGGAGCAATCACTGATTGACGAGGGTAAGCAGATTAAAATTGAACTTGCCGAGCGTGAGGGCTATTTGACCAACACTGATGCCAAGTTTGCTGAGCTTCTCAAGAGAGTTCCAAACATGCCGTGGAATGATGTACCGTTTGGTGCGAGTGAGGATGAAAATGTTGAAGTGAAAGTTGTGGGTGAAAAACCACAGTTTGATTTTACGCCAAAAAACCATTATGAGATCGCTGAGGCTAAGGGCTGGCTCGACAAAGAGCGTGCCGCCAAAGTAGCTGGTGCTCGCTTTGCCTATGTGATGGGTGATCTAGTGAAGCTGCAGCTGGCGATCGAGCACTTTGTGATAAACGCGCTCACCGATGAAGTTGTTTTGAAGAAGATCGCCGGAGAAGCGGGGCTAAGTGTCAGCACACGCCCATTTGTACCAGTATTGCCGCCGCTGATGATCCGCACCGAATCGTACGATCAGATGGATCGTCTCGAACCGCGCGACGATCGCTACAAGATTGAAGGCGAAGAGTTGTGGCTGCAAGGTAGTGCGGAGCACGTCCTCGGCAGCATGCATGCCGGTGAAATTTTCGAAGCCGAGCAACTGCCACTTCGCTATCTGGGTTTTGCCACCAGTTTCCGTAAAGAAGCGGGCACCTACGGTAAAGATATGGAAGGTCTCATCCGCATGCACCAGTTTGATAAATTGGAGATGGAGAGTTTCACGACAGGCGAGAAGAGTTTTGATGAACATCTGTTCTTTATCGCGATTCAAGAATATCTCTTACAACAACTTGGTTTGCCGTATCACGTGCTGATGAAATGTACGGCTGACATCGGTAAGCCGAATGCCCGAGGTGTTGATATGGAGGTCTGGCTGCCGGGGCAGGGCAAGTACCGTGAGACGCATACGGCTGACTATATGACCGATTACCAAGCGCGACGGCTGAATACGCGCGTGCGCACTGAAAATGGATTAGAGCTAATTCATACCAACGATGCAACGGCCTTTGCGCTGGGTCGTGCTATGGTTGCAATCATTGAAAACTACCAGACCGCCGAAGGGGATGTGCGTGTGCCAGAAGCGTTGCGACCATATCTTGCAGGCCGTGAGATTTTGTAAAAACATCTTCTAAAATTTCGATAGATTCAAAAACTTAGGTGATGTCCCGACCGGCACCGGAGGTTGAGGTCCAGTGCCGGTCGGGTTGAGGATCAGTCGCGAGTCCTGAAGTACATCCACGTCGATCCGGCGAGGTAGTCGCTGGACGGCGCGTCGAACATGACGATCGCTCGGCCCGGGTACGAGTTGGCCGTGGCACGGGTGAGCTTGTCGAGCGGGAACTGGTAGTCCGTGTTCCAGCCCTCGCGGATCACCTCCACGTGTCCGCCACGCGGGTAGCGGAGCTCAGTCTTGAGCTCGTCGACCGCGAAGTTGACGATCGTGTTGCCACGCTCGTTGAAGTAGGCGATCACCTCCGTGCAGATGCCCGACTCGACCAGGAGGACGCTGTCCTTGAGGCCGAGATGGGGCTTGTTGTGCACGGTGACGTGCTTGCCGATGAGGGTGTTCGCGATGTTGCTGATCTTCTCGATGTTGCTGGTCATGATGACTCCTCAGAAGTTGATGTACGGGTTGCCCCGTACGCTTCTTCGGAGTACACGACCATGTACACGAACGGGAGTTTTTAGTCGATGGAAGTTATTAGAACTCCATCGCCCGTCCGGACTTCCATGCGTACCAGTACATCTGGCTTCACCTCCTAGGGTAATCCCGCTGGAATTTTTATATTATAATGAATAAATATAAAAAAGTCAATAGTAAACCTAATTACGAGGTGCTATAATAGAAGTACCGAACCTAACAAAAGGAGGGTACATGATCCACTCTATCAGCCTAACGGGTGTTCATCTGGACATCGACGCGCCGACGAAGAAATATGTACTGAAGAAAATAGGTCGTCTTGATCGGTTTCTGCCAAGACACGCGCGTAAAAGCGTCAGCGCAGAAGTGATTCTAAAAGAGGTGAACCGGGAGCACGGTAATAAATACGAAGCGGAAGTAATCCTCATCGTTCCCGACAAGCAGTTAACAGCCAAAGATTCCACCATGAATATGCTCGCCGCGGTTGATATCGTCGAGGCGAAACTAGCCAGTCAGCTACGCAAGTACAAAGACAAGAAGATGAGACACATTGGCAAGACGCGCGCGGCGCTCAGTCGCTTTAAGCGCAGCTACGCTCGCGAGCTTTAGTCTCGGATCTATAAAATGAGGCGTTTGTCACGTAAATCGCCTCTTTTTTATGTGGGGTAAACAGCGTATAATGTAAGGAGTTTTTACAGAAATTCAGTTCGAGACGAGGGGAATGAATGGCTAAGATTAGTCGCCAAACGGTGTTAACGAAAATCTTCGGTGATCCACAGAAGCGGATATTGAAGGGCTTTGAGAAAAAGGTTGGTGCGATCAACGCATTGGAAGATACCTATAAAAAGATGAGCAAAGCGGAGCTCAAGAAACAAACCGAAGTACTAAAAAAGCGCCTTGAGAAAAAAGGTACCACCCTCGACGATGTTCTTCCCGCTACCTTTGCGCTGGTACGCGAAGCTGGTGAGCGAGTACTCGGTATGCGACACTTTGACGTCCAGTTGATCGGCGGTATGGTGCTCCATGAAGGTAATGTCGCCGAGATGAAAACCGGTGAAGGCAAGACGCTTGTTGCCACACTACCAGTGTCACTCAATGCGCTCAGCGGCAAGGGTGTACACGTCGTGACCGTTAACGACTATCTAGCCCAGCGTGATGCAAGCTGGATGGGGGAACTTTACCATTTCCTCGGTCTCAGTACAGCGGCGATTATCAACGACGCTTCATTTATCTACGACCCCGACTATAACAACGATGCGCACGACGATCCACGCATGCGCAAGCTTCGCCCCGTGACACGCAAGGAGGCCTACGCGGCTGACATAACCTACGGCACCAACAATGAGTTCGGCTTTGATTATTTGCGTGACAACATGGTGGATGATATCGACTTGGTTCGTCAGCGTGAGCTAAACTTTGCGATCGTCGACGAAGTAGACTCGATCCTGATCGACGAGGCGCGGACGCCGCTGATCATCTCAGCGCCAGCCGCCGAGAACCCAGAGAGTTATTACCAATTTGCTAAAGTCGCCGCCAAACTTGTCGAAGATGACTATATTCTCGACGAGAAACGCCGTAGCGTATCGCTGAGTGATCAAGGAGTAGAAAAGGTGCAGAAGATGCTCGGCGTTAAAAACCTTTATACGCCGGAGTATGTGCGTACGGTCTATCACCTGGATCAGGCACTGAAGGCACAGACACTTTTTAAGCGTGATAAAGACTACGTTGTGACCGGCGCTGGCGAAGTGATCATCGTTGACGAGCATACCGGGCGCTTGATGCAGGGTCGCCGCTACAACGAGGGGCTACATCAGGCAATCGAAGCTAAAGAAAACGTTGCCGTACTCGAGGAGAGTATGACGCTGGCGACGATTTCTTTCCAAAACTATTTCCGTCTGTACAATAAGTTGTCTGGTATGACTGGAACGGCGTTTACCGAGGCCGAGGAATTTCAGCAGATCTATAGCCTCGATGTTATTCAGATTCCGTCAAATAGGCCGGTGATTCGTGATGACAGAGAAGACCTCATCTTTAAGACCGAAAAAGGGAAGCTGAAAGCTGTTGCTAAGAAGATTAGCGAGTATCACGCAAATGGTCGTCCGGTGCTGGTCGGTTCCGCGTCGATCGCTAAAAACGAACTGATCGCCAAATGGCTCGACAAAGAAAAGGTGCCGTATGAGATCTTGAACGCGAAGAACAATGAGCGTGAAGCTGCGATTATTGAAAAAGCAGGCGAAAAGGGTGCGATCACACTGGCAACCAATATTGCTGGTCGTGGTACCGATATCAAACTTGGCGAGGGTGTGGTGGAGCTTGGTGGTCTAGTTGTGATCGGTTCAGAGCGTCACGAGTCACGCCGTATCGACAACCAGTTACGTGGTCGTGGTGGTCGCCAAGGTGACCCCGGTGAGACGCAGTTCTTTGTGTCGACCGAGGACGACCTGATGCGTATTTTCCAAGGCGAGCGCATTGCTGCTCTGATGGATCGACTTGGTGTTGATGAAGAAACACCAATCCAAAACAAGGCTGTCTCGAAAACGCTGGAAGCTGCCCAGAAGCGGGTTGAAGGCTACCATTTTGATACGCGTAAAAATGTTGTTCAGTACGACAACGTTATCAACCGCCATCGTCGCGTGGTATATACGATGCGCCGCAAGATTCTCGAAGGCGGTAATATCAAGCCGGAGATTGAGCGTCTACTACGAGAGAAAATACAAGAGTTGACGCGTCTACCCGTAAGAAATAACCCCAGGTTCTATGACGAGTTCGGATCAGTTTTTCCAACCGATGAAAAGGCCATGAAGCCGGTGGGTGAGGAAAAGCGCGACAGCGCCCGGTATGAGGCTGGCCTGAAGCTAGCACTAAAGGTCTACGAGGCCAAAGAAAAAGAGATCGAGGCTGATACCCTCCGCAAGGTTGAGCGCGATGTCTACATCCAGGTGCTCGATACACTGTGGATGCAGCATCTGGAGAACATGCAACACCTGCGCGATGGCATTCATTGGCGAAGTGTTGGACAGCGTGATCCGCTTGTTGAGTACCGCTCAGAATCGCAAAAACTATTCGAAGGCCTGCAGGCTACCCTGCGTGACGAGGTACTCCGCGCCGTGATGCATGTCCATAAGCACGATGCGATTACTGCTGCTGATGAAGAGCATGACACCGAATTGACACGTCTGGCTGAACAATCGGTTGAGCGCGGGGTCAATGAGCTTGGCGGCGGCGAAACTAATCGCGACCAGGACTTTAAAGTTACGAAGATTAAATCTCAGAGTGAGTCCCATAAGACCAAGAATGCAGCCCGTAAGAAAAAGAAAGCCGCACGGCAGAATCGCAAGAAAAGCCGACGCTAAACACGCGAGAGTTAATGGTGGGCAGAAGGATACGAGCAAGTGAAACATACGACCCAAGAAGTACGACTGAAAAACGGCGCGCGCGGCCTGCTCGTGGATGTGCCTGGTGCAACGGTAATGAGTTTTCAATTCCAGTTTCGAGCCGGCAATCGCTACGTTAAACACAAGGATATTTACGAGACTGCCCACATCATGGAGCATATGGCGTTCGGCGCTAATGCACAGTTCAAGAGCGAGCACGATTATGAAGCCGAGTTTACCAAAAACGGAGCCTACCACAATGCCTTTACGAGCGATCTTTCAATGGTCTACGTGGCTGACTGTGCCGACTTTGAATGGGATCGGATTCTCAGCTTACAGCAGGTCGCAATCTGCCAGCCAAAGTTTAACAATGCCGAGCTCGAGGCTGAAAAAGGGAATGTCAGAAGCGAATTAACTGGCTTTTTAAATAATCACAGCCGGGTACTTTGGCCAAAGATTCAACAGCTGCTCGGCGAAGATATCCTCACGTTTTGGCAACGGATCCAGACGATCAACAATGTATCGCTCGCCGACATCAAAGAACACTATCGGCGCACGCATACGGCCAGTAATATGCGTTTCGTCATTGCCGGTAAGCTCTATGGCCGCAAGAAAAAGATTATTGAAATGCTAGAGAACTGGGAGTTCGAGAAGGGTGAACGATTCAAGGTGCCACGCGATGAGCTCTCAAGTGGTAATCCGACATTGATCCGCCGCAAAGAAGCGTCAAACATTACCTTTGGCCTCAGTATGATGGTGCCGCGCGAGCTCGATGACACTGAACTGGAGGCGATGAATGCGCTTGATCATATCCTGACGGGCACGATGCACTCGCGTATTTACGGCGCGGCACGTGCAAAAGGCTTGGCGTACGGTATATTCTCTGATACAACTGCTGGTTTTTATGACAGTAGCTGGGACTTTGGCGGCCAGGTCAACCATGAAACGGCTGGTGCATTATTTGATATCATCGTGCGCGAGATGCAAGCAATCATGGATGGCAAGATAGATGAAAAAGAGCTTGAAGCCGCCAAATCATACGCCCTCGGTCGCTACCAGATGGGTGCCCAGACGGTGTCGCAGATCAGCAACTTCTATACCAATCGCTACTTTGCCGACGGGGTTGTCAAAGAGTACGAGAAAATACCAGATGCGATCCGTGGCGTTACTTGCCAGCAGATGATAAACACCGCCAAAGAATTCATCGATGCAAACACCTGGGTACTGGCTGCCGTCAGTAAGCAGGAAAAAGATGACATTGTAGTACTTTCAGAGCGCATTGAGACGCTTTTTGACGTACAATAAGCTATATGAAGATTGCACTGGCCGGTTTTGGACTTGAAGGCAAGGCGAGTTACGACTACTGGAATACGCCTGGCAACGAAGTAGTGATCGTTGATGAGCGAGAACAACTTGAAGATCTACCTCCGGGCGCGAAGACGCTGCTTGGATCGGGAGTACTCTCTGGTCTAGCCGGCTTTGACTTGGTGATTCGTACTCCTGGCTTGAGGCCAGATAAGATTATCACAACCGGCAAAATCTGGTCGAGTACCAATGAGTTCTTCCTTAAATGTCCAGCGCCGATCATCGGTGTCACCGGGACGAAGGGGAAGGGTACGACCAGCTCGTTGATCACTAATATGCTGCGGGCTGCCGGTAGAACCGTGCACCTGGTCGGAAACATCGGCACGCCATCCCTTACCGAACTGGGAAAGATCCAGTCCGACGATGTCGTGGTGTTTGAGCTCAGTAGCTTTCAACTCTGGGACCTTGAAAAAAGCCCGCATGTCGCCGTGGTACTCGGCATTGAGCCCGACCATCAGGACGTACATACTAGCATGGAAGAGTACGTTGAAGCGAAGGGAAACATCGCTAGGTATCAGACCGAAGATGATATTATCGTTTTTAACGATACAAACGATCTGTCAAAGAAGATTGCCGGTTACTCTAAGGCAAAACCTGAGCCGTATCCGTTTGCTATTGACGATCTAAAATCGGCACTCCAGATTCCTGGCGAGCACAACGTTGAAAACGCCTCGGCAGCTGTCGCAGCCGTCAAGGAATATGTGACCGATCCCGCGCTGCTACGCGAAGGATTGAGTGCATTTACGGGATTACCGCACCGGCTGAAGTTTGTTCGTGAAGTCGGGAGGGTACAGTATTATGACGATAGTATTGCTACTACAGCGGGAAGTGCGCTGGCGGCAGTTCGTAGCTTTACGCAGCCGAAGCTGATACTTCTTGGTGGTCATGAAAAAGGCGGCGACTATACGGAGTTGATGAAAGAATGCGCCAAAGGAAACGTCCGCATTATTGCCTATGGTGCAAATCGCCATATGCTAAAGCAACTAAGCGAAGAATATGGCGTTTTGTGCGACGTTAATAATGGTGATATGAGTGCTGTTGTAGCAGCAGCGGCGGCACGAGCGCGCCCGGGCGATATTGTAATTCTCAGCCCGGCGGCTGCCAGTTTTGATATGTTTAAAAATTATGCTGATCGCGGCAACCAGTTTATTACTGCGGTCGGACGTTTAAAAGCCGAGTGACCTGCTGAGCGACAGCCGTGGTAGGCTCGAGTATTTTTACGCCAGGAAATAGCTCGGCGAGACGAGGGATAAGTGCGATATAGTGCGTGCAGCCAATAATAATTACGTCGCTGCCCGCCTTCACACTCGTTGCAACTTCTGTTAGCTCGACTTCATCGACGCTCTCTTTGTCAATGAGCGTCGCCCAGCCGAATGTTGCTGGTACGTCGACAATGAGGTTGGACGCATAGGTGGTGATTAGCTCCTCAGTGCGTTGGCTGTGGGCAGTAGCCTTGGTAGCGAGAAGGGTAATATGGTCAGACTTTGTCTCGAGTGCTGCAGGTTTTATCATTGGCTCGAAGCCGATGAACGACGTGTTTGGATGGCTGTTGCGTAGGTACTCGATAGCTGCCACGGTAGCGGTATTGCAAGCAATGATGATGAGATCGCAGGTGAGCAACGGTTGAATGGCAGTTTCAGTAAGTTGACGAATTTCCTCATATGAGCGCTCGCCGTACGGTGCGTGAGCGAGGTCGTTGACAACAGTGTATTCGTGCCCCGGGAACGAAGCCTTCAACTTTTCTGCAACTAATTCACCGCCGCGACCAGAATCAAAAATACCAATATGCATTTAAAGTAAGTATAGCGTGGATGGTACAATAGGAGCAATGCAACCTCTAAAAAAACGTGTGGCGGAGTTAGCTAACAGTATTGCCGAAGCGATGGTGCGACTTGATGTTGCGTCCAAAAAACGTCAGCTGGCCGAACTCGACCAACAGCTGGCAGTGCCAGAGGTCTGGAATAATCCCACTCGGGCTCAGGAGCTCAGCAAACAAGCGGCAAATGTACGCAACGTGATTGAACCGTGGGAGACCTTACAGGCCCAGGCAGCCGACATCATTGAACTTATGGAGCTTGGCGACGATAGTTTGCAGGGAGAGTTTGAAGCCCAGATCGGTGCTTTAGAGGAAGAGTTTGCCGCGCGTCGGAAAGAATTATTATTTGATGGGCAATATGACGACCACGACGCAATTGTTCGTATTTCGGCTGGTGCTGGTGGTACCGATGCCCAGGACTGGGCACAGATGCTTGAACGTATGTATCTACGCTGGGCAGAAAAAAGCCAGATTGAGGCAAGGAATGTCGAACGCTCAACCGGAGAAGAAGCCGGTATCAAGACGAGTGTCCTTGAAATGAGCGGGCCATATGCCTATGGCAAGCTTCGTAGTGAGCACGGCGTCCATCGCCTGGTACGCCTCAGTCCATTTAACGCCGACAATCTCCGTCAAACAAGCTTTGCACTCGTGGAAGTCTTGCCGAAAATTGATGCCCCCGATGAGGTCGAAATTGATGATGGCGACCTAAAGATCGATGTCTATCGCGCGGGCGGCCACGGTGGGCAGAGCGTCAACACGACGGACTCAGCGGTTCGCATCACGCACTTACCAACAAATACCGTCGTGGCCATCCAAAATGAGCGCTCGCAGCTGCAAAACAAAGAAACCGCTCTGAAGATTTTACGCTCAAAGTTAGCCCAACTGCAGCTAGAACAACATGCCAGTAGCCTGAAAGATTTAAAGGCTGGTGAGTCCGCTAACTGGGGTTCGCAAATCCGCAATTATGTGCTCCATCCATACACCCTCGTCAAGGATACGCGTACAAAATATGAAGACAAAGACGCCGGGAAGGTGCTCGACGGTAAACTGGATGGGTTCATGCAAAGCTATCTAGAAGCCCCGGTTGAATAAGCCGCTTACAGTTGTAGCCTTATAGCATAAGCATGCTATAATAACCACAGCAATGATTCTATTAGATAGGGTAACAAAAACGTACGGCAAGAGCACCAAACCTGCACTCAGCCGCATCAGCTTGCATGTTGAGCCGCGCGAGTTTGTGATACTCGTGGGAACCAGTGGGGCGGGTAAATCCACGCTGCTAAAGCTATTGACGCGCGAAGAGAAGCCGACCAGCGGCAAGATCGTTGTTGGCGGTATTGATTACGATACGCTCAAAGATCGCCACATTCCATTACTGCGCCGCAAGATCGGCGTGGTGTTTCAAGATTTCAAGCTGTTGCCACAGCGCACTGTATTTGAGAATATCGCGTTTGCACTCGAGATTGCTGGCATGACCAATCGCGAGATTAAGACGACTGTGCCAAAAGTCATCGAGCTGGTTGGGCTGAGTGGCAAGGAAAAAAGCTTTCCACACCAACTGAGCGGCGGTGAACGCCAGCGCGTGGCTATCGCCCGTGCCGTTGTGCGCCAGCCGAAAATTTTGATCGCCGATGAGCCGACTGGCAACCTCGACCCACGTCACAGCTGGGATATCGTGCGTCTGCTTGAGAAGATCAACCGTTATGGTACGACCGTACTACTGACGACACATAATGTCGATATCGTGAACCGTTTACAACGCCGCGTTGTAACGCTTGACCATGGAAAAATAACCGGTGACCAAGCGCAGGGGAGCTATCGCCAAGGCGGAGTCGTATGAGTGCAAAGCGAAAACTAGACGCAAAGCAATTTGCCTTGCAAAAAAAGAAGCACCGCCAGTGGCTGACATTTGTGCGCATGTGCCGCTACGGGGTCAACAATTTTTCTCGAAATACGTGGCTAACAGTAGCCGCTACGGCAGTAATGACGATTACACTGCTTTCTATCTTTATGACGATGGTAGCACGTGATGTGCTGGTAAATACTGTTGACGAAGTGCAAAAACGCGTTGATCTGTCGATCTATGTTAAAACTGATGTATCCGATGAAGCAGTGGCGACTATCAAGCAAAATCTCTCAAAGCTTTCGTCGGTCGAAAAGGTGACTTATGTTAGTCCCGAAGCAGCGCGTAAAGATTTTGCCGAAAAGAACAAAAAAGACGTCAATTCACTCAATGCATTAAACGAAGCCACCAACAAGCTTCCCGGCACGTTCAAGGTGTTGGTGAAAGACATTAACGACACCTCGCAACTTGAAACCTTTACGAAAAACGACAAGACCTACCTCGAAAATCAAGATCCGAATCGTGAGCCATCATTTAAGGGCGGTGGGCGCCAGACAATTCAGACGATTGGCAGTTGGGTCAGTTTTGCCGAGCAGGTCGGTTACATACTGAGTGCGATCTTTGTGGCGCTTTCCTCGTTGATCATCTTCAATACTATTCGTATGGCTATCTTCAATCGTAAGGAAGAGATTCAGATGATGAAATTGATTGGTGCTGACCGTCAGTTTATCCGGGGGCCATTCGTTGTCGAGGCCATTGTCTACGGCTTTATCGCGGCGGTCGTCGCTACAGTGCTTGGCGTCGTGGTGCTAGTCGGCTCACAAAAGAGCCTAAACGACTTTGGTGTCTCAATCGATCCGACAATTGACAGCGTGGTTGCCTATATAGGATTTGTTCTACTCGGTATGATACTACTTGGCGGCGTCATCGGTACGATCTCATCACTCCTCGCAACACGCAAATATCTGAAAATTTGACGGATCTCTTGACTGGTGGTACGGCGCGTGCTACCATAAGCGTAATGAAGCGCCTGTCCACCACACCGGTTTCATCATCATTCGCTAAGCGTGCTGTAATCATGGCAGCGACGGTTCTGTTGATAGTGGCCAGTGCAATCCAGTTTATGCCGACGGCAAGAGCCGACAGGTATGATGAGCAGATTGCCGCCTTGCAGCGTGAAATCGATCAATACGAAGCTCAGGCTCGGAAATTCCAAAACCAGGCAAACAACATCCAACAGAAACTCCAGGGGCTAACCCTTCAGAAACGGCATATTCAAAGCCAGATCGATATTAGTGAGGCTAAGTACAACAAGCTACAGCAGCAGATCAAAGAAACCGAACAAAAGATTGCCGACAATCGTGAAGCTCTTGGCGAGACGATCGCCGACCTCTATATCGAAGGTAAAACTTCGCCACTCGAAATGCTCGCAAGTAGCAGTACAATCGGCGACTATATTGACAAGCAGGAGTACCAGTCGTCAATTCGTGATCAGCTAACCTCTACGATCAAAGAGATCAAATCACTAAAGGAAAAGCTGGAAATCCAAAAGAAGGACGTTGAGCGTGTGCTGGCCGACCAAAAGAATTCGCGTAAAGCGCTGGCTGCCAAAGAGGCCGAGCAACAAAGCATTCTGGCGGCGACAAAGGGTCAGCAATCGGCGTATGAGCAATTGTCGGCAAAACAGAAGGCGGAACAATCACAGATTCGCGAGGCTCAGCAAGCAGCCATCGCTGCACGTATTGCTTCGACTGGTGGCGCTACCGTTATTGCAAGCGGAGCTGACGGTGCCTACCCATGGAACGATAGCAATTGCCGTATGGTAGGCTACTTCTCAACCGGCGGCGCCGATGGTAACGGTGGTGATGGCTATGGCTATGGTTGTCGCCAGTGTGCGAGCTATGGTGCATGGCGCGTCGCCAAGGAGACGGGCTACTATCCGGTTAACTGGGGTAACGCTACTAACTTTCCTGCGAGTGCCCGTTCTGCCGGCTATAAAACTGGCTATACGCCTCGTGCCGGATCACTGGCTGTTATGCATGCCTTTAGTGCCGGTGTCCCAGAAGGTCATACTGGCTGGGTAGAAGCAGTTGTTGATGGCGGAGCAAGTATCATTGTCAGCCAGTACAATTACAATTACGGTGCCGGCTACGGCATGTACAGCAAGATGAAGATGTCGGCCAGCGCTTTTGACGAATACGTCTACATCAAGTAAGCCCACCACACTAACTACAACAGTTTTTATGGCGCGTTACATACTGATTACGCTATACTAATACATAATGAAACAAAAGGTAGAATTGTCTCGCAATATCTTGCTGCTAGCGGGATTGGTGGTTTTGGCGGTTGGCTTTGTGGCCGGTACACGCAGTGAACAAATCTATGGTGCAGTTGGACCGCTCCTCGGTTTCCGTGTTGATACCAGTAAGCTGGATCTTTCATCGGTTCAGCATACCTATCAGGCGCTAAAAACGCACTACAACGGTTCACTCAATACAGACAAGCTCATTGCCGGTGCCAATAAGGGACTCGTCGAGGCTATCGGTGATCCGTATACCGTTTATATGGACAGCAAAGAAGCTGCTCAGTTCAATGATGAGCTGTCCGGTGACATCGGTGGTGGGATCGGTGCAGAAATTGGCCTGAGAGGCAAGCAGCCGACCATTATCCGTACGCTACCTGACAACCCAGCGGTAAAGGCTGGCCTAAGGGCTGGTGATGTCATTACGGCTGTCAATGATGAGCCGATGGTGGGCCAGAGTGTGGAAAAGACCGTCAAGGCAATTAAAGGCGAGGCGGGTACGACGGTAAAGATAGCGGTCATAAGAGCCGGCGAGAATCGAACATTTACGATGACACGCCAGATTATCAATAATCCAAGCGTGACGAGCGAGGTGAAAGACGGTGTCGGTATTATGACAATCAGCCGTTTTGATGAAGGTACTGTCAGTCTGGCTCGCAAAGCCGCCAGCGCCTTTAAGGCGCAAAACGTCAAAGGCGTTGTCGTCGATCTACGCGGCAATGGCGGCGGCTACTTAGACGCAGCGCCTGGTGTCGCCGGTCTATGGCTGAAAAATGACAAAACCGTCGTCAGTGTCCGCGGTAATGGTGGCAACGAAACCTACAAAGCCGAGGGTGAGCCGGTATTAGCCGGAGTGAAATCGATCGTCTTGGTTGATGGTAATACCGCGAGCGCCGCTGAGATTGTCGCTGGCGCACTTCAGCAGCAGGGGGTCGCCACACTATTAGGCCAAAAAACTTTTGGTAAAGGGACGGTTCAAGAGATTATCCCACTCGGCGACGGTAGTCAGCTAAAAGTTACGATTAAACGCTGGTATCTACCGAAGGGGCAGAATATTACTGGAGACGGCATTCAGCCGGACATAAAGGTTGAGTTGACTCAGCAGGATCTTGATAGGGGACACGATAGGCAGATTGAACGGGCAAAGCAGTTGCTCGTACGGTAAAACAGTTGTGCTTTTTATAGGTTCGCGCTAGGATAGAAGTATATGGATAACAAAAAGAAAATCTTACTGGTCGAAGACGACACGGCGCTGATTGGCGTCTACCAATCACGGCTTGAGCTTGAAGGCTTTGATGTCAAGGCGGTCAATAATGGCGAGGATGCACTAAGTGCAGCGATCTCGTATAAGCCTGACCTTGTTTTGCTCGACGCTATGATGCCGAAGATCAGTGGTTTTGATGTGCTCGATATCCTCCGCAATACACAGGAGACAAAAGATATTCGCGTCATTATGCTTACCGCCTTGAGTCAGCCAAAAGACAAGGAACGTGCCGAAAACCTCGGGGTTGACGACTATCTCGTGAAATCTCAAGTTGTTATCGGTGACGTGGTAGAACGAGTGCGATATCATCTTGGCATGGACGTAGCACCGGCTGCTGCCGATAGTGCCGCCATAAACCAGTAGAAGAAAGTACATAACCTAAGCGTAAGCTTATTGACAAGTGTGTAATAATTTGCTATTATATGATTATACTAATCTTAAATAGGATAAGATAAATCATGACCGAACAAGGACCTCCAGAACGTATATATACTGATGCTGAAACTGATGAGCCTATTGTTCATCCTGCGGGTACGTTCGAGACTCATCCTACGGAACCAGGTAGGATCGGTTATACGCATGAGGGAGCCTCTGTGACAGCACTAGAACATGAGGTAAAGGTAAAAGGCATTGGTGATACCGATCAGACAGGCGCGCCAGCTGTTCTTGGAGGCTCAGAGCAGGATTTAAGCCAGGAAGCATCCTCGGTAGAGGCAGAACTCGTCGACTTATCCGGCGATGTATTTTATAAGCGTTCCAATGGTGACATCGTTAAAGCGAAGGCTATGAAGGCGCCAGAATATAGCGACAAAGCATATATTGTAGTTTATACGATACAGGGGCAAACACTAAGCAGGCCTTTTGAAAAAGGAGAACTCGAAGCAATGCAGGTAGAAATTGCGAAGAGATTGGCGGACGGTGACACGGTTATTAGTGTAAAAACAGATAAGGAAGAGTCTGATCAATCAGATAGCGATAATCTTATCACTCATGTACCAGGAATGCCGCCATACGAGGGTCATTTGCCAAGCCGGGAGGTTGTAACAATCCCAATCGAGGATTATAAGGGCGATCTAACACGCATAAAAGGTCATCCATCCAATCCAGCCTCACAAATGATGCAGGCATACTCAGACCATTTACGTACAGGTTCCGACGCAACAGCAAATGAGGAAGACTCTCAGAAGTAAAAGTTCTGCCGCATTAAAAATAGCCCGAACCAAGGCTATTTTTAATGCATGAAGTCCCTTATTGTACGGATACTTGCGTGCGTGGGGCAGTCTTGCCGGTAAACCGGCGAGTTTTTACCTTAGTAAATTCTACGATACCGTCTTTGGCAGCATGAATCGTGTAGTTACGGCTCATAAATGTGCCTGGGCCGGCAACCTTCGTGCTGCCAGTTTGACGCACGAGGACTTCACCAGTGGAGACTTTTTGGCCACCAAAACGCTTTACGCCAAGACGCGCACCAGCATTGTTGTGGACGTTCTTGCTTGAACCGCCAGCTTTGACGTGTGACATAGCCTTACTCCTTACAGTTAGTATTTAACAATCTGTTCGATTATAGCGAAAAATCTGTTCTTGGTCAAGGGGTTAGTGGCGTTTTAAAATCAGTAGCTGTCGGGCGACAACTTGGTCTTCGCGGAAATAAGCAAGATGCCTTACATCAACATGCTGTAAGGGTTGAAATTCGTATCCCAGATTACCGATATTATCAATCAATGGCAGTTGCGTAAGACGCCCATTAGCGTCTCGCCAGGCGGGAACAGCTAGACAAAGCGGTGTACCCGGCTTGAGTTGAGAGTGAAGATTCTTTAGGAAGCTGGTGATGATGTGATCACAGTTTCGTACAACTTCCTGTAGCTTTGCAGGTGAAGGAGGTGCCGAGAAGGGTTGGCCAAGGTATGTTTCACCCACGACACAATCAATCGGCTGTTGCCATTGGGTGGTAGTCGCATCACCTTCATGAAGGTACCAGTCGAAAGAGTTGTGACGGAAATCTTGAAGCCAGTTAAGGTTGTCGCGCGTATAGCGAATCATTTTTTCAGAGAGGTCGGTACCATAAACAGAGTATCCAAGAAGTGCCGCTTCTTGGAGTACAACGCCAGTTCCACAGAATGGGTCAAGGATACGACTTGTGCTAGAAGGATGAGCCATATTGATCATCATTAACGCTAGTTTTGGCGGTAGCATACCGACAAACGCATCACGCTTTGGCCTCCCCTGGTCGCGGCGGGCAAGCGCGGTGATGTTTTGTGCGCCGGTGCTCTCGGCGATGACGACTTTATTCTTTCCGTAAGCAACGAGCAGTTCAATCTTATTATCTGATAGGCCGAGTTTGTTGTGGTGGGAAGTGGCGGTGCCAAGGATGGCGTCATCATTTGGGACGAGACGGAGGCTTCCATCGCGTGCTTTGGTGGCCTGTTTCAGCTTGAGGCCAGCCATCTGAATAGCTTTTGGCGAAACGTTTTCACCGTAGACGCTAATACCAAGGGTGATTTTTCCCGCTCGTTGTAAAAACGAGGCTGTGTAGTAATGAACAATTTCGTTGCTCAAGCTTTGCCAGTTTTGACGGGGAAACTCTGCCACGACCTGGCCAGCTTTCAGAATGCCACCCAGTGTCTCGATAGAAAAATCATCGCTCGTCAGGAGCGCCACTTCGGGCGAAAAGGGCAGCACGGCGTCACTGCCGAAGCGCTGCTCCAGCTCAGCCAGGCTGAGTTCGGGCTGGCGCCCAAGTATACATAAGATCATACGACTAGTATACGATGAACGGAGCTGGATGTATAACTGTTCTATCGAAGCGTACGTAGTATAATAGAGCTAATGTCGGCAAAAGCAATCCTTAGCTGGGTAACGTTGGGACTAGTTGTTCTAATTGTCTTTTTTTCACGCCACGAATTGGTGCATGCCTGGGCATTGCTGCAGAGCATAAATTTGGCGGTGTTGTTACTCCTTATTCCGATGCAGCTGGTGGCGTACTATGCGGCCGGTGAGACGATTTTTAGCTACATTCGAAACAGCAAGAAGTCTTTTAATCGAGTTTCTCGCCCTGAGCTCGCACGAATGGCGCTCGAACTCAACTTCGTCAACCATATCTTGCCGAGTGGCGGAGTAAGTGGACTCTCGTATATGAGTTGGCGATTGGGTAGGTTTGGCGTCAGTCCCGGACGGGCAACTGCCGCCCAAGCGGTGCGGTATATCGCCGGCTTTATCGCATCGATTATTCTGATTCTTATTGCTGTTATTGCCGTGACGATCGATGGCCATATTAACCGTTGGATTATCCTGGTTAGCTCTGGCATCGTCTTTTTCATGATCGTCGGGACGATGGCTATGGTATTTTTGGTAAGCAACGAAAGCCGGATGACGCGCTTTGCACACTGGCTGACGAAGACACTCAACCACTGGGCATACAAGCTGACGAAGGGGAAGAGGCGGGTGATCGTCCATGAAGCGCCGTTACTGGTCTTCTTCGGCGAGATGCACGAAGACTACCGGGAGCTGCAAGGCAACTGGCGGGTGCTAATCAAGCCACTACTCTGGGCACTACTATTCACGGTAGCGGAGGCGGCATTGTTTGTAATTACATTTTGGGCGCTCGGCACACCGGTAAACCCGGCACCGATCTTGATTGCCTACTGCTTGGCATCGGTCGCGGGATTTATTGTCGTAACTCCGGGTGGGGCGGGAGCGTACGAGGCGATTATGGTAGCATTTCTGACGGTGGCTGGCATCAGCTCTGGAGTGGCAATCGCCGGTATCGTGCTGTCACGCGTCGTCATTCTACTGACAACAATTGGCTGCGGCTATATCTTTTATCAACATACCTTACTACGCTATGGAAAAAACAAAACCACGTTTTAGTGTCAGCGATTTTATAGCGCTGACCAACCAGACACTCGAGTACGCTTATCCGAGTGTCGAGATTGAAGGTGAGGTGGCTAGCTTCAAGGTCAACCAAAATAAATACGTCTTTTTTGATCTCAAGGATGATGCTGGTAGCCTAGGCTGTTTTATGACGGTTTGGCAGCTGCGGATGCCGATCGAAGACGGTATGAAAGTGGTGGTGACGGCGACGCCGAAGCTGACCAACTGGGGCAAGTTTAGTCTAACTGTGCGAGCCTTGCGTCCGAGTGGCGAGGGAAGCCTAAAAAAGAGCTTCGAGTTGCTGAAGGCAAAACTGGAAAAAGAGGGGTTGTTTGCTCCCGAGAGAAAACGACTGCTGCCGGCTTTGCCGCGACACATCGCGGTTATTAGCAGTACACAGGCTGCTGGCTATGCCGACTTTATAAAGATTCTGGACGATCGCTACGGCGGACTCACTATTGAGGTTGCGCATGTGCAGGTACAGGGGGAGGTAGCGCCAGACCAGATAATCCGAGCGTTAAAGTATTTCAATACTGCCCAAACACCGGCCGAGGCGATTGCACTGATTCGTGGCGGAGGAAGTGCTGACGACCTAAGCGCATTTAACGATGAGCAGCTCGTCCGTGAAATCGCTGCCAGCCGCATCCCGGTACTAACGGGTATTGGACATGAAATCGATGTTACACTTGCCGACATGGTGGCGGATGTACGGGCGGCGACGCCCAGCAATGCGGCACAACTGCTGGTGCCGGATCGCCGCGAGCTTATTGCTGGCGTGCGAGCCTCTATTAACTTATTGATCCCACGTCTGGAGTATTCAATTGAGCGGACACAGCAGACGGCAGCCGATCTGGTAGCGGAGGGGTATCAGGCAATTGTTGACTCGATTGGCCGCTATGAACATGAATTAGCACTGACCGCTAGAGTGGTCGGTGAATTCGATCCTGCTCGCGTGCTGTCACGCGGCTACGCGATCGTACGTGGCTTGGTGCAGGATGGAGGTAGAATAGAGATAGAACGACGAGCAGATATTATTGAAGCGGAGGTGCGAAATGTCAGGAAAAAGTAAAACAGTCGAAGAAAAAATGAGTGAACTACGCAAGATGGTTGCTTGGTTTGAAAGCGAGGATTTCGTACTGGAACAAGCCAGTGAAAAGTTTACGGCTGCAGCAACACTTGCCAAAGAAATCGAAAAGGATCTTAGCGAACTAAAAAATACTGTCACGGTACTAAAAGCCTCGTTTGAGGAAAAGTAACCAGTGCTGGTCTGGACTGTGACGGCGCTCGTGCTCCTCGGTGGTTTTATGGTCGCATTTGGAGCGCCGTATGTGCCAACCAGGCCTAGAGAGCTACGCCGTGCATTCGGCGAACTATATAGCGTGAAGCCGACAGACTGTCTGGTTGATATCGGGTCGGGGGACGGCGTCGTATTGCGAGCATTTATACGTTTAGGTGGAAGGCGCGCCGTAGGCTACGAGATCAATCCGGTTCTTGTCTTTGTGAGTAAAATTATTTCTCGCCATCATCCTGCCATCGAAATTCACCTGGCTAATTTTTGGCGTGCTGAATTTCCCGCTGATACGACTGTTGTCTACGTGTTTGGCGACAGTCGGGATATCCGGCGTATTCAGCGAAAAGTACAGGCAGAGGCAAGCCGCCTTGGACGGCCGCTCCATTTGATCAGTTATGGCTTCCAACTGGCCGACCAAAAGCCCATCAAGCAACGCGGTGCACACTTTTTATATACCGTCACGCCTTTACAGGGTAAGAAAGCACAAGTATAATCCATCGTATGAATACGCACTACTCTCAGAAAAATCAAGCCGGGAGCGCCACGGTCGTTCTACTCGTCGTCCTATCAGTTACGACAGTGTTGTTCGGCGCCGGTGCTGTCTATGCTTTCGTCAACTACGTCGATCAGAAATCGAATGTTGATGCTCGTGTTGGCCAGGCGGTTGCGACTGCCGAGCGCCAGCAGGCAGAGAAAGACCAGGCGGACTTTATCGAAAAAGAGAAGTTGCCAAACCGTGAATACGTTGGTCCGAGTGACTACGGCAGTGTCAGTTTTAGCTATCCGAAGACTTGGAGTGTTTACGTAGCGAATGACGGATCGAACGGTGAGGAGTTCAAGGCGTACCTTAACCCGGTGGTGGTGCCGCCTGTAGATAAAGAGAGTCAACGCTTTGCCCTGCGGGTATTAGTCACGAATACTCAATATGACCAAGCTATCCAGCAGTACCAGGGTCTAGTGCAACAGGGTGACCTCAAATCGTCTGCTATCCGCATCAACGGACACGACGGGACGCGACTTGACGGCAAGTTTAGCGAGGATATTCGCGGTGCAGCCGTGCTATTCAAAATCCGTGACAAAACCTTGGTTGTTCGAACCGATGCCGATACCTTCAAAACCGATTTTACAAAAATCATCAAGACGCTCGACTTCAACCAGTAATTTCTTACCCAGCGTGCTACACTAGATGTAGTATGGAAGCTGCGAGGGAGAAGCGCATAAATGGGGGGCAGCCTTCAGGCATTACACCTGTCGTAGTGGCAGCGCATGAGCTAAAATCCCCGCTTGCACTCATTCGTCAGTTGCTCTTAGATCTTGATTCAACTCCTGCCGATCATAGGGAGCGCCAGCGCCTGATCGATCAAATGGTGCAGGTGAGTGAAAAGGCCCTCCGTCTAACGAGTGATATTACCAAGGCCGAGACGGCACAGCAGGCGCTCTTTGAGCTTTCGCCGGTAAATCCTCTGACGGTTTGTGAAGATGTCGTGACAGAGCTTGAACGGCTGTACTCACTCCACAATTGTTCCCTCAAAATCGGTCGCCAGCGACACATACCATCAGTAGTTGCCAATCGTGATCTATTGCGTAGAATCTTACTTAATTTTGCCGACAACGCACTGCATTATGCGGATCTAGATGGAGTGGTGGAACTTCAGGCACACTTGATTCGTGAGCGGCAGACCGTCCGTCTGAGCGTTCGTGACTATGGCCCGCATCTTCCGATCGGCCAGTGGCGCAGTATGCTTCGCTCGCTCGGTGAACAGCAGCCGGTACATGCTCGCCCTCAGAGCAGTGGCCTCGGTCTCTATATTTCGCATCAGTTTGCCTCCGCTATGAACGGGCGTATCGGCGCGACTCGTCACCGCGACGGCGCTTCATTCTTCGTCGAGTTACCTATCTCCCGCCAGTTGTCACTATTATGAATAAGCCCCAGCTCATTATTGTCGAGGATGACCAATGGCTGGCGGAGCATTATCGTCGCGTGCTCGAGCGCGAGGGCTATGAGATATACCACGCGCCGCACGCGCTGGCTGCTATCGATTTGATCGACGATGTCCGGCCGCAAGCCATCATTTTGGACGTGCTACTGACTGGTACAAATGCACTGGCGTTGCTTCACGAGCTTCAGTCGCACACGGATCTGGCAAAGATTCCAGTGATTTTGGCAACCAATTTGGCCGACCAAATTATGCTTGATGATGTCCAGTCGTACGGTGTGAAACGTATCTTAAATAAGGCGACGATGCATCCAGAAGATATCATTACTGCGGTGCGGAGTGTGTTGCTGTGAGAACGATCCGTACCAAAGCCATCGTCCTACGCCGCACGAATTATGGTGAAGCCGACCGAGTCGTGCAATTTCTGACGCCGAGCGAAGGAAAACTGAGCGTTATGGCACGTGGTGTCCGACGCGAAAAGAGTAAATTGGCAGGGGGAATAGAACTTTTTGCTCGCTGCGATGTGACCGTGGCGACCGGCAGGGGTGAACTCGGCATCCTAACTGGCTCGCGGCTGGAAATATTTTATTCGCATATCATGAGTGACTATGACCGGTTGCAGTTTGGCTACGATGCGATCAAGCAGCTATCAAAAGCGGCTGATAATATGGACGAGCCAGCTTTTTTTGATCTGCTCGACCAATGTTTTGCCTCGCTCAATGACGTGAATGTTCTGCTTGAGATTACGAAGGCCTGGTTTTGGTTGCAGCTAGCGATTTTGCTCGGTGTGGGCTTGAATCTTTCGACTGATGCTGAGGGTATGAAGCTGGTAGAAGACGCGACGTATAATTTTTCTGAGCATGACCACGCTTTTGTCTTTCACGAAGGCGGCAATTTTACTAGCGACCATATCAAAGTTTTGCGGGTTCTCAGTGCGCAGTCGCCAAAGGTTGCTGCTCAGGTGCAGGGAGTGGGGAGATTAATCACAGATTGTCTTTGGGTGGCTGAACGCGCCGTCGCACACTAAGAAAGGGAAGACCCCGCCATGTTTCAGGCGGGGGTGTAGAGGTTACTCCCTTCGAAATAGTGAGCGCAGAAGCTTTGCCGTCAGCACGACATTGATATCGAATACCAGACGAGCCGACGAACTAGCGAGACTACGGAGCTCACGTCGCCGGGCAGATATTTCAATCCGCCGAAGCAAAAGCTGCTGCCTTTGCGACCCTTGGGCGTATGGCAGAGCAGCGTCGATGGCAATCCGCTGTTCGCGGATATGACAATCTGCCGCACTCAGCGCAAACTCGATGAGGTTTCCGATCGTTTCCTGATCTGGCTGTTTCATCAGTTGGATACGCCAGAGGTAACTCTGAGTAATACGTTGCTGACGTAAGCCCTTGGCATTGCTCATGTCCTGTTCATGCAGCCGCAATGCTTTCTCGACAAGCGCGAGGCCTGCGTCGATATCTTCCGTCTGTGCCAAAAGCAGCCCGTAGTCTCTGAAGACACGGGCAAGCCCGAGTACCTCATCTTTGCGGAATGACTCGGTTGCCAGTCCAAAGTAACGCTTTGCCTGCATCGTCTCGCCTCGCCACCAAGCACGTAGCGCTAGCTGATGGAACAGCTCGCCCCGCCATGCCAGTACCTGAGCGTCACGATTGAACGTGACGGCAATGCGGACACTGTTTTCGTATGCACTAAGCTCGGTGCTGTCGAAATTCTCTTTAAACTCCTTGAGTACCTCGCGTGCTGGAGTATCCTTGGGGCGGAATGGAATGCCCAACCTGCCATCATCCTCTCACGTGCGGATTCGAAAAGAGCACCAGCCTGTCATTATACAGGAGCAAGCCTGAGAAATGACTGAATAGTGCAGATTACTACTGTCTGTTATATACTGTTACTAATGGAAAACAACGTAAAACTTGAAGATATTGTCAGCCTCGCGAAAAGGCGTGGATTTATATTCCAGGCCTCGGAGATTTATGGCGGTTTGGCTGGATTTTATGATTACGGCCCACTCGGTGTTGAGATCCTCAACAAATTAAAAGCAGAGTGGTGGAAAGCGGTGGTCACCGAAGCCGATAACATTTTTGGTGTTGACGGTGCGATCATCCAAAATCCGAAGCTGTGGGAGGCGAGTGGGCATGTGGCTGGCTTTACCGACCCGATGGTCGAAGATGTCGTCACGCACAAGCGCTATCGAGCCGATCATTTGGCAGGCGTTGATTCTACCGACCTCGATGAGCTAAAAGAATTACTCAAAGGTAAAAAATCACCAGATGGCAACGAGCTGAGTGAGCCACGCTTTTTCAACATGATGATGCAAACATGGGTCGGGGCAGTGCAGGACGAATCATCAGTCGCGTACCTTCGCCCGGAGACAGCCGGCTCGATCTTTACGAACTATATGAACGTGAAAGACACGATGCGTGCGAAGCTGCCGTTTGGTATCGCACAGATCGGTAAAGCGTTTCGTAATGAGATCAGTCCTCGCGACTTCATCTTCCGGGTTCGTGAGCTCGAGCAAATGGAGATGCAGTATTTCATCAATCCGAAAGACCAGTCGGTGACGTACGAGTACTGGCGCGAATTTGCCTGGAGGTTCCTCGTCGAGCGACTTGGTATCGCAGAGGAAAATCTGCAGTGGCACGAGCACGACGAAAATGAGCGAGCGCACTACGCGGCAGCAGCTCATGACATCTACTTTAAGTTCCCACAAGGATTTAAAGAACTGTGGGGTACGCATAATCGCACCGATTTTGACCTAAAGAATCATCAGCGTGTCAGCGGCAAGGACTTTACCTATAAAGATCTCGAGAGCGGGGAAGAGTTCACGCCGCACGTTATCGAAAGCTCGGTTGGTCTTGGCCGTATGCTACTGGCAGTACTCGTCGATGCGTACCGAGAGGAAGAAATCAACGGCGATAAGCGTGTCGTACTGAAGCTAGAGCCAGAGCTGGCGCCATATCGCTATGCGGTCTCGCCGCTACTGAAAAACAAGCCGGAGCTCGTTGAGAAAGCCCGTGAAGTGTACAAAATGTTGAAGAAAAAATACGGTGCGGTCATGTGGGACGACAACGGCAACATTGGTAAACGCTACCGCCGCCAAGACGAAATCGGTACGCCATACTGCGTGGTGATCGATTTTCAGACGCTTGAAGATGGCACTGTAACTGTGCGTGATCGTGATACAACTGAACAAATTAGAAAAAATATCAATAAGATCGAGGAATAACTAAATGCAACCTACGCTACATTCCTGGAATGGTGTGCTGTGGCGAATCAAGAATAGCGAGGTTGCATTCGCACACTGTCCAACACACCAGGGCATACAACTCGATATCTTAAGTAACGACGGTCGCCCTGTCGATCAAGCAAGAATGAAATATATCTTGAGTAGTACTCGTTTTGTGTGCCCAATGGATAATAAAATGTTTAGTATTGAGAACGACTATTTTACTTTAAGACGAAGAGTGATAGCAATTACGAAGTCTGAGGCATATAAGGATGCGAAGATTATAGATATAGATAACATATACACACCTATTCTAAGAGTTGCACCGAAGCCTAAAGATGATAGGTACTCTGTCCAGGTTGAGATTGACGAGACACCTAATGGAAAAAAGCTTGTTATTTATGCTATAGATCGTAAAAATCCTGATGAGAAAACTCAGATTTTTATAGACCCACAGTTTGATAAGATCAGCTTCGATGGGAGAGGCGACCTACACCCAAATATGATATTTTCCAAAGTAATCGCATACTTTAAGGACGAAAAAAAGGCCACCCTAGAGAGGAAGGAAGACTGAGATATTATGAGTATGAAAAAAGAAATTGGGACAGACAATGTAGGCACAGCACCAACGTTGTCGCAGGCAATCGAAACGAACGGAATGGTATTTGTATCTGGGCAGATTCACGCAGATAAAAACTGGAAACTACAGGGCAAAACAGTAAAGGAAAAACTCGACGTAATTTTTGAGAATATCCGGCTGATACTTGTGGTCGCTGAACTGGAGCTGAACGATATCGTAAAAGCGACGATTTACGTAACAGACATGGCGCAAATTCCCGAGCTAAATCAACACTATTCAAGTTACTTTTCTGGCGTGCTACCAGCACGTGAAGCGGTGTGTGTAAAAGAGCTCCCGCTCGGTGCGACAATCGAAATTAGCGTGATTGCTGCGAGGTAGAAAATATGGATATTGAATACAACTTCTCAGGTTCTATAAAAGTTACGTTAGACTACTCTGATCTTTCAATGATTCAGTCACATGGCTATGCGGTTGAACGCGAAGGTTTTGCCGGCATTGAAAACAAAACGTGGGTTCGGCTAGGTCATAATAGAGACCCTATGGCGATCATCGATGACGATGGTGATCTGAACGTTTGGATACCACGTGATGTAGTCTCTCCAGTTGAGATTCCTCGCAAAAGTATCCATGCCAGTAGTAGCGCTCTTGGGGATATTGTTGAACATTACCTTGGTGAAGACGGTAACGTGACAGTGGATTGGCCAAGTTAATGACTGATCAAAACTTGATATCTCTGGCGATCTATAGATAGTTTCCTATGCCGTCGATAGACTCTGCGCCTGTACTTCTTTGCAGCTCGTTTTTTAATGCACGTTTGAATTTTTCCATGCCGTTCTTGTCATCTTCATTAATTAGCTCCGGGTTGCCGTGCGGTCCGTACAATAAGATAGCGATAGAGGCGACTGTCCCCAGCTCCGCTACTCTTCTGGCAATTGGTGGAACAGCTTCCTCCAGCGTATCTGTGCCAAAGCTGCTCGTAGGATCGCTCAAGAAGCCAGACTCATCCATATCAGGCATACCGTCTGCCGCAACAAATAATTCACCGACCCGAACAGTTTTCGAAAAACCTATGTCGGTAAGCCCAATGTGACGAGAAAGAATAAGACCGCTTGGTGTATTTGTCTCTTCGGTGTGTTGAACCAGGAAGTGATTGTATGATTCATGAATCTCATGTCTGTACGTCATGCTGAAATTATATGCCTCGCACCCTTGGGTGCAAGCATTAGCCGTATATCGCCCATGCTTTGACCGCAATAGACTTAAGAGTATTATGAACTCTAGATATGTCGATAGATTCATTTCCTATTGTAGGTGCTGGTTCCTACACCGAGCTTAGCTATGATGATTTGGCAGTGCGGTATCAGCAAGGCGACCCTCAAGCTCTCGAGGAGGTTTGTACACGTCAATATAGAAGAATTGAGGGCATACTTATTCATAACGGGGTTGATTCACAGGATGTTGCTGATGTAGCTCAGCAAGTAGTAGAAAAGATGATAGGAGCGCTAGATAAGTTTGAGCCGGGCGGATTTAACGCCTGGGTGGGAAGGATTGCTCACAACTGTGCCATGGATTATCATCGCAGGAATAGGCATAGGAAATCGAAAATTCTTAATTGTGACGGTGAGATTGCGGATCAGATAGTGGAATCGCATAATGAGATCGAAGACCTCAATGCGATCTGGATAGTGGACGATATTATCGATCAATTGAGAGAATTTGATGGAGCGGGTTTTGATTCAAAGGATCTCGGTGAAATATTGAAGCGTTTAGCTCTCGGTGAGAAAAATATTGAGATTGCTGAAGATATGGGACTGAACCACCTCACAGTTGCAACACGTATTTCGCGTTTGAGAGCTCGTCTAGCGAAAGCATCTTTCACGCGTGAGTCTGTCGATCGCCTGATACAATAGAAGTATGAAATACGAAGGCACACCGAAGTTCCTCGGCCTTTTAAAAGCTATGCAAGATTCATGGGGCCCTGAAACAAGTCTGGCCGGTGACAAATTGCCAAGTGATAACCCGGCACGGGGACAGTGTGTCGTTTCTTCGTTGGTGGTGCAGGACTTCCTAGGCGGCGATATCGTACGCGTGCATGTGACTGGTGATGGCATTGATGAGAACCACTACTTTAATAAACTTGCCGACGGTACAGCCATTGATGTCACGCGCAAACAATATGAGGATAAGCCGATTACCCTAGTAGATCATCCACCCGACCTAGAAAGTAACGGCTATTCTTCAATGCGAGAGCGCTGCTTGGCTGATGACGATACGCGTCGTAGGTACATGTTGCTCAAAGGCATGGTAGACCAAAAGCTCGCAGAACTTCAAGGTTAAATGCGATAATAGAAAGTGAAGGGCAAAAAGTTACCAACAAGTGAGATAAGTGATATGAAAGTTCTAAGGAGGATACATGAAATACGAAGGCACGAAACTACCAGATTTTGAACCGCGCGACGAAGTAAAAGAACTTGAGATTATCGACGTAGAAGTCGGAAATGGAGAGGAAGTGAAAGCCGGCGCGACAATCACTGCGCACTATACCGGTGCACTGTGTAAAAACAGCATTATTTTTCAAAGCAGTCACGACTTTGGAAAGGCGATTACCTTTGGTCTCGACCAAGTCATCAAAGGCTGGACACTCGGTGTACCCGGCATGAAAGTTGGAGGTACGCGCCGGCTGATCATCCCAGCTGAAATGGCATACGGTGAAGCCAGTCCAGCGCCAAACATTCCAGCAAACAGCGACCTGGTGTTTGACATCGACTTGGTGGCGATTCCACGAAACGGAGCATAGGGTGGACGTGAAGGCTGGAAGCCCGTGGCAGAGACATTTCGGTCTAGAATGGACGCTCAGCGCTGTCGTAACACTAATAGCTCTGATCGCGTGGGTAACAACACGACATATTGGCCAGCAGCCGCTCGGTGTCTATGATGTGTTCCCGATCTTTGGGCTGATCGCATTTAGCTGGATGTGGGTGGTGTATGTCAGCGGGGCAGCCAGGCGGCTTCTCAAGCTAGGAAAACCGCACGGTCATTTGTACTGGAGTGTGTCCTCAGGACTTATATTGGTAGCTATAATCATCCATCCACTACTCGTAAGTAGTGGCTTGGCCTGGGACGGTCTAGGATTACCGCCAGGTAGCTATTTTGCGGCCTATCAATCGCTTGGTTGGTTCCTCTTGCTAGGTTCAGCCGCACTACTTGTCTTTTTATCATATGAGTTGAGACGGTGGTGGGGGAAAGCCAGCTGGTGGAAGTGGGTAGAATCCGCTCAAAAGCTGGCAATGGTAGCTATTTTCATCCATTCGCTCGTACTTGGCCGCGAGTTAACAGTCGGTTGGTTTAAGACTATCTGGTGGCTCTATGGCCTAACACTTATGGCTGCATGGGTATATAATTATTACTATGATAAAAGAAGGGTCGGGAGGTGAGACATGCATGTGAACAATAGGGTAATAGTAGGATTGTTGATCGCAGCGGTGCTGATAGTTATCGCAGCGGTAGCCTACGTGGTATTAATGCTACCAGGGGTCCGGCAGACATCTACAGCCGGTAAAGCGGAAAAGGGCCCTATAACTATCGTCTATACGGATAACGGTTTCCAGTCTCCAACGTATAAAGTAGCTAAAGGTGAGACAGTAACTGTTACCAACAAGTCGACCGGTGATTTGCAGTTTTCTTCTGGTAACCACCCAACCCACTTAGAAGAACCCGAATTGAATATGAATATTCTAGCACCTGGCGAAAGCGCCAAATTTACTCCGACCAAAATCGGTACATGGACTTTCCATGACCATTTGCATAGTGAACGCACAGGTACTCTGAGAGTGACGGAATAGCCGGTGAAGCTACTACTGACGTCGTCTGGGCTGAGTAAGCGGGATATTGGCCAAGCTCTGCAGGAGATGGTAGGGAAGGTGCCGAGCGACTGCAAAGTCGGCTTTATTCCAACAGCCGCGAACGTTGAGGCGTACAGTAAAGACTGGGTGATAGCACAGCTGAATCAGTTGCAGCGTTATGGCTTTTATCAGATCGACATCGTGGATATCAGCGCCGATGGCGTGGATTGGCAAACCCGGCTAGCGGATTGTGACGTGTTGTGGCTGACTGGCGGCAATACCTTCCACTTGCTCGACCAGGTGCGCAAGACCGGTTTTGACGAGTGGCTGAAGAAGAACATCGAGAGTAAAGTCTACGTTGGCGGGAGCGCCAGCACAATCCTGATGACACCGACGATCGCGATTGCCGGTTTTGGCGACCAAGACGAGAATCTGCCGGGACTCACCGATCTTACTGGTCTTGGCTATGTAGACTTCGAAGTGCAGTCACACTGCGACGAAGTCCGCATGAACGAGGCAGGTGAATACGCTAAAACAGCCGGTAATCCTGTCTACGCGCTCGATGACCTCAGCGCCATCCGGGTAATCGATGGCGTGGTGGACGTTGTCTCTGGCGGTACCTGGAAATTATACCCTGGCTCTTCGAAGTAGGGCGGGCTATAATACGGATATGAAACCACGTCTCTTTGTTGATCAAAAGATTACTGCATTTGTGAATAAATATGAAGTTTTTGCTGCTGACGCCGACGGCAACAAAGTCGGTTTGCAAGCTTTGGCACAGCAAAAGCGGCTGGCGTTTAAAGAGAAAGTAACCTTCTACCAAGACGAACAAAAAAGTACTACAGTATTTAGCTTTCGGGCGGAGAAGGTACTGGATGTGCATGGGCGCTACTTTGTAGAAGATACTGATGGCCAGCTTATTGGCATGTTTAAAAAAGAATTCGGTCAGTCTCTCATAAGCAGTACGTGGAAGATATTGGACGCAAGCGGTGAAGAGCTTTTCACCGTGCGTGAAAGTAACAGCACACTGGCGGTGTTGCGGCGCTTTTTGGGGTATCTACCTCTCGTCGGCGATTTAGCAGAACTGGTACTACTATTTTTCCGTTATCATTTCAGCTTTATTGACGCTAAATCTGGCCAGGAAGTGGGGAAGTACCAGAAAGCCACTTTGCTCAGAGACCACTATACACTTTCGATGACCGATGAAGCCTACGGAACCTGCGACTGGCGCGTACTGGCGGCGATGGGAGTGGCGCTCGACGCTCTCCAGTCACGGTAGGTAGAATTATGAAAAAATCACCAGACGGATCAATTCACGCGAGAGTACGATCTGCAGGCCTGCCGGATTTAGCAACGATCCAAGATATCAATTACGAATTATTTCTTATTGATTATGATTGGCATCAAGACCTCAATATCGAGTGGCCATATAATGAAGATGGCCTTCGCTATTTTACGAAATGTATCGAAGCCGAAGATTATGTCCTACTTGTAGCAGAAGTAGACAATCGTATAGTGGGCTATGTGGCGGGTGTGGTCAAACAGCCATTTTCTGCAGAAAAAGGAAAACGAGCAGAACTTGAGAATATGTGCGTCCTAGAGGAGTACCGCAGCCACGGCATCGGGGGACAGCTCGTCGATGCCTTTATGGAGTGGGCGAAAGACAAGGAAGTCGATATTGTTCATGTGATTGCTTACACGCCGAATGAGCGGGCGATCAATTTTTATAAGAAGAAGGGATTTTCGCCCTATGCACTTAATCTCTGGCAAAAAATAAAGAAGTAACATGGCGCGACTTCATACATATTCCCAGCACTTTTTGAAAAGCCCGCGCCTGGTCGCAGAGCTGGCTGGCCACTCCAATATTCGAAAGAACGATCTGGTGTATGATCTCGGGGCGGGGAGCGGCGTGATATCGAGTGCCCTCGCGCGGCGGTGCAAACAAGTAGTGGCAGTCGAGATTGAGCCGCTTGCGCTGGAAAAGCTGCATAAAAATGTAGGTAACCTACAAAATGTCACAATCCTAAAACAGGATATCCTGACGCTCAATGAACCGGACGGATCGTATAAAATCTTTGCGAACATTCCATTTTCGCTCAGCGCTGAAGTGATAAAAAAATTTACTGAATCACCACGGCCGCCAAAAACAATGTATCTGATCGTGCAAAAACAATTCGCGCGTAAGCTTGTACCGGGCGACGATCATTTTACCAGTTTGCTCAGTGCTCAAGTTGGCATGCGTTTTGTGGTACGTATCCGTAAGCCACTCAATAAAACTGACTTTACACCGCCACCGGCTGTCGATACTGTACTTCTCGAGCTCAAACTACGAGATGAGCCGTTAGTACCGAGTAAAGAGCTTGAATCGTATCGACGCTACGTCGAAGAATGCTTCTCGCGGCAAAAATATTTTGCCGAGCAACCGTTGGCAGCAGCGGGCATATCGCCTGAGCTTCGTCCTTCACAGCTGACACTGGAACAGTGGGTCGCACTTTGGACTGCAAAAACTAAAAAATAACAATATCTTCCCGACGTGGCGCTTGCTACAATAGGCAGGAACTAACTAGCAAAAAGGTAGCAAAATGGAAGACATACGCGAGCCGACTGATATTTTCTTGTGGGCAAACCACACCGATGGGGTCAAGAACGACCTCGACATCGAAGTATTTTTATTCAATAAACACTACACGCCATTTAGTATGCGTTTTTCGTCGGAGCTGGAAAACCAGATCCGAATACTTTTTTTGTACGACATGGTGAATGAAGTAAACATGGGCGCTGGAACTGGACTCAGCGTTCGTGATTTTGAGCTCAGTGAAGCGGAAGAAAATGTACTACTGAGAACAGAAAAAGAAAAAGTGACGCACGCCGCCGCGGTCACCTACTTGATTGAAAATAAACGCGATGAGATCGTCGAGTTTAGCGAGGAGGAGCACGAGTTTAAGCGTATGAAGGGAATTATCGTACGCTTTTCGTCTAAAAGCGAGCCAAACAAACCGTTTTTTATTGCTAAAGCCTTGCAACAGAGTAATTCGCTCAAGGGAAGTGTCTCATGGGAGATTAATGGTGGACGCCTCGATAGTTTCAAAGCAGATATTGGCCTGAAAATTCCATCTGACAGCCAGGTGCTAATACTAGATGAAGATATTTTTATTTTTAATCAAACAAAGTTCGAAAAACTTTTTCAGTATGAGTACAAAAAGCAGCTATTGGCGGACAAAAAGGTTGCCGAAATCGAGCAGCAGTATAAGCTGAGTTTTCCCGAAGGACTTGACCTGCAGTCATTAGTCCGGGATCGTAAGAAAATTGTTACCAAACTGCAGAAGCTCGAGATTGGAAATGTGACACAGGAACAAGCGGTGAATCATGCTGATGAGATGCAACTGGAACTCATGACCGACGATGCCGGCGCGATTATCATTATGGACGGAAATGACCTCGATATGTTCGTGAACCTTATTAACGAAGACTATATCACCAGCGAAATTACCGGCAAACGCTACGAGATAAAGAGCAAGAAGTTACTTGGAGAGCCCGAAGGTGAGCCGCCGCGAGGTTAATTACCGTCGAGATAATTGAGGTTTGTATTATTCCATGCTGAAAAATACGGAGCACCTTTTGATTCGAGGCGGGTAGCAATAATGTAATCGTTAATATTGCCTGTATTTGTAAAGGTTGTTGCGCCGGTCTTCTTATACCTTCGTGTATAGTAGTAGCCATATTGGGTGTCTGTATTTGTAGGATCAACAAATTTACTGGCTGAATTTATCGGCATTGCTGTAATTCTGTATAGGGTGTTCGTACTGGTGCTATAGCATCCGTCGGTGCCAGAGCAGGTTGGATATGAGCCATTATCGATATAGTAGACCTCGATCTGTTGTTTTAAGTCGCGCATGTCTGCAACTCGCTGCGTATCTCGTGCTCGTTGCTGGATGCCGTTATAGACGACAATCGTAATCGCCGCTAGAATCGCGACCACCACGATAACGATCAAGAGTTCGACAATGGTAAAGCCACGTTTTTGTGTAACCATAAGCGAATTATAGCACGGTCAAGCGCTGCGAGGTTAAAAGCAAGAAACTGCTCGATGAGAACCGGAAGGTGAGCCATAGTGGGGCTAGTGATTTACGGTTTTTTGCTGCAACGCCGAGTCGATCTCTAGTCGCCAGTTGAGGGTGTAGCTTGTACAGGCACTTTCACCTGCGACGCATAGGGTATTATCTGTCTTTTTAGAGTAATAGCTATATGCTGACACAGCTACGGCACTACCTGCGGAGCCTATTGAGTTAGTTGAGGTGAGGCACTGCTATCTTGTGGATTGATAAAAATACCTTGATCTTGAGAGGCAAAATGCGCTTTTCGCCAAACGGGATCGCGTATATCGACCGTATTTGGAAAAAATCCGTTATCAATATAGTACATTTCAAGCACCTTTTGAACCGATAACATATCTTGTTGGCGTTCGGCATCCCGTGCCCTGGATTGAACTCCATTATAGGTCACACTTGTAACCGCCGTGAGAATAGCGATCACAACAATAACAATAAGCAGTTCGACGATAGTAAAACCACGCATATTAGTAACCATAAGCAAAGTATAGCACGCCTCTGATGGTACAATAGGAAGGATGAAGCAAGCATTAGCACTCGAGATAATGCTGGCAGGGGAGAACGTGTTTTTGACCGGTCCGGCTGGGTCGGGGAAGACGTTTGTCCTCAACCAGTTTATTCGTCTCGCCAAACATGAGGGAAAGCACGTTTCGGTAACGGCAACGACGGGCTTGGCGGCGTCACACCTAGGTGGCTCGACAATTCATAGCTGGAGCGGCATTGGCGTTAGCGATGAGCTGCCCGGACATTTCTTAGATGGTCTATCAAAAGGACGACGGGAAATCATTGAAAAAACCGATATTTTAATCATCGACGAGGTTTCGATGCTACATGATTATCGACTTGATATGGTTGATGAAGCCTGCCGGCTGATACGAAAACGAGTTGACGAACCCTTTGGTGGCATCCAGGTGATTATGAGTGGGGACTTTTTTCAATTGCCACCAGTTAACCGACGAGATAGCTTGCAGGGTGGCTTCGTAGTGAATAGTCAAGCTTGGCGAGAACTTGATCCGGTGATCTGTTACCTTGGCGAACAACATCGTCATGAGGATGAGCAATTGCGAGAGATTCTCGAGGCAATGCGCGACCAAGACCTACGTCGAACCCATGCCGAAGCGTTGCTCGCGCGAACTGAGCACATGCCGCCAAAGGGTGCTGTTTTTACCGAGCTTCACACCACCAATGTTGATGTTGACACGGAAAATCAGCGTCGGCTCGAACAGTTAGCTGGCGACGAAGTAATCTACGAGCAGACCACGACGGGAAGTGGCAATTATGTGGAGTCACTGCAACGAAGCGTGCTTGCGCCAGCGCAGTTGCGACTTAAGCTAGGAGCTCTGGTGATGGCTGTCAAAAACAGTCAAGATAAGAAGTATTTCAACGGTAGTCTCGGTACGGTAGTTGATTTTGATCAAGTGACTGATTATCCGATTGTCGAATTCTTAAGCGGCAAGGAAGTGATGATTCAGCCGGATACCTGGGAACTGCGCGATGGCGACAAAAAACGCGCCAGTATTACGCAGATTCCACTACGACTCGCCTGGGCGATAACGGTACACAAGAGTCAAGGAATGACACTCGATGCGGCACTGATCGACCTACGAAAAGCTTTTGTGCCGGGTATGGGATACGTAGCGCTGAGCCGAGTAAAAAATTTGAACAACTTGTATCTAAAAGGTATCAACCGCATGGCGCTACAGATGAGTGAAGAAGCACATGCGATCGACTATAGCTTGAGGGAAAGATCGGCTACCGCTACCAAACGGTTCGCTCACCTTGAAGCAAATGCCGAGCGACGAACTCTGGAACCGATTAAGAAAAAACAGGCAGGATCAAACTGGCAAGAAAAGATTGAGAAAATGCGCGAAATTCACCCCAATGCGTACCGACCGTGGACGAAGCAGCAAGACGCATTGCTTAAGCAAGAATTCCAAAATGGACGCGATCTTGGTGAGCTGTCGCAACTACTAGGGCGACATGAGGGTTCGATCAGGATGCGCCTCCAGAAACACTTTGGCGAAGACATGGTCGTATAGAGTTGGTACGGGTATAATAGATATATATGGCGGAGTCAAAAATCCGGTTTCCTAAAAATTTTTTATGGGGTGCATCGACTGCTGCGCATCAAGTTGAGGGCGGCAACCACAATCAATGGAGCATCTGGGAGCTGGAGCATGCCCGGGCGTGGGCGATGCAGAGCGAATATCAGCTTGGTGAACTTGAGAAGTGGCCTCTGATCAAACAAGACGCCAAGGATCCAAATAACTACGTATCCGGCCGCGCGATAGACCACTACCATCGGTACGAGTCGGATTTTGACCTGCTCGAAGAGCTCAACATGAATGCCTTTCGCTTTAGTATCGAGTGGTCTCGAGTGGAGCCAACCGAAGGCGCATGGAATATCGAAGCGATCGAACACTATAAACGATATGTGCGCAGCCTAAAGGAGCGCAAGATCGAGCCAGTACTGACATTGTTTCACTTTACTTTGCCGGTATGGTTCGCCGAAAAAGGTGGCTTTGAGTATCGGCGGAACGTGAAATATTTTGTTCGCTTTGTTGAGAAAGTATTAACAGAACTCGGAAACGATATTCGACTTATCATCACAATCAATGAGCCGGAAGTGTATGCTAGCCAAAGTTACTATCAAGGACATTGGCCACCAGCTCGGCAGAGCAAGCGCCTGACTCATCGAGTGTTAAAAAACCTGGCCTATGCGCATAACCAGACGGCACGGATGACGCATAAGCTGCACCCCAGGTACAAGCTGTCGATTGCCAAGAATTCGAGCTATACCTATGCCGGTGATAATGCCTTGCTGAGTCGCAAAACAGCCGACGCTATGCAGTATTTTAGTGATGATTATTTTTTGAAAAAGGTTATCGACCAGTGTGACTTTCTCGGGGTAAACTATTATTTCAGCAACCGTGTATACGGCTATCGGGTACATAATCCCGAAGAACATGTAAGCGACATGGGGTGGGATATGCAACCGGCTAACTTGGAATTTGTTGTGGAACGCCTCTGGGAAAAGTACAAAAAACCGATTATCATTACCGAGAATGGATTGGCTGATGCGGATGACGAGCTGCGAAAATGGTGGCTACAGCATACGTTGCTCGCTCTGCAGCGAGCTCTGCAAAGCGGAGTCAGAATACAAGGCTACTTGCACTGGAGTTTACTCGACAATGTAGAATGGGCGTATGGCCGCTGGCCGCGGTTTGGTCTCGCCGAAGTTGACTATATAAGCATGAAACGGACGCTACGTCCCAGCGCGCACTGGTTCGGTCAGATGATAGCAAAATTACGAAAGGGGAGCCAGTAATGGACAAAGTCGGCATCAAGATCGCAGTCATCGGCGGCGGAACAGGGAGCTTTACATTGCTCACGCAACTCAAGCACTACACGCATCACCTTACGGCACTCGTAAATATGGCGGACGATGGTGGTTCAACCGGTCAGCTGCGCGACGAATTTGGCGTATTGCCGCCTGGCGATGTCCGTCAGTGTTTGGTGGCGCTCAGTGAATCACCGCGCGTCCGTGACTTGTTTAATTATCGTTTTGATAGCGGTAGCATGGAAGGCCATGCTTTTGGCAACCTCTTCCTAACGGCGCTAGAAAAGATGACGGGCAGTTTTGCCGAAGCGGTCGAAACAGCTTCTGAGGTTCTCAACATTACCGGCAGCGTACACCCGGTGACGCTCGATAAGGTAACCCTAGTATTGCACCTCAAGGAAGGCAAAACGATTGAGGGAGAATTTGCTATCGCGCATGTCAACTTTGCTGGCGATACCCACCCAGAGCTCGAATTGCGGCCTCATGCCACGCTCAATCCGGCGGCGCGTGCAGCAATTCTTGATGCTGACATGGTGGTGATCGCGCCAGGTAATATCTACGGTTCACTTGCTCCGGCCTTGATCGTGTCTGGTATGAGTGAAGCACTACAGCAAGCCAAGGGAAAAAAGGTCTATGTCTGCAACCTCGTTACCAAACCGGGGCAGACTGACAACTTTCAAGTACATGACTTTGCTGGTGAAATTGAACGCTTTGGAGGATTTAAGCTTGATTATGTTCTCTACAACAATGCGAAACCATCGGAATATCTACTCAAGCGCTACGCGGAAGAGAATGAATACTGGGTTGGCTATGACGAAGCACTCCTTGCTCGACAGTCCTATGAGACGATTGGTGGTCATTTCGTGTCGAATACACGGCAGAAACAACCACCTAAAGGCGATTCCATCGCCGCGACGCGTACCCTGATTCGGCACGATGCCGATGCCGTTGCTCGCCAACTGATGAGGATTTACCTTGGCTAAGCCACTGCTCCTCATCGACTTTGACCGTACGCTGTTTGATACGGCGGCCTTTGTCGATGAGCTCTGGGAATATCTGGCTCGAAGCTATCATATCGCTATCCCCGAGGAGCAAGCTCGTGTCACACAGTTCTATCAATATATCGGCGAGCAATACGACTATTATTTCTTCGACCATATGGCATCAATCAGTGGCGTACCACCAGCCGAGGTACTTGTCCATGAGGTGAAGGAAGCGTTTAGAGACAAGAATTTCCTCTTTAGTGATGTCAATGCTATTTTGCCCGCTGTCGACGCGATCCTTACCATCGGCAACCAGCCGTACCAGGAGTTCAAGCTGTCACTTTGCCCGTTACTTGCTACCATTCCCCATCACATTGTGCAAGCCACCAAAGGCTTATATATAACTCAGACATTCGGCCTCCAGCCGACAGTACTCATCGATGATAAACAGCAGCAGAACTTACCGGCGTCTACAACCTTCATTCATCTCGACCGTTCACAATCGGAGCCTGTCATCCGTAAAGAGGGAAAGATAAGCATTGCATCGCTGCAGTATTACCAGCAAGCACTTGCATAAGCGCGATGTAATATGGTAGTGTCGAGGTAGTATGAAAAAATCACAGAAAACTTCACGTACAAGCCAGGCAAGGGCGTCAAAGGGGATGATGGCTTGGGTGCAGACGGAGCGTGACTTCAAGGACGCGCTTCTGATCGTCTCACTCACGATCAATCTCTTTATCCTCTGCCTGTGGGCGGCATTGCAGGTTACCACAAATTACGACGATGCTTTGGTCAGCTTCTTTTTTAACCGCTAGGAAATAAAGTCTACAACAGAAAAACCGCTTCCGATTTAGGGAGCGGTTTTTCTCTGTTAAGCATGAGGATTATCCACAGATGTGTGGATAAGTAATGCGGGCTGACTACGTTTTATAAAAAATATGCTTGCAAGTGGGTAATAGTGGGTAGTATAGTAAGGTCAGTGGAAAAAAGTGGGTAACCACCCATCAAAAAACAAACAACCACTGCACCAACAAAAATAATCAACACGCTAAGCGCTCAATAGGGAGCAGCGAAAAGGAAACGACGCGCGGCAATGGATTATTTCGAGCGAAAACTTGACGACAAGCGTCGGTTAACAATACCGACGGAGCTTCGAAATGAATTTGCCAGTGGCGTTGTACTGACACGTGGCTTTGGTCACTACCTACACCTCTACCCGAAAGCGGTATGGGAGCAGGAAGTAGAACCGGCTCTGAAGGGGAGTATCCTCGATGAGACGGTGGCTGATTTGAACGTTAGGTTCCGTTACGGTAAGACCGAGGCCGAACTTGACGAGAAGCAGGGCAGAGTCACCCTCGAGCAGCATCTGCTCGAGTACGCTGGCATCACTAGAAGCGTTTCCGCTATCCGAGCCGGTGCCTACTGGCGCCTAGAGACAAGCGACTAGCTGAGATTATTTCCCTAAAATCGGTACCTTAACAATCTGATAAAAGATACCTCGAGATTACCAATCTGATAGTGTGGGCAGTGGAAAGAGCGGACACATAAAACAACGCTTTGAACCTTCCTCCATAACACACACCTCCCAAAACTCCACCTCACACATAAGTCTCTCAACCCGTATCATTAGGCGAGTATGAGCTACACTGTAACTCTTCGCCGCTAGAAAGAAACGGGCAACTTATCACAAAAACAAACACAATGCGAAAACAAACAGCCTACGCTATCAGTTTGGTGATCTCGAAAGCTGCTACAATAGTAGTCAGCTTATGAGTATTAAAGAACATCCACCACAAGATGAGACGAATACCACGCCTCACTTACATGTTCCGGTCTTGCTACAGCAGACGCTTCAAGCGTTTGACCCGCAGCCCGATGAGAGCTATTTAGACCTCACGGCTGGCTATGCGGGTCACGCGTCGGCGATTCTGGAGCGGACTAAAAACTATAGCAATACGGTGCTCGTTGATCGTGATAGTAACGCGATTGACAGCCTACAGTCGTTTGCCAACCAAGGAGTGCGTCTGCTGCACACCGATTTCGTCAGCGCCGCCAGGCAACTCGGCGAAGAAGGTAAGCAGTTCGATATCATCTTAGTGGACCTAGGGGTGTCATCACCGCAGCTCGATAGGGCTGAGCGAGGTTTTTCTTTTACAAATAGTGGTCCCCTCGACATGCGGATGGACGATCGGATGGTTAAAACGGCCGAATTGGTCGTCAATACCTACTCCGAACGAAATCTCATCCGGATCATCGTCGAATACGGGGAGGAAGCTCACGGTTTTGCCCGACGCATTGCGAAAGCGATTGTTCAGGCCAGACCGTTCCACACAACAAAAGAACTAGCCGACCTCATCCTCAAACAGCACCGTGGCTCGTGGCAGAAAATCCATCCGGCTACGCGCACCTTTCAAGCACTCCGCATCGAAGTCAACGACGAACTGTCACAGGTTCGGGAACTGATGCCGCTCATCCCGCAGCTTCTTACCAAAGGAGGCAGGGTAGGGATCATCAGCTTCCACAGCCTGGAAGACCGCATCGTTAAACAGTACTTCAAACAAGAAGCCGGGGCTGGCTATGAATCAAGCCTCGATATTGTGACAAGAAAGCCAGTAAGCGGAGCCACCGACGACGTTCACAACCCGCGCGCGCGTAGTGCCAAACTCCGCGTCGCCGTGAAAAAATAAAAACAAAAAGGAAGGGGCAAAAAACAATGCCAATCCACATTCCAGTACAAAACCAATCGGTCGAAACGAAAGTTATCGTACGGTTCAAGTAGGGCACCTACTGCATGGGCGCTCCCGCTAAAGGGAGCGCCACTAAAACGAAATCCAAAAGAAAAATAAATATAAACACCAAACCAACCCATGTCATATTATCAATCCACCACCTATAATCGTCGCCATCAGAGCTGGAGTCGCAACCAGAATACTACACGGTTTGCTTCGAGTATCAAACTTGGCCCAGTGACCCATACGGTGCTTGTCGCACTTATGATCACTGTACTGGGCTTGATCTATTTGACCCAGGCGACCAAAGCAACCAGCTACGACTACGAAGCGCAAAAAATTGACAGCAAGATTAGTCAGCTTACGACTGAGAAGACTGATCTTGAAGTCGAAAATGCACGGCTTACCGCTCTCAGTACGGTACGTAGTAGCGATGTTGCCAAGGCTATGACTAAGCCGACCAGTACCGAATACGTCAACAACTAATCTTATGTTTAGCCAGTTTCGCACCCATCCCAGGCTCCGACTGCTTGCCATCATAACCGCCCTGTTTATGATGGTTTTTGTCGTACGGCTCTTTTATTTGCAGGTGATCGAACACGACAAGTACGTTGCACTAGCGCGTCAGGAGCAGGTAAAGCGGTTGGTGATACCGGCAAAACGCGGTGAAATCTATATGATGGACGACGGGCGGCCGGTTAAAGTAGTGTTGAACCAGACCGTCTATACGATGTTTGCCGACCCGAGTATTATGACTGATAAAAAGCAAGTAATTAAAGCGGCTCGTGATGTAGCTGGTGGTAACGTTGTCGACGGGTACAAGTCGCTACTCGATAACAAAGAGTTACGCTATGTTGTGATTGCCAAAGGGCTGTCGCTCAAGCAGGCCGAACTTGTAAAGAAGCGAAGCCTGAATGGCGTCGGTTTCCAGGCGGAAACGGAACGCGTCTATCCGGAAAATACCTTGGCAGCCCAGACGTTTGGTTTTGTTAATGCGTCTGACAAAGGGCAGTACGGGATAGAAGAAAAGTTCAATAAAGAGCTCGAGGGCAAAGACGGGCTTTTGCAATCTATTACTGATGTGAGCAACGTGCCGTTGACGATTGGCGATCAGAATATCGATATCCCAGCAAAAAACGGCCGCGATATCGTCTTGACGCTTGACCGAAACATTCAAGCAATCACCGAAGAAGCACTCGCGGCTGGGTTAAAACGTACCGGAGCCACAAACGGCAGTGCCATCGTGATGGATCCGCAGACCGGTAAGGTTTTGGCGACGGCGAGTCTGCCAACGTACAACCCGGGCAAGTATTACCGTGTGACCAACGCCGAGGCGTTTAATAATGGATCGATCAGCACACCATATGAGCCCGGCTCGGTCATGAAAACTTTTACCTTAGCGACCGGAATCGATAAGGGAGCCATTGAACCAAACTCAACTTACAACAATACCGACTATATCACCGTCAGTGATCGTACGATCGAGAACTTGACAAAAGGGCAGACCGGCAAGATTACTTTTCAGCATGCCTTCACTTGGTCGCTCAATACGGGGATGGTAACCGTTGCCCAACGGCTTGGTGATGGCAAGAGTATCAACTACACGGCGCGTACGGCACTGTACCAGTATTTCCATGATAAGTTCCACCTAGGTGAAAATACCGGTATTGAGGTAAGCGGCGAAAACTCTGGCGAGATTATTCCGCCAACCGATGCCCAGGGTAATGCCGTTCGTTATTCAAACATGACATTTGGTCAAGGCATGAACTTGACAATGCTACAGGTTGCGGCCGGTTTTTCGGCCGTCGTCAACGGCGGGACGTACTACAAGCCAACAATTATTGGCGGCAGTATCGATAGCGACGGTCAACTGGTGGACGCGACACAAAAAAAGGTGGTCGATCAAGCGATTAAACCATCAACATCACGTAAGATGCAGAGTATGCTCGTTAAAGCCCGACAAGCGTTCTACGCCTACGACGATTTACCCGGGTATACGATCGGTGGAAAGACCGGAACCTCACAGACGTTGGTTGATGGCTCGTATGACAACAACCAAACGATTGCCTCGTACCTTGGCTATGGTGGTGATAATAAGGCGCGGTATGTCATAATGGTACAGGTGTCAGCCAAGGGGAAGGCATTTGATGGCGGTAAAGACGCAATGCCGATATTTACCGATATATCAAACTGGATGATCAATTATTTAAAGCTACAACCGAAAGGCTAAGACATGGCAGACGGCTACCACAATCTAACACTTGACATGATCCCACTTTTTTTGATGAGCGTCGCGGCATTTGTACTGGCGATGATGCTGACACCAATCTATACCTACTTTGCATATCGCTACCGATTTTGGAAACGCCAGCGCAGTACCAGCACGACCGGCGAAGCATTAGAGGTCTTCACTAAACTGCACCAAGCGAAATTCCGCCGCAACATTCCGACGATGGCTGGAGTGATTGCTGTAGTTACTATTACAACGATAACGCTTGGGTTTAATCTAAACCGTGGAGAGACATGGTTGCCGTTGGTAGCGCTAGTCAGCGGCGCAGCGGTTGGTATGATCGATGATATTATCAATCTGCGCGGGCAAGGCAAGGGAGTTGCGGGACTGCGCTCCAGTATAAAATTCTTGATGATCACCGCGATCGGTGCGGGACTTGGCTGGTTCTTCTACACGAAGCTTGGTTTCGATACTGTCCACCTGCCGTTTATCGGTGAGCTTGTCATTGGCTGGTGGATTATCCCGCTCTTTGCGTTCGTCATCACGGCGACCGGTAATGCCGTCAATATTAGCGACGGGCTTGACGGGTTGGCAGGCGGGCTGCTGGCACTCAGTTTTACCGCCTTTGGTATCATTGCGCTACTACAAGAACAGGTATTCCTGGCCGGCTTTTGTTTCACGGTAGTCGGTGCTTTGCTGAGCTATCTTTGGTTCAATATTTACCCGGCACGTTTCTTTATGGGTGATGTCGGGAGTTTTGCCTTTGGGGTAAGTCTTGGCGTGGTGGCTATGATGACTAACTCTCTGCTGCTCCTACCGATAATTGGCATTCTCTTTGTGATTGAGGCTGGCTCAAGTCTGGTGCAGATCGTGTCGAAGCGGTTGTTTGGACGCCGCATATTCCTCTCGGCGCCCATCCATCATCACCTCGAGGCTATTGGCTGGCCAGAGACGAAAGTCACTATGCGCTTTTGGGTGATCGGTTGTGTGGCGGCTAGCTTCGGAGTCATGCTGGCACTTGCCGGAGGCCATGTCTAATGCGACCACGTCGCTATCAGCCGGTAGGCGCTGAGACAAACCAGCCAGCCGTACGGAAACATCGGCCAGACTACCAAATTGTGCTGTTCATGGGTCTACTTATGTTACTCGGGCTGATCGTCATATACGCGATTGGACCGCAACGTGCTCAGGTGCTGAATGAAGCGTACGGTGCTGATTATAGCGCAATGTACTTTTTTGGTAAGCAAGTGATCAGCCTCGCGTTGGCGGTAGCGGTATTTGTGGCAGTAGCCAAACTGCCATTCCATTGGTTGCAACGTCATGCCCAGAACCTCTTTGTTATCGGACTCATACTATCAGCCATCTTGGCAATCGCCGGCTGGACGGGTATGGGAATTGCCCAGTGTAGTCTGGGAGCCTGCCGTTGGTTTGATTTAGGACCGCTCGGTAGTGTTCAGCCAGCCGAATTCTTAAAGTTCAGCCTGCTTATCTTTTGCGCTGGCTTTATTGCTCGGCGGTCGAAGCAGGGAATGGTGAATGATCTCTATAAAACACTACTGCCACTCGGCGCGATCCTGACGATCGTGGCCATTTTTGTAATCGGCATTCAGAAGGACATGGGTACGGGTATCGCGATCATGGCGATCGTGGCCGTCATCATGGTTGCTGCCGGCATAAGTGTACGCGTCGGAGGGGCTCTTTTGGTCGGCGCGCTTGTTTTTAGCATTTTGATGATCGTTATTGCGCCGCACCGTATGGAGCGTATAGCGGCGTTTATACAGGGAGATAACGCCTCGGTCAGTGATCCGTCTGTGTATCATATTATTCACGCTAAGATTGCGATCGGCAGCGGAGGCTTGACTGGTGTCGGTATCGGTAATAGCGTCCAAGCGACGGGTTACTTGCCAGAAGCGATCAACGACTCGGTGTTTGCGATCATGGGTGAGACCTTCGGTTTTGTGGGGTTAGTCCTGGTCCTAATACTGTTTACTGCATTACTATTCAGACTGCTTCGTGTCGCTGACCGACTACCGGGTGAAGCCGAGCGGCTACTTGTCGTCGGGGTATTCGGCTGGCTAGCGGCACACGTTATCCTTAATGTTGCAGCCATGACAGGAATATTCCCACTAACGGGGATTACCTTGCCGCTCCTGAGTTTTGGCGGCACTAGCATGGTCTTTATGGCTGGTGCTCTAGGGTTAGCATTCCAATTATCTGCGTATACGTTACATGGTAGTACTAATGAAGGAGGAGACTATGAAAATTCTCGTCGTCGGCGGGGGCTCGGGCGGACACGTCACGCCAGTCGCAGCGGTCGTTTCTGAGATAAAGCGGCAAGAACCAAGCGCTTCGATACGTTTTTGGTGTGACCGAGCATTTTTTGAACAGGCGCGAGCGATGATGCACGCGGTTGATCCGCAAATTCCAACGGAGGTGATTGTGGCAGGAAAGCTTCGCCGTTATCAAAAGCTAGCTTTGTGGCGGCAGCTCTTGCAGATTCGAACAATTGTTTTACCGAATATTATCGACAGCTTTAAACTCGTGATCGGGCTTTGTCAGAGCATCTACAAGTTGCTTCGATGGCGGCCGGATGTAATCTTTGCCAAGGGCGGGTTCGTCTGTTTACCGGTCGGGATAGCGGCTCGTATTCTGGGAGTGCCGTTGGTGATTCATGATTCTGACGCTCATCCGGGTCTTACGAACCGTGTGCTCGCACGTTTTGCGGCTCGGATTGCCACCGGTGCACCGCTCGAATACTATAATTATCCTTCCGAGCGCAGCACCTACATAGGTATACCGATTGCTATGAATCTGAGACCACCCTCGAGCAAGGAGCAACTGAAATTAAAGAAAGAACTTGGTTTTGACGATGAAAAGCCACTGATCGTTATTACGGGTGGCGGACTGGGCGCCCGAACATTAAACCAAGCCACCATAGCAGTGCTTACCGAGCTCCTTGCTTTTTGTAATGTTAGTTTGATTACCGGTAAAGCAAACTATGATCAGTTGCGGCAACAAGTTAAGCCGCATGATCGCCGCCATTTCCAGATGCATGCTTTTGTCAGCAAAGATTTTACGAGCTTGCTCAGTGCCGCTGATATCGTAGTGACGAGGGCAGGGGCAACCACTCTGCTGGAACTAGCAGCGCTTGCCAAGCCGGTGATTATTGTGCCGAATGAGTACTTAACGGGTGGTCACCAGAGCAAAAACGCAGCTGTTTATGAGAAAGCTGGTGCAGCGGTTATCGTCGGGGAGGAGCGCTTGTCGGCTCAGCCACTGGCACTTGTTGATGCGATCAACGCGTTGGTGCTTAATCCCAAAGAGCTACAGGCGATGGCAGAGGCTATTCATGAGTTTGCTCGACCGCAAGCTGCCCGCGACATGGCAGACATTATCCTATCGGTAGGAAAGTCGTCTTAGGCTTGCTACAATAGGTGAAGCATGAGCGTTAAATTCTCTTTTCGTAACAAGACGGCTACTGGAGCGCCGCCGCGTCGACGTAGTACGCCTACACAATCAACAGCACCCTCGCGAGCGACATTTCAGCGTAACCGTACGTTGACTGGCAGTTCTTCGTCACAAGTGGCGAGTAGCGGTGAGCTGTCAGCCACACTCAAGTCGCCCCGCGCTCACGCGCACCATCTTACCTCGCTTCGTCGGCGGATAGTAGTGTATTTTATCATCACTCTGTCTGTTGCGACTGTGCTTTATATCCTAGTGAGTCAATTGACGGCCAGCCTGGTCATACGCGTGAGCGGTGTCGACCTACTCTCGACAGACGACGTTACTCGCTATAGCCGGGCGATTGATGACTATTTTGCTGCTCGGCCAGCCGAACGACTACGTTTTCTAACAAACCATGAAACGCTACTCTCGCATATACAGGCCTTGGATGCCGAGGTTGGCTCGATTCAGATTGAGCCTGGTGAAAATCTTGGCGAAGCTTTGATCACTGTGACGCCACGTATGCCGATTGCTCGTTGGAGTATTAACGGTAGTAACCAATTTGTCGACAGGAACGGAATTGTCTTTACGCGTAATTACTATCCGGTTCCTGAGCTTCGGATTGCCGATAATAGCGGCCTAAGTGCTGATACCTCGCAGAACGTAACGAGCCAGCGTTTCCTCGGTTTCGTTGGCTTGGTGATTGGGCTGGCTAAGGACAATGGCATTGTCGTTGACCGTGTCACCATTCCGCCTTTGACTGCCAAACAACTCAACGTGAAGGTGAGGGGAGTACGCCCCTATTTTAAGCTATCGGTTGACCGGCCAGCGGGAGAGCAGGTAGAGGATATGAGTCGGATCGTGGCCTTCCTCAAACGTAAGGGTATCGCCCCGACCTACGTCGATGTTCGTATTGAAGGCAAGGCATTTTACCGCTGATACCCCCGCCTCATCGGGCACTAGTTCTAGTTTTGTTCTAAAGATTAGATATGTTGAAAAAACTATATTAAAATATTGAAATGACGAAAAAGCAAATAGGGAGGAGTAGGGGAACACAAAAATAAAAAAACGCAAATTGCTGGATGAATTATACAAATCCGTGTGTGGATAACTATGTGACGTCTACAACGCCAGCTTGGTGAAGACCCGGAGAGAGCTACTAAGCTTGAAGCGTGCTAGAACTACTGACATACCAGGGGCGCACATATAAATAAGAAGTAAACTAGCACTAACAGGCCGTATATGCCAGAAACTCCCCTAGTCGGGAGGTATAGTGAATCAACTTTGTCTAATATACTTAATGTCGTAAAAGATATATTGGACGACGTTAAGTCTATAGAACAAATATGATTACCTATTCACGTCTGCGCCGCACATTTTTGCTTTGTCACCCATGTACATCTTGTATTTCTCTCCCCCCGCTTTGCATATATTATACTTTTCCTCCGCTCGTTTACTTTTTTATCTGTCGTGACACGTTTTCACAAACATGTCTACGCTACATGACTCAAGCATGCTTAGCTCATTCATCGAGGCTGTATATCAAGTTCTAGTTTTGTTCTACACTGTTCATTCCCTTAAACCCGTTGGGCAATACTAGCGGCGTAAGCGAAGAGGTGTAAGTAATAAACTGCGAAAGACACATAACCGTGAGATGGGGGTATAATCCGAGTGACGCAATTGGTAGAATGGCCTTTTCTACTTGATCTTGTGTGTAGTCGTTGCCGGCAACAACGAATATGGTGGGGATACTCGAGTGAATGCCGTATTTACTTATCTTATGTCTTATATTTGGTGCAAGGTAATCAAGACGATGAGACGAGAAGACATCTACACCGAAGAATGTGTCGGAGGCATATACAAAGAAGTCATAACGGTTCTTGGTATCAATTCCATACCTCTTTTGAGTATGTACATAGGGTTCACCGAAATGCCGAACTAAGAGAATTTCGAGTTCTTGTTCCGCGTGGAGTCCATCTGCGAATGCCAGTGCGGCAATTTTGCTTCGCTCGTTCCCTTTTGTGTAATCAATTAAACCGTACCCTAGTTTATTGCGCAGGGTTGCCATTCCGCCATAAATTCTCTGAATCTGACGAGCAGATGGAAGATAGGGGGTTTGATCAAAATCTTTTGCGGTCGGCAGTCTCCCCTGCTTTTGCCTGTAACGTTCGACACCTTCTTTAATAGAATCAAATGACCATTTGAAGTTTGTCATAGTGCATTTATCATAACACATCACAGAAAACACCCCTTGCGGGGTGCCTTCGGGACGGTGAGGTGAACCTAGGCGCTCATTGAGAGTAGCGTCCAGGAGCCTCCTCTGTTATCACTGCGCAGCTTGAACTGCTTGTGGCCGTCGGTCATGGTCATGATCTGGGCGACCAGACCGCCGCGACGGACGATGCAGCTCAGGCCGGCGTCGATGAAGCGATAGCTGGTGCCTTCGTACTCCATCGTGCGTGGGTATGCGAGGTTGTCCTTGCGAAACCCGAGTGCAGTGATAATTACTGGTTTGTTGATAAAGTGTGTCATTTTTTCACTCCCGAGCTCTGAAATTTTTCCCAGAGGCTAATACTTAAATTTAGATTAGCGAACGGATTTTGGAGTGATCCAGCGGTGGAGAGGAGCTTTGTGACCGCTCAAAGACAAGCTCTTTTTACCACGATGGAGGTGTTAGGACGTCTTTTTCGGACGTCAATCGTTTATAACGCTTGTAAGTAGAAAGGTATCCACCAGTACCTACATAGCTATAACCATTATAGCGCGCGTCAATGAGTAGGTGTCAAGCGTGTAATTTTGGCGGCTCGGCTGACTTATGCTAGCGGAGTGAGACTGTCTTCTCTTCCCCGTCTTTGACGGATAGCGTTGTCTCTGATTTCTCGGAAGCTGTACTGGAAGTGGCAGAGTTTTCCGTAGCGGTAGCGGCTTGACCTTCTGCCTCGGTTTTCTTTTTGTGTGAACGGGTGCGTTTGCGTTTCTTCTTTGGCTCCTCCCCTGCTTCGGATGATGCCAGCACCTCTTTCGGCGCGCTGGCTGATCCGGGCTGTGGCTTCAGGATGGTGCTCGCTGCGGGGCTTTGCATCTCTGGTTTGCCTCGTGGCATGACGAGATTGGCTATCTCTTGTTCTACCTCTGTCCTACTGCGGCTATAGTGGAGGCGCGTATGTTCGACGATACGACCAGTGTTATCGGTTTGCGCCACTGGCAGATTAAGCGTCCGGGCACTAAATGCTGGCGTCTTTTCTCCGTTGATGACCATATTGATAACGAAGTTGCGGTTGTGCATTTGAAGCAGGTCAAGCGCTTCGAAATTCGGTTCAAATTGCTTGGCGAGGATTGGTGCGTCGTCGGCGGAAACACGGAAACAAATCATGGTGCCGACGTTACCAAAGACGGCGTCGCGCACCGTTTCATTCATCTGTGAGATGTACTGGTTGGCGACGGTCAGGTTGAGGCCGTACTTGCGAGCCTCCGACAAGATAGTTGCGAAACTATCGGTCGCGAAGTTTTGGAATTCATCGACATACAGATAGAACGGTCGGCGATCCTCGATATCCGGGATATCGCTCCTACTCATAGCGGCTAGCTGGATTTTTGTGACCATAAAGGCGCCTAAGATAGCAGCATTATCTTCGCCAATCAGACCTTTGGAGAGATTAACGACGAGGATCTTGCCATCGTCCATGATCTTGCGAATATTGAAGGTACTTTTGGGCTGACCGATGATATTACGGATGATCGGGTTGGCGGTAAAGGCGCCGACCTTGTTGAGCACCGGGGCGATTGCTTCAGCCTGAAACTTGTCATTCCAGCTGGCAAATTCAACATTCCAGAATTGCAAGACGACGGTGTCGGTACAGGTTGCGAGGACTTCTTTTCTAAACCTTTTGTCGGTCAGCATGCGGGTAATGTCGAGCATGGTGGTATTTGGGTGGTCGAGCAGCGCCAGAATGGTATAACGAAGGATATATTCGAGTCGCGGCCCCCAGCTTTCGCCAAACATACGTTTCAGGACACCGATCACCTCCGACGAAATATTGGTCTTCTGATTCGGATCGGTCACTTCGAGCGGGTTAAAGCCAAGCGGATAGGCGGTGTCGGCCGGGTTGAAGTAAACCACATCTTCAAGCCGTCCACCAGGGATGAAACGGAGGTTATTGACCGCAAAGTCGCCGTGCGGATCGATAATCGCATAGCCGTGGCCATGGTAGATATCGCTAAGAGCAAAGAGTTCTAGTGTACCGGTTTTTCCGGCACCGGTCTGGCCGATAATATAGACGTGACGCGAACGGTCATAGCGCAGCATACCGAATTGGTGGTTGATGCCGCGGAAGTTGGTGACGCCAAAAGCAGAGATGTTTTCATCAATAGCTGCGTTGCCGGTGATAATCGGCAGCTTAGCCGGCGGTTCGGCCGTCTTGTTGCTGGCCCAGACGATATTTGGTGTTTCCACATTGGTGTGTGGCAAGTGAAAGACGGAAGCGAGTTCTTCGATATTAAGAATAAAGCCATGGTCGGCGAACAAGCGTGTTTTATAAGCTATTAAATCTTCTTTCTTGAAGCTGGCTTTGGTGACCTTAAAGCCGTTGAGGTTGGTGCTATTAAATTGCTTGAAGGTACCGACCAGGCCTTGCATGCGCTGCTTGGCATTTGTCTGGTTGTCACCCAGGTACGCCAAGCGGATCTTGACTTGATAGCCAAGTTTTGTCGCCTTTTTCTCAACTTCGCTAATACGTGTCTTATCACGTTCGGAGAGTTCTTTTGGCTTTGCTTCACTGCCACTACCCTCTTCGGGTGGCTTCCATAAGGCAGCGAAAAAACTGCCCAGCCAACGTAGGTCAAAGCCTTGGCCGCCGCTGAGCGTAAAAGGATTACCGCCCTTTAGGTTACTGATCCAGCGCTCGCTCAATTTATGCCAATCATCAGCAATTGGCCGTACGAGTACCTGGATCCATAGTTCTTCACCCGTCGATTCCAGTTTGGCGAGTGTCCCGGTGATACCGGCGAGCGGGTCAACCTCAAAACTCTGAAAGGTTTTGATCGGTAAGAATTCGTCGCCAGTCAGGATAATCTCGCTCGTATAGACGACGGCGTGCTGCCGGTCGTGCGCTACGTAGTCTTCATCTGCTTCGTGGATCTGAACCGTCGGATACTGCGAGTAGATCTGACCTTCCACGAAACTTTGCAAGCTACGCGGTACCCAGACATAGAAACGGATCTGGCCATTGACCGAGGCAATCTCAAAACTGAGGTGCTCCTGAATGCCGCCGTTCAATTTTAGTTCAGGTTTGTCGCGCAAAATGCCGTGTAAGCTAGCGAATAGCTGCTCGGCAGCCAGCTCTGACTTGTCATTGGCTTTTGGGATCTCCAGGATAAGCAAGGTACTCTCGTGCTTCGATGGCGGTGGTACGACACGGTAGTTGCGCCAGGTTGCATAGAGCAATACGATAACGATCGGTACCCAAACGTACCACTGGAGAAGGATCTCTAAAGCTGAAGAGAGGATAGTCATAATACTCTACCGTCTATTGTCCCACCTGCGCCTCTGTAATGCAACCGGTGAGAATAGATTTAGGCTTCGTCAGCAAGCTTGTAAGTTGCTTTCGATACGCGCTTGAATTGCGGCTTGCTCTGAAGGTTCAGCAAGATGGTCGTTTCTTTGACTTGGCGGCTCTTTAAGACGCGTTTGACGATCTCATCACGATGCAGTGGCTCGCCGGCTTTTTTCAGGACATTGGCGATGATGTCGGCAACCGTACCCTTGCTGTAACCCCAGCTGTCGAGCGCGTAAATACCGCGGCCGATCAGCACGAAACGCTTGTCTTTGATGAGCTCATTGTGAATTGCTTGTGTCGTGACATCTTTGCGCTTGAAATCACTCTGCTTGATACTGCTCGCGATGTCGGAAAAGTGCATTGGTTTGCCATTTTCGGCTAAGATCACGTAGATCTTGTCGCGGATATTTTTGGGGTTGACGGTTGGCCACTTGACAAGTCCCCAACGGTCTTTTAAGCTAGCCAGTTTTTTACTGACGCTTGCAAGAGCGCGAACATGGTCGGGGTGCTCATGGTTAAGCTTGGCGTGCAGCTCCTCTATCTGGATCGGTTCGCCATGCTTTTTGATTGTCTTGACGATCTCTTCGACGTTTGCTTTGATTTTCTTTTCATCGGCGTGTTCTTTGATGCCGATGGCCAGATAAAAGTCATCGTTTTCATTGACGACGGAAATATTTGGTGATAACTCCGCGACAAAGGCAACATGGGATCGGTGAGCAGGAGTCGTGTCTTTGCCAACCATGGCTTCGGTCACGTCCTGGATACGGGCAACTCTCCCCTTTTCAGACAGCTGGCGGATCAGGTGTCGCTCTACTTCGTGCAAGCTAGGAATCTTGTTTTGCTCAGAGGCAGCCTTAAGACGAGTCAGGATGGCTTTTTCGAGCTGGCGCACACGCTCACGAGTAATACCGAGCAGCTCGCCGATCTGTTCAAGCGTCTCTTTGCGCTCGTATAGGCCAAAGCGGCGGGTAATGATTTCACGCTCACGATCCTGCTCTATCAGAGCCAGCGTGTCGTCAACAGCGACCGTAAGGCTCGCTGCCATATCTGTTTGACTCGTCTGTTCCATTTCGGCGTTCTTCCTCTCGGCCACACCCTGTAAGTTTGTTGCTATGTTGATAATGTTAAATTAGATTATAAAACAATGTATTTATAATGTCAAACACATTTTTCTATATGCCCAATTATAGCACATATTAGACGCTTATGGTAAATAGTACTTTTATTAGTCTAGTACTAAGGACGAAAAAATATTATAAGTACAAATTATGATTTTTTACGGACGATTCGACGCCGTTTTTTGGTTGCTGGCGCAGCGGCAAGTAGCTTTTTAGCTTGCTCATGTGTGACCGTCTTTGGGTCAGTGTCTTTGGGAATCTTGGCGTTCTTCTTGCCGTCGGTGATGTAGGGGCCAAAGCGGCCATTTAGTACTTTTATACCATCCCCGAAGTCGGCGATATTCTTTTCTGCCTCGGCTTTGAGCTTGGCGTCATAGAGTTCGCGTGCTTTCTCAAGGGTAATATCGTGTGGATCTTCTGGCTTGATACTGACAAATAGCTTGCCTACTTGGATATAGGGGCCAAAGCGGCCGATATTGGCTTTAATGTCTTGTCCGTCACTGGTTTGCCCGACGAAGCGTGGCAGCTTAAAGGCGTGCAGTGCCTCGTCAAGGGTGATGGTCTCGATCTTCGTTCCCTTTGGAAGCGGTGCGAACTGCGGTTTGTCGTCTTTATCTTCGGAGCTACCGAGTTGGAGCATCGGTCCATAGCGGCCAAAGCGTGCTAGGATCGGCTTGCCAGACTTCGGATCAGTGCCGACTTCACGGTTAGTGCCAACGGTACTGCGGTCGATGGTGCCGGATTGTTCGATGAGCGTATGGAACGGTGTATAGAAATCCGTCAGCATGTCGTTTCTGGCCAGCTTGTTTTCGGCGATGTCGTCGAAGTGCTCCTCGACGCTGGCCGTAAAGCCATAATCGATGATTTGTTCGAAGTGCTCGCCAAGGAAGTCGGCGATGAGTTCACCGGCGGGTGTCGGCACTAACTTACCGCGGTCTGAACCAGTTTTTTCCTCTATGACCTCGCGTTCAACCTCGCCGTCAACGAGTGACAATACGATTACGTCGCGTGGCGTACCCTCGTTTTCGCCTTTTTCGGCGTAACCGCGTATCTGCACGGTATTGATAATAGTTGCATACGTACTCGGGCGGCCAATACCAAGCTCCTCGAGCTTTTTAACGAGCGAGCCTTCAGTGTAGCGTGCCGGTGGACGGGCAAAAACCTGACGTGCCTCGACTGAGTAGAGTGATAGCGCTTGATCTTTCTCAAGAACAGGCAGAATCTCTTCCTTGCCGCCACCGTAGACGCGCAGGAAGCCGTCAAAGAGGATAACCTGACCCTTGGCTTCGAAAACTGGCCCAGTCACTGTCGCCTTTTCGGAAGACGACGGTAGTGAAAAGATGATCGTAACTGTCGTATTCTCCAGTTTGGCTGGGCTCATCTGGCTGGCGATGGTGCGGCGACGGATCAGGTCGTATAATTTCTGGTCGTAATCGTTACCACTGACTTGCTCACGGGTGACATCGGTTGGTCGGATGGCTTCGTGCGCTTCCTGAGCAGAAGTATTCTTGGTTTTGTACTTACGGATGGTGCTGTATTCGTGACCGTATAGTGACTTGACGTAGTCAGCCGTAGCGGCGATAGCCTGCGCGCTCAGGTTGACACTGTCGGTACGCATGTAGGTGATCTTACCCTCCTGGTAGAGCTTTTGCGCTGCCGTCATGGTGGCCTTCGAACTGAAGCCTAGCTTCGAGTTAGCTTCCTGCTGAAGTGTACTGGTAGTAAATGGTGCACTAGGGTTACGCGTACCCGGTGATTTGGTGACCGAAGAAACAGCAAAGCTGGCGCCTTTGAGGGTTTCGAGGAAGGTTGTCGCTGCTTCCTCGCTATCAAACCGTTTATTAAGCTCGGCTTTGATCTCCCTGCCTTCGTGGGGAAAGATAGCCGTTATCTTGAATTGGCTTGAGCTCTCAAACTTTGCGATTTCACGCTCCCGCTCGACGAGTAGCCGCACCGCCGGACTCTGGACGCGGCCAGCCGATTTACCACCAGGTACCTTCTGCCAGACGACTGGTGAGAGTTCGAAGCCGACGATACGATCTAATATCTGGCGAGCTTGCTGTGCCTGCACCAGGTACATATCAACCGTACGCGGATGCTTTATAGCCTCGGTAATGGCGTCCTTTGTGATCTCGTGGAACACGATACGGTTAGTTGTTTTCGGATCGAGTTTCAAGACCTCGCAAAGATGCCAGGCGATCGCCTCTCCTTCACGGTCTTCATCAGTTGCCAGCCAGACGGTTTCGGCATTTTTGACTGCCTTTTTCAGCGCGGTAATAACCTTTTTCTTTTCCGGGTCGACTTCGTAAACGGTTTTAAAGCCGTTCTTTACGTCAATTGGCGGCGTACCGTCTTTGGTTTTTTTGACGATGGAGCGGATATGGCCAATGCTGGAAAGCACCGTAAAATCACTCCCGAGATATTTCTCGATTGTCTTGGCTTTGGCCGGTGACTCTACGATAACAAGATTTTTGCTCATATATTATTTACTATAGTCCTTTGCTGCAAGAAAGCACCAGTGACGTATAGTAGCGCAAGCGAAATGTTTTGTAAACGGTCTAAGCAAAAGATTACCGCAATGTCCATTGGTTGGCACCGAGATTGCGGATGAGGCCGTTGATTTCGAGCATCGTGAGGGCGGTTGAAAGCTCGGTAGCGGAAATCGCAAGTGATGCTTGGATCTCATCACCGTCACGCAGACCGTTTTGTAAAGCTTCGATCACTTTTTGTTCGGCTGGGGTATTGCCGAGAGCCAGTGACGTCTGCGGTTTTAATAAATCGGGTGCGATGACCTCCAGTACATCATCGCTGTGAATTAGTGGTGTCGCTCCCTGTTTTATTAAGTAATTACAACCGATACTCATCGCACTGGTGATATTACCCGGTACGACAAAGATCTCCTTGCCCTGTTCGAGGGCATGTGCCGCCGTGTTTAAAGTACCGCTCCGCGCGGCAGCCTCAGTAATAATAATCGCATCAGCCAGGCCGCTGACGAGGCGGTTACGCTCCAAAAAGTAGTGCGGTCGTGCCTCTTCATCCTCTGAATACTCACTAATGAGCGCTCCCCCACCCGCAAGGATACGTTCGGCTAGCTGACGATGGGCTGAGGGGTAAATGCGCGGTAAGCCGCTGCCGAGTATGGCGAGCGTCATGCCACCAGCGTCTAGCGCGGCCTTGTGAGCTAAACCGTCGACACCGAGCGCCAGTCCGCTGACGATGACGATCCCTTTAGCGGCCAGCTCCGTGGTGATCTTTTCGGTTACCTCCTTGCCGTAGGTGGTCGGCTTGCGCGTGCCAATGATCGCGACCGTTGGCCGACGCACATCGGGTAATGTACCACTATAATTCAATGTTTTTGGAGGTTCGGCAATAGAAGCTAGTATCTTTAGGTATCTGTGCTTATCTGGTGAAATCTTATTGATTTTCATACAAAAAGTGTCGAAAGGTATTGACGTTATGTCAAATCAGTGTTAATATGGGTAACGATTGATTGAAATCTGCGAGATCCAATCAAACGCACCTTATACCCCCTATTCTAACTTATGTTAGGTTGCGAGTCATGTGCGCTTTAGTATTCTACCCTCCACTACGGCGCCTTAGACAGCATGGCTTGCATACTAACCCCTTTAACCCTATTTCATTGGTTTTCACCCCAAAGTGATTATTCAGTAATGAGTTTTATAGCTCAGGCGTCCACTTTCCCTGGAGTTATGTGCGAACGCTTCACTGGTGATACCAGGGTGGTTGAAGGGTCAAATAGCGCTCATAGTGATGCCCACCCTTACTATGAGCGCTTTTTGATTGCGCCGGAGGCTTATGAGGGACACCGCAAGTCGGTTTCCCTCATCGCGCGGTGGGCCGGAGTGAATCCGGCCGGACCGGCTGCTCCTTTCCAGATATTTATAAAATCTTCACGAAGTAAATTCGCTGAAGATTTTTTATTTAATTGTTTTTGCCTACATAAAACTCGAGCCCCGACCGTGACGGTCGGGGCTCGGAGCTCGGATCAGATGAAGTACGGCAGCATCCCCTCCAGGAGCTCAGTGGCGCTGACCCCACCCCACCCTCGGGCATCCTCTAGCCCGTAGGGGTGAATGGTGACTACCGTCTTGCCTCTCTTCTTACGAGGCCCGTAGACGTAGAACTTGGCGTTTCCTCCCAGTAGGAGCACTTGTGTGCACACGACCCCACCAGGAAGTTCTACACCCGAGCGTTTGTACGTCTGTACAAGCGGCAAGAGACGTGTGCCTCGATAGGACCAGCATTGATCCCCGAAGTCCATATCTGGGATTGTCGCGGCAAGCTCTGCGCTCATCTGACTGATGAGTTGCTGCGTCCAGGCATCACCTTGCATTCGACGTTTAGCTAGCTCTACGTCGTACACAAAGTCTTCCATCCTGCTACGAAGATTGTCCAGCATAGGATCATTCCTTCTCTCTCAAGCTCCGATTTCGTCAGAGCGTTACCGGATGGATCATCAACGGGTTTCGCCGCTCGACGAAATTATCTATATATTACCATATTTTTATATTTAAAGCAATGAGTGACTGGTGATAACGTGCTGGCCGAGGATGAAATCTTGGATGATTTGATTGACCTGTGGCTGGATGGTCTTTGTGAGAAGGAGCATTTCATCTTGACTGAGTCGTGCGAGGACGAAATCAACGTCGGCTATCTGACTGCGCTGCTCACTGGCGATGCCAATACGCAGACGGTGGTAATTTTCACCGAGGTGGGCATTGAGCGATTTAATACCATTATTGCCGGCGTCACTCCCCCTGTCGCGGATACGGAGTGTACCAAACGGTAGCGCCAGTTCGTCGTGCAGCACCAGAATGTCGGTGGCGGGATCGAGCTTGTAAAAATCCATGAGCGCGCGAGCTGAACGACCGGATTCATTGTAGAAAGTCGTTGGCTTCGCCAGGATGACCTTTTCACCATTTATCGACGTCTCAGCGACGACGGCAAGGAATTTAGGCTTGGAACTATAAGTTGCCCCCCTTTCTTCGGCGAAAGCGTCCAAACACAAGAAGCCTACGTTATGTCGCGTGTAGTAGTACTCTAGTCCAGGATTACCTTGTGCAAAGATCAGCTTCATATCTGTAAAATAGTATATACTATTGCATTCTAATATTAATTATGTTATAATACACCGGATTGTCCTTTGATGACGGATTGTCCGTCATCTTCTTCCCCAAGGAGGTACAATCATGTACAAGCTCACGATGGCGATCATGAAAGCGGTCACACTGACTCTGCTGGTCGCCGCGGCCATGTTTTACTTGCTCGAGGGAGAATCTGCGCGGACGTATGCCTTCGCTGTGCTCTCGGTCATCGCACTGATCGTCGCTCTGATGATCTGGGGCGAACACCACAGCAAGCTGAAGAACGCACCGAGCTCATCGGTAACGCTCTTTGAGCAAGAAAGTAGTATTACCACTGCACTCAGGCTGGTCCGCCAGCTTCCGGAGCGTCCAGTGATGTACTACAGGGGCGAGGTCTTTGACTTCGTCCACAACGACCCGACCCAGCCCGATCCGGCCTGAGTTGGTTTCTGCCCCGTTCCCTAATCGGTCGAGCCTCGCTCCCGTGCAGGGTGCGGGGCTCTTCCTTTTGGTGTAATCTCAGCCTACTCTCAGGTCAGTGCCCTATAATCTGTCAAGATGAGCATGCGGAGCAATTTTAAGGCAGGCCTGTATCGCGAGGCTACACTATTTGAGCAACGTCTGTCGTCTCCTACCGTGTCGTTGATACTGGCGGGATCGATCCTCGGTGCCTTTATTTATCTTTTCTTTCTATTGCAACCGAGTGTTCGCGGCGACCTCTTGCCGTATATTCTAACGATCATTGCTGAATTTTTCCTGGTCTCCCAAGGAGTGCTGTCGTTTTGGACGATTCTCAGCGGTCGGGCAAACCCGCGCCATTTCGAGTATCACAATGCTCAAAACGGCCTCTTCGGGCAGCGGATCGGTAAATCGCTCGCCAAAGATTTACATGAATATGTCTCGGAGCAGACGCGGGAGTTGCAGATGTATATGCACCGGAAAAAGGTTTCCGTTGATGTCTTCATCCCTGTTTACGGTGAGCCGGTTGATGAGATCAAAGCGACCGCCCAGGCTGCGCGCGACATGTACGGCAAGCATGAGACATATATTCTCGATGATGGTGAGTCAGATAACGTAAAGAAAATGGCGCGCCGAATTGGTGTCGGCTATATCAGGCGCCCACGCCATGATCACGCAAAAGCCGGTAATATCAACTATGCACTGCGTCAGACCAAGGGCGATTTCTTTGTGATCCTTGACGCTGACTTTGTAGCAAAGCCCGAGTTTCTCTACGAAACACTCCCCTTTTTTGAAGATAAAGAAATGGCGATGGTACAGACGCCGCAGTTTTACAGCAACGCACTTAACTTTGTCTCTACCGCAGCCGGCTACATGCAGCACATCTTTTATTCCATGCTCATGTCTGGTAAAAATCGCTTCAACGCGGCCTTCTGCGTCGGCACCTGCGTGGTCTTTCGCCGCGAAGCGATCAAAGGCATAGGCGGTATGTATGACCGTTCGAAGTCTGAGGATATCTGGACGTCGCTAAAACTGCACGAGAAAGGCTGGCGAACAGTCTACATCAACAAAGTTCTAGCTGAAGGTAAAACTCCCGAGACGCTCAAGGCCTACTCCAAGCAACAGCTCCGCTGGGCGACCGGCAGTTTCGAGATATTCCTAAAGAGTAATCCGCTGCTAAACTTTAAGCTGAGTGTTGACCAGCGGTTGCAGTATTTTCTGACGACAACGTTTTATTTCAACGGATTTGTCGTCTTGGCGCTGCTCATCCTGCCGGCACTGCAGATTTATTTCAACATCTCACCGATTGCCCTCTCAATCCCCCTTTGGCAATGGGCGCTGCTCTACTCCGGCTTTTACGTGATGCAACTAATGCTGTCGTTTTATGCGATGGGTGGCCTGAGACTCGAGACGATCATGATTTCTGCCGCTTCCTATCCGATCTACGTCAAGGCATTTTTTAATGCTTTATTTGGTCGCGACCAGGCGTGGGCAGCCACAAACGCTCGCGACGACCAGTATGATTCGCCGTTTAACTATATCCGCATCCAAGCCTATACTTTCCTGTTTCTGTTATTAACTACCGTCGTTGGTGTATGGAAAGCCTACTATACGGCGGAATTTTCAATCGCCGTCGTGTGGGCTGGCGTGATGACAGCTATCTTTGGTTATTTTGTTCGCGCGGCGCTTCGTGAGGGGCGACAGCTAAAACGAGAAGCAAAGAAAGCAGCCGTGAAGCAACGGACATTACAAGGAAGCAAGGCTTAGCGATGACGATCGGCGGTAGGCTTAAATTCGTGATCGGGATTGTGATAGTATTCGCGCTTGCTGCTGGCGGGTTCCTTTACCTAAACTATTCGATGTCGAATATCACCTCACGAGCGGCAACGCTTGAAGCGGACTCGTACGCCATTAGCGTCGAATATGGCGGCATTATCGAAAAGCAGTACGTCGATATTGGCACTGAGGTGAAAAAGAATGATCCGCTGTTTGAAATCAACAGTTCAAGTTTGAAAGATGCGCTCGACAGCAAACGGGCAACCAAATCCGGCCTGCTATTTTCATTGACGCCGGACGGCAATATCCTGCTCCGTTCCAATAATAACGGCGTGATCCGCCAAGTGAATTACCCTGAGGGCGCCTATCTACCATCGAATACGCAAATTGCCCAGCTGGCTGTAAAAGACTCCGACTACGTGACAGCAAAGTTTCTGCTCAGGGCGCCGGACTATTCACGGATCGACAAGAAAAAACCACTCCACGTTACCTTGCCGGATAATACACAGCTGGAAGCGAAAATCTTTGATATTACTTTGCAGCAGGAAGGTGAAAACGTCTATACGATCGTGAAGGCGCGTTTTAGTCGCGGCGCAACGATCAATTCAAACTTTAGTCCGGGTACGCCAGTATCGGCAAACTGGCAATTGCAGAGCAACAGCTGGTACACGAACATGCTCAACCTGTTGAAACAGTTGATTAAACCAACGACCGAGTCGTAGCGGGCGGCCATGAGAGGGCTGGTTGTCATTAGTACTATCGCAGTTTTAACACTTGTAGGACTTGGCTCTGGTCTACTGTATTTTGGTGGCAGACAAGACGGTACCCTACCTGAGCCATCGAGTGATTCGAAGCCGGCACCGTCACTGATTGATCGTGTCACACTCGACTCGCTCTCTCCAGTGACGGGTGAGCAGCTTGACTACAGTCATCTTGCGGCAAATCTCACACCACCGACCAACAAATGGTTTAGTGGCTTTGCATTACAGGCGACGCCTCGTCCGGGTTTTAGCTATCCAAATAGCTTCAAGCCAACCAATAATGGCTTTGAGATGAGTCTGCCGCAAATTAAGGCAAACCCCGATCTTATTATCGGCCCGCATCGCGCCGATATACCAGTGCACATCGTTGGTGCTAGTAGCTATAAAATTACTCGTTATGATGAGTTAACGGTCGACCTGACCTACTACAAAGGCAAAACGGCGCTTGCAACCGTCACGGTAGCGCAAGGTTCACCATATGTTTTTATGACGGCAAAGCAACGCGTGGTAATTCGAGCTGCTGGATTCTCTAAACAAAAGTCGGCAATAAAGAGAGGTCACTTCTGGTATGGCCTACAAGCGGCCGGTTCGTGGCAAGCTGACGGTCTTCGCCTATCACCCAAACAGACCATGTCTCTATATAGCGCGTCTCAATCGGGCGATCTCTCGCTATTGAAGCGGTATGCGTCGAACGTGGTAACATCGGCCAAAGCAAGCTACGCGCTTACATCAAGGCAGGTTCGTACTTCATTCACATTTACGACACGTAACCATCGGCCGACGGTATTTGCTTACCTACCCCATCAGCAACATGGCAAAAAGCTGGGAAGTGTCAGCTATCGCTCGATTCTCGGTACACTGCGTACAGCCGTCGGGACGACGTTTACGTATGATGTTGAGCCTATACCGGTTGCCTCATCTTTGACGATCCATTCCCTTTCCGTTATTGATCAGGCTGTGCTGCGGGAGCAGCTGCGTCGCGACACGGCTGCGAGTCAGCTGGATAAACAAGATAGCTATTTTGCTGGTAAGCAACTCTACCGTGCGGCGCAGCTGTTAGATCTTGCTTATCAACTGGGCGACAGCGACACGGCCAAGCAGCTTCAGGCACATCTGAAGACCCGGCTAACGGGCTGGCTGACCAAGGGAAAGAGTACGCCGCAGTCGTTTGGCTACAACAGAAAAGCCCATGGTATTGTCGGTCGCGCTGCAAGCTTCGGCTCTAGCACGGAGTTCAATGACCATCACTTCCATTATGGGTATTTCATCTATGCGGCTTCGGTGCTGGCACGCTATGACGAAGACTTCCTACTAGCGTATAAGCCGATGGTTAACTTACTGGTTGCCGATATCGCCAACTATAAAAATAATGAGCCACTACCGCTGCGCCGCGTCTTTGACCCGTATGTCGGACATTCCTGGGCGGGCGGAACGGCGCCGTACTCTGATGGAAATGATCAGGAGTCGGTTTCGGAAGCTATGAATGCCTGGACGGCGGTTGTCCTGTGGGGACACGCGACGAAAAATACGGCACTGGAAAACGAAGGCCGCTGGCTACTCGCCAACGAAGCCGCGACCGCCCAGTGGTATTGGTATAAAAGTAACGCATCAAAGGAGGAGTATTTAAAGCAATATACCGCTCCGCTCGTCTCGCTGGTCTGGGGCGGAAAACGTGAGTACCGTACCTTTTTTAGCGAAGCACCGAATGCCAAATTGGCCATTCAGCTACTGCCAATGAATCCGACGATGCAGTTCTTGCAAGCCGACAGGAAGAATCTAATCTTTAAGACTACTGATATTCGCCGTCCGTATGGTGATTTCATCTTGATGGCACAACGCGGCGCTACGATCGATCAAGCACGCTCCTTGCCCGACACAGCTATCGATGACGGCAATTCGCGCACTTACCTGTATGCGTGGGTACTGACGCACTAAGACGCTCGAGCTAGCGCTCTATTCTGCTGACTCTTTTGCTTGTTTGTAAGCTTTAGTAACCGGTGCCTTGCCCTGGGCGACACGCTCTTTATTAGTCTTGATCTGTTTTTCATCACGGAAACTGAGCTTGATCGGCGTCCCGGTGTAATCGTAGGTTTCGCGGAGCAGCCGCTCCAGGTAGCGTTTGTAGCTCCAGTGGATAAACTTTAGATTGCTGCCATAGATAACGAACCAAGGCGGTGTAACATCAGTCTGGACAATGTAGCGTAGTTTCGGATGAGTGTTTTTCAAACCGGCTGGCGGATGGCTCTGAACCGCTCGTTGCAGGAGATCGTTTAAGATGCGCGTTTTCGTCTCTTGGTTGCGGCGAGTTTCAATCTCGGTCGCCAGGTCAAAAAGCTTGGTGACGTTCTGTCCCGTGACTGACGAAGTAAAGACCAACGGCGCCCAGGGCGTGAATTTGAAATTATAAGAAACGCGCCGGGCAATGTCGTCGCTGACAGTTTCGTCGCGCTCTTCGAGACTATCCCACTTACTGATGACGATGATCATACCCTTGCCTGCTTCGTCGATGATGCCGGCCAAGCGTTGGTCGAGCTGCGTGTTGAGTTCATTCACATCCATGAGGAGAAGGCAGATATCAGCTTCTTCGATAGCCTGCAGGGTACGCAGCACACTAAACTTCTCAATACCGACTTCTTGCTTGCCCTGGCGACGGATGCCAGCGGTGTCGAGTAGTTCGACGGTGCGGCCATGGTAGCGTACATGGACGCGGTTGACGTCACGTGTTGTACCAGCGATGTTTGCAACGACGGCTTGTTGTTTGCCAGCAAGTGTATTGAATAAATGGCTCTTGCCGACGTTTGGACGACCGATCAGAGCGATGCGGAGAATGTCATCATCTTCCTGTTCGGTTCTAGCTGGAATCTCGCTAACGATAGTATTCAGGACATCAGTGATGCCGCTATTGTGCTCGGCGCTGGTACGGATGATGGTTTTGATACCAAGTCGGCGGAACTCGTTGTCTGGCAAAGCTGTCTTTAAGTCGGCTTTATTGGTGACGAGGATGACGGGCTTTTTGGTCTTTAGAGCTTTTTTGGCCACCATACGATCGTCGTCGCTCGGGTAGAGTGAACTATCGACAGTGACGAGGATGATATCGGCTGCTTCGGCCGCTTCTTCGATCTGCTCCTGGATGGAGGCTTCAAATTCATCTTCCGGGTTCTTCAGACCGGCCGTATCGACCAGCCAAAATTCGTGGTCGCGGTAGCCGACTTTGCCGATAACATTGTCACGAGTAGTACCGGCTTCACGGGCAACGATCGCCTGCTGTGCTCTGACCATACGATTAAAAAGCGAACTCTTGCCGACGTTCGCTTGGCCAATGATTGCCACGGTTGGTAATTTTGAAGCCATAACTCTCAATAGTATAACAGAGGTGCATGACATTTCCTATAAAATAAAATATAATAAAAGCAATGGAGCAATTATCACCCACCGAACGGGCAAGACTTGAAGCGCTTGAAGCGCATATTTACCACTGGTCACACGTGGCAGAACTTACTTTTCAAGCGTTTAATGTGAAACCGTCGGCCCGCTGGGTCGAAGGTGATGTTCGGGATGCGGATAAGCCTACTTCGTTGATCGAAACAGTACGAGAAGCAAAGCGTATTGACGTGTACCCGACTGATGAATATAAGCGGCAACTGATCATCGATGCCGTGTTAGATATGACTACCCTTCCCGATGAGGTGAGGGCGTCATTTGACTGGGAAGATTATGCCGACTTTGTGGGCGACGTCGTGGATTATTTCGATGAGATGCTGGAAAAAGGCTCGCGATACGACATCGTCAGCGCTGCGTAGAAGCTGGGGTATCCTCAAGGAGACGAAACTCACCTGAGGCGAGGTCGCCGAGCTGATAACGCCCAAAATGGGTGCGATGAAGCATAGTGACGGTATAGCCGAGTGCGCCAAATGTCCGGCGAATCTGACGGTTACGACCCTCTTTCATCGTGATACGCCAATCAAGTCGGCTATCGGTGAGCCGCTCGAGCTCAAGCTGGCTTTTACCGTCGGGTAGCATAACGCCAAAGTCGCTGATCATTTGCTGGTGAAGCGGCGCTAGTGCATGGTCGAGGGTTACTTCATAGACTTTTACCTTTTGGAATTGGGGATGAGTCATTGTAAAAGCGAAGTCACCGTCATTTGTCAGGAGCAAGATCCCGGAACTATCTTTGTCAAGTCGTCCGACCGGTTTTAAGTGATGATACTTCTCAGGAATAAGCTCATAGATTGTCGGTGTCTCACCCTGAGCGCGGCGCGAGCAGACGTAGCCAACGGGCTTATGAAGTAGTAGGTACTCAAGCTGACGAGGAGTAGCAAGCAGTTTGCCGTCGACACGTACCTCGTCATCGGCTTTTACACGCGTACCAAGCCTAGCCGTCAGCTGATTGACGGTTACTTTATCCTGCTCGATGAGTTCGTCAGCTTCACGGCGAGCAATGCCGAGCCGAAGCGCCAGATATTTATTTAGGCGGGTTGTTTCATCCATGACTGATGAATTATACCACTAGCTCACTGGTGGTTGCATGTTGGGGCGCGGCGTTTCTTCGAATGTGATAGCTGAGGTATCCGTAGGTGAGATGGGCGGAACACTCGGCGGTGCCGGTACGGGAGGCGTTGGAATGGCTACGGGTGGATGCGGCGCACTAAGCTCCCTATTCATGCGATCGATCATTGGTTCGCCTTCCTCGGGACGCTCAAGCGGCTGAATGATACGGTCGCCGAGCCCGGCTGGCCGTGGCGTTGAAAATGGTGCGGTTGGCTGCGGAAGACCAGAAGCAGGCTGTGGTGCCGGTGTGGCTGTTGCTGGGGATATTACTGGGGCTGGTGCGGCCGTCGTCGGGGTTGGTGCGACAGGAGCTGTTGCGGGACGAGGTGGCACTGCAGAGACGCTGCTAGGCATAGTGGGACGAGGAACCGGAGTTGAAGCAGGCATACCTGGTATAGCTGCCCCAGGACTCGTCGGCACATCACCGAGGATATCGTGGACGGTACGCACTACATCCTCAATGCCAACCTGTGACTTTACCAGATAACGGTCGGCACCGAGCTGCTCGCCACGTTGGCGCTGATCTTCTGAGCTAAGGGCGGTCATCATGATGACTTTGATGTTTTTGGTCTCGGTCGTCGAACGCAGGATATCGAGCATATCGAAACCGCTGATTTTCGGCATCATTACGTCACTGATAATAAGTTGTGGACGATCCTTAATAGCCATCGCCAGCGCCTCTTCACCGTCACCGGCCGAGACAATATCGTAGCCTTCTGCCAGTAGCCGCACCCCGTATATTTCGCGAAGACTCTTGTCGTCCTCTACCAGTAGTATCTTTGCCATAATAATTCCTATTGTACTGAATGCGGGGTAAAAATGCTATACCACTTATGGTTGATTTGAGGTGTCGGGGTCACGAACCGGTACTCTAATCGTCCGCGGCCGGCTGGTGTAAGCGCTCGGATTCTGCTCGATAGTAGAAATGGGGATATTGTTATTCGGCTGCGGCACTGCGGCAACAATTGAAGTTTCGTAAGATGGCTGCGCTGTCTCGGTTTGAGCTTGAGGCGATTGCTCAAGGGATATAGCGGAAACAGCATGGATCGGCTCGTCGGCGACGGTGGCTGCAGCGGTAGCAGCCTCGATAAGCCGGTTCGCTTCCTCCTGGTCGATACGCGGCAGTGCGAGTATGAAGGTGCTTCCCTTTTTGTATTCGCTTTGTACGGTGATACGGCCGCCCATAAGCTCGGCCAGACGACGTGACAGGTAAAGACCAAGACCAGTGCCACCAATTTCACGGGTGTCGGTATTGTCAACACGGTAGAATTTCTGGAATAAGTGCGGGATGTCCTCAGCGGGAATACCAATGCCGCTATCTTGGATGCTGACATTGACATGTGTTTCGTCGCCGCCGACATCAATAATAACATCACCCTTTAGCGTGTACTTGATGGCATTTTCAATTAAGTTCGAGACTACCTCGCGCAGATGGTCATTATCAACATGCGTGTAGTAAACCGGTATAACAACACGATCACCGCTCGCGCCAGTGTCGGTACGCGGCTTAAAGATGAAACGCAGACCCTTTTCTTGCGCTTTGACACGTAGTCCTTCGGCCACATCAGCCACAAATTCAACCACATCCACGACAGACGGATTATTGGTAATACGTCCGTCATCGGCTCTGGAGACGTCGAGGAGATCCTGGAATAGTCGGCCAAGATGCTGGGCTGAAGCCTGGGCTTTGGTGACGTATTCACGGGCTTTGTCGTCGATCTGTGCGGTTGCAGGATTTAATACCAGGCCGAGGTAGCCCTCGATACTAGCCACCGGCGTGCGCATCTCGTGGCTGGCAGTCGAGATAAATTCAGCCTGCTCTCGCTCTTCGGCTTTCTCTTTCGTCATATCGCGAAAGACGATGATAGCGCCAGTACTGGGGCGGCCAATCGGGGAGACGATAATAGAAAGCAGGACTTTCTTGCCACCCTCGGTGTGGATCGAAAAATCCTCACTGTGGACTTCCTGATTGTTCATGAGGACTTGTTCGATTGGATCGTTCTGCTGGCTGACTGGCTTGTCGGCGCGGTCGTGAAGTTTAATGACCGACTTGTAGCTGAGGTTGACGGCATCTTCCCTACCCCAACCGATCATGTGCTGGGCGGCTGGGTTGATCAGCTCTATAACGCCTCGTTTATCAACCGCGATAACACCGTCGTTGATGGCATTGATCACGACGTCCGCTTTGCTCGATTCTTGGTTGAGCTCATTCGCGAGCTGGTTGTAGGCCTTGTCACGGGTGTTTTCTCTGGGTGATTTGGTATGCCAGATGATAAAACTACCAATCAGTGGTGCGAGGCCAGCCAATGCGGCGAGGACAAAAGCCACCATGGGCGCATGAGAAAGCCCGGCGTACACCATATAGGCGATTGCACCGAAACCGAGGAGTAGATATCCGACGCCGCCGAATACACCGGCAAAGACCGCCACCGCGATCCACAGCGCAATAAACGGTGAGTTGATCTCACCGGTGTTCATCACTAGGTTGGCGGTCGTGATAACCAGCAACGTATAGACAAGAAATGCGAATGGGTTGATGTACTTTTGTGGTGCCCATAAATACGCGATGAAGCTCGCGAGGAAGGTTCCGCCGGAAAGCAGTAGGCTGGTCCAGCCGATAATGACGAGACCATTTTCAGTGGCGTGTCCGAAGAAGTACGGTAAAAAGTAGAGTATAACCACCACAAGCGAAACAAACATCGTGCCTTCACAGATACGACGGTACCAAAATCGAGTGAGTGTCAGTGCGTGCACTAGAAGTAATTGCCCCCTACTATCTCACCGTTTAGTATGCCAAACTTAAGCTGTTTACACAAGCGATCGATCGGGCGTATACTGGCACAATAACGAGACTGCTAAATGAGATGCGTTGAAACATTCAAACGAAGTATAGATAAAACATTGGGGGCAGTTGCGCCGGAGCCAACAGTACTCTGGGAACGAGCGGGCGTTAACATGGAAACGACCACTGTTGAGCCTGGTCGAAGTGTCGACATACCATTTTTCCCCAAGAGTCGTATAGATAAAAGACCTGTAGCGCTCAGCTCTGTCGATATTATCGAGAACGGTCGTCGGATTGGCGAGAAAACTACTTATTCAATTGAGATGACGACGGGTATTAGCCGGAATGTTATCGTGTACTTACCTGCCCCTGAAGTTTTGGAGGCGGCGCGTGTCACGATTCACATGGACACGCCCTGGTTTACTGGTGAAGAAGGTCATAATGACAGCATCGCCATCGATTTTATGAAGACTACCGGCCAACCGGTGATCATGATTGGTCCCGAGAATATGGAGCAGCATAGGAGCGGACTCTATATTGTCAAGCATTTGGCTGAGGTAGCCACTGATGCTTCGAAAGTTTCTTTGGCGCTCGCTGCGCAAGACTCAATGCAAATTGCCGGAGAGCTAGCCGAACTGCATGGGTTGGCGCGCTTGTTTGTTCAGGTCGGTGAGTCGAGGGCGGCTAATATGGCGGCTGCGAAACATCCGCATGCTGCAAGCCTCGATATTCAGAACGTGTACTATGATATTACCGACCCGACGATTGCCCAGAACATCCGTCATGACCCACGGAACCTCGTACGTGTGCCATTTTTTCCCATTAGCGAAGTGGCCAATATTGCCCCCGTTGGAGTCGATATGCTTCTTCACGGTAATCTACTCAAGGAAAAAGGTACCTTTCCGACGAGAGCACAGTATTTGGGCGCGGCAGTTTTGGGTACCGGTCCTGCCCTTTTCGGTGGAGAAGCGGGCGAATTTCCGGCGTATTTACCCTCAGATGTGCCGGTGCATTTTTCAAACTTTACGCGTAATCCTTTGGCCGAACACAAAAAATGGCGCCAAAAGTTCGGTCACACCCAGTCAGCGGGTGTCAATCTCCATGCTGCCCACCTTGGTCTCGCCTATTCTTCGGTGCGGCGCCATGTCAGCGAGCGTATCAACCGTTTCCTTTTTGAGTATGAGTGTGTCGGTGCCATCCCAGAGAATCTCCCAATGATCGATTACCGGCGCGTGCATCTACGCGACGATCAGCGCTTTTTGGACGGTCATGAGCATATGCCTGACGTGGCATAAAAATACACCTCTTTGGAGGTGTTATTAAACGCTAGTTCTTCCGGCGGATCGGAACCGGCTTTCCCCTGTAGGGGCGCCAGTTCCGATCCGCGCTGGTAGGGAGGGTCAGACGGTGGTCAGGTACTCCCGATGCCACTGAGCCTGAAGGTTCCGCTTCCGATCAGCGGTTTGCCGCTTGGAACGGATGGTGTAGCGACGGCCGGCGTGCTGCTGCAAGCGGATGTTGCGCATCTCGGTCACGCCATCGGCGGGAATGAGCGTCACGCCACGGAGCTTGACCGTACCGGCTCCCATCATCTCGACGATGAACTCGTCGATCTTGCCAGTGAAGGCTGGGTGTAGGCCTTCCGACCGCACGATATGCTGGGCGACTGCCCGGCTGTTCGCGCCGTTGTAGTACTCGCCGTGACGTGCCTTCTCGTTGACGAGGTGTGCGACGTACCTGCGGTTGACGTGAGTCTGACTCACAGTCCCTCCCTGGTGTTTGACACGCATAAATCGGTCGCCCATCTTGGTCGGCCGGAGAGCTTATTGCGAAAAGCTCTCATGCGATAGATATGTTATACAAAAATATCCCTAATATGTCAAGAGCAAGGTTGTCTACCTTAGATCTTCTTCATCTTCACTATCATCGTCAGTTTTGCTGCCAGACCCACTGCCGCTTTTACTTTGGCTGTCATCGTCTGTACTCTTGGGTGCTTCGGCAGAACTGCTATCGTCAGTTTTCCCACTTCCAGATGAAGTGCTGCTATCATCATCTTTTGACTGGTCAGAGGTAGAGTTCCGGTCGTCACTCGATTTGCTTTCACTGGATTTCTTCGAACTTGAGGGGGTTTTGGCACGGACGACTGCGCCCGTCTCGGCGTTGATATCGACACGCGCTTCATCGGTAAATCGTATACTATAAAGCACGATGCCGTCGTCAGACTCAATCTCTATTTTATTAATAATCTTACCAGGCATTGTCGATTTTGCGACTTCGACGGCTTTTGCGAGACCAATGCCGCCCTTGAAGGTGGCGGGTATCGATTCGAGTGCGCGGTCTGACTTGTCTTCACTTTCCGTCGCAATCTTTTCGCCAGAGGTAGCGTCAAAGGTAATAACGGTGCCGTCAGACAATGTTGCGCTGTAGACGAGCTTTCCATCCTGGGTTTTTAGCTCAATCCCTGTTACGGTAGCAGCATCTTTTCCGTCGAGGGCGCTTTCTTTGATGGTCGCGAGATCAACCAGCCCTGCCAGATTTGTCGTGTCAAGCTCGATTGCCTTGCTGGTCTGAGCTAAATCGTTTTTCTGAGAGTCCGACTGCATTGAGGAGAAGAATTTCCAGCCGAGCAGGCCGATGATGATGACTACTATTACGCCAATAACGATTTCGATGGCCGAGAAGCCGGATTGTCTGTTTGTTTTCATCTACTTCACTCCTATTTATTGCTTATGGTAATAGAAAAAGTGTACAGGCTCGTTATTATTTGCACAATAGTTTTTATACCGCAACTGCCACCCGCTTGTCTTGGTAAAGCAAGCTTCTTGTTTCTAATTCCACTGGTCAAGCGGTCGCTCCGCTCCCTATATCCGCTTGTTTGTAAAAATATGTAAACACATTTTACCTCTCTTCGCTTCACGAAGTCCGGTTGTCGTGCTGGCTTCACCAGCACCAATCCGGCTTCGGTTCACCGCGTAAGGCAGCTAAGAAAATTGTCCCAGCAGATGCTGAGACAATTTTCTTGGTGACCTTACCGGGAATCGAACCCGGATTGCCAGGATGAGAACCTGATGTCCTAACCGTTAGACGATAAGGCCAGATGGTGAGTGAAATGTGCAGAAAATGTGTTCACATATTTTCTCACTTTTCCGAGGCATCGCCGACTTATCTCGAAGAGATAAGGTGGAATCTGCTTTGATACGAAACACTTTCCGAATCGAGCGGTCTCATCTCGAAGAGATAGGGCCAGATTCTAGATTATTTCGACTCAAACAATACTATCAAAACAGAGGCGGATTGTCTAGGAGTCCTCGCTAAGTTTATCGAGTATGCTTAGTAACTTCTTGGGAGTGATATCGGCCTTAATAAGATAGGCGTCAACATTGTGCTCCATCACTTGACGCGACTCCTCGGCCTGGTCGAAATTAGTCAGAACAACAACTTTGGTGTCTGGGATAAGATCCTCTTTGCCGCCGCGTAAGGCGTCGAGGATTTCGCCACCGCGTCGCTCGGGCAGCATAATATCAAGCAAAATTGCATCGTAACGTTTGTTCCGTGCCGCAATCAGCCCATCATTGCCGTCTACCATCCAATCAACGTCGTAGCCAGCTTTACGCAAGCTACGGACGTACATTTCACCGATAAAACGGTCGTCTTCGATGATGAGGATTGTTTTTATAGCCATATGCTTTATATTATAGCGCTTTTCAGGGAAAAGAGCAGCCGGACTGGTAAATTTACTTCACCGCCCGCGCGATGAGAAAAACCGTAGGTTTGTCTCATAAGGCGAAGCCGCATCTTATCCTCTAAATGCGCCATGATTTTTGATCCATCCGCTTGAAGAGCGCTCGATAAACGCTTCATTGTTTGGGCCACGACTCTGCAGCTTGTCAGCGACGGTCGCGTAAATGGGCAACGTAAACGTGAAGGTTGAGCCGCGGCCTTCGACGCTGCGCACCCCGACTTCACCACCGTTTGACTCGACGATGGCTTTGGAGATGTAGAGACCGATGCCGGTACCAGCGACTGTCTCACGGCTACGGTGCGAACGGTAAAATTTGTGAAATAAATTCTCGACGACATTAGCTGGCATGCCGATACCGTGGTCGGTGACCGATGTCTCGACAACGTTACCTTTTACCGTAGCGGTGACCTCGATGGTACCGCCTTCGTTGCTGTACTTTACGGCATTGTCGATTAGATTGCCAAGCACCTCGCTCATGCTATTTGGATCGGCCGCAACGGTCGGCAAAACTTCAGGGAAATCGATACTGAGTAGCCGCCCTTGCGAAGCGGCACGTAGTTGCATATCATCGGCGATAGAATCATAGATTTCGTGGATTGTCGCCTCTCGCAGATGAATCTTGAGATGACGGCGGTCAAATTTGGACGCATTGAGGATGTTATTGATATAGCCGCTCAGACGGTTTGCAGAAACAATCAGCCGCTGAAACAGTTCCTTCTGGTCGGCATCTACAGCGTGCTGCAATTCGTCGTCGAGGGTGTCGAGATAGCCACGGATAACGGTAATTGGACCACGCAGCTCGTGGGCAGCAAAGGCGATAAAGTCGAGTTCATCGTCTTCGGGCGCGTAATCATGCGTTCGGTCAAACAGCGTGATGACCGCTTCGGCTTCGCTCCCCTTTTCATATGACACGAAGACGTCGAATAGCCGCCGGTCTTCTTCACCAACCGGCCTGTCAGCAATCCGGCGCCAGACGTGCTCGGCGTGGATATCGTGCTCATCGCGGGCGGCCAACCATTCTTCAATCGTGTCATCAACATCAAAAATGAGCGACAGGTGTTTTGTGCCACCTTCGTCGGTCTTGACAGGTGCGCTCATGTTGGCATAGACAATACGACCCGAGGCATCAAGTAATACAATACCCGTTGTGGTATGGCTGAGCGCAGTATTGATGTCAACGGATGACTCGACAGAGCTTTTTTTCGGTACGTCTGTATGGTCGGTGCTGTTCCCGGCAGCTAATTCGTAGACCATCTTAAGGAGTGGTCGCAGGCGAACTTTGGCATAGTATGGGTCATTCAGTGCCGGGGCAGTTTCCTTGCTTACCTCCCCCGACACATGTACGAGGGCATCGTTCAAATCTTTTAACGGTCGGAGCAGTCGATCGAGCAAACGACTCATTAAAACGAAAGAGATGAGAATGATACTGATAAAGATCGCGATAGTTTCAAGCGGAAGCGGCCACAGGAGTGCGACAGCACCGGCAAACAGCAGACTGATCAGCAGCTGACTCCCAAGGAGCATCAGCCAGGCGTGACGACGGTAGTACGGCCAAAACCGGTTGAGCTGCTCAGCTTCGGCGGAGGCTCGCCCTTTTTTTACTTCCATGAGACGCTGCCTCCGTCGGTCGGGACGGCAGAGATCCAGGTCGTACCTCGAGCGAGTATAAACGGTTTACCGTCAGCGCTGCTAAAGCTCAGTTGACTGGCGCGGCTGTCTTTACGCCAGGTGACCTTTGTAACATGACCGTTTTGAAAGACGTAGGCCGTGCCAGTGCCGCTGGTCTTGATACTTTCACGGTAGCCATCTTCGAAAACTTGTTCCATCGAAACCTGGAGCGCTACGACAACTTTCGCGGTAATGCGTCCTTTTTCGCGGTCAAGGTGCGGTGCGCCGGCTTGTGAGCGAGCGTATAAACCGGTCTTGGTGTCATAACTGTACGTTGAATTATACGTCGGGCCGCTGATGTTGACTGAGACAGTGGTAGCGTCAAGTTTCTTTGGTGTTTCCACGTCGCCACGCGCCATAACTTTTGGGTGAGATGTTTTGTAACCTTTACTTTTATTGAGTACGTCAAGCTTGGCGAAGCTCGTGTAGACATTATGCGGCGCGTAGCGGTCAGTCGCGCGCCAATAGTAGTCGGGGTTGAAGAATTGATCAATGTCACGGTAGCTGCCGTTCCTGACGACCTGGAGTGCTTTGTAGCTACCGCCGATATGCGCTACGCTGGCATTATACGGTGTTAGCCAGTCAACATAATACATGCGGACACTGCGAACCGGGCCAATCAACTGTGGTTTGTGCTGCTGGTAGAGTGCTAAAAAACGTGTGATGCCACCTTCGGCAACGGCTTCATAGACCACTTCGGCGTTTTTTAGCCCAGATTGCGGTCGCGCGTCGGGACTGTTTTCGATCATGATAGCGGTTACTGGCTTTGTGGTGTCGGCTTCCGCTTTGACTTGCTCCCCGGTCAGTGGGGCGTAGTATTTAGGCTTTGGGCGTGGCTTTATGGGAATCGGCGTTGTATCGAGCGGCGGCAAGGGTTTCGTCAGGAGTGCAAAAGTGATGCCGCTGGCGATCAAAATCAGTACGGTTCCAACGATGGCATAGGTGGTCGGACCATGCTCTTTTGTCCACGCGATGACTGAACGAAGCCAGTCGCATAGGCGGTGATGGGGCATCTTCATATGGTATAAAGTATACCACGCTTATGCTTACCTAAGGGCGTTTGAAATACGTTTTAGCGTGGTATCTTTACCAAGGAGTGCTAAGGTATCGTTTAGCTGCGGGCTAAAGGGTGCCCATGTCGTAACAATGCGGATTAGGCTGAAAAGGATACCGGGTTTTTGACCGGTCGTCTCAAGTAGTGAGTTCAGTGTATTTTGAATCGCTTCACTGCTCCATTCGATCGCCTCAAATGCCTCAAGCGTCGTTTTCAGTAGCGATTGGATCTCTTCGTCAGAGAGCTTCTTTAGCTGCTTGTTTTCTTCAACGAGACTCCAGTCGGGTGTTGGCTCGCTGAAGAAATATGAGGTCAGTTGAGGTAAGTCCGCTAGGGTCTTGAGTCGCTCAGCAGCAAGCTCGAGGACGCTTTCTCGGTACTGCTCGTTCGATTCATTTGCGGCATCCGGCCAAAAATTTTCGACGCGGCGTGATAGCTCACCGGGCGAGAGACCACGGATGAATTGACCATTCATCCAGAGGAGTCGTTTTTCATCAAAGCGCGCACCCGATCGCTGTACGCGGTTTAAGCTAAATTTTTGAATAAGTTCGTCCTTTGTGAAAACTTCTTGCTCGGTGCCGTCATTCCAGCCGAGTGTAGCGATAAAACTAACGAGCGTTTCGGGTAAGTAGCCATCACGAATATAGTCGAGCACGTCCTTAGCGCCATCACGTTTACCAAGTTTCTTGCCACCGCTCTCGGCCAAAATGTGTGGCATTGTGGCAAGAATAGGCCGTGGAATATCGAGGGCTTCGTAAAGGTTCAAATAATTTGGTTGGCTTGAAATAAACTCCTGACCGCGAATAACGTGGGTGATCTTCATTTCAAAGTCATCAATAATATGAGCAAAATTGTAGGTAGGATAGCCGTCGCTTTTTATGAGAATAAAGTCGTCAATAACTTCCGGTCCGGTGGAAAGATCTCCCATAACCTCGTCATGCCACTGGTAGGCTTTCGGATCCGATTTGAAGCGCAGGGGGTGCTTGCCAAACCAGTCGGCGGGTACTTCTGATGCGCCCTGTTCCCCCTCGAAGATATCGGGGCGATGATTGCGATAGAGGAACGGCTTTTTGTTTGTCTGGGCTTGTTCGCGGAAAGCTTGTACCTCTGCCGGAGTATACGGATCGACGTAGGCTCTACCCTGCTCGATCAGTTTTTTAGCCCATGCTTTGTAGCTGTCCAGGCGCTCACTCTGCTTGTATGGAGCATATAACCCGCCAATATCCGGGCCTTCATCGTAATTCAGCCCGAGTGCCGTAAGGCAGTCAATAATATGCTGTGCGGAGCCTTCAACTTCCCTGTTCTTATCGGTATCCTCGAGTCGTAGAATAAACTGGCCGCCGGATTGTCGGGCAACTAGATATGCAAACAAGGCAGTGCGGATACCGCCAACATGTAAAAAGCCGGTGGGGCTGGGGGCGAAGCGAGTACGAACCATCAGCTGTTATTTTAACAGAGAAGATAGAACTTTACCAAAGTTATCACCCATTGTAGGCGGTCGCAGATGACCCTTGCTCGAGCATAACTGCGTCAACGCGAAAGATTCCACTGGAGCTTGCCGAGCCAGTCCGCCATATTTGTATTGAACCAGCAGGTGTAGCTGAGCTTGTCCATGTGAGGCTTTTTCGTACCGTCTGGCCAGGTGTAAGGTTGGGGCTAAACGTTTGCATCGCACGAGTACCGGCGGCGCCATCACCTTCACGTAGACCTATGGCGGTAAGGTCACCACTTATCCCTGTAATGTATACCGAAAGCGTGTAGGTCGTGGAGGCCGTCAAGCTTGAGAGCGTATATTGAACCCCAGACTGATTCGAGGTGGTCACGCCGACCTCTAAGCAGAAGTCACCAGCGACTATGCCGCTGCCACTGTTCACTGTTGCGAGACTGGCTCCAGCTATCGTAGACCAGCCGGTTGCATTGGTTTCAAAACTTGAATTCGTCACTAAGTTGGTGGCGAGCGTCCCTCCACTGCTACTGTGTCCAATACACGCTCCTTCCGTAGGCGAAGAAGTATTTGTTATGCTGTAGGTGGCCGTACCGGCTATTGCAGTGAGGCAGTAGCTTGTCCCCGAGGTACTGGTGTATTGATAGGAGACAGCACCGTCAGTAATACCAGCTGTACTGAGGTTGCCCGTTGTCGGGTAGCTAGAATTGTCTACTTTATACAGCTCAAGCTTCTTCTTTGCTTGCGAGAGTGCTGCACTGGCTTCAGAGGCTCTGGCTCGTTACTGGATGCCGTTATAGGCGACAATAGTAATCGCCGCTAACACGGCGATGACGATGATGACAATGAGGAGTTCGATGAGGGTGAAGGCGCTAGTAGGCCTTTTCATAGCTAGAAACCGGTTCCGCCCGATGACCATACGCCCCAGCGGTCGGTGTAAGTGTTATCTTTCATGTCACTGGGAATATTGGAAAACTCACCACTAGGCACAGATGGCTGATAGAGCCGATCGAGTTTATAGTTTGTGCCGTCGGATTTGTATATGTAGGTATTGTTTATAAGATTATTAGTCGGGTCATCGGTGATACTTGGCAGCGACGATGCGTATTCAGGTGTGAGACCGGGAATGAAGGCGTCGCCATCCCGACGCTGATATTTCCAGGCACCACCAGTCGAAGGATAGCTGCCTTTCTCAGAGGCGTAACGTTCAACCAGGTTTTGGATGCTTGTTATATCGTTTATTTTTGCAGTAGTACGGGCTTTATTATTGACACTGTTGTACGACACAATTGTGATGCTGGCAAGAATAACGATCACTACAATCACGATGAGCAGTTCAACGATAGTGAAGCCGCTTATGGTTTTTCTCATGTCAGAAGTATAACTTACTAAAAGCTTGATGGTCAACCGAGGTTACATGCTTGTGGCGATGTGGCGGACTTGGTCATTGGAGAGCATCGCGGTGCCGTCAATCGTATAAAGAATGCCCCCGTTAACCCAGGCAGCATGGTTGCCATAGGTATAAATCGTTAGTCCGGCGTCACTATAGGTAGCGTAGTCTCCCGATGACTTTGGACTGACGTAGTTGGCTAGAAGGGCGCTGGAGTCCCAACTACTCCTCGTCTGGCTGAGGGTGAAGCGTTGCGGGCCGGCATTGGCAGCAAAGTTCATAGCGACCTGACCTTCGCTGTAGGAAACCGGACCGTGGAGCTGATAGCCGGCCGGCTGGTACTGAGGATATGTGGCGTTAATGCCGGCCTGGGCTGCGGCGACACGAACCGAGATGTTTGGCATATTGACGTAGGTAAAGTAACCTGCGATCAAGATAAGCGCGGCACAAGCGGTCGTGATGTTGAAGAGACGGCGCTTGGAATGTGAACGCTTTGCCTTCTGGCGCTCTGGCTTGGCCTTCGCCAAAGCTTCTGAGATAGCGGTCTGCTTAATCTCTCGGGCAGTGCGTGGCTTTGCTTTTGCCTGCTGTTGGAGTTTAGCGGCATGAAGCGTTTGAGCCTTTTCGACCACAGGATGCTTGGCTGGGCCGAAGTCGGAAATAGTCCGCGCTCGAGGAGCCTGAACTTGCGGATCGCGGGCAAAGCGCGTGATCTGTGGGCTTCGCTCGATGGCCGGGCGTTTTGGAGTCTGAGCGGCCGCGACGGCCGGCGTTCTCACCGGTTTGGTGGTGCTTTTGACAAACTGACGGCTGAGCGTCGATGAGCGCTGCGTTTTATGGTGGATTGATTTGGCGTGTCTGACCGGATGCGACGGAACGGACGCAGCACTCGGCCGTTTTTCTAGCGGCGCGCCGCTCGCTGCGTCGTACGCGACGCCGTTTATAGTGATGGTGGAAGATTCGCTCATGTTTTACCCTCGTTTTGTTTCCCCAAGTGGTTTAGTACTATCATAGACGGCGCATAAGCGTGATGCAAGCCTTTCATTTATAAATGGCAGCAAACCGGGTGGTATAATGAAAGAGACTATGCACCAAACCCGCTCTCGGCGACGCCAGATTATCCAGCGTACTATCGTCTACACGTTAATGACAACCTTTGTCGTCGGTCTCGTAACGGTACTCGTACTACTAATGCTTGGCTACCGTTTCAACCGGCTGACGAACACGATCGAGCAAGGCGGCCTCGTCCAATTTGTTACCCGCCCCAGTGGCGCTTCGGTAACGGTCGGCAACGCGCATCTGATCGATACGACACCCTCGAAGATTACGGTCAACGCTGGTCACTACCAGGTGAAGATGGAAAAAAGTGGCTATCGCCTCTGGCAGAAGTCGGTCGACATCGAAGCGGGCGAGGTGCTATGGCTAAACTACGCACAACTGGTGCCGGAAAAGATTACCACCACAACGGTAGCTTCCTTCGCGTCGCTTTATGAAGCGCGCGTCTCGCCGACCGGACGCTACTACGCGTTATTACCTGATGTCACAAAGCCGAGTATTGTTCTGATAGACATGGCCGATAGCAAATACCAGCAAACCAACGTCAACCTAAGTACGGTAGCGGGAAAGACGTCGGGCACCTGGCGCTATACGATTGCGAGCTGGAGCAACGACAGTAATTTTATATTGGTAAAACGTACGCAAGCATCACGGATCGAATGGCTACTGGTCGATCGGCACGACCCGGCCAAATCGCAGAATTTAACCAGTACTTACAAAAAAGCGATATCGACTGTCCTGTTTGATCCGAATTCGAGCAATCGTCTCATCTTGCGGATGAATGACGGAACGTTGCAGACAGCCGATGTTTCCTCTGGCAATCTGTCGGACGTGCTACTACGCGATATTACTGGTATCAATGTCAGCGACGATACACTGTTGTATGTGCAGCAGAAATCGCCAGCCATCCAGTCGGTCGGGTATATGTCTCTCGGCGGCGTGAAAGGCCGTGAACTAGTGCAGCGGGAAACCAAGCAAAAACTACTGATAGACATTGGATCGTACTACGGTGATCTGTATACGGTTATTACGACTGGCAATGAGATAGATTTATACCGGCTCTCTGCCCTTCCGAAGAGTGCCTCAACCGCACCGATTACCATGACACCAGTTGCGCACTTCCAGGTGGCGACGCCGCCACTTGATGCATCGATCAGATCGGCGGGTCGTTTGGCCGTTGTAGAGTCTCAACGTGGCTTTCTGACATATGATCTGGAGCTTGGTAAGATGACTTCCACCGACCTCGGTACAACCACGGCCAGTCGGCTTACATGGCTCGATAAGTACCATGTTGGCTACGTCGTCAACGGACGCTTTACGATCATCGAATTTGACGGTGGGAACCGCCAGGAAATCACCGAAGCGACCACCGGTTTTGAAGGTAACCAATCGAGCGATAATAAATACGTCTATAGTTTTCTGCGTACCGATCGCGGCGTTGAGCTACGGCGTAGCCAAATGATACTCTCGAACTAGCGGGCACCAAATAGCCGCTCGATAAGCGTCGGTGCAGTACCTGGCATTGTGATTGCCTCTCCACCAGTATCCGTTTGCGGTGCTTTTGCGGCGGTTGCTGGGTTGGGGCTTATCTGTTCGCCAGTAACAAGTAGGCGGTTCAGCGCCGTACCGAGTGGCGTACAGGTTAGAAGCGTCACTTCGGGTTTGGTTGTACCATCCTGCAATGACTTGACGTCATTTGGCTTGACGACACGGATTTTCGTAACGTTATACGTGTAACGTGTGCCATTATAGTGGACGTAGAATATGTCGCCTTTCTTTAGTCGGTCAAGTAAAGCGAACACGAATTTGTATTTACCACCGTCGGTAAAGTCATTGCTTGAGTGCCCGGAGAGCACCGTATTGCCGATTTGGCCAGGCTTGCTGTTGGCGCCTGGTATACCAAACCAGGCTAGGCCCCTTTCCATCGCCTTTAGTTGCGAGGTCTGGTCTGGCGTGACGTTATAGATAACCGGGACATTAACATTAATCTTCGGGATGATCAGTACCGGATCCTTACTGACGGCGAGCGAGGCATTCGGATCGACAACGATATTTTGAGGATCAATCTCACCCGGAGTTACGTAGGCTTTAACATTGCCGATGATAATACTGTTGTATTGTAAAAAGACGAAAAGCAGTAAGACGCCGATGGCTGATACGAGCGGTACAAAGTGGCGGCTTTTACGTACTTTCTTGGCGGATGACTGTACTTTGTCGACCAGCTGCGCGCGTAGGTCGTACATGGCTTCGTCCTTAGAGAGTGGTTCGTTGCTGGTAGCGGTACCAATGGCCTGCGTAGGGTGTCCTTGGTCTAGTTGCGACGGCAACCGACTGGTATACGCTTGGTGTACCTGACGGACGGCACCCATGTAGTAATGTTCGTAGTACTTCTGATAATAATTTTGCCAGGCACTATGATAACGGTTCCATTCCTCGGAACGAATTGTATGTGATGGCGTATGGTTGCGCTGGTATGGGGTCGGCTCGACGGCGGTCACGTCTGTCCTTCCCTCATCGGCGGCTTGTTTTGAGTAGATAGCATCGATCTGGTGACGCGTTACATCGGCTGCGGCCGCCTGTGAGGCTGCGATAGAACGCTCAGGCGGTTGGGTACCACCTTGAGGCGGTTTTTGGATCGGCATGTTGTCATCAGGTTGCATAGCTATAGATTCCCACTTGCTCTTATTGTACAATACTAGAGAGATTTCGGGTATGCCGCGCCATGTGGAATCGCCTGCCCGAATGAATTCATTCAGGCGGGGTAGACAATTCACTTCGTGAATTAAAATCTGTATTTGTGCCGCGATGGCGGAATTGGTAGACGCGCGGGACTCAAAATCCCGTTCCAGCAATGGAGTGTGAGTTCGATTCTCACTCGCGGCACCAAATACAGATTTTCGCTAAGACAATTCGCTACGCTCATGCTACGCCCAAAATCTGGTGAGCACTACGCTCGTGCCGGTTCAAGTCCGGCCCGCGGTACCATAAATAAAAGACTTCAGAAAAGAAGTCTTTTATTTATGCATGACGTAATTAAATACGCCACTCGCTATATGGTCAAGAGTTGATCTGGCGCTCAGGCTCAAACGCTTACCGCGCTGTTCGGTAATAAGCCGCCGTGTTGTTGCATATCCTCGGTCGTCGTTCGGCCACTTACTGGATTTAGGGGTATTTCCCATTAAATGAGCGTTAACGACTGGGATATGAGATGCTATATGGCTATGCGTACGGACGTTACCCTCCACCTGATAGGAGAAGATCGATTCATCACCCCGTCTCCTACGGTTGTCATAGTAGAATCCGTCAATATGGGTTGAAGTATCGGGGTTGATGTCGTCATCGTACGCCAAAGACGGCAAGGCGAATTGCTTGGCGGTGGCGCGGCGCATTGCGAGGAGGACTGGCGTCGCCTCGCCAATATAGCCTTTAATTTCACGTAGTTGTCTTTGCTCATCCTCGGATCTCTCGCGAGAAGGCGTAGCAAGAAGCCTATCGTGGCGTTCTAACGCTTCAGCAGTGAGTTCGGCTGTTTCTGTCGCATGCTCGTCAAACCCGAGGTTATCTGCTACTCTTCTGGCCTCTCTATCGTTCAGTCCTTCCAGGTTAACAATGCCCGCCCATACGATAGGACGCATCCATATACAAAGTAAGCGAGCTCGTAGCGAAGCAAGCTCGTTAATACCATCATTTGACTCAGCTGCGTGCTGTAATCGGTATGCGGCTGAGCGAAACGTTTCTTCGGGTGGGTCTTCGCCCCGGTTTGCCGCAATCTGCAACTCTTCGACCGCAAGACTTGCTAGGTAATAGTGTGCAGTGGGGATATCGTTCCGTTTGCAGCGCTCTGCGATGGCGGCACTGTAGGCTTGGACTCTTTCTCGAGCCAGTTGTGGGTGACCTGTCTCTTGCTTCACCACTAACGTCATGATTTCGCAATTATACCATAAGGAACTATTTTAGAAAGAGTATTAAAGGTCGCTGGCGAGGGAGGCGGTGGTTGCTTCGAGCAGTTTGCCCTTGTTCCAGAGTCCATAACCTGCGGCTTTCGTAGCAACCTGGCCACGCCAGATCGCCATCGGATTCTCCCAGCTTTGGGTGATGACTTCCCCGCCACTAGCGATGATGATTGTGTCTTTATGCAAGGTAACCAGTGTACAGGGATAAGTAGTGCTGAATTTATGCAGCGCTTCGACCAGCTGTAGTAGTTGCATATTGAAAGTCAGCATTTTGGGATAGTACACACCTTGAAAGAGTTTTTGTACTTGGGCAAAGCTGGCGACGATGAGCGTGTCGGGACGCTCGGCAATAAGTCGCGGGTCGTTTTTAATGAGATCGATCGCGTCACGCGAGATAGTGAGTGGTCCGCTGTAGTCCTTGATGAAATGTTCGTATAACACGGCTGTTTCGCTGTTGCGACCGGCGTCGCCGATCAGTAGTGTACCGTCCGACCAGGCGGCGGCGGCCATCAGGTCGTTTTTCGCGTCGCCACTGAGCCCACCCGACGTATTACAGGGCGCATAAATAACCTCAGTGATGATGGGCGGAATCGTTCGTTTGAGGCAGTCGGGCACTAAGACCTTGACGTGGCCAACACCGGTATCGAGCGCTGTCTGATAGCTTTCGGCAACAGCCACGAAACCAAGTTTGTTCCCACCGATAATGAGCAGGTTGCCAGCTTGGTCGCGCCGCTCCGGCCTTGACCATTCGATATCCGGAAACAGCGGCTTAGAAAGTGTCTGTTTGCGCCAATACGTATAATCCATCGCGACCCTTCTGCATGGTGTAAGCAATGTTTTTACGCTCTATCACCACTTCCCAGTTATGTTGTTTGGCTGCCTCTAGTAGCTCTTCGGAGGGGTTAAATGCAATGCCACGCTCGACGAGCTCGAGCATCTCTATGTCGCTCTTACTATCGCCAACCGCTATGCTTCCCTTGAGGTCAACATCATGTGCCACGAAATAATCTTTCAAAATAGCTGCTTTATTCCCGACCGTAGCTCGTGCCACTTTTCCAGTAAACGCGTGGTCTTTACGTTCGTATAGCCAGCCGATGCACTCGTCAAATCCGTATGATTTGGCAAACGGTTCGGCAATCTCTTGCATCGATCCGCTGAGCGCCAGGAGATAGTAACCTTCGGCCTTTAATGATGTGGCTAAATCTGTCGTGTAGGCATAGACTTTGTGCCCTGATTCTTCAAGAATCTGGCTGGTGAGTAGTTCAAAATCTTCCACCTTCAGTCGTGTTAAACTTTCGTCTAACGCTTTAATCGCTGCAATCTCAAACGTATGAAAAGCCTCCTTGCGTGACTGCCAGGCATGAAAGCTGGCGCGAATGGCGTTTGCCTGGTGATCCTCAAAAAATCCCCGTTCGAGTAGCTTTAGGACGACTTCATAGTATAGCTGCCAGCGGAAGACGGTTCCATCGATGTCGAAGACGGCGAATTTCATGCGCTAAATGAATAGTCGGCGGCGGCGAAGAGTAGCACGGCCATTAAGATGAGCAGCCCGATAAAGACCGCCAGGACGATGGGTAGCAGTAGCGTCAGCCATGATAGCCAGTGGGCAGCCGGTTTCTCTTTGGTGGCACTGTATTGACGATAGAGTACGGCGTTGGTGCCGGGGCGTAGGACTGCATCCATCGCACCAAAGGTCATCATATTCCATAGTCCGCTGGCGGCAAATGTTGTCAGCCATGCACCTTTCGTAAGTTCTAGGCTGTGCTTGACGGCCGCGTTGCCGCGCAGGTCTTTAGCGAAGAAACTGGTACCAGCCAAACTGTAACGGACTGACATGATGATACCAGGCACGATCAACAGAAGCGACCAGAGGATTACTTTGACAATAATGATAATCTGTAGCCATAAATAGCTGCCGATATGTCGGAAGACTTCTTTTAAGGCTTCACCAAGATTGGTGTCGTGTCCGGCAGCCAAGCGTGCCGACGTGTAGTCACTGACACCACTAATGACTATCCCTATGAGAATGGCAATGGACAGTATCGTGGCCGCAATAACCCCGATAATTGCCCAGACGGCTGGTGGCAATGCACGAAATGTGCTCTCGAGGTCACCCTTAATTGCTTCACTCTCCTGACGTGAGATTTGCCGATCAGGACGCGCATCGTTTGGTGTGATGGCATTTTGGATGGTGCTAACTCCGTTGCCAAGGAATGCCAGTGCCGATAGTACAATGGCAGCGATTGCCACCGATTGCGCTTTCTTAAAGAAGGTCGTCAAGCCCTCGAGCGCGATATAAAACGGGTTACTTTGATAGGTTTTTGACGTATGTTGTGCCACCATTGCCTCCTTGTTAACTACTTGTATAATAGCAAACTCTCGATTGTTTTGAGAAGTTTTGTTGCTTCTTGTGGTGCAGCGGTCTGACTCATTCTGTTCGTAGCGATAGCAATCACCTGTCGCGCGGTTTCGGAGAGCTGCCCTGGGCGGTTGACGAGCCAGTGATGATCGATGGTTTGGGCAAGCGACCATTCGATCGAATCTTTTCCTTCTTGAAGACGTTTTCGTAAGTCGTCGTTCATTTCGGGAAAGCGTGCCTGGAGCCATTCCTGCCACGATTCAACCGATGCCATTAGGCTGATTGTCATCGTCCGAGCAAAGGGTAAAGCGCGATACATCTGAACAGTACTCGCTAATGTATCCTGAAGATTGAATGTGGTTTGAAAACTTTGAATGACCGTGCCGTACTTAAAGTGTGTCGTGGGGTGTTCGATCCAGGTTAGTGCTTCGCCTCGATCCTTCAGTGTTTGCGCTTCAACCTCTGATAGATGAATATAGCTACTATTTTCGCCATTTCGCTGCGGACGCGTTGTAAACGCTCGGACGTAACTAAAACGCGGATCAAGCCGGACGACTTCGCGCATTAGCGTGGACTTGCCGATAGCAGTCGGTCCAACGATCATGACGAGAGTTTTGTTTGCTAATTCATTCATACGATTTCGATACTGACCGGACAATGGTCGGAGCCCATGACGTCGGGGTGAATTTGCGGGTTTTTAACACGCGCCGCAATTTCCTGACTAGCGAGCCAGTAGTCAATGCGCCAGCCGACGTTACGTGCCCTGGCATTGGCCCAATGCGTCCACCAACTGTAGGCTTCGGTTTTGTCTGGGTACACCGCGCGGAAGGTATCGACGAAACCAGCGTCGAGAAAGTCTTGGAAACGCTCGCGCTCTTCATCAGTAAAGCCGTGCTTGCCGATATTTTGCTTGGGATTTGCGAGGTCGATTTCCTGGTGGGCAACGTTGAGGTCACCGCAAAATAGTACGGGTTTGGTCTTCTCAAGCTGTTTGACGTACGCCAGGAATGCTTTATCCCAACTGTCGTAGCGCAGCTTCAATCGGCTCAGATCGCCTTTTGAATTTGGTGTGTAGACGGTCACCATCCAAAAATCATCGAACTCGGCGGCGGTTACCCTGCCCTCGTCGTTGGGGTTGCCGTAGATGTCGCCGGTGACGTCGAATTTCTTAATAATGTCAGCTGGAAAGCCATCTTTGTAGCCAAGCGGTTTGGTCTTGGAAAAAATTGCCGTACCGGCGTAGCCTTTTTTGACAGCACTAAAAAAGTGCTCCTCGTACTGCGGAAAATCGATCTCAAACTGATCACGCGAAGCTTTCGTCTCTTGTAGGCAGAGGAAATCTGGGTCATGTTCGGCGATGAACTTTTGCAGTGCCCCTTTATTGAGGACGGCGCGGATACCGTTAACGTTCCAGGAATAGAGCTTCATATATATAAGTATAAACTATCAAAAATTACTTCATCATACGCTTTACGTCGCGATCCTGGTCGCGGCGTTTTATCGTTTCGCGTTTGTCATAGGTCTTCTTGCCTTTTCCGAGGGCAATGACGAGTTTAATAAACCGCCCACGGGTGAGTAGCTTTGTCGGGACAATCGTCATGCCTTGCTGCCGACTGGCGGCAAAGGCATCGATCTGCTTGCGCTTAGCGAGAAGTTTGCGAGGCCTAGTATCAATACTACGATTATCGCTTCCTTTTTCATTGAGCTTCAGACTAAAGCTGGCATTATTGAGCCACAGCTCGTTGTCTTTTAAACTGACGAACGAGCCTTTCAGCTGGACGTGGCCATCGCGCGCTGCTCGGACTTCCTGGCCGGTAAGCTCAAGACCAGCGACGATTTCATCTTCGAGCGCATAGTCAAAGCGGGCCCGACGGTTGACGACCTGGCCACTTGGCTGCTTTTTTTTGTGCTTTTTCTGTGCCATAACAATTCTATTGTAACAGATAACAAACATTGACTAATATTAAAAAAGTAGTATTATATAAGTGATCAACGATGGACGCGAAAGGTGGTGAAAATGTGAAGTTCATTGCTGATGGGCTGACGGTGCTGCGTGTGCTGTCAGCAGCTGGAGTAGCGCTTTGTATTTGGCAGGGTGCGTGGGAGCTTGCGACGATCGTATTTCTCGTTGGCATTCTGAGTGATGCTTTCGACGGGATCGCCGCTCGTCGCTGGCCCTACTCACCTTCCGAGAACATGCGTTACCCCTGGCGCAAGGATCCGCACGCATTTGACAATGCGGCCGATCTCAGCTTGAGTACTGCTGCCCTGTTGGGTGTGACTCTCGCACTTCTCCCCTTCTGGGGTGCGGTCGCAGTTGTAATCGCGGTCGCGGGCGTGTCACTGATATTTG